>NZ_LT629960.1:1398588-2097882 GCF_900104605.1 Tidjanibacter massiliensis | reverse complement strand
GACTCAGCACTCGGCGTAATCACTATGTTCCCCGAACGCTCCGCCGTCTCCGGATTGTCGGAAACCTTCACCTCAAGCGTCCCTTCGCCGGGAGTGACCGTTATCCACGAGGCCGCATCCCCCTCGACCTCGGCCTCCCACGTCAGACCTCCTTCGGCCGTAATCGTGACCGTCTGGGCTGCCGCTCCTTCCGCTTCGAACGTCAGGGATGCAGGTTCGACCGAAAACTTATACTCCACGTCGCTCCCCGTCTGAACGACCGTAACACTCTTGGCCTTCACATCCTCGTTGTTCGTCGGAACGACGGTAAAGGAACCGGTACGCTGCTCCGGGGTACCGTTGTCGGTTACCGAAACCGTCACGGTCGTACCGTCCGTCTTCTCCGCCTTCAGCCAGGCCGAAGCCGTATCCGATACACGCACTTCCCACTCAACGTTCACGGCCGTAACCGTCACGCTCTGCGACGGAGCCGAAACAGCCGCGAAATCCAGCGACGAGGGCTCCACCTTCAGCGACGGTACACCGCCCCCGTCAGGCCCCTTGTCCCCTCCGCACGATGCAAACAGCAGGCACAGTGCAGGTATAAACAAAAATTTCTTCATAGAATAACTGCAATTAATGAAAGTTTGGTTACGCATCTAAAAGCGAGTGCTAAAATATTCAAAATATATTACATATGCAACCTATTTATAAAACGGACATCTTTCTGTTTTTCGTATCATTTTACCACATAGCATCACAATTTTCAACCGAAACGAACATCCGTACCGAACGATGCGCTTCAACGACATACCCGACTCTCCGCCCCAATGCATCATTCTTTCGTTTTTTATGCGCAGCAGGCGACACGAATGTTACGGAAATCTTATCTTTGCACCGGTACGGAGCGGACGCACGAACGGCCGTGCCGCGCGGTACCGCCGAAGAAACCGGACAAACACTAAAACATTACAGTCATGTCAGTAAAACGATTCTCCCTGGCCCTCGTACTCTGCGCAGCGATGGCCTTCACCGCCTGCGACAAAGAGGGCGGCAACCAGTCGGGCCCCGATACGGGCCCCGTTACACCGACCGAAAACACCGTCGACGTCGCTTATGCCATAGGCGGGGGCGCCGATTTCTTGCTCATTTTCGACGCCGAGGTGACATATACGGACGCGGCAGGCAAAACGGCAACCGAAAAAATTAGCTCCCTGCCGTGGTCGAAGGAACTCACCGGCCTCGCACTTCCCTACACCGCCAAAATGGAAATAACCCTCACGGCGCGTGAAAGCTACGAAGAGAAAGAACAGTACGAGTTAGGCTTCGGACATGCCATCTCCTACGAGACGAGCGACGGCCGTACCTACGGCGGTCTGAACGTCAGCAAACAGACGGTCGGCAAAGACAAAATAGCCAAATATCAGGAGCTCATGCTCTCCAAAAGTCTCCAGACGACAATCGAAATACCGGCCAAATAGGGAACTCTCCGATACCGCAGAAGAGGGCCGCTCCGACGGAGCGGCCCTCTCTTTTTTCGCGAAACCGGTCGTACCGAACCGCCGCCGGTTTCATCATCCTGCAAAAAAGGGAGGCCATGCGGCGTTGTCGCCGCATGGCCTCCTTCCTATTTATACCATAATTATTATAGAGGGCCGGATTATTTGCGTATCGCGGCCACACCGGGAAGTTCCGCTCCCTCCATGTATTCAAGGAGAGCTCCGCCGCCGGTCGATACGTAGCTCACCTTGTCGGCAAGACCGAACTTATTGATGGCAGCCACCGAGTCGCCGCCGCCTATCAGAGAATAGGCCCCCTGCGCGGTAGCCTCCACGACCGCTTCGGCTACAGCTTTCGTACCCGTAGCGAACTTGTCTATCTCGAACACGCCCACCGGACCGTTCCAGAGGATGGTCTTGGCAGACAGTATCTTCTCCCGGAACAGCTCCTTGGCCCGGTCGCCTATATCGACCCCTTCCCATCCGTCGGGAATATCGTTCGAGGGGGCCTGCCGCGTATGGGCATTCTCACTGAAATCGTCGGCGACCAAAGCGTCCGGCGCAAGGACTATCTCCACTCCCCGTTCCTTCGCCTTGGCAAGTATCGCGAGTGCCGTGGCAAACTGGTCGGGTTCGCAGATGGACTTGCCGACCCGGCCTCCCTGGGCCGCCATGAAGGTATAGGTCATGCCCCCTCCGAGAATCAGCCTGTCCACCCGCTCCATGAGCCGCTCGATGATGGTTATCTTGGTGGATACCTTCGACCCTCCCAAAATGGCGAGGAAAGGACGCCGGGGCGACTCGAGCACCTTGTCTATCGCCTTGAGCTCGTTCTCCATGACGTAACCGAACATCTTGTCGTTCGGGAAGTAGTCCGCAATGAGAGCCGTAGAGGCGTGGGCACGGTGGGCCGTACCGAACGCATCGTTGATATAGACGTCGGCATACGATGCCAGCCGTTTCACGAACTCCTTCTGGCTCGCCTTGACCGCCTTCTTGGCTTCGGCCTTCTGTTCATCGGTGGCATCGTCGGCCAGACCGCGCGGCTTGCCCTCCTCCTCGGCATAGAAACGCAAATTTTCGAGCAGCAGTACCTCGCCCGGTTTGAGTCCGCGGGCGAGTTCGGCCGCCTTCTCCCCCATCGAATCGCCGGCGAAAATCACCGGCCGGCCCAGCAGCCTCTCGATGGTGGGGATGATATGGCGCAGCGAATATTTTTCGTCGTTGTTCTTCTTCGGACGCCCGAGGTGCGACATGAGGATGACCGCCCCCCCGCCGTCGAGCACCTTGAGGATGGTGGGGATGGCCGCCCGGATGCGCGTCTCGTCCGTCACGTTCCCCTGGTCGTCGAGAGGCACATTGAAATCCACCCGGATGATGGCCCGCTTGCCCCTGAAATCGTAATTGTCAATCGTATTCATAACTGTGAAGTTTTGGTCCCGGAAAATTATCAGACGGTTTCCGGCGAAAACCGTACCGCAAAGTTAGAAACTGTTTTGGATTTACAACGGGAACGGACACCCCGATTACGGCACCTCCTCCGCCCCCATGCGCCTCCGCCGGCTTACGGTCTGTTACCCCCTCCCCCTCTGCAAAGGCCGCAGAAAGGTCCTCCCATGAAAATCCATATATTTTTACGATGATTTATTGGAGATTTAATACATAAACGCTACTTTTGCTAACAGACTGTAAGACTTCAAGAGCAATATCCAAACTAACGAATATCATGTACGGAAAAATGAAAGAGTTTCTGCAAAAAGAACTTGCAGACATCAGGGAGGCTGGCCTCTACAAGGAAGAAAGGATAATCGCCTCGCCCCAGCGGGCGGAAATCGAGGTGGGCGGCAAGAAGGTACTCAACTTCTGCGCCAACAACTACCTGGGTCTCTCCGACAACCCGAGGCTCGTGGAGGCAGCCAAGAAGGAGATGGATGCACGCGGTTACGGCATGTCCTCCGTACGCTTCATCTGCGGTACGCAGGACATCCACAAGGAGCTCGAAGCCGCCATTGCGGAGTATTTCGGTACGGAGGACACCATCCTCTACGCCGCATGCTTCGATGCGAACGGAGGCGTATTCGAACCGCTCTTCACGGACCAGGATGCCATCATCTCCGACTCGCTCAACCACGCATCCATCATCGACGGCGTAAGGCTCTGCAAAGCAGTACGTTATCGTTATGCCAACGCAGACATGGAAGACCTTGAAAAACAACTCAAGCTCGCCCAGGCACAGCGTTTCCGCATCATCGTGACGGACGGCGTATTCTCCATGGACGGCAACGTAGCCCCGATGGACAAGATTACGGAACTGGCCAACAAGTACGACGCGCTCGTAATGGTGGACGAATGCCACTCGGCAGGCGTCGTGGGCAAGACCGGCCGCGGCGTGACGGAGCTCTACAACATACGCGGCCAGGTGGACATCATCACCGGTACGCTCGGCAAGGCATTCGGCGGCGCTATCGGCGGTTTCACCACCGGCCGCAAGGAAATCATCGAACTGCTGCGCCAGCGTTCGCGTCCCTACCTCTTCTCGAACTCGGTACCGCCCGCAGTGGTAGGCGCCAGCCTCGAAGTCTTCCGGATGCTCAAGGAGTCGGACGAACTGCACGACAGGCTCGTGGAGAACGTGGAATATTTCCGCAACAAGATGCTCGCCGCCGGGTTCGACATCAAACCCACGCAATCGGCCATCTGCGCCGTGATGCTCTACGACGCCCCCCTGTCGCAGGTCTTCGCGAAAAAACTCCTCGACGAGGGCATCTACGTGACGGGCTTCTACTACCCGGTCGTTCCGAAGGGACAGGCACGTATCCGGGTACAGGTTTCCGCCGGACATACGAGGGCCCATCTCGACAAGTGCGTCGAAGCCTTCACCAAAATCGGCAAGGAGCTCGGAGTGCTTAAATAGGCCCGGGCGGACAACGAAGACAACGGTCATTCCCGCCCCGCACTCTCAGGGCGGGAATGATTTTTCAACACGGACACCCCGCTTGGCGGACATTTTGCACATTCCCCTCTTAAAATACCATTACCCTAAACAACAAGACCATGTCAAAAGCATCAATCGACGCGATAGACCGCAAGATATTGCAGCACCTCATCCGGAATGCGCGGATGCCTTTCCTCGAAATCGCCCGCGAATGCGGCATATCGGGGGCGGCCATCCACCAGCGGGTGAAGAAGCTCGACGAAATGGGCGTCATCCTCGGCTCGCGTCTGGAAGTGGACCCGAAAAAGCTCGGATTCGACGTATGTGCGCTCATCGGCATCCGCGTCTCCGACCCCTCGCGGTACGAAAATACGGTGGAGACGCTGAAACAAATCCCCGAAGTGGTGGAGTGCCACTTCATCACGGGTGAATACAACATGATGCTCAAGGTGTACTGCCTGAACAACGAACACCTGATGCAGATACTTTTCGAAAAGATACTCACCATCGACGGCGTGCTCAAGACCGAAACATTCATCTCGCTCGTGCAGTCGTTCAGCCGCCAGATAGATGTCAAATACCTCGAATAACACCATGAGCCGCATCCGGGTAACGAAGGAGTTTTCCTTCGAGATGGCACACATGCTGGAAGGTTACGACGGCCCGTGCAGCGAGATACACGGCCACTCGTACCGTCTCTTCGTCACCGTGGCGGGAACGCCGTGCAGCGACCCGCAGAATCCGAAATACGGCATGGTGATAGACTTCGGCGTACTCAAGCGCATCGTGGGGGGCCGCATCGTGGACGTCTACGACCACAGCCTGGTGGTAAGACGTACCGCAGACAACGGCGAACTGATAAGAACGCTCGCCGCACGGTTCGGCAAGCTGCAGGCGGTGGAGTTCCAGCCTACGTGCGAAAACCTCGTCACGCGTTTCGCGGAGACCATCGCGGCAGAGCTTCCCCGGGGAGTGGAACTCTTCTCCCTGCGCCTGCACGAAACGGCCACCTCCTATGCGGAATGGTTCGCCTCGGACAACGCCTGACAGCCGCCGCAACACCGCTGCGGCCACTCCGCAGCCCTCTCCACAAACACAACCGAAATGACATCCGGCAATGGAAAGATTATACCTACTCGACGCATACGCCCTGATATACAGGTCTTATTACGCCTTCATGGGGCGACCCATGCGCAACCGGCAGGGCATCAACACCTCGGCGGTATTCGGCTTCACCAAGTTTCTGCGGGACATCCTGATGAAGGAGGCGCCTCGTTACATGGGCGTCGCCTTCGACCCCAAGGGAGGAACCTTCCGCAACGAACTCTATCCGCAGTACAAGGCTAACCGAAACGAAACGCCGGAAGACATCGTGACGGCCGTTCCTTACATCAAACGCATCCTTGAAGCGATGCGCATTCCCTGCCTCGAGGTCCCCGGCTACGAAGCCGACGACGTGATCGGCACGCTCGCCCGCAAAGCCGCCGGAGAGGGTTTCGAGGTCTACATGGTGACGCCCGACAAGGATTTCGGACAGCTCATCGACCGCCACGTCTACATCTACAAACAGCGCCGCAACGGCGAAGGCGTGGAGATCGTCGGCTGCGAGCAGCTCCGCGAGCAGTACGGCATCGACGACCCGCGGCTGGTCATCGACATCCTGGCACTCTGGGGCGATGCGGCAGACAACATTCCGGGTGTCCCCGGCATCGGGGAGAAGAGTGCCGTGAAGCTGGTAAACGAATTCGGCACGGTGGAAAACATCCTGGCGCATACCGATGTCCTCAAGGGGAAACAGAAGGAAAACATCCTGGCCGGTCGGGAACAACTGCTGCTTTCCAAGCGGCTCGCCACAATCGAAACGGACGTACCCATCGCATTTGTCCCGGAAGAACTCGTCATGGAAGACCCCGACTGCGACGCGTTGCGGGATGTCTACAAGGAGCTGGATTTCGGGATGTTCCTGCGCGAGATGGAGGGGACGCGTACCACGCCTTTCACCAAGGCAGTGAAAGGGACGGCTCCCTGCAGCGCCCCGACGAAAGAGGACGGAACGGACTCTGCGCCGCAGGGTACCGACCTCCCCGTACAGCGCGACCTGTTCGGCAATCCGGTGGCCACGGCGGGCTCTCCTTCCCAATCCGCACAGGAGACGGCCCTCCTCGAAAATCTCTCGGCAGGCTACCATACGGTATCCGACACGCCGCACGAATACCATACCGTCACCACGCCGCAGCAACTGGCTGACCTGGTGGCCCGGCTGGGAACGGAAAAGGAGTTCTGCTTCGACGTGGAGACTTCCGGTTTCGACTGCCACACCAGCCGCATCGTTGGCATTTCGTTCAGCGCCTCGGAGGGAGAAGCCTGCTACGTTCCCATATCGGAAGGCGACCGGGAAGGTTTCCTCGCCACGCTCAGGCCGCTTCTCGAAGAACCTTCAATAGCCAAAATCGGGCAGAACATCAAGTTCGACATCATGGCGCTCGCCGCGGCGGGCATCCGGGTAGCCGGCTTCAAGTACGACACCATGATACTCCACTACCTGCTCGACCCGGAGTCTCGCCACGGCATGAACCACCTGGCCCGTTTCTACCTCAACTATTCGCCCATTGAGATAGAGTCCCTCATCGGACGCGGGAGCCGACAGCTTACCATGGACCGGGTACCGCTCGAAGCCATCGCGGAGTACGGTGCGGAGGATGCCGACGTGACGTTGCGGCTGAAAAACCTTCTATGGCCCCAGATTGCGGGCACCGGGTTCGAAAAGCTCTACCGCGAAATAGAGGAACCGCTCATCGACGTGCTTGCCGACATCGAGCTGACCGGCGTCAAGATAGACACCGCCCGTCTGGCCGAATACGGCCGCGAACTGACGGTGGAGATGGACGCCCTCGAAGGGCGCATCCGAGAGCTCGCCGGAACGCCCGACCTGAACGTGAACTCCTCGCGTCAACTCGGCACGGTACTCTTCGAGAAGATGCGCATCGACCCGAAACCGAAACGTACCAAAACCAAACAGTACAGCACCGACGAAGAGTACCTTGCCTCGCTCGCCGACCGCCATCCGGTGGTGAACATGATACTGGAGTACCGGGGACTCAAAAAGTTGCTCTCGACCTACATCGAGGCACTGCCGCAACTCGTGAATCCCGTTACGGGACGGGTGCACACCTCCTTCAATCAGGCCGTTACGGCCACCGGCCGGCTCTCCTCAACGAACCCCAACCTGCAGAACATCCCGATACGCACCGAACAGGGGCGCCAGATACGGCGGGCATTCGTCCCGTCGGACAGCGACCACCTGCTGCTCTCGGCCGACTACTCTCAGGTGGAGCTACGCCTCATGGCGCATCTGAGCGGCGACGAAGCGCTGATAGAGGCCTTCCGCCATGGTGAGGATATCCACCGGGCCACCGCGGCACGCCTGTTCGGCATCCCGCTCGCAGAGGTGACGCCCGAACACCGGCGCAAGGCCAAGACGGCCAACTTCGGCATCATCTACGGCATTTCGGCATTCGGCCTCAAGCAGCGAATGGGCAACATCACCATGGAAGAGGCGAAACGCATCATCGACGGCTATTTCACCGCATACCCGAAGGTAAAGGAGTACATGGAACGCGTGGTGGCCCAGGCGCGGGAGACGGGATACGTAGAAACCATCTTCGGCCGCCGCCGATACCTGCCCGACATCCGTTCGGCCAACTCGGTGGTACGCTCCCTGGCCGAGCGAAACGCCATCAACGCCCCCATACAGGGCAGCGCCGCCGACATCATCAAAATCGCCATGAACCGCATCCACCGTGAATTCGCCGCCCGAGGCATCCGTTCCAAAGTCATCCTCCAGGTACACGACGAACTGGTCATCGACATGCTCCGCGAGGAACAGGAGGAGGTCACGGCCCTTGTCCGGGAGGCCATGGAACACGCCGCACGGCTTCGGGTAGAACTGGTCGTGGAGTGCGGCGTCGGAGAAAACTGGCTCGAAGCGCACTGACGATAGCGGCACGGTACCCCGACCATTACAAGACGACAGAAATT
Source organism: Tidjanibacter massiliensis (assembly GCF_900104605.1). Classification (NCBI taxonomy): domain Bacteria; kingdom Pseudomonadati; phylum Bacteroidota; class Bacteroidia; order Bacteroidales; family Rikenellaceae; genus Tidjanibacter; species Tidjanibacter massiliensis. The sequence goes on along the minus strand of NZ_LT629960.1, from coordinate 2,089,431 downwards.
ACCATGAGGATATTGATTCAACGGGTACGACGGGCCTCAGTCTCCGTCAGGAATGAACTCGTTTCGCGGATAGGCGCCGGCATGCTCATTCTGGTGGGCATAGCGGATGAAGATACCGTAGAGGACATCGAATGGCTGGTACGCAAGTGTGCCGGACTCCGTATCTTCGACGACGCGGAGGGGGTGATGAATCTCGACATTCGGCAGGTCGGAGGCGAAGTCCTGGCCGTCAGCCAATTCACGCTGATGGCCTCCACGAAGAAGGGCAATCGCCCTTCGTACATCCGCGCGGCGGGCGAAGCGACGGCCCTGCCGCTCTACCGCATCTTTACGGAGCGGCTCGCGGAGCTCCTCGGCCGACCGGTCGCTACGGGCGTCTTCGGGGCCGACATGCAGGTGGAACTCATCAATGACGGCCCCGTCACCATCTGGATGGATTCGCGCAACCGGGAATAACCCTCTTTTACAGCGATTCCTTCCGCACCGCATTCCGGAGACGACGGAGAGGGGCAACGATACCGCGGTACGAAGCATCGCCGCCTTCCGGCCCTTTTCCATCGCATGGCACAATTTTGGATACCCTCTCCAACGACAAGACGCATGCACCGACGCCACCCCGCCCGTTCCGGCGGAGATTCCGTCGTGCATGCACACTCCCGACAGGAAGCGAACCGCATCCCGTCGGCCGAAGCCTTATTCGATTATGAACAAATCCACCCTGACAGCGGCCATACTGCTCTCCGCTGCCGTTTCCTGCGGGAAACGGTCCGATACCCCCGGATATGCAGGCGAAGACCTCTCCGGTAAAGTAACCGTCTCCCGCGACAGGGAGGAGAAAACAGCCGTACTGACCGTAACGCTGCCCGGAAAGTGGGAACTCTATGCCGGCGCCGCCCCGGAGACAATAGACCTTTCCGCCCCCATCCTGACGGGTAGCGGTGCAGGCAGTTACACCCTCCCCGTACCGGCCGGCACACGCAGTTATTTCCAATTCGTAACGGGCGGCAACCGGGCGATACTCGCCGAACGGCAGTTGCCGATGTCCGGCGGATTCAACATGCGCGACCTCGGAGGATACCGCACCTCGGACGGACGGCATGTCAAATGGGGCAGGATTATCCGCTCCGACGACCTGCACAGCCTGACCGACGAAGACCTCGTCTACCTGGCATCCATACCGGTGAAGACCGTCGCGGATTTCCGTTCGCCGCAGGAAGTCAGGGCAATGCCCGACAAACTGTCCCCACAGGGAATGACATACGTCGGCCTGCCCATCACTCCCGGCAGCCTCGACGACCTCCAATCATACATCGCCATGACACCGGAAGAGGTGGAGGCGAAAATGGAATGGATGAACGTCTATTTCGCAACCTCCGACGAAGGCCGGGAACGATACCGCGAACTTTTCCGACTGCTCCAGGAGACGGACGATGCAGCCATCCTGTTCCACTGTTCGGCAGGCAAGGACCGAACGGGCATGGGTGCAGCATTGATACTGTATGCACTGGGCGTACCCGAACAGACCGTCATGGAGGATTACCTCGCCTCCAACGGTTACCTCGCCGGAAAATACAGCCGGTATGCCGAACGTTTCCCGCAACTGAAAGGAATGCTCGAAGTAAAACCGAACTACCTCTCCGCCGGTATCGACAGCATCAGGACGGCCTACGGCTCCGTCGAGACCTACCTGCGCGAGGAGCTCGGTGCGGACATCGGGAAGCTCCGGGAATTCTATCTCGATTGAAGTATCCTCCGCGGGCCCGAAACGGCCGGGGAACGGGACGGCCGATTGCCGCCGTCAGCCGGTCGGTCTGCGCCCCGCACCGCCGTCCGGCAACCGTTTTGTTGATAAAAGTGCGATAACTTATCCAGTACCGGACAATCGGAATACGCCGATAACGTTACCTTTGTATAAATGCGGGACACGGAGCTGCCCCGAAAACGACCTATTTTAAAAACTACTGAATTATGGCAAACGAAAAACATCAAATCGACGTCGAACTCGAAGAGGCGGTCGCACAGGGCACTTACGCCAATCTCGCAATAATCTCCCACTCCACTTCGGAATTCGTTCTCGACTTTGCAGCCGTGCTGCCGGGCGTACCGAAAGCCAAAGTGAAAAGCCGGATTATCCTCGCCCCGGAACACGCCAAGCGGCTGCTGCTCTCCCTGCAGGAGAACATCGCCCGCTACGAGGCCAACGTAGGCCGCATCAACATCCCGCAGGGCGGTTCGAAAGAGGGCATCAAGGGCTTCAACATGGGTGAAGCGTAATGCTTTTCCCGACTGAACGAACGGCACCGGCCCATTGTCCGGTGCCGTTTTTTCACATGGCGGCAGCCGTTCCGCATATCGTCGGCATCCCACCCGTGCGACAGAAACCGGACGCTTCACGCCATCTTACCGGAATTTTCGTTATCTTGCATAACATACAATCATCGCTATCACCATGATGAACCTACATCTACTGCATCGGATAATGATATATGCGGCGGTGCTGGGAGCGGCATACGGATGCAACAAAGAGGCACATACTTGCCCCCCCGATACCGGGATGCACCGGAATGATTGACCTGATCGACGGTTACCGCATCACCGCATGGGAGGTCACCCTCGACGGCAGCCCGTTAGAGATTTCCGACGGACGCATAACGGTACGGGACGACTCCAACGGCATGATGAATGCCGTAACGCTACTGTGCGAGGCCGTCCGGAACGGCCGGAAGTACGTATTCGACACGGGTAGTTTCGAAGTCGGCGGCGACGATTACGATGTGAGGCTATACGTATATTCTTCCCGGGCCTCGCTCTCTGTCGACGGAGCCGAAAAATATTCCCGTCTCGGCATAGCCGGCGACGGCTTTATCCGCACCGAATACGACGCTTCCGCCCCGCCCGAACAGCGCCCGGCTTTCGACTGCGACATCGCGGCGCAGTGCACCCTCGACGGCAGGGAACTGTATTTCCGGATTACGGGAATAGCACCCTGATACCCCTTTTCGGCACGAATACCGCCGACAACGGGAAAAAAGCCGGACGAACCGCCTCCCGTCGCCTCTGCAACGCATCGCTCCTATCGTTCCGGTTCCCCTGCGGTATCATCCCGCACTTGCCGCACGATAGTCACGGATTTTGCAACCGCCGTATCCGGGACGTTTCGCAATGCGGACAGCAAGACAAAACAGAGGCATACGAAAGCAGGGGAACGGCAATCCGTTCCCCTGCTTTGTGCGTTTTCCGACCGGAAGGCCTATCGGTCGCCGACCATGAACTCCTCGATTTCCTGTACGGTAACCGGAATGCGGCGCTTGCCGAGGATGCGGTTGCCCGTTTCGGTAATGAGCAGGTCGTCCTCGATACGTATTCCGCCGAAATTCATGTACGGTTCGAGTTTGTCGAAATTGACGAACTCCCGGTTCGTACCTTCGGCCTTCCACTTGGCAATGTAGGCCGGGATGAAGTAGATACCGGGTTCGTCGGTCATCACCATCCCCACCTGCAGGCGCCGGGCCATCCGCAGGTTGCTTACGCCGAGCTGCGTGCTGCGCTCCGTCTCGAGGTCGTATCCCACATATTTCTCCCCGATATCCTCCATGTCGTGCACGTCGAGCCCCATCAGGTGCCCCAGTCCGTGGGGCATGAAGAGCGCATGTACCCCGTTGGCCACCGCATCGTCCATGTTGCCCCGGACGAGCCCGAGCGACTTGAGTCCCTCGAGGATGACTTTCACGCAGGCCAGGTGCACCTCCTTGTAAAGCAGACCCGGTTTGGCCATCTCGAACGCATGGGCATTCGCGGCGAGTACGATTTCATAAATATCGCGCTGCATGGGGGTGAACCGGCCGTTTACCGGATAGCTACGGGTAAAGTCGCTGCAATAGTTCATCAGGTTCTCGGCCCCCGCATCCACCAGCAGCATGCGACCCGATTCGAGAATACCGTCGTGGCCGTGGTTATGGAGCGTCTCGCCGTGCTGCGTGACGATGGAGTGGAACGACACGCCTTCGCCCATTTCGAGCGCGATGCCCTCGATTGCCCCCGCGATGTCGCGCTCACGTGCACCGGGACGGCACATCTTCATGGCCGTCGTGTGCATACGATATCCGATTTCGCAGGCATCCTCGATTTCGCGTATCTCCTCGTCCGACTTCTTGTCGCGCAGCGATACGATGGCAATGGCAAGCTCTATCGAAATGCGGTCCGCTATCGCCTCCGGGCAGATGCCGAGCCAGCGGCTCAGCTTCAGTTTGTTGTCGGCACGGTAGGGCGGCAGGAAGTGCACCGGACGCCCTTTCCTTATCGCGAGCGTCAGCTTCTCCTGCAACACGGCCAGCGGGGCGGTATGCGAAATGCCGCATCGAGCACCCAGTTCGCTTACGGTCGGCTGCGGTCCCGTCCAGATGATGTCGTCCATCGACAGGTCGTCGCCGAAGAGCCAGTCCTCGCCCGCATCAATGTCGAGCAGGCCGACCAGGTCGGGCAGTTTGAGACCGTAGAAGTAGAGGAAATTGCTGTCCTGACGGAAATGGTAGCCGTTGTCGGGATAGTTCCTCGGAGCCTCGCTGTTGCCGGGCAACAGAATGAGTCCCCCGCGCGATACCCTTTCGCGCAGCAGCTCGCGCCGCTTGATGTAGGTTTCTTTCGAGAACATGGTGATTATCTTTTAAATGTCATTCTTTTTTCAGCCATTCCCCGTAAAGTTACGATTTTTTCCGACAACGGGCAACCGTCTCCCCCCTTTCGGCATCCCGCCACGCGATTTTCGGGAACCGGCACCGCCTTCAATCGGTCCCCTGCCGCGGCAGCTCGTACCCATTCTTCTCGAAATATTCGTCCGTAAAGGTATATTCGTACCTACGGTAACACTCCTCCTCCCGCACGAGGTCGTAATTCGTCAGGTCGAACAGCTCCAGTTCCGGCCGGTCGATGACATCGACACGATAATCTCCGCAATACAACTTGAACCACCTGTAAGGCTTGAAAGGATGGCCCGGGAAACACCCCAGTCCCACGCTATTACGGGTGTATTTCCCGCCTACGGGGATATCGGCGACCTCCCCATACATAAAGTCGAACTTTATCGGGACGGAACACTCATTGAAATAAGTACATTCGAGCGTATATCCCTTATCCCCTATCACGGGCGGCTCCTCGACCGGCCGCCTCTCGCAGCCCGCCGCAAATACAAGAAGAAGCCACAATCCTGCAAACGAACACAGCGTTTTCATAGCACATAGTTTTAGGCAGATGACAAATAACGTTATAAATTTATAAAATAAAACGGTAGGAACCAAACAGCGAATGACTCGCCGGCAACAAATACAAAAGGGAAACGTCAGGGGACGGGGTCGTACCCGTGCCCGCCCCAGGGATGGCACCGGGCGATGCGTTTGAGGGCGAGCCAGCCACCCTTCAGGGGGCCGTATTTCCGGATGGCCTGCAGGGCGTATTCGGAACAGGTCGGCGTGTAACGGCACGAAGGCATGGTAAAGGGTGAAATGCAAAGCTGGTAGAACTTCACCAACAGAATGAAAGGAAAAGCGACCACTCTTTTCGCTATCTCAGCGGGCTTCATCGTTGCTCCCCTCCTCCGGTCTGCCCGGCCGAACGCTCCCGCGCAGCCGCAATCTCCGCAAAAATCCGCCGGACGCTCCCGCGCAGCCGTACCGTTCCGACTTCCTCCTTCGCAGCGTAGACCAGCGCAATACGGAGGCACTCCTCCCGGGCCATACAACGGACTGCGCCGTGTTTCTCCAACCGGAATGCCTCGCGCGTCCGCCTCTTCAGCAGGTTGCGCTTCACGGCCCGGCGGAACAGCTTCTTGGGAACGGACACGAGCATGGAACCTGCGGGTACTCCCGCTTCGGCAGGGACGCAGAGATAGTAATACCGGAACGGGAAAACGAAACCGCTCCGTCCCTCCCTGAAAAGCTCTCCTATGGATTTGTCGCCGCGAAGCCGTTCGGCCCGCGACAGTCCGTTCTCCGCCATGTCAATCCGTCGCTAAACCAACATCCGTACGCCGATATTCTCCGGCACGCACCGCCATCGGGAATGTATGCAAAATTACAAAAAAGAGACCGCCCGGCAAAGCGCCATACGCTTTTACCGAACGGTCTCCCTGTCTCCGGTTCCCGGCCGTATTATGCCTGTTTCGCCTTCTTGTCGGCAGGTGCCTGTTCCGGCTTGCGCGGGCGTGCCTTGCGTCCCGGCTTCACCTCCTGCGCTTTCAGGAACTCGGCCGCCTTGCCGCTGCCGTTCACCACCACCGGCGAAAGCTCCTGGCCGCTGTTTATCTTGCCTATGTAGATATCTATCGCCTTGGCCATCGAAGGCGCCTCGGGAGAAGGAGCAAGGGTTCCTATCCGCAGGCCCGCATTCGCGGCGGCGGAAGCGGTACTCGTTCCGAACGTAGCCACCGTGGGAATACTTTCGACTCCGAAGGCGGAAACGAGGGTGGAAATCTCCGACGGGCTGTAAAATACCATCAGGTCATACTGCGAAGGCTCTATCCCCTCGAGGTCGGCTGCCACGGTCTTGGCCAACACCACTTTCGACAAATTGAGTTTCAGTTTCTCCATCGTATCGGGTACCTCGCCGTTGTTCGGTTCGGTGAGCGATACGAGAAACTTCTCCTCCTTATGTTTCAGAATCAACTCCATGAAGGTGTCGAACTTACCGTCCGCAAAGAATATCTTGCGCTTGCGGTAGACGATATATTTCTGGAGATAGAGGGCTATCGCCTCGGTATTGCAGAAATACTTCATGGTTTCGGGCACGGTAATGCGCGCCTCCTCGCATATCCGGAAAAAACTGTCTACGGTAGTGCGATTCGTGAATACCACGGCAGTGTGTTCGAGTATCTCTACCCGCTGGCTGCGGAACTCCTTGAGGCTGACACCGACGACTTTGATAAAGGGCCGGTAGTCTATCTTGGCGTTGTATTTCTGGATAATTTCGTAAAACGGAGATTTTTCAATGACGGCAGGCGCCGGCTGCGAAATCAATATGTTCCTGACCTTCAACTCTCAAACCTGTTTAAGTTCTACTGCGTCTATACCGGCCAGCTCCTGGACAGGCCGACCGCAAATATGCCGAACGGCATCGCTTCGACGGCGCAAAGGTACAAAATCCAAAGCAAAATCGAAACTTTTCGGTCGATAAACCACAAAAAGGAGCGTCCGGCATAGAGCGCTAAGTGAGCGACGGTTACGGTCACAAACAAGCCGGCCGCTACATCGGCCCACACACCGCCGGAGAGAGCCGCAAGCAACACCGCAGGCGTTCCCGTCACGGTCATGGAAGCGAACAACGAGAGACGCTTGGCGCAAAGCATCCGGATGAATTCCGTGCTGAAGGTAAGTTTCCCGACGACATGCAAGACCGCCGACTGTACCCCCATGACGGCGAGCAGCGCCAGCATGACCGCCGGCACGGCGAGCCACCCTCCGCCCCACAGAGAGGAGGGAAGCCACCGCCACTCTCCCCACAATTCAAAGATTTTTACCGCCGCCAAGCCGCACATCAGCAGGCCGCAGGATAGAATCAGCGCCTGCACCTCGGCTCCGGGCATGTCGCCGTCATGCCGGTGTTTCCCCTCCCCGCCACGTCCCCAGACGGCACGCATCATCCGCGCCGCATGACCACCGGCACGGAAGACCAGCAGCAGATAGAGCAACAGCAGCAGTACCGTCAGCATCTGATACCCGACACCGAAAGTAACGGGTATGCCGCAAGGCTCCGGAGCACCGGCAACGGGAACGAAACTGACAGGTCCATAAATGTCGGCTGCCGATACGGTATCCGCAGGGAGTACCGGGGAACACGGTTCCGGAAGGGAATCCGTCGGCAGAAGTCGCCCCGGGACATGCCGCACCGTATCGTCCGCTCCGAACGACAACCGCACGAGAGAGTCCGCTCCCTCCGGAACGCCGTACGGAAACGTCCGCACCACCGTCGTATCCCCCGCAGCCCCGAATGTCATGCGTAAAGCCTTTTAAGGGCGATGCGTATGGTCGTCCCCCGGCCGGGTTCGGAATCGACCACATAGATACGCCCCTTGTGGTACTCCTCGATGATGCGTCTGCTAAGCGAGAGCCCCAGTCCCCAACCGCGCGTCTTGGTCGTAAAACCGGGCTCAAAAATACGTTTGAAATTGGATTTCGGGATACCCTTGCCCGTATCCTTCACGTCGATATAGACCCATTCAAGGTCGTCGGAGATGCGCACGTCTATCTCCCCCTGCCCCTGCAGCGCATCGAGGGAGTTCTTCAGCAGGTTTTCCACCACCCACTCGAACAGGGCACCGTTTATCATCGCCTGCACGGGGGCGATGGCGAGTCCGTTGTAGCTCAGGGTTACGTTACGCGGGATGCGCGTGCGGAAATACATCACGCTGCTGCCCACCACCTCGTTCACGTTGGCCGGCGACAGCACCGTCTCCGAGCCTATTTTGGAGAAGCGGTCGGCCACCTTCATCAGCCGCGTGAGGTCCTTATTCATCTCCTCTACGACGGAGGGGTCGATGTGCTGCGTCTTGAGGTACTCTATCCAGCCGAGCAGCGACGAGATGGGCGTACCGAGCTGATGAGCCGTCTCCTTGGCAAGCCCTATCCATACTTTGTTCTGTTCATCCTCCTGCGAGCTGCGGAAGGTGAGGAACCCGAAACCGATGAAGATGACTATCACGGCGAGCTGTACGAACGGAAAGACCGTGAGCGTTTTCTGCAGACGCGAATTGCCGTAGAATATGTAGAACCGCGAACCGTTCCACGCCGTGATTTCCAAAGGCGGATTCTCCCGCGCGAGCTGTTCCAGCTTGCGGCTCAGCAGGTCGGGATGGTAGAGAATGCGGTCGGGAATCAGGTTGGAACTGAGCACCTCGCTGAAATTGTCGGTCGTACGGATGAAGGGAATGTTGTTCCGGCTGTCCATGATGTAGGCCGACAGGGGGTCGTCCGCATTGAACTGTCCGAGCCGTTCGATGGCAAGCGCCCAGAGCCTCACCTCGTAGTTCTCCTTTTCGCGCAACTGACGGGCCATGCTCGAGGTGAACCACAGCGAAACGCACCCGATAGCGAGACCGAAGGATATCAGCACCACTTTCTTGCGGAAAGAGAGCGTGGTGCGGTCGATATTCATGAAATTCCATTTAGCCTTCATAGCGCACTGCGCCGCCTGTCGGCGCCCCTATTTTCGGTCGGTATCCTTCGAGGCGAGGATTTCCCGGTAACGTTCCGGGTCGTTCAGTACCGCAAGCGCCTCGCGCACGTCGGGGTCCTTCGCCATGTTATGCTCCACGACCCCCGCATTGTAAGCGCTGCGGAGGACAATTTCGTTCTCGATAAGCTCCGTAAGCTCCTGCCGATAAAGCTGCAGGCCGGCCCGGACATCGTCGTCGAGGTTCGCCTCGATACCCTCCAGATAGACGCCGATGCTGTCCATGTAGCGCTCCGCCTCGGCCGACTCCTTCAACCTGGCCAGCAGGCGCTTCGTATCGGACTCCCACTCCACGTCCTTGTCCTGCATGAACGCCGTGAAATCGGCATAGTCCGCATCGCTCAGCGCGAAACTCCCGGGGACTATCTCCCGGTCGCGGTTGCGCCGCATGAAGCCGTCCACGAAATCGTGGATATACCCCTTGCCGTAGACGACGTAGGCGAAACGGCTCACATACTCGGCCGGGACCCGGACGTCGGGCATCACCCCGCCGCCGTCATAGACACGCCTTCCTGCCGCCGTCCGGAACTCCGTGATGAGCGAATCGGGGATATGGCTGAGCGTACCGTCCTCGGCCCGCGACGCATAGTCGATGGCCTGTATGCAGCGGCCGCTGGGCAGGTAGTATTTGGCAGTGGTGACCTTCAGATAAGCATTGTAACCGAGCGGCCGGGTAGACTGCACGAGCCCCTTACCGAAGGTTCTGCGGCCGACGAGCACCGCCCTGTCCATGTCCTGCAGCGCACCGGCCACGATTTCGGCGGCAGACGCCGAACCGTTATTGACGAGCACCACGAGCGGTATCTCCGTATCGAGCGGTTCCTGCTGCGTGGTAAACACCGCATTCTCCTCCGGATTGCGCCCCCGGAGGCTGACTACCTCGGTTCCGCGCGGCACGAAGAAGGAGAGTATCTTGACCGCCTCCTGCACGATACCGCCCCCGTTGTTCCGATAGTCGAGTATAAGGGCTTTGGCCCCCTGCTCCCGGAGCGACATGATGGCGTTGCGCATGTCGTTGCTCACTTCGTCCGTAAAATCGATATTGAGAATATACCCCACGCTGTCGGGCAACATGCCGTAGTAGGGAATGCCGGGAATATTGATTATCTCCCGTTTCAACTCCACCTGCACCGTATCGCCGGTATAGAATTTGGCCACCTTCATCTTCAGTCGGGTGCCCGGTTCTCCCTTCATCAGCGAACTCACCTGTTCGGTCGTCATGGCGGAAGCGTCCTGTCCGTCTATTTCGAGAATCCGGTCGCCCACGACGATACCGGCCCTATCGGCCGGCGAGCCTTTGTAGGGCTCCGCGAAAACCACTCCGTCGCCGCTCTTGCGGATAAGGGAACCCACGCCGCCGTAACGGCCCGTGGTAAGGAGCTGGAAGGTATCCATATCCTCCTCGGAGATAAAGACGGTATATGGGTCGAGTCCGGCCGTCATGCCGGCGGCCGCATCCGAGAGGAGCTCGTCGGGGTCCACGTCGTCCACATAGAAAAGGGAGATGTCGCGCAGCATATTGACCAGCACCTCCATGTTGCGCCCCATCCGGAACCCGTCGGGCGGCGGAACGGCCGCCGTAGCTACTGCCAGCACGACGGCACCGGCCAGTACGCACAACCCGTATTTAATCCCTTTTCCCATAACTCCTGTTCTGCATGTATGTGTTTATCCTGAACTGGGCGTGTACCGCCTCCTTGCGTATGCCTTCAATAACGATGCCGCCCCCAAAGGTCCTCACCGTCACCCGGTCGTCGAAGGTGAGCCACAGCCTGCGGAGAAACGAACCGGCGCGGAAGGTCATCGATTCGCCCGGAACTTCGCCGGCCATCACGTAGCCCGCCGCATGGAACGCATTGATGATGGCATCCCGGTCGGCCACGATGTCGGCCTCCGCTTCGCGGCTGACGTACCGGAACTTCGGATAGAAGGCCGATAGCACGGCCAGCGCCGCCACGAGAAGAATGCCCCGCGGCGTGGTGAACAGCTCCCGGAAGAAGAACTCCGCGCTCACCCGCGCCGTTCCCGTCACGAACATCAGCAGGTAGAGCAGTCCCACCAGCACTACTAACTTTATGAAATAACCCGCCGCCCGGCGGATATATTGTCCTGCACTCATCGTCTTATGCTGTTTTTATATGAAATTCCCTCTTCCGCCGCACCGGCCGGCATCACTCCTCCGGCGTCCCGACCATCTCGCCGACACGCTCCGCGACCCGGCGCATCAACCAGCCGGGCGTGGAAGTGGCTCCGCATATTCCCACCGAACGGCAACCCTCCAGCCACCGGAACTGCAGCTCTCCGGCGTCTTCGATGCTATAACTGTTCGGATTGGCCTCCCGGCAGACGCCGTAGAGCACCTTACCGTTCGAACTCTTCTGCCCGCTGACAAAGATGACCGCATCGAATCTCCCCGCGAACTCACGCAGTTTGGCCTCGCGGCTCGACACCTGCCGGCAGATGGTGTCGCGTATCGTCACGGACTCCGGACAGCGTGTCCGTTCCCGGATGATGTCCGCCATCCGGTGAAAAAGTGCCAGACTCTGCGTAGTCTGGGCGAGGAAATAGACCGGACGCGAGAAATCCACCGCATCGAGGTCGTCGGGGCCCTCGACGATGACCGCCCGGCCGTCGGCATGGCCGGCGAGCCCCACCACCTCGGCATGGCCGCGCTTACCGAGTATCACCACCTGGCCGCCGCAGGCCTGCATCTCGGCATAGGCCGCCGCCACGGTACGCTGCAGCCCCGCCACCACGGGACAGGTAGCGTCTATCACCTCGATTCCGAGACGGGCCGCCTTCTCATACGTGGAAGGGGGTTCCCCGTGGGCCCGGATGAGCACCCGTCCGCCGGCCAGTCCCTCAAGTTCCTCATGCCGGACCGTGCGGAGGCCCATCGCTTCCAGACGCTGCACTTCAAGGCGGTTGTGCACGATATCGCCCAGGCAGGCCACCCCGCCGCCCCCGGCGAGCGACCGCTCGGCCTGCGATATGGCATTGACCACGCCGAAGCAGAACCCCGACCCGCCGTCTATCTCTATATGTACTTTTCCCTCTGCCATAACACGAACCCTGCCCGCCGCAGCGGGCTTTCCGTCATATACCGCGTATCTTCTCTTCCAGTATCGGTTCTATCCACTCCATCTGCTGGGCGAGCGTCATGTCGCTGTTGTTGAGCACCACCGCATCGGGAGCCATCCGCAGCGGGCTGACCTCGCGTTCCTGGTCGGCCCGGTCGCGGGCCCGGATATTGCGCTCTATCTCCTCCAGCGATACGTCGTCTCCCCGTGCCCGAAGCTCCTCGTAACGGCGCACGGCCCGCACCTTCGGGTCGGCCGTCATGAAGAGTTTCAGCTCCGCATCGGGAAAGACCACCGTACCGATGTCGCGCCCGTCCATGACGACGCCCTTGTCCTTTCCCATCCGCTGTTGCAGCGCCACGAGTTTCCGGCGCACTTCCGGAATGCTGCTGACCGAACTGACGGCCGCACTGACCTCGATACCGCGTATCTTCTCCTCGACGCACTCGCCGTTGACGTAGATATCGCTCGCCTGCCGGCGGGGATTGAACCGGAAGGAAATCGCTATCTCCCCGAGCATCCCCACGAGCCGCTCCCGGTCGGGAACACCGTTCCGTATCGCTCCGTGTTCGATGCCGTAAAGCGTCACGGCACGGTACATGGCCCCCGTATCTATGAATATGTAGCCGAGCCGGGCGGCGAGCATCCGTGCAAAGGTGCTCTTGCCTCCCGACGAAAAGCCGTCGATGGCTATCACGATTTTCTTGTCCTGTGCGCTATTTCGGGATGAGTTCATCGAAATGGATATTGAATAGGGAAGAGATTATCGCCGTCACTCCCAGCAGGATGATAAGGATGCCGGCTATGCGGTTCATCCAGAGCAGGTATCGGGGACGAAAGCGTTTGCGGTAAATGTTCAGCACGAACGTAAACAGGAACCACCATCCGGCAGCCCCGGCGAGCACCCCTACCAGCATGGCCACGCCGTTTATGTAACCGGCATCGTTGCTGATGCCGAACATGGCGAACAGCCCCACGAAGACGAGACTGATAGCGGGATTGGCGATGGTAAAGAGAAAAATGGAGAGGAAATCGCGCCACAGGCTGACCTTGCCGGACCTGTTGCGGCGTATCTGCACCACGGGGTTCTGGAAAAAGATATAAAGGCCGACCACGACGACGAACGCGCCGCCGATGATTTTCAGCAGCAACTGGTTCTGTTCGATGAAGCCGTGCACGAATGCGATGGCGAAAAAGGCCACCGTGGCATAGACGGTGTCGGCGGTCGCAGCCCCCAGCCCGGAGAAGAAGCCCGAACGCTGTCCCTTGCTCAGCGTCCGCTGGATGCAGAGTACGCCGACGGGCCCTATCGAGAACATGGAAACCACCAGCCCGATGAGGATACCCCGCAAAAATATGTCCAGCCACATATCCATTCCCTGACAAAAGTAGTAAGAATGCGGATAAAACAGTCCCTTGTGGGGGAACTTTCTTGTGCGGGGCGTAGACGGGGAGTGCGGGAGCTGCGGGTGTGTCCCGGCTTTCTGCAGCCGGGAATGGGGATATGCATGAATGAATTTATAAAGATACGTTTTTTTACAATTTATAAAAATAAATTATTGTTTTGGATAAAATTCATCGGCCGCCCTACCTTTGTGTCGGGCAGGCGCATGGGTTTCCGGAGGATTGCGTCCGGAGCGCCTGCATATGTATTTATACAGGTTCATTTTAATTCACTTGCAGTATGGAAAGACGCATTTACGAACAGCCCCGGGCCGAGCTGCTGGCGGTGGTCGTGGAGGAGGGCATCGCGGTCTCTTCGCCGGAGAGCGTGAGCGGCACGCACGAAGACGTAACCCTCGACGGAGGCTACGAATATTGACGGACATCAACACATTACAGGGCATGAAAAGAAGATTATCCATTGCATTGTCGGCCGCGCTCCTGCTGGGGGCGTGTGCCAAGGAGGCTCCGTCGGGGGGACGGCAGCCGGAACCGGGCGAAGGGGCGATACGGGCCGTTGCGGAGGAGGTGCACGACGGAGCCGTGAGCCGCTCTTCGTTCGACGAAAACGGCCGTGTGGCGTGGTCGCAGGGCGACGTGATAGGCGTCATGACGGCCGACAACACCGACGCCAACCTGACCTACCGGGCGCTTACCGAAACGGATGCCTCGCAGGGCCTTTTCACCATGGAGGGTGACATCACGCTTTCGGGCGAGACGTTCTACGCCTACTATCCGATGGTGCCGGGCAACCGGCTGGGGGCCGACCTTACCCTGCCCGTCACCCTGCCTGCCGTACAGACCTACCGGCAGGGTTCGTTCGGGCCCAACGCCAACATTTCGGTCGCCGTATCGGCCGACGGCGCGAACTATGCCTTCAAGAACGCCTGCGGCTATCTCGACATCCGACTGCTGGGCAGTGCGGAGGATAAAATCGGCTCGGTCGAGGTGACGGCCGGCGGAGCGGTCATCGCCGGCAGCGGGAGTGTCGATTTCGGCGGTTACGCCTCGGGGCCCCTGTTCGTACCGGACGAGGGCGGAAGCACGACCGTACGGCTCGAGTGCGGCGACGGCATCGCCCTGAACCCCGCTTCGGCCACCTCGTTCCATGTGGTTCTTCCGGCCGGGACCTACGCTTCGGTCGGCGTGAGGGCACGCACCTCCGACGGGCGCAGCTACTCCTATACCAAATCGCCGGAGGGAGGCGTGGTCATCGAACGCAGTACGGTGACGCACTTCAAACCCTCGGAGTTCTTCGACGGGATAGAGGTGGAGAACCTTTCCGGGGAGCTTACCGACCGGCTCGCCGGGACGGATGCCTCTTCGGTCACCGCCCTCCGCATCACGGGCACCTTGAACGCAACCGACTTTGCATATATCCGCGAGAACCTTACCGCATTGGAACTCCTCGACCTCTCCGGCACGGAGATGACCGTGTTCCCGGACAGGGCCCTGGCCTTCTATGACGATGCCAATACGACCCTGAAAGAGGTGATTCTACCCGAAGGACTTACGACGATTGAAGATGCGGCCTTCGCCAACTGCACCGCCCTTGAAAAACTCGACGTCCCCTCTTCGGTCTCCGAATTGGGAAGGTGGATACTGGAAAACACCGCCGTAGAGACCTTCACGATTCCTGACGGAGTCTCCGAAATCCCCGCAAGCTGCTTCTACGGTAGCGCTATTACAGCCATGGTCGTACCCGCCTCGGTTACTTCCATAGGCGCCTGGGCTTTCGAAAATCCCTATTATGACAACGGAAACAAGAGCTACCTGACATCGGTCACTTTCACCGGGACAGGCGTTACCGAAATTCCGGAAGGATGCTTCATCTACCAGAAAAGCCTCTCCTCCATCAATCTGCCCGAGGGGGTTACGACCATCGGAGCCGACGCTTTCAACCAATGCCAGATAAGCGCGCTCACCCTGCCCTCCTCGCTGGAAGCCATCGGGCAAAGGGCCTTCTCCAATAACGGCATTACCAGCCTGGTGATTCCGGATAAAGTGAAACGAATCGATTTCAGTGCCTTCGCGTACAACAACCTTGAGACGATTGACCTGCCCGCGTCGATAGAAGTGCTGGCCTCCACCGCCTTCCATTGGGAATCGCCGGCACTGAAAACCGTGATATGCCGTGCCGCGGCCGTACCGGAGATGCCGACGTCCTATACGGACGACTTGGGCAGCCATACCTATCCGGCCTTCATCCGTATCAACAAAGCCAACGTGATACTGAAAGTTCCGGCAGCTTCGGTCGAAGAGTACTAAACGGCATGGGGAAGCTATTTCAGCTCGGTCGAGGCCATTGAGTAGGCACCGACCGCATTCCGCCACATGAGGGGCACCCTTCCGGGTGCCCCTTTTTGCCAAAACGGGGTTGGTGAAAACGACATGGGACTGCCCGTCATACGGTTCCGACCGGCAAAAGTATTCGGAACAACAGTCTAAGGGGCTTTCTTTCGGACAGACCGGGATAAGTCACAGCACTGCACGTAGCCGGAGAAACGTTTTTTCCACAAACACGGCTGCCGGAAACAGCCTCCGTACAGACAGCTCCCTCTCCCGCCACGAAGCCGGCGCTCCGAAAACCGGACCGGCAGCCGATTCCCGCCGTCCCTTCCGGCGAATCCTCTCCGAATCGGCTCAAAGAGCCGATTCGGGTACCGAAAACCGAACCTGCACCGACCTCCGCCGCTCTTTTTCATCGAATATATCCTATATTTGCGGTACTTTCGCGGCCGTCGGCAGGAACTGCGAAAGGTCACCGTCTCTATCAGAAAATGACAACAGGGAAAAAATGGCTGCTCGTCGCGAGCAGCGTCATCATGTTATCGGTCGGGTGGCTCCGCATCAGCGGACTTCCGCTGCTCGCGGCCCTCGTCCCGCTGCTTCTCATCAGCAACAGCTACGACTCCTCGCGCCGGTCTTTCTGGCGTATGGCGGGCTGGACGGCGCTCACCTTCTGCCTCTGGTCGGTCGCCACGATATGGTGGGTATGGAATGCGGCCCCCATCGGCGTCTTCGCCGCCACGGCAGTACAGGTAGTGCTTTTCGGCGCAGTTTTCATGTTCTACCACTACACGAGCAAGCGCAGCCGCCCCGCACTCGCCAACGTCCTGCTCGTATGCGGATGGATAGCGGCGGAGTACATCTACCTCAACGGGCAAATCTCTTTCCCATGGCTACTGCTGGGCAACGGCTTCGCCAATGATACATGGGCGATACAGTGGTACGAATTTACGGGTGCTCTCGGCGGTTCGCTTTGGGTACTGGTCTCCAACCTGCTGATATTCCGGGCGCTGACATCCCGCAGAAAAGTGTGGTGGCTGCGCGAAACGGCCTGGGCGGCGCTTCCCGTCCTCCTGTCGCTCGTCCTCTTCTGGAGCTGGAAGGAGCCTGCCGGAGAGCGGGTGACGGTGACCGCCATCCAGCCCAACATAGAGCCCTATACCGAAAAGTTCACGCTCCCGCAGCAAGAACAGGACTCCATTATCCTGGCCCTCGCAGCCTCCTCGCCGGCCGATGCAGATTTCATCATCGCCCCCGAAACGGCCGTGGACGACAACATTTGGGAGAACCGCATCGGCAGCTCCGCCGCGGTGGCCCGATACCTCGCATTCATCCGGAACGAGCGGCCCGAAGCGCAGTTCATTACCGGAGCGACGACGCTGAAACTCTACCGCAGCGAAAGAGAGAAGACCTTTTCGGCACGCCCCCTCGGCGACGGACGGTGGTACGATGTCTACAACAGCGCGCTGGCGATAGATTCCGCAGGCGGCATCGCCGTCCACCACAAGGCCAAGCTCGTGATAGGGGTGGAGATGATGCCCTTCATGGAGCTGCTGGCTCCCTTCACGGATTTCATCGTGGACCTCGGCGGAACAACCGGACAGCTCGGCACGGACAACTACTACCGGATATTCCGGCTGCAGCGCGACGGCCGCGAGATACGCACTGCGGCACCGATATGTTACGAATCGGTCTACGGCGAACACTTCGCCACTTTCGCCCGGCACGGGGCCGAACTGCTGTTCGTCATCACCAACGACGGCTGGTGGGGCGACACCCCCGGCTACAAGCAGCATTTCGCCTTCTCTCGCATGCGGGCGATAGAGACGCGCCGATACGTGGTGCGCAGCGCCAACACGGGCATATCGGGCTTCATCAACTCCCGCGGCGACGTGCTCGACACGCTCGGCTGGGACTTTCGCGGAACGGTCACGGACACCGTACCGCTGTCGGACGAAGTAACGCTGTACGTCCGTTACGGCGACGTGCTCGGCCGGGTGAGCGGCTACGTCTTCCTGCTCTCCGTACTCTACTACATCGTTTACCGGTTCCGGCGCAAAAGCCATCTGGTGGACGAATAAACGCCCGGCCCCGGCGGAATTGAAAACAGACCGATACAAACACACAGCAAATCCATGACCTATCAGGAGGCCCTCGATTTCCTCAACGGAAATTTCGTTTCGTTCCAGACTGCAGGCCGTACCGCATACAAGGGCGGTCTGGAAGCCATCACGGGGATGTGCCGCGCCATGGGAGACCCCCAGCGCGACTACCTCTCCATCCACATCGCAGGCACCAACGGCAAAGGCTCCGTGGCCCACATGCTGGCCTCCGTCCTGCAGGCGGCGGGGTACCGGACGGGACTCTACACCTCGCCCCATCTGCACGATTTCCGGGAGCGCATTCGCGTGGACGGCGAGATGATACCGCAGGAGAAGGTCGCCGCCTTTCTCGACCGGTACGGAAAGGAGATGACCGAACGGGGGCTCTCCTACTTCGAGATGACGACCGCAATGGCTTTCCACCGCTTCTCCGAGGCGGGGGTGGAAGTGGCCGTCGTGGAAACGGGACTCGGAGGAAGGCTCGATGCCACGAACGTCCTGCAGCCCATCCTGAGCATCATCACCAACATCGGACTCGACCACAGCGATATTCTCGGCCCCACCGTCGCACACATAGCGGCCGAAAAGGCGGGCATCATCAAGCCGGGCATCCCGGTACTCGTCGGAGAAACCGACCCCGAAAGCGCGCCCGTATTCACGGCCCGCGCAGCGGAATGCGGCTCACCGCTGGTCTTCGCCGACCGGACCTACGAATGTACCGGCAGCACGCTCCGGCCGCCCCTGCAATACTGCACCCTGCGCCGCATCGGCGACGGTGCCACCCGCACAATAGCCATCGACCTGCTGGGGGGATACCAACGCAAGAACCTCGTCACCGTCCGCACCGCCGTCAGCCTGCTGCGCCACCGCACGCAGCTCGACATCAGCCGTCGGGCGATGCTCGACGGCTGCCGGAACGCCATGGCCACCACCGGGCTTTCAGGCCGCTGGCAGGTGCTCGCCGAGACACCCCTGACGGTGGCGGACGGAGGGCACAACCCCCACGGGATAACCGAAATCGTCCGCCAGCTCAATGCAGGCGGATACGAACGGCTCTATATGGTACTCGGCTTCTCGGCCGACAAAGAACTGGACGACATACTGCCGCTCCTGCCGGGAGCGGCGTACTATCTTTTCACACAGGCCGCCTCGCCGCGCGCCCTGCCGGCCGCGGAACTCGCCGCGAAAGCGGAACGGTACGGACTGCACGGCGAAACGCTTCCGGAGGCCGCGGCAGCACTCGCCCGCGCCCGCGCCCTCGCTTCGCCGCACGACATGATATTCATCGGCGGCAGTTTCTATCTTATCGGGGAAATTATCTGAAATAACCGAACATGCGAGCATTCCGGAGGGCCAGAACGCGCGACAGCAGCTTACCGTCCGGTGAAGAAACAGGAAAAGAGAACGCCCCGGAACCTACCCTTTCGGAGAGCAGGCAGCAATCTTCCCCACACCTGCCAGCTCCCTGCCCGACAGGCAAAGGAAAGCTATCCGTTTGTGCCGGCCTCCCTGCCGCTTTCTCAACCGTCGTATTCCAGCAGGTAACGCTCCAGCAGCCGCGGCACGGCATAATCGCCCACCGCGGCGGTATCGACCGCCAGCGCAGCGGCCGCCGCAGACAACGAGGGGGTTTCGATGCGATAGACCGTCGCATGAATGGTCTGATGGGAGAGCTGATGGCGGGGCATGACCACCGTTCCGACGAGTCGCCACTCCGCATCTCCCAGCAGTTCGCGGAAGTCGGACCGTGCGGCCAACGCGGGGAAGTCCGCCGGACCCTCCGTTTCGAGCAGCGGAAATTCATAAAGCCCCTGCCAAATATCGCGCCCCTCCCGGCGACACAGCAGTGTCCGCCCTTCACAGCTAATGTGCAGATAATGGAACCACCGTTCACGCACCTTCGTCCGTCCCTGCTTCACGGGACGCAGGGCGACCGTCCCGGCCGCGAGGGCGAGACAGCATCCGGCCAACGGGCACTCCCCGCAGCGGGGCTGCGCCGGAGTACACAGCAGCGCCCCGAAATCCATCAAAGCCTGATTATAGGTTCCCGGCCGCTCCGTATCCAGCAACGACTGCGCCAACTCCACAAAAATCCGACGCCCCGCCCCGGTATCGACGGGCACCTCTACGTCGAAAAGCCGGGCCAGCACCCGGAAGACATTGCCGTCCAGGACGGCGTACGGCAGGCCGAACGCCATCGAAGCCACCGCAGCAGCGGTATAATCGCCCACGCCCGGCAGCGAACGGAGGGCGTCCGGCTCCGCAGGGAACTCTCCGCCGAACCGGCCGACGATCTCCCGGGCGGCGGCGTGCAGATTCCGGGCACGACTGTAATACCCCAATCCCTGCCACAACTTGAGTATTTCGTCTTCCGAAGCGGCCGCCAGCGAACAGACATCGGGAAAACGCTCCGTAAAGCGCAGGTAATAACCGAGCCCCTGCCCTACACGCGTCTGCTGGAGGATGACCTCCGAGAGCCAGATACGATAGGGGTCGCGGGTACGGCGCCAGGGCAGGTCGCGCCCGCTGCGGGCGTACCAATCGAGCAATATGGGGGCGATTCGATTCATAATTCGCCGCAAAAATAGGATTTTTCCTTTTTCAGAATTATATTTGAAATTGCAAAAACCGCGAAGGGGAACGGGAGGCAACGACGGCGAGCAAAACCCGGCCATGCCTCCGGGCCAAGACGACAAGAACATTTAACCAACAAACGACTACGGCTATGAAAACCCATTTACTACTCAAAGTCATGCTGATGGCCGGCCTTCTGCTGGCGGGCGCCTGTACCCCGACGGGGCAGGAGGAGGGCGAATACACCCTCTCGAGCGACAAGACCTCCGTAAACATCAACGAAGAGGTAACTTTCACCGTCAAATCGGAAGAGGGGCGTGACGTCACGTCCGAATGGAACTTCTCCGACGACACGGGCATCCGCGAAGGCAACCGCTTCGGCTGGTCGGAACCAGGAACCTACACCGTCACCGCCGTCGCCAAAACGAATCCTGCCTTGAAGGCTGCGAATACGGTCACCGTGACCGTCAGCGAGACGGAGGTGACCTATACCATCTCCTGCGACAAAACCGAGGTCAAGGTAAACGAGGAGGTGACATTCACCGTCACATCGAGTGCCGGCGAAGACGTCACCGAAGCATGGAATCTCTGCGACGAGAGCATGTGCCGCGTAGGCAACAAGTTCGGCTGGTCGGAACCGGGTACGCACACGGTAACGGCCCACAGCAAGGCGAATCCCGAGATAGAGGCGGAGAACACCATCACGATTGAAGTGAGCGGCTCGGTCTACAAACTGTACGCAGACCAGGATGTCGTTTACGTGCTCGACGAAGTGACCTTCCATGTAAAGGAGATTATCGACGGCGTGGAACAGGAAGAGGATGCCTACGGTTTCGAGGCAGGCATCAAGGGAGGCGAAAGATTCAGCCAGTTCGGCGCCATGGCCAATGTCTTTCCGGAAGCGGGCGTCTATACGGTGGATGCCGTGAAGTACGACTTCAAAGGCGCCGAGATAGCAAGGGCCGAAAATACCGTGGAGATAATCGTGAAAGAACGCGACATCACAGGGTACGAAGACCGGTACTACCGCCGCTCGCTGATGGCAGAAGGAACGGGCACGAACTGTACCGGCTGCCCGGCAATGGCGGAAACCATCGAATACACGGAAACCTATCTCCTGCCGGACCGGATGATACCGCTGGCATTCCACCTCAACGACGATGCATGCAATGTACCTCTGTACCGTAACTTCTTCATCCTCACCAACGACTACGGCATCTTCGCCTACCCGTACTACATCATCGACTGGAATCTTACCTACAAATCCACCAGCTCCGACGCCGAAGCGCTGAAACACAGCATCGAGGCTTCACAGGCAAGATATGCCCAGACACCGGGGCTCGCCGTCGAAACGACGCTGTCGGGCCGGGAGCTGACGGTGAAGATAAAAACCACCCCACGCGAAACGGCCGAATACTTCCTCGGCGCCTACATCGTGGAGGACGACATCTACACGGAACAGTCGGGTGCCGACGACGGCATGATGATGCAGCGGAACGTGGCTTACTACTGCCTGACCGAACCCGAAGGCAATCAGGATGACCTGCCCGAAGAGGGAATAGGCAAATACGGCAGGCTTGGTCTGGAACCGCTCGGAACGCTGGAGGGCGAACGCGAATATACCTACGACTACCGCTTCACCATTCCCACCCATGAACCCATCGACCACAACCTCGACAACTGCCGCCTCGTTTACTTCATTTGCAAAGCCGACGCTACGATAGAACCCTACGGTTACTTCTGCGCGAATGCCGCCACCTGCCGGCTCGGCCAATCGCAGGAGTACGAGTTCGAACCGATATACGGCGAATAACCCCCCGGAACAAGAGGAAACGGTGAGTGCCGGGCCGAACGGGCCCGGCACTCACCGTTTCCTGTACAAATCCTGCCGAAGTTCCGGCGTCACGGATTCATGACGACGTTCTGGCGGGCAATACTCTCCATATGTATCGCATCGAGTATTGTCCGGATGAATTCGGGACTCAAACCCAATTCTCCGGCACGGGCCACCATATTGTCCACAATTTCGTCCCAGCGCCGCCGCTGCAGGATAATCACGTCATTTTCACGTTTTATCCGCCCGATATCCTCGGCTATTCCCATTCTGCGCGACAGAAGCGCGAAGAGCTGCGCATCTATCTGGTCTATTTCAAGCCGTAGGCGCTCCATATCCGCTTCAAACTGCGGTACATCGACCGTCTCGCGGCGCCACCGTATCCCTGCGAGCAGTTCGCCCAGCTGCTCCGGCGTCACTTGCTGGGCGGCATCGCTCAGTGCCTCGTCAGGACGGACATGGCTCTCCATGAAGAGTCCGTCGTATGAAAGGTCGGCCGCTTTCTGCGCCGTAGCGGCAAGCCCCTCCCGACGGCCGCAGATATGCGAAGGGTCGCACAGCATTTTCAGTTCCGGAAAACGGCGCCTCATCTCAAGGGCCACATGCCACACGGGGGGATTGCGGTACTCGTTGCCGGAAGTCTGCGCAAAACCGCGGTGTACCAACACGAGCCGCTCCGGCCCGACACCTGCCGCAAGCATCCGCTCCACGGCACCCGTCCACAAACCGGTATCGGGCATCTGTGCATTCTTCACCAACACCAACACCTCCGTTCCACGGAGCGCATCGGCCACCTCCTGTACGCTGAACGGATTACCCGTCGTACGCGCCCCTATCCACACCATATCGGCGCCCGCACCGAGGGCTGCCTCCACATGGCGGGAGTTGGCGACCTCGACCCCGAACGGAAGCCCCGTTTCCGCTTTCGCCTCCGCCAGCCACTCCAGGCCGACCTCGCCCACCCCCTGAAAACACGACGGATAGGTACGGGGTTTCCACACCCCTCCCCTTATCATATTCACGCATCCGCAGGCAGCCAGTCCCCGGTATGTCGCAAGCGTCTGCTCGCGGCTCTCGACACTGCACGGTCCGGCTATTATCACAGGTCTTCTCGCTCCTTCTGCTGCCATAACCATCGAATTCTTTCCGTCGCAAAGTTACGAATAATGCGGGAAAGTGGATAGCGGACGTGTCTCCGGCACTATCCGTCCCGAAAAAGCTGCATATGCGACATGCGGTTCCGACCGCGACAACCGAGCCTTTCGGAAAGTACCGGAATGCAGAAAATAAAAATCCCGTGTCCTTCTCGGATACGGGATTCGGTTCATCTCCAACTTTTCATTACACCCTATAATATTGCAGCAAACCTTTGTCAATTCCATCATCCTTCCCGAAAAGGAAGGAGGCAGCTGTTAAAGAGATGACGTAATAAATGTATTTTCGCATTGCAAATATATACATAAATTCCATATCAACAAGGATTATATGCATTTTTTTCTGGCATTCTTCCTGCATGATGTGTTTTTATTCGTATTTTTATGCTATATGCACAAAATACGGGCACTCGCCCGCAGAAAACTCCCGCAGCAACCGACCGAAAAGGTAAACCAAACACAAAGAGAGATTTGTAAACGACACCCGGACTTCCCGACCGGCGAGATGCTACCGACGACAGAAGACGTCTCCCGCTGCCGCAGGCAATACACCCTCAAGGCAGGTCGGACTGTCGTCAAAGGCGGAACGATATCCCCGGCGGCCTCTCTCAGAAAAGCGTCGTGCCGTCCGAAAGCGGAGCGATACCGAGGTGCGAATAGGCGAGCGCCGTTACCTCCCGGCCGCGCGGGGTACGCTTCAGGAACCCCTCCTTTATCAAGAAAGGTTCGTACACCTCTTCGATGGTACCGGCGTCCTCGCTGACCGCCGTAGCGATGGTATTGATGCCGACCGGGCCTCCTCCGAACTTGTGGATGATGGTAGAGAGTATCTTGTTGTCCATCTGGTCGAGACCGCGGGAGTCTATATCCAGGGCCTTGAGCGCCGTCCGTGTAATGGGCAAGTCTATGACGCCGTCCCCTTTCACCATGGCGAAATCCCGTACCCGCCTGAGCAGGGAGTTGGCGATACGGGGCGTTCCGCGGCTTCGCAGCGCGACCTCCTGTGCCGCATCGTCGTCTATGTCTATACTCAGGATGGAGGCCGAACGCTTCACGATACCGGTCAGCACATCCGTGTCGTAATATTCGAGATGACACTGGATACCGAAACGCGCCCTCAGCGGCGAAGTCAGCAATCCGCTCCGGGTAGTGGCCCCTATCAGGGTAAACGGATTCAGTTCGAGCTGTATGGACCTTGCCGAAGGCCCCTTGTCGAGGACGATGTCTATCCTGTAATCCTCCATGGCGGAGTAGAGGTACTCCTCGATTATCGGACTCAGGCGGTGTATCTCGTCAATGAACAGCACATCTCCTGCATTGAGGTTCGTGAGCAACCCCGCCAGGTCGCCCGGTTTGTCGAGCACCGGGCCGCTGGTCACCCGGAGCGTCGACCCCATCTCATTGGCGATGATGTTGGCGAGGGTGGTCTTCCCGAGCCCCGGAGGGCCATGGAGCAATACATGGTCGAGCGAATCGCCGCGCATCAGTGCTGCCCGTATGAAGACACGCAGATTCTCCGCCACCTTCTCCTGGCCGCGGAAGTTGTCCAATTCTTGCGGGCGTATCCGGTTCTCGAACTCCGAATCGCTCTCCATATTCCTTCTGTCCCTGTCGAATGCCATACCGCAAAGATAGCGCTTATCCCGAACTTTACCTAAGACCGGGAAGATGCGGCGGCCCGCTTCCGTTCCCCGGCCACCAGCTCATCGAACCGTTCACGGACGATATCGCCGAAGTTGCGGCCGGTTATCTTGCTCTTAAGCCACGAGATGAGGTCGAAATAGTAGAACGTGCGGCGCTCGTAAGGATGGTTTTCATAGGGTTTCAACCGTTCGTACAACACCTGGAACTCCTTCTTCAGCTCCAAAGTGGCCAGGTTGTTGAGCTTGCGGAAAAAGGCGAACAGCTCCCGCTTCATGTCGGTCATATCCTTCATCTTGACGATGAAAGTGAACACCGAACGTATCTGGTAGTCGAGGTTGTGGTCGATGCCCGCCTCATAAGAGGCTACCAGATTCAGCATGCGCGCGTAGCACTGCAAATCGCGCCGCACCTGCGGGTCCTTCACGGCGATTATTCCGGAGAGATGCTCCATGCACTTGGCGTAATTGCCGTCGCCGAAATAGAGCAGGGCTATCTTGTAGTCGAGCATCATGCGGTCGTACAGGCTGAGGTATTTGGCATACCGGCGCAGATAGCCGTCCACGCTGCGCGCCATCCACAGTCCCTCCTTGAAGGCCCCCTCCAGAATACATTTATTGATACGGGCCGTAAAAAGCACCTGCTGGGAAATCATGACGGCATTTTCGTTCAGACTCCCGGTAATCCGGCTCTCCCGCTCGAAATCCTCTATCGCCTTCACGAAAAGCCCGTATTTCCTCATCAGGTACATCCCCTCCAGAAAACGCGAATAGCCGTGCAGATAGCTGTCGTACATGACCTCCTTCATACACGGCTGCTCCTCGAACATGTCTATCCACGCCCGTCCGTACCGGTAGGCATAGGCGAAATTGTGGCGGATGTAATGGTACCATGTCATTGCCTGATAGAAATGGAAACGTTCCGTGAAGGAGAGCCTATGCCGCGAATAGACGCAAAGGCGGGGCTTGAAATAGTCGTTCAGCAGGTCGAGGTCTTTTTGGGAACGGGCGTAACCGAGCTGCAGGTGGAGCGAATAGAGTCTGACGGCAAGGTTGGAAATTTCATTGGTACGCTCCAGTTTGTCGCACGTCTCCATGATACTGCGGTTGGAGGCCGCGGCAAAATGCGTCATCTCATCGGAGACCTTGCATTCGTACACCTGACGCCGGAGTCCCGTCACTTGCAGCATCAGAGCGTGCTGTTCGAGCTCCGCCGCCATGCGCTCCGCCTTGTCGAGCTGCTTGTCCGCCTGATTGTAGAGGCCTTTGTCGAAGAGAATGCGGGCGAAATCCAACTGCTCCTGCAGTTGGAGAAGGGGCGAATGCTGCACGCCCAGCAGGCGCAGGCTGATGAGTATCTGACGGTGCAGATGCGCCTTCATATTGGGAAGCTGCTCCTTCCTGATGGAGGGGCACCGGCTGAGTATCCGCTCCTCGTCGTAGGATTCCATTCCCTCCAAGCAGTCGAACAGGATGATGAATTTGGATTCACGAGGGTCACCCTGCCTCGCGGCATACAGTTTGAAATTGCGTTTCTCGGCCTTGCTCATCGAGCGTATGAGGTCGAAAACACTCTCCCTCCGGTCGTAATGTTCCATCGCATATCACACTTATAGTCCGTGTAAATATAAGGATTTATTACGACAGCCAAAAACGGACGCGTGCCCGAACGCCCTCCGCTGCCAGACACGTGTACACGCCGCAGTCCCGCAGACAGTCTCAAGATTCCGCGAATATGCGGCGAATCAGAACAATACCGCCTTTACGATAGCGAAAGTCATCAAGAGGGAAACTACGAGCTTCAACCCCGTACCGAGTACAAAGGCGAGAAAAGAGCCGAATGCCACGCGGAACGCCCGGGCATTATCGGTACGGTCGTGCAGCATCTCTCCGATAAAGGCACCGGCGAAGGGACCGAGCACCAATCCCCAGGGCATGAAGAACAATCCGGCCACGGTGCCTATGGCCGCCCCCCGTGTCGCCTGCCGCGAGCCGCCCAGCCGGCCGGTTATCCATGCCGGAAGCAGGTAATCCGCCAGCGTTACCGCCCCCGTCAGCACCGCCCACAGGGCAAGGTATTCGCCCGAAAACTGCGCATAATCGGTCCAATGCACCAACAGCAGGCCGAGGTAAGCCACCGGCGGCCCCGGCAGTACGGGCAGGAAACATCCCGCGACACCCGTAAGGCCGCACACTACCGCCAATATCGAAAGAAGCGTATCCATCCGTGTACTCTTTTCCGTCTACCATCCTAACGCCCCCGGAACGGAATTATTTTCCCGGCCGAACGGATACGCCATGCAGCGACACGACCGGTCCCGCCGGAAGGCCGGCCTCAACGGACACCCGCCGAAGAGCGGGCAGCCTCCCGCTTCGTCCGCGGCACTTCCCAATGGTAACGGTCATTCAACCGGGAGAAAAGGTACCACATCAGCAGCGCGACGAGCAGGCCGAGTATCCAGCCGAACAATATCTGGAACGGCCAATGGACGCCGAGGTATATCCGCGAATAGGAAGTAAGCAGCGTATAGGTGAGCATCATCCATGTAAACCACCGCCTGCGGACGGCGAGCGACGTGAACAGGAAGATGCAGAAACTCGTCGAGGCATGGCCCGACACCGTTCCCATCAGGCCGCCCAGATACCCCTTGACCGTATGCAGATAAGGCAGCATATCCTCCGTATGCGTGGGACGGAGGTAGGGGACATTCCGCTTGAAAAAGTTGCACACCTGGTCGCAAAGTCCTACACCCAACCCCACGAAAAGCAGCGCGAAAAGCATATACTTCCACCCGTAGTTACGGTAAACGATATAAAGCACCGCCAGGTAAAGCGGTATCCAGTTCGGTATTCCGGATGCGAACCACATGACGGCATCCATCACGGGGCCGCCGTCGAAATTAAGGGCGAGCATGACGCTCCTGTCCAATTCATTCATATATGCCTGTCAATTTACTGTACTCTTTCGTTCCGTCGCTCCGACCGCCGCCGTCAGAACTGGAAATAGATGAACGGCTGGATGTCCGCCGACTTCACCTGCATCACCACCCATATTATCACCACGATAAGCAGAGCATTCACTGCGAGCGGATTCCGGATGACGGCATCGCATGCCCGCTCCTGCAGCCGCCGGGGGATGAAATGGGCGACATAGCCGACGAGCATCATGGCGAAGATTTCCCAGTATCCGGTTATTATGTTCGGAATAAGTGAAATATCGAAATTGGTGAAGACCTGTTCGAGGATATCCGCTCCCGTACCCACGTCGCGCGCACGGAAGAATATCCAGCCGAGACATACGAGATGGAATGTCACGAAGATACCGGCGATGCGCCATCCTCTTTTCATATCCGCACCGGTGGCTTTCATCCGGGGAAAGAGCCGCATCAGAAACTTATGCAGTGCGAGCAGCAGGCCGTGGAAACCGCCCCACAGGACGAATCTCGGCGCCGCACCGTGCCACAGCCCCCCGAGCAACATGGTGACAACGAGGTTCACATAAGTGCGGAACCGGCCTTTCCGGTTGCCGCCGAGCGAGATATAGAGATAATCCTTGAGCCACGTCGAGAGCGAGATGTGCCAGCGCCGCCAGAACTCCGTTATCGTGGCCGACTTGTAAGGCGAATCGAAGTTTTTCGGGAACCGGAAACCGAGCAGCAGCGCGATGCCGATGGCCATGTCCGAGTAACCGGAGAAATCGCAGTAAATCTGGAGTGCATAGCCGTAAACGCCCATGAGGTTCTCGAAGCCGCTGTACAGCATCGGATTGTCGAACACCCTGTCCACGAAATTGACGCTGATATAGTCCGATATGACCGCCTTTTTGACAAGACCGGTCATAATCAGAAACAGCCCCCGGCCGAACATCTCCCTCGTCACCCGCAGCGGGTTCTGTCTTATCTGCGGAATGAAATCGCGCGCACGCACGATAGGACCTGCGACGAGCTGCGGAAAGAACGAAAGATAGAAGAAATAGTCCAGCCAGCAGGTCAACGGCGTGAGCTGCCGCCGGTAGATGTCAATCGTGTAGCTCATCGACTGGAACACGAAGAAAGAGATGCCTACCGGCAGGAAGATGTTCCGGAAGGCCAATACGTCGTGCCCTGCAAGGTCGTTCGCTATCTGTATGAAGAGATTGGTATATTTGAAATAGGCGAGCATACCGAGATTTATCAGTACGCTCAGCGCGACAAGTCCCCGCCGGTAAGGCTTCGCCTCGGTGGCAGCCAGCAACCGTCCGATGACAAAATCGGTCACGGATACAAGTATCAGCAGGAAAAAATAGAGACCGCCGGTCTTGTAATAAAAATAAATCGAAAAGAGGGAGACATAGACCATGCGCAGCACGGGTGTCCGGCGCATGAAAGAGTAGAACAGAGTGAACCCTGCAAAGAGAAAAAGGAATATCCCGCTGCTAAATATCATCGGGCTGGCCGGATTGTATCGCAGCAATTCGGCAACGGCCTCCGTTATGCGGGAAATATCGACCATCTGTTCTCTGCAAGGGATTACTATTCCGCTGCGGCATCCGTCAGCCCCGTTTCCGCGCCCTCTTCGGCCGGTTCCTCCGTCCCTCGGCCGACATCGGATGAAGCAGCAGCCGTCTCCCCGCCTGCTGCCAAAGAAACGGCATTCCCGCCGGCATCCGGAACCTCTCCTCCCTGCACCCGCGCCGCAGAGACAGGCTGAGAATTCGAATTTCCATCCGGCGATACGAAGGGCATTCCCTCCTTCCGAACGCCGGGAGCAGCGCTGCCGTTACGCACCGCTCCGGCATCTGCCGTGGGCACGGAGAACTCCGTCCCTGCATCGCCGCCGAGACCGGAAGCACCCATTATAGGTTCCTCCGCGCCATCGGAAGCTACGGCTTCGACGTCGCTCTTTCCATCGGCCGTCCCGAAAGAGAAGGCTCCGCCCGAGACCTCCCGCAGCCTGTCGGAGAGGCTGTCGTCGAGCAGCGTCCCCCGGCCGAGCAGAGTCGCCGCACGCCGCTTCTCCTCCTCCCGTCGTAGCTGCTCGGCACGCCGGGCCTTCTCGGCATCCTGCTCCCGAACGTTCTCCACCGCAGCATTGATGAATTTCACAAACTGTTCGGCGATGTATTTGCCTCCCGGATAACCGATATGGGTATAATCCTTCGCAGCCCAGTGGCGCTCCACGAATTTGGGCATCGAGTTGTCGCCCCCCATGGCCTCGTACGTATTCCAGAAACCGACGCCGCACTCCTCGGCGGCACGCTCCTGCGTCTTCAGCATGGCCTTCACGGCAGGCATGGTGACGGCGGTACCGTTCTGCATGGTACTCCTGTCACCCACGCTCATGACCACGACGGCGCTGCCCGGAAAACACTGCTTTATGTAATTGATGATTTTGACAAGCTGTTTCTGGTAATAGCCGTAATCGGTCACATCCGCCGACATGGCATTCAGTCCGTATTGAAGGATAACCATGTCGTAATTCATGTATTCGTCGAACTCCCGATTGATGCGGTAATCCGTACCGAGCAGGGCGAGTCCGCTGTTGCTGCGTACCGAAAAATTGTGGACGCTGACGCCCACACTGTCTTCGAGCACCGCCCCGTAACCGATGAAACCGGCCGTATGGGAGAGATTTATCCGCAGCTCCGAAATATCGGGCCGGCCGATGAATATCCGCTGCACCTGTTCGCCCGAATCGGGGGCATAATTACGCCTTTCGTCGCCATTGACGGTAACCTCCAGCACTGTATGTTTCCGGTTGACGAAAAAGAGGGAGGCCGTATTGGTCTTCTCGATACGCCGACGGAACTGCACCCCCTTATACTCCGCCGAGGCGTTCTCCCCGGGAATGGAAAGCATTCCCGACACGAAAAACCACTCCTTATACTCCTCCGGCACGCTCTTGCGCTTTATCAGGTTGTAGTCGGTCCACCCCTCGTGATTGTGCGTCACCGTACCGCGGTATTTAGACAGGGGCGTGGAGAAAGGGACGAAGCCGACTCCGCTGCCGCCGTATGCCATCTGCAGCTGTTCCCTCATATCGGCAGTAATGATATCGGCCTCGATGAAAGAATCGCCGAGCACCGCTATGCGTACCGTACGTTCGTCGGCTTCGTATGCCAGCGCATGGTAGAAACGTGCCATCATCTGTTCGTCCGGACTGTAATCCGTTATTGGAACGATACCGGGCCCCTCCACACAGGGGACCGACAACCCCTCCGCATCGGTTCCGTCCTCGCCCGGAATTCCCTCCGGTCCCGTAACACCCGTGGCATCCACCACCTCCTGTACGGGCACGGGCTTGAAATCATCGAGGAACGACGTGTCGAGCAAATCCATATCGGAAACGGGCACGAGCCTTTCATCCTGAAAGGTCACGACATCCGAAAGGATATTGGCCCTTTTCACCACCACGTTTCCCACCCGGAAACTCGGAATGAACGAAACGCACAACAGCAGTATGATGACGAGCGAAGTGATATAAAACCCGCTTCTTGTATAATCCTTTGGCCCCGGCATACGATTCTAAGGTATAACGTCGACAAAGATAAGAAAAAGAAAGATTGGCGCACTATCCGTTGTCCGCCTATTATCGCCCCGAACCCTTTCGGAGTCGCACCGTTCACGGAACTGTCCCGCAGGCAGAACCGACTGCCCGAAACCGGAAAGCACCGCACCCGCCGCATGCCATCCAATCCGCCGGTGCACCCAACATGCGCTACAACAAGGAAACACCGGACACAAGCACAGGATACCAGCCCCGATTCCGTCCCCGGTCCGCATAAGCAGCCTCCAGCCCGGAGCGTGCATCGCACGACACACATTCCGTCAGATACGCACAACGATACAGACAAACCCGACAACGGTCGTCATGTCCTGCCCGCAGGCAACCGCCAAACGCCTCCCGGCCGGACCGCACGAAAAAAGGCGGCGCCTTCAAAGCGCCGCCTTCGTATCATATCTTTTCTGCTCGATTAGAGAGCCTGGAACTCAGGAGAGTTGAAGAGCCTTGCAAACTCAACATCGGTCTTGGCAGCCTCCCGGAGCGACGGTTTGAGAGCAATAGCGTTGCGCAGATAGCTGATAGCACCCTGGCTGTCGCCCTCCCTCATGGCTATGATAGCACGGAGATATTCGGAATCCGCACACTTGCAGTTGCCGAGAGCCTGTTTCGCATTCGCATAGTTGCCGTTCAGCACCTCCACCACAGCAAGGTTGTACCCTTCGAGGTCGCGGGTAGCTACCACGTAGTCGCCTTCCTGGAGAGCAACGAGTCCTTTGTTCATCTGAGCCTCCTTGCTGTTGAGTGCAGAGAGGTACTTCTTGGCAGATTCGAGGTCGCCCTGTGCGATGGCCACGGCTGCGAGGTTGTTGGTCACCGTCGGGTTGCCGTTGATACGCGCAGCCTTGTCGATAGCCTGCTTTGCACCGGCTACATCGCCGTTCATCATCAAAGCGACTGCCAGGTTGTTGTAAGCGGCCACGTCGTTGTACTTCTCGGCTGCCATCCTATAAGCGGCAATCTTCTTGGCCGGGTCGTTGATAAGCGTAGCGCCGTAAAGTATCTCATCGAGTCTGAGGCTGCCGTCCTTGGACTGAATGGCGGCCACAATCTCCTCGTCGCTGAGGCCTACTACATCGGCCGAAGCAACGAGCTGGGTACGGCGGAGTTCCGGAAGAATCTTGGTCTTGAGCTCGTTATATACGGCGGAAAGGTTCTTGATTTCCTGTTCGCGGCGTGCGGAGGAATCGTACATCGAAAGCACCTGAAGAATAAGGTCCTTGTCGGCGATATCGGAAGCGGCAACCAGTTCGCGGAAGCCTTCCCAGTCTTCACCGTAAGCGGCTGCGTCGTACTGTACGTCGATACCCTTGAGGTTCTCCTTGATAGCCTTTTCACCGCTCTTGCTGCGCTCTGCGGAGAGTTTCTGGTTGAAGTTCTCCGGACCGTCGGGCGATGCGTAACCCTTTGCATAAACGGTTCCCATCGTCACATCCTCGGCAGCGGAGTTCTCACGCACGAATGCCTCGAAAAGTTTCACCTGCTCCAGGGAGAGCTGGTTCTTGCGCACTACCGGGCTGTTTATCTGATAATGGATATCGGCCTCGCCGGTAACAGTCCTGACTCTCTTGAAGTTGTGGTCCATAAGAATCATGTAGGGCATATCGGCCAGCGACTGTACGGTGCTGATACCCTGCGCAACCACTACGGAGCCAAAGTCGCCGAAAGTTTTGAACTTGTCACGACGGCACTGGTCGGCCGTACGGCCCTCCACGCGGAGAACGAGCGTCGAAAGATTGGCCCTTTCGTCATACGGGAAAACGACCTTCTGCGTAAATACGCCACCATTCTTCCACGAAACCGGGGTGTAGTTGTCCCTTACGTCCTCGCCCTGGAAATATTTCGGGGTGCCTGCAACCTCGCCGCCCTCGAACACGAGCACCGGGGTTACCTTGAGAATCATTTCCTCATAGAAGTACTTCTTGGGGAAAGTATAAGTGATATCGGCTTCAACGGTCTGTCCCTTAAGCGCAAGCACCTCGGGAGTCGCGTAAGCGTCTATCTTGCCGACATTCTTCTGCATCTTGTTGTACGGATTACATCCGACGAGCAGAACCATCATTGTGGTAAGCGCCAGGCCCACCTGAGCTAATCTTCTCATAATTAATGTATTAAGATAGTTTGTTATTATTTATTGCATCTCTTTTCCCACACGACTAAACGGCGTTAGTAAAGCAAAAATAAGAATATATTTTATTTCCGCATAATTTTCACCTACAATTCTTTCTTTGCCCGACGGAAGTTAAAAACGACACGCTTTCCCGGCAATCCCTCTGTTCGGTTCGAATCAGGCGTCAAAAACTATACCATTCATTTCTTATGTTCACGCCTTTCATGCTTGCCGTCGCGTTTTTCGGACCTCTCTCCCCGGTCGCGCCGTTCACGCTTTTCGGGCTCTTCGTAACCCTCCGGTTTCGGGAGCAGTGCCTTGTGGGAGAGCTTGAGCTTGCCGGTCTTGGGGTCCATGCCTATCAGCTTGACCTCTATCATGTCGCCCTCCTTGAGGCCGGTCTCGTCCATCGTCTCGAAACGTTTGTAGTCTATCTCGGAGATGTGCAGGAGCGCATCCTTGCCGGGAAGTATCTCCACGAAAGCGCCGAACGCTACGATGGAGCGTATCTTGCCGTTATAGACCTCGCCCACCTCGGGAACGGCCACGATGGCCTTGATACGGGCGAGCGCGGCATCCATACCCTCCTTGTTCTCGCCGAAAATATCCACGATACCCTTGTTGTCCTCCTCGGTGATGGTGATGGTCGTACCAGTCGTCTTCTGGATTTCCTGAATGACCTTGCCGCCCGGGCCGATAACGGCTCCGATGAAGTCGGACGGAATGGTAATCTGCACGATACGCGGTACGAACGGACGGAAGTCCTCGCGCGGTTCGGCTATCGTGTCGGTCAGTTTGTCCATAATGTAGAGACGGCCTACGCGGGCCTGTTCGAGGGCTTTGGCCAGCACCTCATAGGAGAGGCCGTCCACCTTGATATCCATCTGCGTGGCGGTGATGCCGTCACGCGTACCGGCAACCTTGAAGTCCATGTCGCCCAGATGGTCCTCATCGCCGAGAATATCGGACAGGATGGCATACTTGTCCGATTCGGAGTCGGAAATAAGCCCCATGGCGATACCCGAAACCGGTTTCTTGAGTTTCAGCCCCGAATCCATGAGTGCCAGCGTACCGGCGCATACGGTAGCCATCGACGACGAACCGTTCGATTCGAGAATATCCGACACCACCCGCACCGCATAGGGATTCTCCTCCCCGACCGGCACCATGGGCTTGAGGGCTCTCCATGCGAGGTTGCCGTGCCCTATCTCACGGCGCGAAAGGCCGCGGGCCGGTTTCGCCTCTCCCGTCGAGAAGGGCGGGAAGTTGTAGTGCAGGACGAACTGTTCGGAACCCTGTACGAGTACCTGGTCGATCTGCTTTTCGTCGAGTTTCGTACCGAGCGTCACGGTCGTGAGCGACTGGGTCTCGCCACGAGTGAATATCGCCGAGCCGTGCGCGGCGGGCAGCGGACCCACTTCGCACCATATCGGACGAATCTCGTCCGTGCGGCGGCCGTCAAGGCGTTTGCCCTCGTCGAGTATCATACGGCGCATCGCCTTTTTCAGCACGTCGTCGTGGAAATAGCGCTTGATGAGCGGCAGCTTCTCGGCGAGCTCCTCCTCGGTATAACGGGTGCAGAATTCGGCCTCTATCTCTTCGAACTTTTCGGTACGCTCCTGCTTGCCGGATGCACTCGTAGCCACCGCGTACACCTTGTCGTAGGTCTCCCGGATGACGAGCTGGCGCAGTTCCTCGTCGTTCACTTCGTGGCAATAGGTCCGCTTCACATCCTTGCCGAGCTCCTTCATGAGCTCTATCTGCACGGCGCACTGCTTCTTTATCTCCTCGTGGGCGAATTTGATGGCCTCCAGCATGTCGGCCTCGCTCACCTCGTTCATCTCGCCTTCGACCATCAGAATGTTGTCTATCGTAGCACCGACCATGATGTCGATATCGGCACGGGCGTTGTCGCTGAAAGTGGGGTTGATGACGAACTTACCGTCGATACGCGATACGCGCACCTCCGAAATGGGACCGCCGAAGGGAATATCCGATACGGCGAGCGCCGCCGATGCGGCGAGGCCCGCGAGCGCATCCGGCTGAATGTCCTTCGCCGCCGAAATCAGATTCACCGTCACGAAAACCTCCGCATGGTAATCCGCCGGAAAGAGCGGACGGAGGGCCCTGTCGATGAGCCTCGCTATGAGTATTTCGCTGTCCGACGGACGTGCCTCCCTTTTCAGGAAGCCGCCCGGATAACGGCCGGCAGCGGCGTATTTCTCTTTATATTCCACCGAAAGCGGCATGAAATCCACGTCCGGCTTGGCGTCTTTGGCTGCGACCACGGTCGCCAGGAGCATCGTATCCCCCTGTTTGACCACGACCGCACCGTCGGCCTGCTTGGCAAGTTTTCCCGTCGAGATGGTAATCTCGCGGTCATCCCCCAGCGGAATGACCTTCGTCGTCTCTTTGTACATCATCATATTTTTTATCCTCCAAAAATGTCTTATCCAATAAAAGCGAAGGCAATTACTGTCTAATTGCCTTCACTTGACTCCAGCCTTGCAGGAACCGTATTATTTCCTCAGGTTCAGAGCTTTCACAATAGCCCTGTAACGTTCTATATCAACCTTCTTCAGATAATCGAGCGACTTGCGGCGCTTACCGACGAGCCTCAGCAACGCGCGCTGGGTCCCGTAGTCGTGCCTGTTCCTCTTGAGATGTTCCGTAAGGTGGTTGATACGGTAGGTGAATAACGCAATCTGGCTCTCAGGCGAACCAGTGTCGGTATTGGAAGAACCGTACTGCCCAAAAAGCTCCTGCTTCTTTTCAGCTGTCAAATAGCTCATGACTAAAAATTATTTAGTGTTCCACTTTACGATGCATCCGCCTTACCGGGTGACATCAAAGCGTGGTGCAAAGATAAATCTTTTTTATCTTTACGCAAAAAGACCCCCTTTAAAATTATTTATTATCATTATTTTACCTCCGTATGCGGAGAGACAGCCAGAAGAGGGGTTACTAAAAATATTTAATAACACATATACACCGAACGGGAATGGACGGCAATCCACCGCAGCAATTCTCCGGTCCGGCAGACAGGGAAATCCCCTGCCGATTGGTTATATTTGCAGTCGGAACGTCCGCCGATGCGGACAGCCATCCAAAACCATACGCCCATGCACAAGCTCTGTACGGCAATACTGTTCCACCTCCTGCTCTTTGCCGCGGCGGTATCGGTCCGCGGGGCGGAGATATCCGCCCGGGAAGAAGCCGCCCCGTATGCCGGCGCGACGGTCTATCTCCTGCCCATACGCGAAGATATCATGCCCGCGACGGTCAGGCAGGTCACCAGATGCCTGGAAGAGGCGACGGCGCTGAACGCCTCCTGCGTGATCATCGACATGAACACCTACGGAGGAGTGCTCGACGCAGCCGACTCGATACGCACCATGCTGCTGGACTACCCCGCCCCCACCATCGCTTTCATCAATAACCAGGCCGCCAGTGCGGGAGCGCTGATTGCCCTCGCCGCCGACAGCATCTACATGCGCCCCGGCGCAAGCATCGGAGCAGCCACGGTGGTAGACGGAAGCGGCGCAGTGATGCCCGACAAGTATCAGAGTTTCATGCGCTCCATGATGCGTGCCACGGCAGAGGCGCACGGCCGGGTTCCCTCGGCCGAACGGGGCGACACGGTGTGGCGGTGGCGGCGCGACCCGCAAATAGCCGAGGCCATGGTGAGCCCTTCGACAGCCGTTCCCGACCTTGCTGACGGCACGCAGGTGGTTACGCTGACGGCTGACGAAGCCATCGCATGGGGATTCTGCGAAGGGAAAGCCTCCTCGGTGGAGGAGCTTCTTGCACTGGCCGGCATCGACGACTATACGCTTTACGAATACGCCCCCTCCTGGCTCGACCGGTTCATCGGTTTCCTCACCAATCCCACCTTGCAGGCGCTATTCATCATACTCATCATCGGAGGCATCTATTTCGAACTCCAGACGCCGGGCGTAGGATTTCCGCTCGTGGTCGCCATTCTGGGTGCGGTACTCTACTTCGCTCCCCTCTATGCGGAAGGACTGGCCGCCCATTGGGAACTGCTGCTGTTCCTGACGGGCATCGTACTGATAATCCTCGAAATTTTCGTCACTCCCGGCTTCGGAGTTCTCGGCATACTCGGTATCGTCGCCATGATTACGGGACTGGCTTTCGCACTGATAGACACCGCATTGCTTCGCTACGTACCGACCGGGGAGCTTCCCGTATCGGTCGTGCTCGGCCCCTTCCTGATAGTGATTATCTCCGCCGGAGTCGGACTCCTCCTGTCGATATGGTTCGGCAACCGTTTCCTGCGCGGCAAATCGGGTTTGCGCAGGCGCGTCGTACTTGTCTCGGACATGAAGCCCGCCGACGGGTACGTCTCCGTCGCCGCCGACCGGGGGCTGACCGGCCGGGAAGGCATCACCTCCACGCCGCTCCGCCCGGCCGGGAAGGTGGTCATCGGCGGCCGACACTACGAAGCGGCGGGAGACGACGCCGCATTCATCGGAAAAGGCATCGCTGTCATCGTCACGCGCGACGAAAACGGCATCCTCTACTGCCGGAAAAAAGAGGCGTGAGCCCTCCGCCCACACACCGGACGGAGCGTAAAAAAACGAACGAATACCATGCAGACAAGAGAGACATCGGGACAGGGCCGCAAACGGCACCGGAACAACATCGGAAGGAGAAACGCGCTGGCAGTCGGGGCCGCCATTCTGCTCGCAGCCTGCGGACGGCCCGCCGAAACGGCAGAAACCGTCGAGGGATTCGCCCTCGGCACCGTCTACAAGGTAACGGTATCGGACAAGGCGCCGGACAGTCTACGGGAGAAGGTAGAAGGGATATGCGCTGCGGCCGACAGCTCCATGTCGGTATTCAACCCCCGCTCGCTGCTCAGCCGCATCAACCGCAACGAGACCGATTCGCTCAACGAAGACATCATCCGCAACATCGAGCTCGCCCGCAGTGTCAGCGAACTCTCCGGCGGCAAGTACGACATCACCGTACAGCCCCTCGTGGACGCCTACGGTTTCATCGACGGCCGACAGGCAGCCGAGGTGAACGTGGATTCGCTGCTGCGGTACGTCGGTTACGAGAAGATAACCATACGCGAAGGACGACTCATCAAGCAGTATCCCGAGATACAGATAGGTCTCAACTCCATCGCCAAAGGCTACACGGTGGACAAGATAGCCCGCATGTTGGAACAGGAAGGGGCATCGGACTATCTCGTCAATGTGGGCGGCGAGATTTTCTGCCGCGGCGTCAATCCCTCCGGCGAACGCTGGCACATCGCCATCGACACCCCCTATGAGGGAAATTACCTTCCCGGCGCCAGCACGAGCACCGTCATCAATGTATCGGAGGCGGGTATCGCCACCTCCGGCAATTACCGCAATTTCCACACGGGGCCCGACGGACGGAAATACACGCACATCATCGACCCTACGACGGGAGGAAATACCGAAAGCAACCTGCTTTCGGCCACCGTCGTGGCGGAGAGTTGCACGCTCGCCGACGCGATGGCGACAATGTACATGGCACTGGGACTGGAAGGATCGCTGGCCCTGCTGGCGGAACATCCCGAATTCGCCGTCCTGCTCATCTATGCCGACGGGAACGGAGAGATGAAAATGCACATCTCCCCCGCCATGGAACAATACATGTGACCTCCCCCCCCCGAAGTTTTCCGTATCCATCCCATACATACGCCGCAGCCTGTCCGGACAACGGAGTGCAGGCCGCCCAGGGGCGGGCATACCGTGCGGCCGATATGCTGCGGGAAACATTCCGCAGCAGCCGTCCGTTCCGTATCCATCCGGAAAAGAGGTAATCCTTCAGGTAAAATGTATAAGGCGAGAATGGCACAATCTCTGTATCTTTGTTCATCTATCAATAAAAAACGAAACACTATGCAGAGCGTGACACTGAACAACGGCGTTGAAATGCCGCAGTTGGGGTACGGAGTCTATCTGGTTGCCCCCGAAACGTGCGAACGGTGCGTGCTCGATGCGATTGGTGCGGGCTACCGCAGCATCGACACGGCCCAAGCCTACTACAACGAAGCGGGCGTCGGCGCCGCCATCGCCAAATGCGGCATTCCCCGCAGCGAACTCTTCATCACCACCAAGGTATGGATTAGCAATGCCGGCGAAGAGCGGGCGGCAGCCAGCATCGAAGAGTCCCTGCGCAAGCTGCATACCGACTACATCGACCTGCTGCTGATACACCAGCCCTTCGCCGACTATTACGGAACGTATCGGGCCATGGAAAAGGCTGTACGGGCCGGCAAGGTACGCGCCATCGGAGTAAGCAACTTCTACCCCGACCGGTTCGTGGACCTGGCCGAAAACGTAGAGATTAAACCGGCTGTCAACCAACTGAAGACGAATGTCTTCAGCCAACAGTGGGATTCGGAAAGGGAGATGGAACAATACGGAACGAAAATCATGGCGTGGGCACCGATAGCACAGGCCGATGCCGACCTGTTCGAAAATCCGACGCTCCAAGCCATCGCCGAAAGCCACGGCAGAACGGTTGCGCAGGTGGCCCTGCGGTACCTCATCCAGCGCGGCATCATCGCCATCCCGAAAACCACGCACATCGACCGCATGAAGGAGAATCTGGATATTTTCGATTTCGAGCTCTCCGCCGCGGAGATGGATTCCATCCGGCCGCTCGACCGGCCCCGCGAATTTCAGGGGTCGCACCGCGACCCGGAGCTGGTCCGCTTCCTGCTCGACTACGACAAGAAGTTCAATCCGGCCAACAAATAATCCTGCCCGAAAGGGAGACACGAAAGGGACGGACGGCGTTTTCGTCGTTCGTCCCTTTTCTTTCTCCTCCCGAAAAGGGCCGCCGACGGAGACCATGCAAACTATTCCTGCCGGTATATACCGTTTCCGATATAAATGCCTACCTTTACCCATGGAGAAAGCCATCGGCACAAGACAGGGACACGGCCCGGAAGCACCGTCGGGCTATCCTTCGCCTCCGCCTGCACGGCCTCCGGAACATACTCCGGAATTTCCCGAAGAGCAGGGAAAAGCACGGACCCCGTTCCCGGTACTCCACGGCCTGCCCGGTTCTCCGTCGGAAACATTACAGTATATGTTACGAAAAGTACTCTTCATCTATAATCCCTCTTCGGGAGAGAGCCCGGTAACCGGCCGCTTCGACCGCATCATCGAACTCTACCAGGCTCACGGCCTACACATGCTGTTTCACCGTCTTGCGTTCGATGCCGGCGACGAAGCGGTCCTCGCCGCAGTGGACGGCAGCTTCGACCACCTGCTGTTGGCCGGAGGCGACGGCAGCATCAATTACGCAGTGAATCTGATAAAGGGGATGGGACTGAACCTGCCCGTCGCAGTACTGCCTGCAGGAACGGCCAACGATTTCGCCACCCTACTCGGCATGCCGACCGACATCGAAGAGGCATGCCGGGCGATACTCGCAGGACGCATTCACGCCATGGACCTCGGACGGGCAAACGGCCGCTACTTCGCGAATGTCTTCAGTTGCGGTCTCTTCACCGACGTATCCCAGAAAACGCCGACCGCATGGAAAAACAACCTCGGCAAAATAGCCTACTACATCAACGGGATAGGCGACCTGCCGCGTTTCCGTAAGATGGAGCTCTCCATCACCTCCGACGGAGGCGACTTCCGAGGCAATGCCATCATCTTCTTCGTCTTCAACGGACGCACGGCCGGCACGCTGCCGCTCGCCTATCTCTCCGAGGGGGACGACGGCCTGCTCGACATTTTGGTACTCAAAGGCGATACGCCGCTCGACACCCTGCACACGGCCATCCGGTACCTGCCCCGGCTGCTTCACCGCCGGCGCTACCCGGAAGGCATCGTTCACATCCGGTGCAGCCGACTTCACGCGGAGTGCGACCGGGACGAACATACGGATGTGGACGGCCAGCCCGGCCCATCGTTCCCCATCGACATCACATGCGAGCACGGTGCGCTGCCGGTCATCCTTCCCGACCGAAAACGCTAAGGGCCGAACGATACGGCTCGCCACCCCGGCGCCCAGATAGGGAAAGGTGCCGCAACACTATTTTAACCCCATTTTTTGTAAAAACAAAAAAGTATATTACATTTGCATCCGCGTATCCGCTGAAGGGTACGCTATATGGTGGATGTAGCTCAGTTGGTTAGAGCACCAGATTGTGGTTCTGGGTGTCGTGGGTTCGAGCCCCATCTTCCACCCCGAAGGCCTTCTTAGAGGAAGGCCTTTTTTATTGCCGAACGGCTTCCGGAACATACGGTCCCAGCAGGCCTACCAGCCCATCCGGAGTACCTCACACCGCCCGATTAGCCCTTTCTCCACACAATCGTCCCGTCCCGCAGGCCATCGTCTTCCGAGCAGCCCCCGGCCATTCCTTTTAAACTTTTTTCTTACACAATACCTCTTCCCGCGCGCACGCCAGTCCGTACTTCGGATTCCACACTTCGTTTTTCCGTCATCCATAGCCCTGCATTCCGGTTTGCTAAACCAGCCCCATACATTGACTTTCTCCGTCACCCGTAGCTCCGGCCCCCGGCCGTCCCCGCTATACTACGACAGTTGCACCGACATACCGTTCCCGGCCGACACGCCCGAAAACCGTTCCGCAACGGCCGACGGTTCCTGTCCGCCTCGTCGGCCCCTCCCTTGCTTTCCCATCCCCCGTCTCACTCCTGCGGCAGGAGAGGGAACGGTTCCGCAGCGGCAGGCAACAAAAAAATGCGGGCGCCCTTCCGGCCGCCCGCAAAAACTACGTATATATTCTACGACTAATTGTATCCCAGCGATTTGGACGCCGCATAAGTCACACGAAGGGCATTCGCCTTACGAAGCTCCTGCTTCACGTCGGTAATGATACCCATTCTCGTATAACGGTCGGCCTTGATACAAACCGACATGGCATTGCGGTCGCTTTCGTTGAGCTTGTCGCGCTCGGAAGCAATGAAGTCCAGAATATCCTGCGGAGTACGATAGGTATCGTTCAACTGGATACGGGGTGCCGTACCGAACTGGGCCTGAAGCTGCTTGGTAGGCTGTCCCACATAGATGTAGCTTACGAGACTCTTCTTCTCCAGCTTCTGGATTTCGGTAGCCTCCGGCAGCGTGAATGCCACCCTCAACTCGGTCTCCTTCATGGATGTGGTCGTCATAAAGAAGAACAGAATCATGAAGATTACGTCGGGCAGGGAGGCCGTCGAAATGGGCGGCACACCCTTGTTACCTTTTTTCCTTATAACTGCCATACTAATTTCCTCCTATGTTTTTAGGTTCGGCCTCGGATATCTTGGTCTGAACCGCCTGCTGGATAGCCTTGCGTTTCGCCTCGTCGAGCTCGCTGAACGAAGCACCGAACCGCTCGCGCGCCACGGCATCACGGATTTCGTTAAAGGCACGCGTCAGTTCGTTCTGTACCTTGATATACATGTCGTAGCTCGTACCGCGGTCGTTCTGGAGCGATATCACCCCTTCGCTGACCGGATAGGGCCCCAAAAGCTCTATGTCGGTCATGACCTTTTCGGGAAGGTCTTCGCTGTTCCCCAGGTTCAGGATAAAATCCTTTGCGAGGTCCTTCACCTGCAACAGGTGCACCAGCTTGCCCTGAACCTGTATCTGGTCATACTGATTGACCTTTACCTGCATCAGGTTACGCTCCTTGATGGGAGGCGCATCGTCCGTAGGATTATCGACCCAGGGGGGCAGGACACGCTGAATACCGGTGTCCGTGTTCATGGTGGTGGCGACAAGGAAGAAAATCAGCAGCAGGAAGGCAATGTCGGCCATCGAGCCGGCATTGATTTCCGGGATTTTTCTTTTATCTATTGCCATATTAATTTACTTTTCAAATCAGCCTTTCTTTACCGCACTCCTTATCTCTCCCCAAAGGATGACCAGAATTGCAATGACAAAAATAGCGTAACCCGCATACAGGCCGACATCGGTCAGCTTAAGCACGGCCGAATTGGTAAAATAACCGTTCGCAGCAGGATTCGGCACCGGAGCGTCGCTCGAAAGGAGATAGCTCACGAAGAATATTACCAACATCGCCACAACGCCAATCAGGGTACGCATGGCGCCCTTGGGATTACTGATGATGTTGATAAGGGGGAACATGATGGCAAGTACCAGCGCGACGGCAAATACCACATAGGCATAAATCAGCATGACATTCACACCCATCGCATTGCCCACGGTACCCACCGGGAATTCCGTCGCAGGCTCCGGATAGAGTACCGAAGCGACGACGAAATATACGAATACCCCGACGCCGAGCAGCAACAGCACGTAGCTGAGGTATTTGATATATTTGAAAATCTTATTGTTCATATTACTGTAAGGTGGTGTGAAACTGATTATTTTTTATTGTACTCCGTAAGCATATCCACCAGGATGATAGAGCTGTCTTCCATGTTGATGACCAGCGTGTCTATCTTGGAAACGATGTAGTTATAGAACAACTGCAGGATGACAGCCGCGATAAGACCGGCGAGCGTCGTCAGAAGGGCCACCTTGATACCGCCTGCCACCAAGGTAGCGGACACGTCGCCTGCTGCCTGAATGGCGTCGAAAGCCTGAATCATGCCGACCACGGTACCCATAAATCCCAACATAGGGGAGAGGGCGATGAAGAGCGAAATCCACGTAAGACCCTTCTCCATGAGACCCATCTGTACGGAACCGTAG
This sequence comes from Tidjanibacter massiliensis, assembly GCF_900104605.1. Classification (NCBI taxonomy): domain Bacteria; kingdom Pseudomonadati; phylum Bacteroidota; class Bacteroidia; order Bacteroidales; family Rikenellaceae; genus Tidjanibacter; species Tidjanibacter massiliensis. Next base: position 2,044,757 of record NZ_LT629960.1, on the reverse strand, counting down.
GAAGCCACGCTCTTCTCAACGACCTCAAGTCCTTCGCCGTAACGGCTCAGTCCCTGATAGTAGATGCTGGCAACCGGACCGCGCTGGTTGCGGGCAATCTCCATAGCGGCAGGAACGCCGCCCTTCTTGAGGGCCTCCTCAATCTGCGCCATGAACTTCTTGGTGTTGATGGAAGCGAGGTTGAGATAAAGTATACGTTCGATAGCGATAGCCAGACCGAAGATAAGGCACAACAACACCGGCGTCATCCAGCCTGCACCGCCCTCGAGGAATTTCTGCTTGATGGCCTGGTGCATCGGAGTACCCTCGACTTCGGTTTCGGGGTTGATGCCCACCACCTCGGTCTCTACCTCGGCTGCCACCTGCTCCGTAGCTTCAGCTTCGGGCGCCTGGGTTTCTGCCTCCTGAGCGTAAACATTCACAGCCGAAAAGCCCATAACGCCTACCGCTGCCAGAATCAAAAAAAGTTTTTTCATAGCTTTAATTTAGAATTGATTAGACTTATTGTTTTTATCGTTAGTCAAATAAAAGCTCTCCCTTTCCGTGCGGGCCGTTCAGACCGCACTGCATCGCAGTCAAAAAACACTGTCCGCCTCTCCGAAAAAAACGGGCCGGACGAACTGCGGAGAAAGCGGGATTCGAACCCACGATACCCTTTTGGGGTATACGCACTTTCCAGGCGCGCACCTTCAGCCACTCGGTCATTTCTCCCTTTTTGCAGATAAAAAGCAGATTTTCAATTATTTAAACATCAAATCCGCTTGATACCCAAACCGGCATGTCAGTAAAAAGACATACTGCCAGCTTAAAAACCTCCGAAATATAGAAATTTTTTTTCTTCTAAAAAAATACACCTATTATCCCGGTCAGACCCTGTTCCCGCTGTTTCCGGGGCATCCTGCCATTTGCCGGAACGGTCTCCCCGCGGCGGGCGGGCCTCACTCCTCGGTCATCTCACCCCGAACGGAGTGCCTCATGAGCTCCACGAACTCGGCCGTACCGCAGCCGCGGCCGAGCAGGCACATCATTTTGGCAAGCGCCGCCTCGGTCGTGATGTCGCGGCCGCTGATGACGCCTGCCTCCTGCAGGCGCCGACCGGTTTCGTAAATATCCATATTCACCGAACCGCTCACGCACTGCGTCACGTTCAGCACATGTACCCCCCGCGATATGGCCTCTTCCAGCGCTCCGATGAACCATCCGAACGTAGGTGCATTTCCCGCCCCGTAGGTTTCGAGCACCACGCCCCTCACCCCTTCGGCCGAAAGCATGGCCCGGAAAACAGGCTCGGTCATGCCGGGAAATATCTTGACGACCGCCACGTCCTGCGATACGGCGGTATTCACCGAGAAGGTCTTCCCGGCGTCGCAGCGGCATATTGCGCCGTAACGGTAGTGGATGCCCACGCCCACGTCGGCGAGCGCGGGATAGTTGTGCGAAGCGAACGCGCTGAGCTCCTCGGCGCTGTGCTTTTTCGTCCGGTTCGCCCGGAACAGCCTGTTCTGGAAATAGAGCGACACCTCGGGTACAATGGCCCGCCCCTCCTCCTTGGCGGCCGCAATCTCGATGGCGGTAATCAGATTCTCCCTGCCGTCGGTGCGCAGCACTCCGATGGGTATCTGGCTGCCGGTGAACACCACCGGCTTGCCGAGGTTTTCGAGCATGAAACTGAGGGCGGAGGAGGAATACGACATGGTGTCGGTGCCGTGCAGCACCACGAATCCGTCATAACGCTCGTAATTCTCCCGGATGATATCCGCCAGCCTCACCCAGAGTTCGGGGGCCACATTCGACGAATCGATAGGCTCGAAAGGCAGCACCTCAAGGTCCACGTCCAGCCGCCGGAGCGACGGAAATTCGTCATAAATACCGTTAAAGTCGAACGGTACGAGCGTCCCCGTAACGGGGTCCGTCTTCATTCCTATCGTACCGCCGGTATATATCAAAAGCACTGACGACCTTCCCATAGACCAATAATTTCTTCAACCACTTCAACAAATATGCTGTAAAAGACGCCGCACGGCCCTCCGTGCGCTGGAAACGGGGTGCAATTTAATGACTTTTTCGTTATCCGCGAAGCTGCAGAGGTAACGAATTCGTTAAAAACCGGGGAAGGAAGAATCAGATGCCGAACATCCGGCACGCATTGACGGATGTCGCCGCAGCCACCTCCTCCGGAGCGATGCCCTTCAGTTCGGCCACTTTCCTGCAGACGTGGACGATGTAGGCCGGCTCGTTGCGCTTCCCCCGGTAAGGAACCGGCGGCAGATAGGGGGCGTCGGTTTCGAGCACCATATCGCCGAGCGGCATGCGCGACACGACCTCGGGCAGTGTGCTCTTCTTATAGGTAACGACGCCTCCTATGCCGAACAGGAAATCGCCGCACGCCTTCACCGCCTCGTACTCCTCCCACGTACCGCTGAAAGCGTGCATGACACCCCGCACTCCGCTTCCCCGGAATTCCCGCAGGAGGCCTAGCATCTCCGGCCACGCCTCCCGCGTATGGATGACGAGCGGCAGTCCGAAGCGGAGCGAAAATTCGACCTGCCGGCGGAAAGCCTCCTCCTGCTCCCTCTGCCATTCCCGGCTCCAATAGAAGTCGAGCCCCACCTCTCCGACGGCATAGAAACGGCGGGACGCCCCTCCCGAAAGGTACTCCTCCACGAGCGCCACTTCCCGGCGCCAATCGGGATTGTCGTTCACCGAAGTGGGATGCAGGCCCATCATGGGCAGGCAGACATCCGGGTATGCGTCGCACAGTCCGAAGAGGGCCGCATGCGTCGCAGCGTCAATCGCGGGACACATCATTCTGCGAACCCCGGCTTCGCACGCTCGCGCGACCACCTCCGCCCTGTCGACATCGAATGCCTCGTCGAACGGATGCGTATGCGTATCTATCAGTTCCATATCGTTCGTGTTTCGTATCCTTCCTCTCCGGTACGACGGACAGACCGGCTTCCGGACTCCTCCGTCCGCCCGTGCCGCATTCCCGCCGCACCGGTCAGCTCTTTTCGTATCTTTTCCCCGGCAACGCCCGGACCATCCCGCCGAGTTCCAGCCCCAGCAGCACGGCCGAAATCTGTCCTATCGGTATGCCGCTGCGCAGCGCCAGCGTATCCATGTCCGCAGCCTCCCCGTCATGCAGACACTCCATGATACGCCGTTCGTCTCCGTTCAGCACCGGCGGCGACTCCCGGACGGGAATAAATCCCGGACATGCAATGTCCCATCCCAACTCCCGGACGATATCGTCGCCCGAACACACCATGGCGGCCCGGCGCTCCATGATGAGCCGGTTGGCTCCCGCCGAACACCGGTCGCCCGCACGCCCCGGTACCGCCATTACGATACGGCCGTAACCGTCCGCCAACGCCGCGGTGGAGAGAGCGCCGCCTCCGGCCGGGGACTCCACGACCACGGTTCCCTCACCCATCCCGGCGATTATCCGGTTGCGCGGTATGAAATAAGCGCCGTTCTGCCTGGTCCGCGAGTGCAGCTCCGTCACCACGGCCCCGCCCCGCTCCGCAATGTCGTGCGCCAGTGCCCGGTGCTGTACGGGGGTAACGCCGGGCAGCGGATTGGCGATAACCGCCACCGTCCGGAGCCCATACCGCAAAGCGGCACGGTGTGCGGCGGCATCTATCCCGTAAGCGAGCCCGCTGACGACCGCCGTTCCGGCGGCGAGTTCGGCCACGCGGCCCACCAGTACATCGCACATCTGCTGACCGTAAACGGTCGCCGCACGGGTACCGACCACCGACAGCATCCTGCCGCGGAAAGCCGCGGCGTCGCCGACGAAATAGAGGACATGGGGATAATCGGGACATTCCCGCAGCAGCGCCGGGTAATCCACATCCGTGGATGCGACAGCCGATATGCCGTGGCGCCTCATGTAGCGCAGCTCCTCTTCCGCCTCCCGATGCGCGGTTTTCGCCGCCAGGGCACGCGCGATGTCGCTCCGCAGCCCGAACTTTCCGGACAGCTCCCCCTCCGATGCGGCATACACCGCAGAGGCACTGCCCGCCAGGGAGAGCAGGTGTGCCGCTCCCCGGACACCGAGTCCCTTTTGAAGCGTAAGCGCTATGTCGTCCACCGTCATGCCGCCGCAGTTTTTACCGTAAAGGTAATAAAAAACCCGTACTGTCTCTCCCGTATCTTCTCCTCCTTCCGTTCTCCACCGCCTGTGTCCTTTTCCACCGCCCGCACCGGCGGCCGACAGCGGAGACGGTTCCGTCGGATGCCGGCCGCTCCGGTCGAATGCGGCCGGCGGAAATGCCCCGGCACCAAATTTACCGCACCCGCATCGCCTATTTTTTGGAGAATGAAGATTATTGGCTATATTTGCACACCGTTTCGTACCCCGAAACGGGACAGCGAAACACTACGGTGCGATGGCCGAGCGGTTAGGCAAAGGTCTGCAAAACCTTCTACAGCGGTTCGATTCCGCTTCGCACCTCGAAGATACCCCGCCATACGACGTATGGCGGGGTATCTCTTTCACGGACCTTCCCGAGACAGAAAAGAGAAACCGACAGCAACGACAGAGACGAAGAGGTCGGGCAAGACGCGGAATGCGGACTCCCGCCTATCGGGACACAGATACGTCCGTCATTCCGGCCCGACACGGCGAAAATTCCGAAACAGGAAGGAGAAGAGCCGACAGAATCCGGAAGACCTTCCAGGATATGGCCGGTGCGGCAAGATAGCGGCCATGCATCCGTTCCGGCTCCTCCGAACTATGACGGTCGCTTCGCAGCCGCAGCCTGTCCACTGCACAAGGCTGCAAGCCGCTCCTCGACCTGTACCACGGAAGCATCCTTCAATATCACGCACCGTTCGCCGTCGAGCAGATAGAGCGTCGGCAGAGCCCGCAGGTCATAAACCGTCCGGCAGGAGGAGGACATCCCTCCGTCGAACCCGTCAATTCCCCCCATCGGACATCCGGAACGCTCCCAATCGTCCCGCTCTCCGACGCATACGGCCAGGAGGACAAGCCTCCCCCTACGGAGCGACTCGCCCACAATCGGCGAAGCCTCCAGCGCGGCCTTCATCCGGCGGCACTCCCCGCAGCCGGGATAGTGGAAAAACAGCAGAATATGCGGTGCCTCGATATCCGACAGGCGATGCCGGCTCCCGCCGCGGTCGACATAGATGAAATCGGCGGCCGGAGTACCCGGCCGGTTCATCGACAGCCTCTCCAGCGCCTGCCGGGCCCGAACCTTGTCTATCTCCGCGATGCAGGGACTCTCCGTAAATGCCCGCAGCGCGGCCGCATACAGCTCATCGCTGCGCATCGGCGACCAGGGTTCGTAAAGATACCTGTCGCACAGCTCCATCAGACGGTACAACCCGTCGGAACCAGCCGCGCGCCCGAAAAGCGCACCGAATGCACCGTCCGCCGAGGCGATACGGGACAGCAGTCCGAGGAAATCCACGAATGCCTGCTCGGCCTCCGGAGCAGCGATATCCGCGCCGGCGAAATCGAAACCGTCCCAGTAATGGAGCGCAAGATACTCGGCCCGTGCGGCTCCCCGAAGGGTGTCGGGAATATCCGGCAGCCGGAACCCGACCCCGTCGGACAGCTCCGTTTCACCCCCCGCACGAAGCGGAGAGCCGGCGATAGACGCACAGCCGGCGACGGTCAGGCAGGCCGCACACACCGACACGACAGAGAGAAAACCCATACGTCTGATTCTTCCGATACCGCAAAAGGCTCCGAACCTTCGGCAGGTTCGGAGCCGTGCGGCGGTCCAAACGTGCGGTACGGGCAGGGCTGCACGGCGCAGCGATACCGCAGCCTCGATACCGCATGTCGTCAATTGCCCTCCTCCAGCCTCATTTCGATGGCCGTATCGTCGAAGAGGTCGGCCAGGCTGGTCACGTCCGCATGCCATGTATTCCCCTCTCCGTCCCGATAATATACCCCTATCGGGTCGGTGTACCAGTTGAAGGCATACTCCTTGCGCAGGCGCAGTTCGTACTCTCCGTCGGCCGTAATCGTCATGGAGCCTATCCGCGTGCCGTTGCTGACGCGTTCAAAGGAGACGAAGGCATTCCGCGGCACGTCGCGCATCACCCCGTTGTCATTATACCGAATGATACCCCGGATGGACTCGTTCGTGACACGGAAGGTCTTCCGGAAGAATACGACCATCTCCTCGTCGGAGCTGACGGTGATGTCGCCGGCACTCACCACTTCGCCGGTAAGGAAAGGCAGCCGCTTCCGTTCACCCGCCTGGTCTACGGAGCCGCCGTTGTCGAGGAGCGTTCCGTCCTTTTTCAGCGCACTGCCCGTGCCGAAGGTACGCTCCGTACTTCTCTGCGCATCCACCGTATAGATGAATCTTCCCGGAACCGACGGGTCGGCCTTCAGCTTCCCGTCCGTCAGGTTGCACTCGGCCAGCCTCGATTCGTCTATCTCGAGCATCGGAGCGTCGATATATATCTCGAACGGCTCCCCGAAGGGGTCTACGGACTTGCCGTCGGAACCGGCGAAGCTCGTCACATCCAGCTCGATATCCACCTGCTGCTGCGGACGGTACGTCCACGACAGCGGCGTCACGGTCTCCTCCTCCGCTCCCGAGGTATCGGTTCCCTCTCCGTTCACCCGGGCCGCGAAGCGGAACGGATTGTAGTTGGCCAGCTCGAACGTCACCGACCGATAGGCATTTCCCTCGTAGGGCGCTCCTCCGTTACCGGGGTACCCAGAAGACGACCCGGGCTGGTTGGAGGCGATACGTACCACTTCGGCGCTCTGCGCGCGGTTGGTGTACATGTAGATGGCATACCTGCCCGTTTCGGACGCAGGTTTCTGGGGCCTCTTCGGCATGAACATATGCACGCGGCCCCCGCTTCCCCAGGACTCCTCATCTATCGGATAAAACGTACAGTCAAATTCGGCAACACCCGCCTTGTCCGTCTCGTCGTCGAGGTAATAGTTCAGATTCTGGGAATAGAGCAGGAATTCGTCCCTGTCCCCGGCATTGACAGGCTGTGCAGGCTGCTCGCCGTTGTTCATCATCTGCATATCGAACTGCACGTTGGCCCCCTTCTTCTGCGGTACCAGACGGTAGAGTATCACGTCGTCCTCCGCATAATCGCCGCCGGGCAGGTTGTTGTATTCATTCAGTCCGGAGACCGTAATGGAGAATTGGTGGTCGGCGAATACGACCTGTTTGGTCAACTCGTCGAAGAAATTCGCTTCCAGCATCACATCGCCGACATGTCCTTCCCCCTGCAGGAGGACGTTCTCGAAATAGACGCGCTGCACACCGGTCTGCCGGGCCGTGTAAACATATTTATAGCCCCACTCGTTGTCCAGCTCGCCATAGCCCTCTTCGCCCTTGAAAACGAGCGGCAGGTCCATTCCGGATTCATGACGCACGTCGAGGTCGTTGGTGGAAATCAGTACGCGCAGCGGAAGCAGCTCCTGCGGACAGCTCTCCGGAATCGTGAACATCAGCGTCACGTGCTCGCCGATATTGTGGCCGTAAACCTGCGTTCCCACCCATGCAGGTTCGAACTTTTGCGTCTTGACCGTTATCACCTTGATTTTCCGCTGCAGACGCCCCTTCTTCACGAGCAGCGTACCCTCCAGTTTGTCATTCTCCCCCATCCGGAGCAGATTCACGGTTATCTCGCCGTAGCCGACCGTATTGTTTTCGATGCGGGCGAAACGGTTTCCCACGTTCATGCCCCCCACCTTGTTACCGTCCAGCCACGTCACCGAGGGGAGGTCGGCTTCGGTTATCCGCGTACCGTTCTTGCCGGTCACGGTATAATAGAGCGTATAGGAATCGCCCGTCTCCTCCTCACCGAGCACATAGCTCGTCTTCGCCACGGCCAGGATGTAGTTCTGGTCCTCCACCTCATTCACCTCGTCGGATATGGAGACCCAGACGTTGTTCGTGGCGGGCGCCTCCAGCGCGCTGACGAAGTCGGGCTGTCCGTAGGAAAGCGTGCCGGCTATGTTCAACCGGTAATGGCAATTACGGCGTATCAACACCTGTTCTCCCTCGTCGTCGATGAGCATGACACGGTAATAGAGGTCGGTATCCTCACTGGGCAGATGCCCACGAAGGATGACGCTCACGGGATTGTCCGAAGCATTCTCGCTCTCGAAGACATACTGGTCGGAAGCGGTGCGCACGTCCATGATGTCGCTCACCACCGCCCTGTTCTGCGGAAGCGTTATAAAAGGCTCGGTACCGGGCCATACGAACCCCTCCTGAGGATGCCAGGGGGCCACGGTCCCGTAGGCATTCGTATTGCAGACCACGAAACCGGTGACTTCGAGGAAACCGTTGCCCGTAGGATTCAGCACCGACACCCTCGCCTGGTTGCGTACGAGGACGATGGTACTGCCCTGCATCTGCTCGTCGATTTTCCGGTTGTCTCCTGCCGCACATGCGAAACGGGCCCAATATATCATCTTGCCCGCGGAACCCTCCAGTACGGCCATGACTTCCGCCTCGGACTTGTTGCGGAAACTGTCCTCCGCAAAATCCTGCATATTCTGGTTCCCGATGAAATGTATCGTCCGCGTATTCTCCGGTACACGGGCGGTAAGCGAACCCTGCATATCGCCCTGCCTGTCCAGTTCCGCATCGGCGGTCGATATGAAGAGCCCGTACGAATCGAAACAGAACAGCGTCATGGTCTGCACATCCAGTCCGTCGGGGTCCACCGACCTCGTCACCACCTCGGGCATGGAGGGTATCTCGACCCCCGCACGCAGGGTCACATAACCGTCCGACGCCGACATTCCCCCGTCCGCCGGCCACTCCTCCCGCTGGCAGGCGGCGGCCAGAAACAGCGCACCAAGCAGGGCCGCATAGCGTATTCTCCTTGTCATATCTCTCGATTTTAATTGCCTTTCACAATTCATTTCCCGCCGTCGTAAGCATCCCGGATGCAGCGGATTGCCGCAGAACCCGCCTGAGTGGCCTTCGGATTCTCGACGATGCCGTTCGCGCTCCAGTACTCCGGGCCGGCGAGCACCTCGTCCATCGCCGCATTCGCTCGGTACTGGAACTCGATGATGACCCCTATCTCCGCCCTGGTGGGGAGACGCCAGTCGTCCAGATGGACGACCTCGTTCGTTTCGGGGTCGCGGTACACCTCCACATACTCCTTGCAGTGGCTCGCCGCACTCTCCTGCGTGGGAGAGAAGGTCGCCCCCAACTGCGACGCGACCATGAAGGACGGGGACACCATCACCTCGTTGTCGGTACCCGGGTCGGTCACGCCGTCGCTCATGCGCGGCCTCCCCACGGTATAGTCGCCGGACGAGGCGGTAATCCGTACATGGTACATGCGGGCGTTGCCGGGTGTAAACAAACCGGTGGTAGCTATCTCGTAGCTGTACTCATAACGAGGCCTCCACCAAGACCCGACATTCTCCTCCGACTCGTCCCAAGAGTAATAGTAAATGTTGGACTTGCCCCGATTGTTCCCAGAAGTAATCTGTTCGGCCACCTTGGAGGTGAAGAAATAGGACGAATTCGACCCGCCCCGTTGATAATAGTTCCTCCAACTGCCCGTCCCGTTGTTCCATCCTCCGACGGCCACGATGCGGTCATCGTTTCCGTTGAGGCGGTTATCGGAATCGTAGGGATTATCGACCGGCTCTCCGTTTATCAGCTCGTAGGTCGTACCGCCGAAATCGGAGCGGTAGGAGTACCATCCCTGGATATTGGTGATGTACTCCAGCGGATACTGCTCGACGATGACGGTACGCGGCGTAGCCCCGTCGGTATTGGTCACCTCCAGCTCAATGTAACGCACGGCATTGTTGAGCGGCAGCGGACTGTACACGTCGATATTGCCGGTAAGCCCCTCGGCGGGGGTCGCCCGGATGGCATCGAAGATATCCCGGTCCACCGCTTCCTCCTGTCCGAACTTGTTGATGAAATAGGCACGAAGTACCTCCACCCCGACCTGCGACGAGGAGGCGAAACGAAGCGTGGCGGTATCCGCCTCGATGTTATACATCTCCATCTCGTCGGTATTCACGGTCAGATATATCGGATGTTCCGTCCCGCCTCCCACGTCTATCGTCTCTTCGTCCCACTCGCTCACCGAATATTCGACAGGACCGAGTTCGAGCGCCTCCGAAGGGTCGGTCGCACCCGCCGCATTCACCGTAACGGCCACCTGATAGCAATGGTTGCGCAGCAGGTTCTTGGATTTGCTGACGGGTATCTGGTAATAGCTCCTCGGCTGGAACTCGCCGCGGTTGCCCTCTTTGTCCAGCGGATAGAGCGGCACGTTCACGATAAGGCGCGTCTCCTTCTCCAGCGCACTCTGGTTCGCCCAGTCATGGCTGTATGCGTAAGCGGTCACGGTCACGACATCGGCCGTCCAGTGAAAATAGGAGGAGGCGTTGCGTCCCGGCGTCCACAGCTCGGCATCGGCATCGACGCCGGAGATGACCGACGTGGTATAGGGCATGTTGCGCAGGTAATATCCGGCTTCACCTGCGCCGGACTCGTTGCTGAACTCCACCTTCTCTCCTTTCCGTATCTTCACCACTATCTTTGCCGCCGCACGCTTCAGCATGGCCTTCAATTCGGTATCGGCCGACGCATCGCCGTCGTTGAGTACCACTGCGGCAGGCGATGCCGGTTCGCTGTCGCCCGTATAGGCAATCCCGTCCATCAGGAAGGTCTGCGGTATGTCGGGCAGGCTGGCGATACCGGTCATGTGTATGTTGGGGTCCCGTTGCTGCATGGCCTTCAGCCCGTTCAGGTTGGTCAGTGCATCGAAGGCCTCCGATTCCTCGGTGCTGTTGGCGACGAGATATACCCAATATCCGACATTTTCGGCAAAACTGCTGCGCTTTGCCGAAAGGATTATCTTTCCGCCGGCGGCAGCCGCTCCCGTCACGCGTTCATGGACCACCTTGGTCTCGTCGCCGGCGAAGATGAGCACGTCGATATGGCTGACGGCGACTTCGGCGCCCGACGCCTCCGCACGGCTGACGGCCCCCGCCGACGACACATCGAGAACGATGTTGTCGCCCGACCCGCAGCCGGGAAGAAGGTCACCCGTTTTGCTACAGGCCGCCAGCATAACGGCAGCCGCACAGCAGGCAATACGATACAATACTGTCTTCATCGTTTCATTCGGTTAATCGTTCGGATTGGGAATCTGCTCTATCTCAATATACTCCGGCATATTGCCGCTGTCGGGCCACGCAATGGCGTCCGTCAGTCCGTTTATCAGCAACAGGGTGGTCTCGCCCGGAGCCAGCCAGGTCGGCGTGATGGCGATGCCGAGCCGCACCGTCTGCCCCACCATATCGGGATTCAGTGCCCGTACGGTAATCGTGTACCACTCCTCCGAGGCCGTAGGATTCGTTACCTCCTCGCCGCCCTGATAAACCCTGACCTCGAAATCGGCCGGCGAAGCATCCATCAGGGTGGCTTTCCACTCCTGCTGGGCCGGCGCCGTCATGCGGAACCTCACGGAGAAGTCGCCGGCCTCCGGATTGGTATCGTTAAGGGAACAATAGACCGTCGGATTCTTCATATCCGCCACGCTGCCCGACAAGGGCATGAGCGGATTGTCATAGGTCGGATAGGCGAACTCCATATCGTCCCATGCGGGTGCGTCGTCCCAGTCGGCCACGAGATACTCCACGGCAATCTTTCCGTCGTTCCGCATCAGGCAGCACACCGCATAGTAGTGGTTCCGGAGCATCGGCGGCAGATAAACCGTCCCCGAACGTACCTCTCCGCCGAACGTATAGTCTATCCGAAGCACGTTGCCCCGGCCCTCTGCGTCGGGCAGGCTCCAGTCGCCGCTTCCGAACGGATTCTCGAAAGGATAGAAGGGAACGGCCAGCACGGGGGTATAGTTCTCCGGATTCTTGCGTTCGGCATCGGAAATGTCCTCCGCAAGCGCCGCCGTCACCTCGCCGTTCGCCGCCGAAAGGAGGATATCCTCCGACATGGTCCCGATGCTCCCGAGTACGGTTTCGTTCTGCGGCATCAGGTAGTTGTACATCCGGGTACCCTCCTTCAACAAGGTCAGTCCCGTGACGGTCAGAGCGGCGGATTCGCCGGCCTCCTTGGCCGCAAAGACACCGAGTTTGGCGACGGGGCGCCGCAGCGGGACATCGAGCTCCTGCTTCAGCAGCGTATGCCCTGCATGTCCGGGCAGGGTCTGCGGGTTATCGTCGGCATCGGTCGCCACATCTATCTCCACCCGGTCCCGGTAAAACATCGGGAGACCGTTCGCCGTATCGAGCGCGGTAAAGGTATAGGAATCGAGCACACTCCTGGGGGTATCCTCCGTCAGGTTTTCCGACGAACCGGGCTTCACCATGGCGGCCTCGTTGGCAATCACATAGAAGTCGACGGTCTGCATCGAGAGCGAACGCACGGCCATCTCCATAAGGAACGAATCGGCTATCTCCGCGTCATTGAAATAGTATCCGACCAGCTCGTCGCCGATGAAGGCGTAGACGCGGAGCGAGTGCAGCTCCGCCTCCGCGGCAGTCGGCGTACCGTCCGTACTCTCCACCGCACGGGCATCCACGTTCACCTGTACCGCCACGTTGATTTCCTCGCCGGACACCGGCCCCTCGCCCTTCGCACATCCGGCCAGGGCGGCGCAGCAGGCACCGGCCAACAGGGAAACAAACAAGATAAATCCTATTCTTCGCATAATTATCGTTCCTTAAAATTCGGGTTTCACATCCTCTATGTACCATTCCGGAACGGTCACGACCACCTTCCCCGATACGAATTCCATGCGTATGGGGATAAGCACTTCGTTGCGGGAGCAGTCGATGACCGGGTTTTCGGCCAGGAACTCGGCCAGATTGACCTCCGCCAGCAGCGTCCTGCCGTCGGGGGAACGCAGACAGACGCCCACCTGCGAATGGTCCGTATGGCGCATTATATTAGTGCGTGCGGTCAACAGATTGCTGCCGCCGTCGTATTCGGTTTCGAGCAGATAATCCGTCGCCTCTCCGCAAGCGCGGTTCTCAAAGTCGGTGCAGGGCGATACACCGCAAATCTCAAGTGTCGGCATCGAAGCGGCCGCAGCATTCATTCCTGCATCGGGAATACCGGCTACCTCGACCGATACGTCGTAGTGCGAGCTGGCGAACTCGACGAGCCGTGTCTTGTTGTCGTCCTCCCTGCCGGTGAAAGGTTCCACCGTAAAGGGCGTGGTCGCATAATAGAGCGAATCGTTGCCGGAAACGGTCTCCCCGGCGAAATAGCCGCCGTCGGCAAAGGTAATCCGGCTGAAATCGCACGAAGCGACGTTGTCCACCTGCGTATGGTGGGTATTGCCCAGACAGACGATACGGTAGTCTCCGGGCTTCAGCTGCGGCAGTTTCGCCGCCCGTGCCTCCACTTCGTTCGGGGGAAGCACGCCGTTGGCAACGCAACGGTTCTCCGCATCGAAAACATACATTTCGACCCGACAAATCTTGTCGCCGAAAATCTCGGTCTCTCCATCGCCCTTATAGCTCAGCAGCAGCGTATTGGTGCTGAAGCAGTCGCTCAAATCCTCGCGTATGCAAGAGGTGGAGAGCCCTCCGAGCAGCAACAGGCAGAAAACAGTATTCCCCAATTTCATATAAGTCCTTGTATGTTTACGTAATGGAAAAAACGGAAGCGGGAGGCGGAACGTTCCCGCTTCCGTGATAAATCGGATGAATTAGAACTCAGGCGTAATCGCCTCCACCGTCCACGGCTCGACGGTCACATTCACGGTAATGCACTTCTCCGGAGTCAGCGGGTCGTTCCACTTGAACGAGAAGTTCACATTATAGATGTAACCTGCCTTGAAGGTATTGTCGCTCAGACCGCTGAATCCTTCCGTTGCCAGATAGTAGGGAACGGGACTGCCCGCATCGGTCGTATCGTTGAGCTGTACGAGGAGCTGAGGCGTCACACCGGGGAAGATGTCGTAACAGAAATTCGCGTCATCGGCCAACGCATGCGTGTTGCTGCCACCTTCCACGTCGCTGTTGTCCAGATGGATGGTCGCCTCATCGTGACTCCACGCAGGCCTGTCGGCATCGGCGAAGAAATCGAACACGTTACCGGTGATGGGCGTATTGTTCAGGCCGCCCGGCGTACCGCCGAGGGTGCAGGTCGTATAGTAGTTGTTCAGAGCCACCTGCTCGATGTCGTAGGCCGTGATGCCTTCCGTATCGGTGAAGTCGCAGGTGAAGGCACCTATCTGGATACGTGCTACCAGCGGCTTGATGTTCACGGCTGCCGTATAATAATCCTCATGGCCCTTGTCATCGGCGGTACCCGCATCTACCAGCGATTCGCATACGCCGTAGAGCACAAGGTCGGCATTGTCGTTGGGATTGACGCTCTGCTGTGCTGCGGCAGCCACGACAACGCTTTCGATTTCATTGATACCGGTCGCCGCATCGGCTGCGGTCTTAATCTCATCGGTCGGGTTGGCGATTACATACACCTTTTTCACGCTGTTGTCGAGCAGGTGGAAAGTCATATCGCCCGCTGCGGCCGCATTGGCGAAATAGATGGGTGCATCCGTGGTAAGGTCCGCACTCTTTCCCTTGTAGATTTTACCGGCATCGTCGGTAAACAGTACGTAAAAATCCTCGTACAGGGCGGTCTTGTCTTTATCCACCTTGTCGCCGACCGAACGGGTGACATTGGCGAACGATACGGTCACCGCTTTCGGATTGCCGGATACTGCGACGCCTTCCTCTTTCTGGCTGCAGGAAGCCAACGCCACGGTCAGGGCTGCACCTGCCAGCACAATGTTTCCAAGTTTCATACTCTTTTTGTTTTAAAGGTTAATTAAAATGAATTTTCAGTCCGTGTATCGGGAGAATCAAAGTTGGTCTATCACACCGCGCACCTGCTGCAGGTTATGGGCCGCATCCCTGCAGCCCGCTTCCGAGGCGCGCAGGAAAGCGCTTTCGGCCTTGTACGGTTCGCCGGCACCGGCGTATGCGACACCGAGCGTGTTGAGCAGCACGGGTTCATCGGCGGAAGCCACTCCTTCGAGCAGTTCCACGGCTTCGGCATAGTGTCCCGCCGCCATGGCATCCAATGCCCGGTCGTTCAGCACCGCCGGTTCATAGGGGAAACAGCGGGCGGCAGCGGCCATCACCTCCTCGTATCCGGGGGTACCCTTTCCGTAGGAGGCGGCCACCTTGTACATTTCGGTAAGGCTCAGCAGGTCGGGCCGTTCGCGCACCATCCGGCGGGCCTCCTCGATATTGAAGTTGCGGACATTGTATTCGATACGGTATTCGTTGCGGCGCAGGGCCGGGTAGACCTCGTTCAGCAGCCGCTGGTATATCTCCGCAGGCTGAAGTCTCTGGAACTGGAGGTCGCAGTAATCGCGGTTGTCGGGATACCGTTCGATAAGTTCCAGAATCCGGTCGCGTCCGAGCAGTTCCGGATAGTTGTCGAGCTCACGTACGAGTCCCTCCCAGTCCTCGCCCATCCACGCGACATGGAGCATGTCGGCCTCTATCGCATCGTGACGGCGGATGTAATCGGCCAACGCCTTGGCACGGTTCTCCGACAGGGTGAGGTTATGCGCCTCGCTGCCTTCGGGCGAGGCATAACCGGTGATGAAGATGCCCGTTATCTTCACGTCGTCGTTCTCCTTCACCAGCCGGATGGAGTTGGATACGGTATCGAGCTCGGCCCGGTTGTTCTTGTAGTCGGGTATTATCCGGTAACTGTCCTGGCGGAACTGAAGGCGTGCGGTACGCGTCTCTGCACGCACCTTCACCGGTTCCGGCTCCGGCGCGATGGTATCGAGACGATACTCCGGTATGAACTCCGGCAGCACGCGGGGCATCAGCAGCGCTTCCGCCTCGCCTTCGCCGCAATTCACGCAGCCGTACACCTGTTCGCGCATTTCGATACGCCCTTCGAGCATCCAGCGCTGGTAGGGCAACGAGGCGGCGTAATCGTAAATCTGCTCCCTGCCGTTGCGGCGCCGGATGATTACCTGCGCTTCACCGTCGTGATAGGGCGGCAGCTCCACGCTTTCGAGGCGCCGGGCACGCAGATACACATTGTTTCGCGTCTTACCGTCCACCACAATCGGCGGAAAGGCGGCCTCCCGGCTGCCGTCGCGCGACACGAGCACGGGTGTCAGCGCCATCGTGTGTTGCGTTCGGAGCCGCATTTCGCTCAGGTCCACCGTCATCGTCAGGCGTACCTCGCGGGCCTCTTTCTCGACCGCCCCGTCGCGGATTTCGACGGCAGGAAGATAGGTAATCTCCTTTCCGCTCTTTTGGGCATGCGCCGCCGCAGAGCAGCACGCCAATATCAGCAGAAGTGTGCAGTATCTGTATTTCATCGCTTTATCGTATTATTATTTAATTATGTAGACGAACGAAATGCCTATCTTCGTCGGGCCGAAGTAGTGTTTGGTATTGGTACCGCGAAAGGTTCCGCAGGTCACGCAGTCGTATTTGTCGTAGTCGGTATAGACATATCCCACACCTACCGTCGCCTCCAGGTTCCACCGGCGGCCTATAATCCATGAATATCCGTAGGAGATGCCCACGCCGGCCCCCCACCCCTGGTAACGGTGGTCTTTCGACGAGGCCGGCCGAAACGGGATACGCACGTTGCTGATGTTATATTCGGTGTAACCGGCATGCAGACCGAAGAAATGCCCGTTGAAACGTTCGCAAAGCCACCAACGGACCTCCGGCATCACCACGAAATGCTTAATCTTACGGTTAGCCTCCCGGTTAAGCGTCCAGAAATTGTATCCGCCGCTTATATCGAGCGTCGTCCGCGCACCCAGCCCGAATTCGAATCCCAAATTGGGAGTGGTCGTTGCCCAATAGGGAATATTCGTTTTTACCGCCACCTTCTGTGCGACCGCGCTCCCCGCCCCCAGCATCGTTCCGAGAAGAAGCAACAAGGCAAATTTTCTCATACATCCATTTTTTTATCAGTTCAGAACCGTCCGCCCACCCGCCTCCCTGCCGCCCTCCTGTCCGGCAATTACGGGTACAACCGAACGCTCCATCGCTTAATCGAAATATAAATCGCTCATTAACAAGACATTAAACGAAAAATATCACGATTTAAACGTTGGATAAAAAAGGTATGTCGAAAAAAGCTCTCTATAAACTTGAATAGAGAGGGCAAACAGGCCCCTTATGTTTTTGGTTGAAAAAATGTTAGTCTTTTTCTATGTATAAATAGTTTTTCATGTTTATCTTTGCATGTGAAAATCAACGTTTTATCCAACGTTTAATAGCGAATGCGGGAGAGCTGCAAATAGGGTGGTTTTACCGTACGGACCGGTATCGTACCAAGCGCTGCACAGTACAGGGGCCGTTCGGAAAGACATTCCGAAACGGTTGGCCGGGTTTGCCGTCCCTCCCATCCGGTTACGGCATACGGTCAAGCCGTTAAAACATCGTCCTCTTCTTTCGGGCCGAGCCCCGCATGGACGGCACCGCTTCGCAGCATGCTCCCCGCAAAACACCCCTGCAACATCCTTGTCCCTGCCGACAGTCGGTTCGCCGACATCACTCACAATTCATAATTACGATTGAGTATTTTCCATATATGCTTCGGAATTTTCGGACACTGTCCCCGTCCGACGCTATCGACGCCACGCCTCTTTCTCCTGCGGAGAAGCGGGAAAAATGCCCGGAAAAGGCGCCGGCCCCCCTGACGGGAGGAGTACAGAATGTACGGAGCATTCCGCAACGGCCATACCTGCGAACCGGAAAACCGTACGGACAGGCGGAAGGTACCGCACGGAAAGGGGAGTACGGAACGCTATATGAAAATCCGGAGAATAATTGGTAGATTTGCGCCGGTTTCCGCACACTGCGGAAGACCGGAGAAAGGAAACGACCATGAAGAAAGAGCATACAAAACTGAAAGAGGCTGCCCTGAAATACCATTCCGAGGGCCGGCCCGGCAAACTCGAAGTCATCCCCATCAAACCGTTCGGGTCGCAGCGCGACCTGTCGCTGGCCTACTCCCCCGGCGTAGCCTATCCGTGCCTCGAAATAGAGAAGAACCCCGAGGACGCATACAAATATACCTCGAAGACCAATCTGGTGGCCGTCATCTCCAACGGAACGGCAGTACTCGGTCTGGGCGACATCGGAGCGCTGGCCGGCAAACCCGTCATGGAAGGAAAAGGACTGCTTTTCAAAACATTCGCCGACATAGACGTTTTCGACATCGAGGTGGATACGCACGACGCGGACGAATTCATCCGGACGGTCAAGAACATCTCTCCCACCTTCGGCGGCATCAACCTGGAGGATATCAAAGCCCCGGAGTGTTTCGTCATCGAAGAGCGGCTGCGCAGCGAACTCGACATCCCCGTGATGCACGACGACCAGCACGGCACGGCCATTATCTCCGCCGCAGCCCTGCTCAATGCGCTGGAGGTGGCCGGAAAGAAGATAGGCGACGTTCGGGTCGTGGTGAACGGTGCAGGAGCCGCCGCCGTCTCCTGCTCCAGGATGTACATCACACTCGGCGTAAAGCCCGACAACCTCGTCATGTGCGACAGCAAAGGGGTGATAAGGCGCGACCGGCCGGGCCTGGACGGCATGAAGGCCCGGTTCGCGACCGACCGCGACATCCGCACGCTCGAAGAGGCGCTGAAAGGAGCCGACGTATTTCTCGGACTCTCGGTCGCCGACGTACTCACACCCGACATGGTACGTTCCATGGCCGCGAATCCGATTGTCTTCGCACTCGCCAATCCTAATCCCGAAATATCCTACGAGAACGCCATGGAGTCGCGCGGCGACATCATCTTCGCCACCGGCCGTTCCGACTACCCCAATCAGGTGAACAACGTGCTCGGCTTTCCTTACATCTTCCGCGGAGCGCTCGACGTGCGGGCCCGCAAGATAAACGAGGAGATGAAGGTAGCCGCCGTACACGCACTGGCCGAACTCGCCAAACAACCGGTACCGGACATGGTGCTGACCGCCTACAACAAGGAACACATCGACTTCGGCCGCGAATACCTCATCCCGAAGGCCCTCGACCCGAGGCTTATCACCGAGGTAACCTGTGCAGTGGCCCAAGCCGCTATCGACTCCGGCGTCGCACGCCAGCCGATTGCCAACTGGCATGCCTACCGTGCGGCGCTCGTCTGCCGCACCAAAGTGGTGCACCGCCTGGCGACGATGGCCGCAGCCGGCGGCATGGAGTGCGAGATTCCCAACGGCCGATAACCGGCACGCACGAAAGACAGGAGAGGGGAAACGGTTTCGACCGTTTCCCCTCTCCTGTCATATATCTCTTCGCAAGCCGTTAACGCACCCGGATGAACTGCACGGGCTGTTCCGCCGTCTTGTCGAGCGGTTCGGAACGGTAGGATATCGCAGCGAAATCTATCGAACGAAGGTCGAACGCCCGGATGTTGCTGTCGTACATCGTCCGGTAATAAATCACCCGGTTCTTCACGTCGGTGACCGCCGTCCACTGCGTCGCGCTCGGAATATCCGTCGGTTTGCCGCCCCGATCGGTCTCAATGCCTATCGGGATATCGAAATTGTTCAGAATATGGAAACACTGCGTCACAGCGTCCGCAGCAGTAGCCTGCTCCGGTGCAGAGGTCTGGTAGAAAGCCGCCCGGACGAAGCGCGACGGGGGCGTGATGTCGCCGGGAATACCAAGGAAACCGCTGCCTGCCCC
The DNA here is from genome assembly GCF_900104605.1 of Tidjanibacter massiliensis. Classification (NCBI taxonomy): domain Bacteria; kingdom Pseudomonadati; phylum Bacteroidota; class Bacteroidia; order Bacteroidales; family Rikenellaceae; genus Tidjanibacter; species Tidjanibacter massiliensis. The sequence continues at coordinate 2,025,090 of NZ_LT629960.1, read as the reverse complement.
GAAGGGACTCAGCCGAAGAGCGCCGAGCATCTGGGAAGGAGCGGCACCGGGATAGAGATTGACATAGTTGTTCAGGTTGGTAAGCTGCCACTCGAATCCGGGGGAGTTGGTCAGTACGCCGAGTTCGTTTTCATAGAATATCGGTTCGCCGTCGATTATCTCCAGCACCAGTTGGCGGCCCGAAGCGTCCGCAAAGCGCCAGTGTACGGTCGAAGCGTCGGGATAAATAGCGACCACATGCACCTTTCCCACTGCGGCCTTTACCTCCTCTACGGTCGCACAACTGCCCAATATCCACGGCACGAGCTGCAAATCGGCGATGCTGGAGGATTTCTTCGAGGCATCGAACGCCTCATAACGCCCGTAACCGGGAAAATAGAACAACCCTGCGGAGAGTCCCGCTTCGTTCAGTCCTTCGGCCACGAACTCCTCCTGCTCGACCGCCATACCCACATAGCCGTAACGTGCGGTAAATTCCATGCCGTCCGTACCCTGCGGCGTATAGGAATGCTGGGAATACCCTCTGGGTACGACCACATAGCGGCTGTTCAGGTTACTGCCGCCCCACTCTATCGTGCGTGCCACAACGTACGCACCGTCCTTGGCCTTCAATGTAATGCCCGTACAGGCCTCCGCACCCTGCGGCCAGGCTGCCGCCGCAGCGGCAATCACCAACACGGCTACCAATTTCCGTTTCATAATACAGTAAAATATTTGGTTAATATCTGTCTTGTCCCGGAGACCGCACCGCAGTCCCCGGCTTTATCCCTGCAAATATGCCGCCGAGACGGGGCAGCGGTACGAAAAAAACGCACCGGCACAAAAAAACATCCCTTCATCCGCCTTCCCAATCACGGGCCGCACAGCAACGGAACGGACAGGAAAGGGGGGCGCCCGTCGGGCGCCCCCCTTTCATATACATAACGGCAATACCGCCGCAAGGCATCACGGATGCCCGTCGTTCTCGGCATCCTCCAGCGTCGCACGCCTCTTTTCGAGCGAACGCCATGCGTACACGATGTAAGCGAGCACGAAGGGGATGAGCAGCGACACCACCGACATCACCTTCAGGGTAAAGAAACTCGACGAGGCATTGAAGATGGTCAGCGAACTCTGCAGGTCGGCAGAAGAGGGATAGAAGGCCGTCCCGTTGTAACCCGCGCACAGCAGCAGACAGGTGACGGTCACGACCGTCCCGATGCCCGCAGCCCATATCCCGTGACGGACATCTGCGCAGGCGAGCGAAACGACGATGCCGTACAGCACGCCCGCTACGCCCAGCACGAATGCGATGCCGACGGCAGGCATCTCCACCATGTTCAGGAAATATTTATGCTCCTGCATGAACACCTCGCCCGTCGCGGAATTCACCGCATACCCGCTGCCGAGGAAAGTCCATATCACGAACACGAGGAAGAAGACGACGAAAGGCAGGGCATTGTACCACAGGCCGCGCCGGCACCGTGCCCGCAGCTCCTCGTCGCCGGCCCGGTTGATGAAGAGCAGCAGGGCGAGCGTCCGTGCAAGGAAGAGCACCGCCGCACCGAGGCAGAGGTTGCGGAGATTCGCGATGGACTCCAGCCCGTGCCATGCGTTTCCCCAACGGCTTATCACCGGAGCTCCGACCGTCGTGATGTTGTCTCTGGCCACCGTAAAGTCGGACCCCGTAAAGAACGTCCCTATCACGACGCCGACAAGCAGCGTACCGAGCAGGCCGTTGATGAAAAGGAAGATGTCGTACGTCTTCGTCCCGAACACGTTGCCGGGCCGGGAACGGAACTCGTATGAAACCGCCTGCAGCACGAACGACAGGAGGATGAGCATCCAGAGCCAGTACGCGCCGCCGAAACTCGTGGAATAAAAGAGCGGAAAGGAGGCGAACAGAGCGCCGCCGAAGGTGACGAGCGTGGTGAAGGTATATTCCCACTTGCGGCCCAGTACCGAGAGCATGACTTTCTTCTGGCCGTCGTTCCCCGGAAGCGAGAAGAGCATGGACTGGCCGCCCTGCACGAAGAGCAGGAACGCGAGCAGTCCGCCGAGCAGCGATATGAGGAACCACCAGTAATGTTGTAAAAAAGCGTATGTTATCATGACCGTCTATTTTTCCTGTTTGTCAATATCCGTAGTACCCGCGGCCATCTCCTCCACGGGCCCCCTCTTTATCTGGCGCAGCATGATGCGCACCTCGGCCACGAAGAGCGCCGTAAAGAGGACGAGGAAGATGAAGAAAGTAAGCCGTACCGACTCGGCCGATATGCTCGATATGGCCGCCTGTACGGGCAGGATATCCTGAATGGCCCACGGCTGCCGCCCGACCTCGGCCACTACCCAACCGAATTCGCCCGCCAGATAACCCAGCGGAATGGTGAGCAGCGCCACCCACAGCAGCCAGCGCTGCCGGGCGATATCCCGTTTCCATACGAAGAATCCGGCCACCAGGAAGAGCAGGATGAACCACATGCCGAGGATGACCATGATGCGGAACGAATAGAAAGTCAGCCCGACCGGCGGAATGAGGTCTTCGGGAGTTTCGAGGTAGCCGTAACCGAAGTAGGCGTAGTTGCGGCGCAGCTCCTCCTTGTAAAGGGCCGCCGCCTCATCGTCGCCGGCCTCGACCGCCGTGCGGTAATCGGCCAGGGCCTGTATGGCGAGCCTGCCGCGGGCCCGTTTCTCCTCGAAGGAAAGAGCCGTCTCCCCATCCGGCAGTTCGTACCCCCCTTCGATGATATCCCGGATACCGGGCACGAAAGCGTTGAAATCCGAGAAACCGAGGAAGGAGAGCATCTTGGGGAAGGCGATACGCCCCACCACGGGCTGCACGCCGTCGTCCCACGATTTCTTCTGCGGGTTGATGATGCCCACGCCTATCAGCTCGACCCCTTCGTATCCCTCGTAGTGAGCCTCCATGGCCGCCAATTTCATGGGCTGGTGATGAGCTACGTTATAAGCCGACATGTGTCCCGTTGCGATGACAAGCAGCGAAGCGACTACCCCGAACACCGTCCCAACCTTCATGCTCCTGACGGCGAAATCGGTATTCCTCCGGCGGAGCAGGAACCACGCGCTGATGCCCGTCACGAAGAGGGCCCCGAGCACCCAGCCCGACAGCACCGTGTGGCAGAACTTGTTGACAGCGACGGGCGAAAGCAGTATCGACCAGAAGTCGTGCATTTCGTTGCGGACGGTATCGGGATTGAACTCCATCCCGACCGGATACTGCATCCAAGCGTTGGCCACCAGTATCCATAACGCCGAAATGGTGGCTCCGGCTACCGTGAGCCACGTGGAAGCAAGGTGGGCCCCCCGGCTCAGCTTCTTCCATCCGAAAAACATGAGCGAGATGAAAGTAGCCTCCATGAAGAAGGCGAGTATGGCCTCTATGGCGAGAGGCGCCCCGAAGATATCCCCCACGAACCAGCTGTAATTGGACCAGTTGGTTCCGAACTGAAATTCGAGCACGAGGCCGGTTGCGATACCGAACGCGAAATTGATGCCGAACAGCCGCATCCAGAATCTGGCCGCCGACTTCCACTCCTCCTTGCCCGTCCGTACGTAAAGAGTCTCCATCACCGCCATGATAATGCCCAGTCCGAGCGTCAGCGGGACGAAAACCCAGTGGTACATGGCCGTCATGGCGAACTGCGCCCGCGACCATCCTACTAATGAAGCAGTCAAGAATTCCATCTGTGAAACAGATTAACGGTTACTATATATACGGGGACGACCGGACCGTCCCCCCGGTTATCTACCTCTTTCCACGAGTTCGTTGCCTACATAAACGGATTTCTCCCGCTCCGTATCGAAATTGGAATTGAGGAAGTTCGGGAAAAAGAAAGCCCGCAGGACAGCGAACATGATGAAGAGTTTGAGCAGTACCACGAACCACAACGTACGCCCCAGAGGCATGCTGCGGAAACCGTCCCGCACGAGGCCCGGAAAACTTTTTGCAATATCAAGAAAAGCCGCCATAGGCAAACCGTACCGTCGGATGCCGCCCGGACACACCGACTGTACCACAATGGTTACACCCGTTAAAGATAACGAAAAAATCGTAAAAAACATCCCGCAGGGAAAGATTCCGATAAAAAACAGCGACTGCCTGCTAAAAACCACCATTCCCGTCCAACATTCACGGTACCGACCTGCAAAAATACCGCACCCATGCAACAAAACCTGTCTCCCGCGCATCTTATTAACGGAAAAAGAACCTAAAACCCGAAGAACCATGAGAAAACAAACCCTGTTACGCACGCTGTTCCCGGCCTTGACCGTAGTCGCAGCGCTGGCATCGACTGCATGCAGTCTGGAACAAAACGACTACTGTCCCGGGACTCTCCCTCCGGAACCGGCCCCCGGCGAGAGGCCCTTCCGTCCGGGTGACAGATACACCGACTACGGGGAGAATCCTTTCGTAAACACATCGCAGGCTCCCGTGTCGACCTTCTCGGTAGACTGCGACGGCGCCTCCTACAGCAACATGCGCCGGTGGCTCAACCACGGACAGAATCCGCCGGCTGCCGCAATCCGAATCGAAGAGTTCCTCAACTATTTCACGTTCGACTGTCCGGAACCCGCCGCAGGACAAAACATCGCACTTACCCATGAAGTCGCAGCATGTCCGTGGCACGAAGGACATCTGCTCATGCGCCTCGGCATCAAGGGGAAAGCCATCCCCGACGACCGACTTCCCCCGACCAACTATGTTCTCCTGATAGACGTATCGGGCTCCATGGCGGCCATCGACAAGCTCGAACTGCTCAAAACCGGATTCTCCATGCTGGTGGACGTACTCCGCCCCACGGACAACATCGCCATCGTGGTCTATTCCGGCAGGGAAGAGGTGGTACTGCACTCCACCTCGTGCGAAGAGGCCAACAAGACGAAAATAAAGGAGGTAATCGCTTCGCTCCGTGCCGAAGGGTCTACGGCGGGTGCGGCTGCCCTCAAAACGGCATACGAAATAGCATCCCGCTACTTCGTCACCGGCGGCAACAACAGAATCATCTTAGGTACCGACGGCGATTTCAACGTCGGTATATCGAGCACCGAGGAGCTGGTGGCACTGGTGGAGCAAGAGCGCGAACGGGGCATCTACCTAACCGTACTCGGCGTGGGTTCGGGCAACCTGAACGATTCGATGATGGAACAGCTCGCCGACAACGGAAACGGCAACTACGAATACATCGACAACCTCGCTCAGCTCGAAAAGATATTCATCCACGAACGCTCCCGGTTCCACACCGTTGCCCGGGACTGCAAGGTACAGGTGACCTTCGACCCGAAGGCCGTCGCCGCTTACCGGCTGATAGGTTATGAAAACCGGCTGATGGACGACGAAGAGTTCGAGAACGATAACAGGGATGCCGGGGAAATCGGTGCCGGGCAGAGCGTGACGGTGCTCTACGAAATCGTACCGACTGCAAACGGAAAGGAGACGCTGGCCTCATTCGACGTCCGTTACAAAAAGGAGGCAGGCAGTACGGGCATCCCTCTCTCCGAAAATGTCCGGACCGGAACGGCACCCATTACGGAAGCCTCGGACGACATGCGTTTCGCCGCGGCCGTGGCCGGTTTCGGCATGCTGCTCAAACAATCGGAATACGCCGGTTCGGCGAACAAGGCGATGGTTCGGGAGTTGGCCGGGAAAGGAGTCGGCAGCGACCCGCACGGATACCGGGCCGAATTCGTCTCGCTGGTCGAACAGGCGGATATCAGATAACCCGTCCGGAGGCACACCGCCGGAGGATACGGCGCACGAAGGGCGGCATGGCCGAAAACCATGCCGCCCTTTTTCATCGTTCCTGCACGGGAAAGGTTTCCCATCCGCCTCATTCATCGTAAACCAGTTCGAAATCGTCCACCCACAGGATACTGTTGCGGCTCCCGGTATAGTAATCGCCATACCGCGACGCCGAGCAAACGAGGACGATATGCGTGGGAACGATATCCGTCGCCCGGTAATCGAGCTTTATCGTGAACTCCTGCCACTCGGTGACCGAACGGTCGAGCACCAGTTCGCCGTAGGCCACCACCGCAGGGCTGTCAGGACTGAAGAAAGTATTCCTGTCGCGGGTATCCACGCATATGGGCACTTCGTCGGTTCCCACCAGTTTGTCTCCCTCCTCCTTTTCGCAAACGCCGTACTCCTCTTTCGTCCACGTTCCGAGGGCGAAATAGATAATGCCGTTGTCGGGGTTACCTTTAGAGAGCGTCACGCCGGGCGGCTGTGTCGTACCGACATCCGTTATCTCCCCGCACTGGTATTTCACCCATCCCTTCAGTGCCGTAGGACGTACTGCGAAGGGACGTCCGAAGCCGACGATGCCGTTCGTCCCCCGCGTGGCGACATAACGCCCGACGAAGAGATTACCGGCCGCGAGACGGCCTACACCGGCGATGCCGGCCAGTTTCGATTCGAGTTTCGCGGCATACTGCCCGTCGGAACCGGGACGCACATCGGAAGTCTTGTCCGTCAGCGTCGCACCGGCTATCGCCGCACCCGTATTGCCCGTATCCCAAAAGATGCCCTCTTTCGAGAGACCGGGATAGACGATACCGCCCTCCGTACACCACTCCTCGAAACCGCCGTTCACGAGCGGCACCTCCGCTCCGGTCGTCACCGTCTCCACGGCGGAGAGTTCCTCGTCGGAATAGGCCACCACCTCGTAAGTCGTCAGGGGCTCCAGGCCCGACAAACAGGCCCGGAAAGTCCCGCCCTCCGTCTCGACCTTTTCGGCAGGCACTTCGCTCCACTCCCCGGCACCCTGCACACGGTAGCGGAAACCGAGCGCAGTACCCGGCCTGCCCTGCGCATAGAGCCAGACAAGCCGCGTCCAGGCATCCGTCCCGGTAAGTTCCACCTTGATATCCGTAGGAACCACATAGAGTATCCACCGCTCCTCGAAATCGTGGTAGCGTATGTCCACGGTGCGGTAAGTCTCGAAAGAGGTCAGCTCCTCCGGGGCAGGCGTCATGGTCGTGATACCCTCCGGCCCGAGTTTCAGTTCCGTCACCCGTATATCGTTCAGGTCGGTACCCTCCGGCACATTCACCCGTGCTGTGCGCAAGTCGGTATCGAATTCGGCAGCCCCTATCTGTCCCTCGACCGTAAACACGCGGGTTATCGTCTGTTCGGCCCGCAGCGTCCATTCGTAATCCTGATAGAGCGACAGCACCACGGGCAGGTCGGCCCGCAGGTCAAACTCGCCCGACAGGGGGATGGAAGCGGTCGCTCCTTCGGTCAGGGCGATGGAGTCGATACGCACGCGGCTTATGTCGGTGGTTTCGGCGAGGTGCAGCGTAACGATATTGTTTTTCGTATCGATATCGGAGGCTTCGCATGTGAAGCCCTCCCCCGCCACACCGAGAATCTCCAGCACGACTACAGGGTAGGGAATGTCGTTCCGGATACACGACACGGCGGCCAGCACCGGCAACATCAGCAACAATCGACGGAATCTCTTCATTCTGACCGTAATTCTAAAGATGGAAATTCAAACCTATCTTGATATCGGCGAGGTTCAGGCGCAACAACAGCTTCGAAGCCTGCCGGCTGCCCGTCACATTGCCCGCAGCATCCTTCTGGTTCACTTTGCTGAACTGGAAACCGCCCAACCCGAATGACAGCGTACAGCACACATTGGGAAATATGTAGACCGCGACGCCCGAGCTGAAGGCTATGCGTACCTGCATGTTGCTGCCGTCGGTACTCTTGACGCCCCCCTCCGGCGCATAGGAGAAGACCGACGTTCCCATGCGGAACATCAGCTCCAGCTCGCCGAACAGCCCGAAATGCCCCTTCGGGTCCACGCCCGCATACGAGCGCATGAACGCCCCCATGGTGGTCATCCGGTTCTTGAAACCGACATCCGACAGCGACATGCTGATGTCGTTGGCCGAACCGAGATTGAGCGACACATGGCCCAGCGTCCCCTGCGTCCGGGTATAGCCGAACCGGACGCCGAGACAGATGTTGTCCTTTATGAAGTAGCCGAACGAGGGGTTGAGCGTAAACACGCTGCCTTTCATGTCGATGCCGTCGAGTATCAGCATCAGGTCCGTGTCGTCGCTCGTCAGCGTACCGTAGGAGGCCGCGAATCCTATCGCCATCTCGCCCTTGTAGGCATAGCATATATCGTTTATCCCCCGGTCGATACGCCGGGAGGTCGGCAGGAACCGCCTGTCGGCCGGCACGGAAGTACGCAGCGAATCGCGGGCGGAAATCCCGCTCAAACCGCAGACAGAACGCATGCCGCAGCTGCGCAGGGAGGCCTGCCCCTCCGCAGCCAGAGACGGAACGGCGGCGCATATTGCGGCGGCAGCCATCCATGCAAAGCGTCTCATTCCTCTCATTCTTTCTCCGTATTTAAAGATAAAACGCCATTCCCAGGCCGATGGAGAGCAGATTGACCTTGAAACTCATCATACTGCCCGACCGGCGGCCGACCGCCACCTGATTATGTATCTGTTTCACGCTCTCGTAGGTAATGCCCATGACCCCCACGTTGAGTTCCAACGCCATGGCGTTGGTCACGAAAGCCACGAGCCCCGGCGTCACGCTGAGGGCGCACGTAAAACCGGTTTCATAGGTACCCCTCACCGGAGTATCGGCGGCGAACTTCGCCTGCGACCCGCCCAGTATCAACTGTACCTCGCTGAAAAGGGCGAAACGTTTGTTGTCGCCGAACGGGATGTATTGCCGCCAGAACAAAGAACCTTCATACAGATGCTTGAGCGCATAGTAGGAATCGACTTTCAGTTCGATACCCGTATCCCCGCCGCCCATGCTGAACCCGCCGCCGTCGAGGCGGAGGAAAGTGCGGGAATATCCGAACTTGCCCCCTACCACCATATTGTCCGCTACGGCATATCCCAGCAAAGGAGAGATTTTGATGGTATGGCCTTCCGATTCGATGCCCTCTATCACGACCAGCGTATAGTTGCTGTTGTCATGGGTGGAAAAAGAGGCGTTCAGTCCCGTCACCCACTGCCCTTTCGGCACGAAGACGTTGGAGAGACTCGTCAGGCCGCGCATCTCCTTTTGCGGCCGCGACGGGCTGCCGGAGAGGGCCGGACCCTGCGCCGCACACCGTTCCGCTCCCGCAAGGGAGAGGAGGAGCAACAGGATGGAGAGGCGGCGGTTCATCGGGGCTAATAGATGAATTCCACATCGTCGAGGAACATGGTACTGCCCACCTCCCCTTCGAAATAATCACCCCTATAACTTGCCGCAGCGGTCAGTATGAGCACGTTCGGCCGCTCCGAAGCGTACTTGTCGCGGTAAACGAGCGGTATGGTCACCTCCGTCCATTCGCCTACCTGCGTTTCAAGCATCAAATCGCCGTAGCCGATGACGTGTCCTTGCAACGTCGACGGGTTGCTCTTGTCGGCATACAGAAATTCGTCGTCAGGCAAGAAAGCGGTCTTTTCGGCATTGTTCGTATCCACCGTATGGCTGGTGCTGCCGTCGGTCATATTGACCAGACAGACGAATATTCTCCCCTTGTCGCTTCCCACCGGGGTATATTTGTACCATACCCGCAACGCCGCGGGCCGTGCATTGAAATCGAACGGCCGCCCCATATTGACCGTACCGCCCATACCGGAAACGGCGCCGAACGACCCCACGAAGAGATTGCCCGCAGCCAGCTTGCCGATACCGAAGAAACTCGGCTTCTTGGTCTCCAGTTTTGCGGCAAGACGCCCCTCCGAACCGGGCCGGGGGTCCTCCACACCCGTCGTCAGGTTGTACTCCCCGCCCGCCGTGGTAGCACCGGGATTGCCCGTTCCCCAGAACTCCGTACCGCCCGCGGCATAAGGATACCACGGTTTGCCGGACTGATGCCACTCTTCAAAACCGGCGTTCGGCAGCTGCACCCCGTATTCGGTATCCGCCACTGCGAGCGGTCCGCTCTCCGAACCGTCCGTCACGAGCCGGAACTCATAGCGCCGGCCGGCTCCGATACCCGAAACGGCAGCCATATAGGTATATCCGTCGGCACCCCGCACAGCATCGGCTTCCGTCCACTCGTCGCTGCCCTGCACGCGGTAACGTATCTTTACGGAGACGACACCGGGGTCGGTCACGGCCGCCCCTGCCGTCGCCGTGCCGAACCAGAGGTCGGACGACACGAGCCCCGTCGCTCCGGCCACCGCTATCCGCGCCGCAGCCTTGCCCTCGCTTCCGTCCGTATCGGTCACGAGGAAATCCAGCGTATTGATGCCCGCCGGCAGTCCGGCGAAGAAATCACCGTCGAGCGTGAGCACGCCGTTGAATGCATCCGTACGGGAATAGGAGATTCCGTCGGCTCCGGAGCCGACGACCTCGCCGCCGGCCATCACCTCATAGTACTCTTCCCCGGCGGTAAAGGCAACGGCCGCGAGAGGATTTATCGAAGATATCGCGAAACGAATCGGGTCGGTATGATATCCTGTCACCTCCCCGATGTTGAACCCGTCGCCGCTGACGGCCGGCTGGGGACTGAAATTGAAGTTGTCGTCGTGCGAACTCTCCCACTCGCGCACCTGTACGTTGACGGTCAGCTCCCCGTCGGCATCCTTGGAGTAGCGGAACGTCAGGGTATATTGCATCCCCGGTTCCGGTAACTCTATCCGGCCCGTCTTCGTGCCCTTCGCCGACACGTCGGCATCGGAACTCGTTCCGTAGAATCCCCAACTGAGGTGTTTCGTCCCTTCCGGAAGGAGGAAATAACCCGTTCCGTCGGAGGTGTATTTCAGCGTCGGCACGAGACTGTTCTCGGCATCCGTCTTCGAGAAGTCGTCCGAGGCGCTCACATAGGCGAGATACCCTTCGTCGAACCGCTGGGCCACCGTCCCGTCGAACACCACCTTCACGGCGATATTGGTTATCCGGCAAACTATCGGCAGCGGTTTCACGTCGCCGGCCGCGAGCGTAAAGGTCTCCCCGCCCGCATAACTCTTGCGTGTAAAGGTGGCCTCGCTGCCGTCGCCCGCCTCGACCGCCACCCTGTAACGGCCTGCCGCAAGATAGAGGTCGGTCGGCACCTCCGTAGCCGGTCTGTATTTACGGATAAGGTTTTCGGCGGTGCCGCCCTCTCCGTCGTCCGTAAGGCTGTAAATGCGCATCGTACTCAAGGCGAGTGCATCGTACGCTCCGTCATCCGCCCGCGACTGGTCGGGGAGCGACACACTGAGCTGCAGGATACACTCTCCCTCGCCACCGCGTTCACCGACAGGAGCATCCTTGACGCACCCGGCCAGCAACAGGGCACAAGCAGCCAGCGACACGGCCGTACGGTTCATATATCTTCTCATCTTCATCTCTTTCTACCGAACGGCCCTCCTATTTCACAACGTACAACTGGATGGTTTTGGTAACGGTACCCGAAGCGTCCGTCACGGTCAGCCGGAAATCGCAGTTTCCCTCCCGGTTGAGCAGCGACAGCAGGTCCATGAAACCGGTAATATCGAACGAAACCCGCTTGCTCCCCGTCACCGCGGCACCCGTCGGGAATCCGAAGCCTTCGAGCTGCGCCTTGTACTGTCCCGGATTTATCAGGTCGAGGTGGTCGGTCAGTCCTACCCCGGTCAGTTCGGAGGGCGGCAGCACCGATTCGCTGACGATATCGACCGTGAATCCGGTAAAGGCGCTCTGCGTAGTCACGTCTATCACAATCTCCACGGCGTTATGGTTGTAGCGGGTACCGAAATCGTAATGTTTCGTCCCGGCCTTGTCCGTCCATACGACCGACGGCCCCTCGGCGACGGCACCGCCGGCCCGTACCCGGATGGCGAGTACCGTGTAAGAGGTGCGTCCCCTATCGTCCGCAGCCACGAACTTCACGGTATGCGTCCCTTCAAAGCCATACAGGGCCGACATGCCGGCATCCTTCACCGCGGCGGTCACGACGCCGGTTTCAGCCGCTCTCACGACCGCATAGGCAGCCAACTCCTCATTTTCCGGCCACAGCGTTACGGTTCTATCCCGTATGCCGGCAGCATCCAGCGCCTCCAGGAAGGCGGCATTGTCGGAACCGAACACCATCTCCACCGAATACAGCGACGCTCCTTCGGCCGGCGTGAACACCGCCTTCAGGTTCTCGTTCCACTTGCCGAGCGCATCGTCGTACATCGAACCGTTTATGTCGTAGCCGTTCGCAATGTCGTAACCGTCGAGCGTAACGACGGGCGAATCCGCATCGGAGACATCGTCGTCCGGAATGGTCTCCTCCCCGAAAGCATACAACTGCGTGACGTCCACCTCGACCTTCCGGTCATACACCCAGTTCTCCACGGTCACCTGGAACTGTACGTTGCCCTCGTCGGCATTGAGCACGCCTATCGACACCTTGCGCCACTGCCCCGCCTTGCAGCCCGTTATCTCTTTCGTCCAGTTCACGGCGACATACTCCGGCGCTTCGTCGGCCGCCGCCTTGTTATACTGTCCGGAGAGCACCACCTTGACGGTATTCGATGCCTCCACAGCCTTGAAATAGCCCGCTTTGCCCGCATCGGCGGCGGCACGGTCGAAAACGAGCCGGTTGTCGCCGACCGACAGGGTGACCGTCAATTTCTCCTTGCCGGCGGCCTCCGCTTCGGCATCGCTCATGAAGAGCTCCTGCAGGTCCTGCGTCAGCGTCACCGTGGTCTTGATGTTGGCGAGCGTACAGACGAGGTCGTTCACCTGCGTCTCCGTCCGTTTTATCACATTCTTGGTCACGGAACCGAAATAAACGGGACGCTCCCAATCCGCACACGACGTCCCCGCCATATAGTTCGCATGGTCAGGCGATTCGGCCGACACGACATACGCTCCCGGCGCAAGGGGCAGCTTCTGATTCCCGGCGAGCTTGAGGTCGGCATAGGTGTAAACCGACTCCTCGCCGCTCTTGACGCTCCGTATCTTCACCTTGTAGTCGCCCGGCGCATCGGACGTCGCACCCGCCGCACGGGACGACTGCGCCCCGCCGGCTCCCGTACCGGAAGTTATCTCCTCCGCATAATTGGCGACATCGACCTCCAGGGCTGACAGGGAGAGGTAACCCATCTCGGTCTCCCCGTTCCCGCCGCCTCCGAAATCTATCGACTCGTCCTTGCATCCCGCAAGCAGCAGGGATGCGAATACGATGGCCAGCGTAAATCTTTTCATATGATTCGTTTTCATTGTTTTACTTATGCATCGGGATTCAGTTCTACGGGTATCTCCTCCACGGCCACGGGCGTGTCGTCGAGCGACACCACGATTCCCGCCTGCCCTACCTGGCCGGCATCCACCGTCACCGTATGCCATGTACGGGCCGCGGTGGTTCCGACAAGCGTCTCCGGAAACGCCACCTCGACTCCGTTGGTCTTCGTGGCGCTACCGCTCATGTAAAGCCCGGTACCCGCCTTGACGAACTGCGGTACGGTCTGCGGCAGAGGACTGGATGCGGAACCGACGAACCCGGCCCGGAAACCCGAATCGGTACGGATATTCACCGTGAATTCCGAATAGTACTTTCTGAACCAGTCTGAAAAGACGAGGGTGAACACGGAGTTCGCCAGCGATACGGAAACGGGTTCGGTCACGGTCTTACGGGCCACGATGGTAAATGCCTCCTCACCGGAAAAACATGCGGCACCGGCCCCCTCGGCTTCGGGGTCGCCATACGTGAAGGAGGCGGTATAATTGCCCTCCGCCAGCAGCGGTTGGTCATAATCGGCCAGGGTTTCGTACGAAGCCACGACGCCGTCGGTCCCCGACAGGGAGAGCGACAGCGCCCCGGCATCGGGAATGAGTTCGGCAGGCAGCTCTCTCGTCTCCGCCCGCGTTCCCACGAAAGCCGATACGCTGCAATCGAATTCCACGCTGCCTTCGCCCGCGGACGCACCCTCCCCGCCTGCCGAGCAGGAAGAGGCGAACAACGCTGCGGATACCCATACGACAGCCCAATATCTCTTCATTTCGTCAATCTTTTTCATCGTTATCGTTTGATGGAGACCCTGATATTATCTATATATACGTAGACCGTCTTAGCCGTAATGGTCGACGCCCCCGCGTACTCGATGCGGTAAGATGTTCTCCATGCGAGCCGGTGGGCATTGGTGCAGCCGGGCACCTCTATTCCCTCTTTATGCAACGGAAGAGAGGTATAACTGCCGTCGGTACCCGCATCCTCCGCCGCCAGCACCGTGTTTTCGATGCCGTTGGTGTACGCTACCGCACCCGTTCGGGTATCGCTCCCGAACTCGTACTGCGAATAGACGACCGCCTGGCCGAAGAAATTTGTCCCTTTCTGCGAAGTACCGCCGATGTCGAACGACACGTCGAGGGTGACGGTCGCCCCCTCCTTGATAGCCGCAAGCAACGGCGTATCCATCCTGCCGCGCTTGTTGTCGCCGCTGTCCGGGTCGGGAAGAATGGCCGAAGAGCCGAGATAGGCCGATATCCTCGCCGCCGTTCCCGCCTCCAGCCCGAAACGCGAACCCGACCAATCCGGCAGGCTGTAACCATCCAGCTCCACCGTCGAATCGTCCTCTCCGCCGGCTGCTCCGCTGAAATCCTCGTAAAACAGGTACGGAACCGTAAGCCCGACCGGTGTGCCGCCCGCCTCGGGGAAAGGAGCGACGGTCCGTCTCTCCGATACTATGGCACTGGCCGATTCGTAAGTGAACGTAAACTCCCCGTTCTTCATCAATGCACCGTTGTCTATACCGTCGTACCGGTCGTAATAGCAGAGCCGGTAGCTGTTCTGCGAATTGATTTCGAAACTGCACGTATCCGTCCCGTTACGGAACTTCGCCCCCTCCGGCGCCCTAACCGTAAAACGTTCGGGCTCTTCACCGAGGTTGTTGCCCGTAACGGAGAGGTCTATCCACGCCACCGGCAGCTCCTGCGGCACGGTCAGATTGACGGGCGTGATACGTCCCGCCTCCAGCATCCTGTCCATCTCCACCTCCAGCGAACCCGACTGATAGCCGTTGGCGTCGTAGGCGGTGAACCGCACCGTACCGGAAACCTGCCCCGGACAAAGGAAAAGCCACACATACGCTCCGTCCGGCGAATCCTCCTCCGACTCGTGCAACGGTTCCGAAAGGACGGCCGTCACGGTCGCACTGCCCTCCGTCAGCACGGGAGGAGCCGTCGGAGCGGCCATATCCGCCGTCATCGTCCCTACCACATCGCGCGGAAACTCGACACGCAACTTCCGGACACCCACCCCCCACAGGTTACGTCCTTCCGGTATCTGTATGCGCATGACATGACATTGATGGATGAAATTCATGGAGAGCTCCTCCGCCTCCGAAGTAAGCGCCTGCCCCCGAACGGGTTCGGCAAGCATGAAATCGAAATTTTCCGAATAGCCCCGATAGCGGCCGGACTGTACGGCGGGCAGATGCCAGGTCACGGACGTACCGTCCATACGCTCCGGCAGGGGATAGGCTCCGTAATAGCTGTACTCCCCTTCCGCCATCGCAGGCATCTCCGCTGCGAAAAGCGCCTCGCCGGGATAGGCCCTATAACAGCCGAATGCCCGGCCGACCGGACTTCCGGCGTCGTCCGCCGACCGGTAATAGACCCCTATCGTATCCCGTTCCGACCAGAAGCACCGGTCCAATGCCTCGCCCCCGATAAAGGTTCGCGACACCGGTTCGGGTACTTCTCCCTCCTGCACGGCACGGACATATACCCGCCGGAGCACCTCCTCTCCGCAACCGTTGCCCATGCCGGCGGAACAGCCTGCCGCAAGACACATGGAGAGAACCGCCACAATCGCGGGAATCCCTATTTTCCGTCTCTTCTTACCGTCCATCGGCACAATCGTTCCTTAACTTTCGCACCCGCCGGCAACCCCGCACCGACAGGCCATAAAACAATAGCAGAATGTACAAAGGTAGAAAAAAGCGGCCAATAATAATATATATTTAATTTTCCCGATACGATGGCCGGGCGGCACATCTCCTCCTCCGCCCCGCAAACCCCATAAAAATGAAGTTTCCGCAGAAAATTCCTGCGGAAACGACATGGGGCCCGACCGTCCGTCACGGACAGTGACAGGGCCAAGAATCCAACAACACAAAGCTACAAAATCCATGCTCGCTCACATCGTCCGCAAAGCGGGCGCCACAAACCAAATCTCGCCGACATCCCGATCCGAGGTTCCGGGAATCCGTTTGGAAACGATACGCCCGTCCGGAACCTCCGGGGCGTTTATCCCGAAATCATCGTCGTTCACTACGCAAAGGGTTCCGTCTCCGAGGAGGCACATCCCCTCCGGCTTGTCGTGGGGATAACCGGGCGCTGCGGCGAGGATGTCGCAAAAAAGCTCCTTCTCCACGGCCCTGAGGCCATACCCGGCCAGCCGGCCGGGCGCAAGGGTATCGACGGCCATGTATCCGTCCAGCGGAGAGATATCGGAAGCCTGCGAGAGGTCAATACGGAAAACCTTCTTGAAACCGCGCCCCTCTGCAGGAAACTCCGCATCGCGCTCCAGCACGAGCAAATCTCCGCCGCCGAGCACGCAGAGTTCGCTCACCACATTACCGGGGTCCTCGAGCGGATAGAGATACTGCGCCGTCCGGCCGTCGGTGGGACGGAGCGCCACGATACGGCAGAACACCGCAGTATCTTTCGTGGAGGCGTCCGGATTGTAGAGCGGCGACTGCATGATGCCGAAGAGCATGTCCGCTCCGGCATCGTAGGCGAGCCCCTCCATGCCGCGGTTGGGCCGGCGACGGGCCAGCACTTCGGGCAATCCCCCGTTGAAGGGGCTGTACTCCTCAAGCAGCCTCCCCTCGCCGTCGAAACGGAGCAGGTAAGGGCCGTACTCGTCGCTCACCCAAAACGTACCGTCGCCCGCCAGTGCGAGCCCTTCGGTATCGAGACCGCGTCGCAGGCTGTCGCATACCGCCTCTCCGGCAAGGTCATACCCCACCTCTCCCGTACTGCCGTCACCGCCGGCGGCAGGCAGTCCGCTGAAAAGGTTTCCGGCAGCATCCCGAAGCGGCACCGTTCCGACCGCCTCGAGTGAATCGCCCGAAAGCCGGAACTTTCCCACCCGCGGAGCGAACTCCGGCAGTGCGAAAACCTTGCTCTCCGGCGTCGGCCCGTCCACGTTGGGTCCCCGGTCGGTCAGGAGCCAAAAACAGGAATCGGCCGCATCGTAACCCATTGCCGAGCCGTACCCGCCAATAAAGACAGGTGTTCCGTCCGCCTGCGGACATACCGTTTCAAAAGGTACCGCCACCCGTTCGGGCAGGGAGGAGGCAGCGCTCCCACACCCCCAGCACAGCGCAGCGGCCGCAACCGCCCCGAACATTCGCTTGTCTGCAACAACCGTTTTCATACGTTTTCAATTTGGGACAGGCCCTGCGACCTGCCTGTCTGAAAAATCCCCTGTATCCGCTGTTCCTATGTAAGACCGTCTGCAGTCCGACCGGACTGCTCCGCCCGGCTGCAGACAAGTCCTACGCCTCTTTTTCCGGTCACTCCCGGACCGTGCCGCCCGCATTGGAAGCCCCGCGGGTGGAGGTGCCGAACACCGTCCACTCCGCCGCGCCGTCCGTACGGCGACCGTATGTCTCGTCATCGTCGAGCGCCGGTATCTCCACCTCGTCGGTCACCGCCCCCGAAGCGTCGAGCAGCGTCAGCGCATCGCCCTTCTTGCCGAGCCCGAAATCGAACGACCCCTCCTCCTTGGCCACCATCACCAGATAACCGCCGGCCGGAACCACCGTTCCGGCCGGGAAGGTGAAGGCCTTTTCGACACCGCCGTCGTCATAGAGCACATACCCCTCCAGGTCGGCATCGGCGCTGCCTCCGTTATAGAACTCCACCCAGTCCTCGTCCTGCGAACCGTTGGTCAGTATCTCGTTAATCACCACGGCCACCTCCGGATGCACCTCCCCGCCGTTGCTGCTATTCTTGGTAGGCTCCATCTTCCGCAACACATCGCCTCCGTCGGGCATGCGCCCGTACGACATCACCTCATCGTCTGCAAAAGCGGGTATCTCCAACTCGGCCACCAGCACGCCCGCAGGGTCATAGACGAACACCCAGTCACCGCTCTTGCCGAGTCCGAATGAAGGTCCCTCCGCATTCTTCTTGCAGACGTCGTAGGTAAGGAACCCGCCCGCCGGAATGACCGTCCCGGCCGGAACGGTATAGGATTCGTCATCGGCTCCCTTGTCGTCCTTTATCACATATCCGCCGAAGTCTATCGCCGTATCGCTCGAATTATAGAATTCAATGAAATCCACCGACTCGTTCCACGGGAGCTGGGCCGTATCCTGGTTGTTGGTGAACACCTCGTTCACCCAAAGTCCCATCGTATTCGTCACGGGCTGCCGGGCAGGGCCCTCGTTGGGAGTTCCCTTGGTAAAGGCGGCGAATATCTGCCACTCCGGCGCCCCGTCGGTCACACGGCCGTAACTTTCGCCCCGTTTCATGCTGGGACATGCCACGCAGTCTATTTCGTTCATCTCGGCATCGGCCAACGTCACATATTCGTCGGGGCCTTTGCTGAGCCCCCAGCCCGGATAGTTCACGGGGTCGGCATACCACGCGTTGTCCTTGTCGCAGACCACCACGAAGAAGCCGCCCGCCGCAACGCGGGAGCCTTCGGGGAAACTCCATGCTTCGGCGCTTCCGCCGCTCTCCCACAGCTTCAGGCCACCGAGGTCGATGTCGCTGCCGCCCGCATTGTAGAGTTCGATGAAATCGAGGTCGTCCTTTTCACTGCCATCGGCATACGTGTAAACCTCGTTGATGACAAGCACCCCCTTCAGGGAGGCATCCGCTCCGCCCGTATTGGAAAAGCCCTTGGTCGGTACGGCGGCAATCCGCCACTCCCCGCCGCCGTCGACGGTACGGGCGTAGGACTCCCCTTTGGTATCGCCGAAATCGGGCGTATCCACCTCGTCCGCCACCTTGCGCTCGGAATCGAGCAGCACCACCTTGTCTCCCTTGGAGCTCAGACCAAAGGTAAAACTTTCGCCCTGGCCCGGCGACACCTGTTCGTACACCAGGAATCCGCCCGCCGGGATGACCGTTCCGGCCGGAATCACGAACTCTTCGGCAGCCCCCTTATCGTCCTGCAGAACGAATCCGCCGATATCGGCATCCGCCTCGCCGCCGTTATAGAGCTCGATGAAATCCATGTCATCGCCCGCGGGAGCCGACAGCACCTCGTTGATATACACCTTCGCATCCGAAGGTTCCGGTTCCGGAAGGGGGGCGCCGCCGCCCGTATTGCTCCGCCCTTTCGTAGGCGCAGTGAAAGCGGCGAATTCCGAACCGCCGTCGCTCCTGCGCCCATAGGAACTGCCATCCTCCATTACGGGAAGCATCACGTCGTCCACCACGTTACGCGATGCGTCGAGCAGCGTCACCCGGTCGCCTTTGGAGGAGCTGATGCCGAACGAGAACTCCTCCAATACGAGGAACTCCCCAGCACCTATCGTCGTACCTTCCGGTATGACGTACTCCTCTTCCGCCCCCTTGTCGTCCTGCAGGATGAAGCCGCCGATATGCAGCTCCTCATTCCCCGCATTGTAAAGCTCCACCCAGTCGGGATTGCAGGAATACACTTCATTGATGTAGAGCCCGTCGATATCCGAATCGCCGGGGTTCACATCGCTCTCCCTGTCGTTCTTACAGGATACCGCCACCGCCGCGAATGCGCAAAGCGCCGCGAAAACAATCTTTCTCATGCTCTTATCTGTCTGTTTATAAAATTTTCCGTATCAGAACGACAGCAACAGACGCAGCTGCAGGATGCTGAAGTCGAGCCCCGAAGGAAGCATCTGACTGAGCGGTTTCCCGTCGAGAGTGATGTGTCCCTTGTCGTCGGCATACTTGTCGTTGTCCATGTAGGTATAATTCAATCCTATCAGCACGTTCTGGTTCGGGTACCAGTTCAGCGACGCGGAATAGCTCGTGGCCGCTCCGCCGGTAATGACCGCCCGTGCATCATGGAAATCGTTCATGTTGATGTTGCTCGCCCGGACAGCCAGTTCGAGGTTCCCGCCCCGACGCACCTCCATGGGCCCGAATTCGGCATCTTCGGGTGCATAACGACGCTGTTCGCCGCGCAGCATGTAGGAGGCCGTGGCATACCAGCCGTTAAAGGAGGCGTTCTTCAGCGGTATCCGCTCCCCGCCCGAAAGCCCGTAGCGGGAGAGTTCGGTGAAGATGTATTCGCCGTAGACGAGCAGCTTGCGCCATCTGAAAGCGAGCTCGGCACCCACCGTATAGTAACTCTTCACATTGAATATCTCGGCCCTCACGAAACGCCTGCGGTCCGTGCGGCTCTCCGGGAAGGTTCTGAATTCGACGAAACGCTCCGTTTTGCCGCTCATCTCCGGAACTCGCCAGGTACCGTAACCGCCGATATGGAGCGTCAAGTCCCTGTCGGCCAGCGGCGAAAAAGCCACCCGCGCCGTAAAGCCGTAACCGTCGCCGCCACGGTTCTTCTCCTTCTGGATGATGTCCACCTGCCGACCGAAGATGCCTCCCGACACCCACCAATGGTTCCCCCATGCGGTGGCCGCAGCCCCGAGCCGCCGCCCGCCGGCGAACGCCTCGACAGCCATCGGACGCTCCATGTTGATGAGATATTTGGAACTCGTCAGGCGTTCCATGCTCATTGGTTCCTTGAAATGACCGACTTTGACCGAAACCCGGTCAGAAAAACGGTACCCGATGAACATATCCTTCAACTCCACCTCGTTGTACGCGAAATCGAGGTCGAGCTCGCCGAACCATTTCTCATAGAGCGTGGCCTTGACTGCGAACCGGGCCCGCCGTATCGACATGCCGTTGCTGAAACGGAACGCCCCGTCGTCGTACTCGAGGTCCTTGTTGGGCTTGGACATCAGTCCGGAGACATCCTCCGAGGGGAGATAGGCGGCCGCATCCACATAGATGCGGTTGTCGAACCAGAGTCTGAACGCCCTGTCGCGCGTCTCGAACGTCAGTTTGCCGTTGCGAAACGAAGCGCGGGCAGGCATATCCTCCTGTGCGAAACCTGCGAAGCACGAAAAAGCGGTCCATATCACCAATAGCGTAAATTTCTTCATTGCATCGTTCTTGAATAATACGCCGCAAAAGAACCGCGGCGACTTTAACGAAGCGTTAAGGCGAGGTTAAAAGATTGTTACGCGCGTACCTCTCCCTATAGGTCCGAAAAACCGGAGGCGCAAATACGAAGTGATTTCGCTTTTAAAAAATTGTCCCTACCTTTACCTGCACCGCGGACGAAGGAGCGCAGGCAGCCGGGCCGCCCCTTCGGCCGCCCGGCAAAAATGAAAACTTAACGACACTATGATGAAATTCGCAGAACTGGCCGGAATACGCCAGAGTGTAAGAAGCTATTCGGGAAAGGCCGTCGAGGAGGAGAAACTGATGCAATGCATCGAAACCGCACGTCTGTCGCCCTCGGCCAACAACTCCCAGCCATGGAGGTTCGTCGTCGTGGACGAACCGGAACTCAGAGACCGCATCGCCGATGCGGCAGCGGGAATGGGGATGAACAAATTCGTCCGGCAAGCCCCCGTCATCATCGCCGTCGTGCTCGAAAAACAGAACATGCTTTCGGCTGTCGGAAGCGTCATACAGGACAAGGAGTACAGGCTGCTGGACATAGGCATAGCCGCCAACCAGCTCTGCCTGCAGGCGGCCGCGCTCGGACTCGGCACCTGCATGGTGGGATGGTTCGACGAAAACAAGGTAAAACGACTTCTCGGAGTGGACAAAAAGCGCCGGATACCGCTGCTGATAACGCTCGGCTATTCCGATGCCCCGGTACGGCAGAAAGTCCGCAAGCCGTTCGAAGAGATATACGGCCGCAACCGATACTGACAAGGCCGAACGTCCGTCCTACCGCGGTACCGCCGAACGGATAGCGAAACAGTGCCCCTACCGGTCTCCGGCAGCTCCGGCCCGCCTGCGGACACCGCTGCCGGAAGCGTTGTTGAGCACCACCCAACTGACAGCGGCTATGACGAGCACCATTCCTGCGGCAGTCATCCACGTAAACGGCTCTCCGAAAGCGAGTATGCCGATAACCATGGCCGTCAGCGGCTCCATGGCGCCGAAAAGCGACGTGGTCGTCGGCCCGATATACTTGATGGCCTGCACGAGGGTGATGTTGGAGATGGCCGTGGCGGGAAGGGCGATGCCCAGTACGCAAAGCCACATCTTCCAGCCGGTGACGAGGCGTATGCCGCCGTCGAACAGCAATCCGCAGCAGCCGAAAAGCAGCGCCCCGAAAGCGGTCACATAAAACGTCAGGGCCGCCGAATCTATCCGGGCGGCACGGGTCTTACGTACCCCTATGATATAAGTGCTGTAACAGACCACCGAAAGGCAGGCCGCCCCGATGCCGACCAAAGCGTGTCGCCCGCCGGCATTCAGGTCGCCCGCCGAAAGCAGGACGGCACCCAGCAGCGATACGAGTATCGCCACGACGACCTGCCACGAGATACGCTCCCTAAAGAAAAGGGCCATGCCGCACGCTACGGCGAGCGGATAGAGGAAGTGGATGGAAGAAGCCACCCCGGTAGCTATGTTCTGGTAGGCTATCACGAGGCTCAGGGAGGTCATGGCCCGGGCCGTTCCCAGCAGGCATACCGTCCCGAGGTCGCGCCACCCGATGCGAAAGTTCTGCCGCACGGCGAGTCCAAAACATCCGAGTGCCAGCGAAGCGACGCCCCAACGGTAAAACAACACCTCGAACGAGGAGAGGCCGCCCCCTATCAGCATCAGCGTGAAAAACGGTGCGAAACCGAACGTCGAAGACGAAAGTATCGCGTAAACTATCCCTTTAAAATTGTCGGTGCATCCCATATCGCTGCAAAATCCATCTACCCGCCGCAAAAGATTTGGCAAAGATAGAAGAGTTTTTCCGAAATCGGACCGTTTCGGAAAGAAGGGCCACAGCTGAACGGCCGGGAAAAAGGTTGTGCCCCGGCCGATAACGTCCAACCCGCAAAATAAAGCACCCGAACCCACGTTATAATCATTAGTCTGCAAGGCATATCCCCTTCTGCGGTCCGGGAAAGGGCGGAAAAACCCGGTGCGACAAAAAATCGCGACGAACGGCAGATGTCCGTTCCTCTTGACCAATATCCGCTGGAAGAGAGATGGATACATATCCGTCCGCGGGAAAGGAAGCCCGCCGGAACGGGACAGTCCCGGTCGCAAAAACAGATTTTGAGCGGGGGAAAGAGGGGAATTACGCCCCAATCCCTATATTTGTATGTTTTAAAATCCGACCGGACGTCAGATGACCGGCAACAACAAACACGCCCAACCATGGCAAAAAAGGAAAGGAAGAGACTCAGACTCACGAAACGCCAGGCCATTGCAGGAGCCGTCGTACTGGCAATAATAGCGGTAGCCCTCTATTTCATTTTCCGTAAACGTCCCCAGCCCGAGGTCCATCCGACCGTCGTAGTGGAGACCGTAACCACGGACGACATGGAGATTTACGGCGAATATGTAGGCCGGATACGGGCCCAGCAGTTCGTCGAGATACGCGCCCGCGTGGAGGGATACCTCGAAGAGATGCTTTTCGAAGAGGGTACCTACATCAAGAAAGACCAGGTGCTCTTCGTCATAGACCCGAAACTCTATAAGGCGCGCGTGGATGGCGCACGTGCCCAGTTGCAGAAAGACAAGGCCCTCGAACTCAAGGCCAAACGCGACCTGGACCGCATCCGTCCGCTCTTCGAGCAGAATGCGGCCAGCCAGCTCGACCTGGACAATGCCATCGCCTCGTACGAAAGCGCCGTGTCGGCGGTAATCATGAGCGAAGCCGACCTCGCACAGGCGGAACTGGCGCTCGGCTATACGACGGTACGCTCGCCTATTTCGGGATACATCAGCGAACGCAACGTGGATATCGGCACACTCGTCGGCCCGGGCGGCAAATCGCTGCTGGCCACCATCGTCAAAAGCGACACCGTACGGGTGGACTTCAGCATGACCGCCCTCGACTACCTCCGGAGCAAGGAACGCAACGTAAACCTCGGCCATCAGGACCCGACACGCGGATGGAACCCCTACATCACCGTCACGTTGGCCGACGACTCCGTATATCCCTACGAAGGACTGGTGGATTTCGCCGACCCGCAGGTAGACCCGCAGACGGGTACTTTCTCCGTACGTGCCGAGATGCCCAATCCCGACCATGTGCTGCTGCCGGGACAGTTCACCAAGGTCAAGCTGCTGCTCGACGTGCGCGAGGGAGCCGTGGTGGTACCCTCGAAGGCCGTCATCATCGAGAAGGGCGGCGCATTCATCTACGTCATCAGACCCGACAATGTAGCCGAAAGACGATTCATCGAGCTCGGTCCCGAAACCGACAACATGATGATAGTGGAGCGCGGGCTCATCCCCGGGGAACGAATTGTCGTGGAGGGATATCACAAACTGATGCCCGGCATGACGGTCGAAATCGTGGAACCTGTCGCCGGGGAAGCCGCCGCGGAGGGCATGGACAACAATGCGGAGGAATAGCCCATGAAAGCCGATTTCTTCATAGACAGACCGGTTTTCTCGGCGGTCATCTCCATCGTCATCGTCATCGTGGGCTTCATCGGGCTCACGATGCTCCCCATCGACCAGTATCCGCAAATCACACCGCCGACGGTCAAGGTGAGCGCGAGCTATCCCGGTGCCAGCGCACTCACCGTCAGCCAGGCCGTGGCGACGCCCATCGAACAGGAACTCAACGGTACGCCCGGCATGCTCTACATGGAATCGAGCAGCACGAATACCGGCAGTTTCAGTGCCACGGTGACGTTCGACATATCGGTCAATCCCGACCTCGCGGCCGTGGAGATACAGAACCGCGTGAAACAGGCGGAGGCCCGCCTCCCCGCCGAAGTGGTGCAGAACGGCATCAGCGTCGAGAAACAGGCCTCCAACCAACTCATGACCGTCTGCCTGCTCTCTTCGGACGACAAATTCGACGAAATATACCTGAGCAACTTCGCAACGCTCAACGTGGTGGACATCCTGCGAAGAATACCGGGCGTGGGCGGCGTATCGAACGTGGGCAGCCGCTACTACGCCATGCAGATTTGGGTACAGCCCGACAAGCTGGCCAGTTTCGGTGTAACCGTTCAGGACCTGCAGAGCGCACTGAAGGACCAGAACCGCGAATCGGCCGCCGGCGTGCTCGGCCAGCAGCCCATCGAAGGCGTGGATATTTCCATCCCCATCTCCACGCAGGGCAGGCTCTCTTCCGTGGAGGAGTTCGAGAACATCGTCGTACGCGCCAACCCGAACGGTTCGATAATCCGCCTCAAGGACGTGGCCCGCGTATCGCTCGAAGCACAGAGCTACAACACCGAGAGCGGGCTGAACGGCGGCAATGCGGCCGTGATGAATATCCGTCTGCTGCCCGGTGCGAATGCGATGGAAGTCTCCAAGCTCGTCCGGGAGTCGATGACAGAGATAAGCGCCTCCTTCCCGGAGGGCATCTCGTACCTCATCCCGTTCGACATCACCACCTACATTTCCGAATCCATCCACGAGGTCTACAAGGCACTTTTCGAAGCGCTCTTCCTCGTCATCCTCATCGTCTTCCTCTCGCTGCAGAGCTGGCGGGCAACGCTCATCCCCATCATCGCCGTCCCCATCTCGCTGATAGGTACCTTCGGCGTGATGCTGATATTCGGCTTCTCGCTCAACATGCTCACCTTGCTGGGCCTCATCCTCGCCATCGGTATCGTGGTGGACGACGCCATCGTAGTGGTGGAGAACGTCACACGCATCATGGAGGAGAAGAAAATCGGAGCCTACGAAGCGACGAAAGAGGCCATGCACGGCATCAGCGGAGCGCTGATTACCACCTCGCTCGTACTCTGCGCGGTATTCGTCCCCGTGAGTTTCCTTTCGGGCATCACCGGCATGCTCTACCGCCAGTTCACCGTCACCATCGTAGCGTCGGTACTCATCTCCACCGTCGTGGCCCTCACGTTGAGTCCGGCCATGTGCGCCCGGCTGCTCAAGCCGGATAACGGCCGTAAAAAGAATATCGTCTTCCGATACATCAACATCTTCCTCGCCCGTGGAAACCGGACTTACGAGAAGATGATTAAAAAGAGTCTGACCGTACCCAAACGTGTATTCGCGGGGCTGGGTATCATCGTGATAGGCATCTGGCTGCTGAACTACGCCGTGCCGGGCAGCTTCCTCCCCGAAGAGGACCAGGGCTATTTCACCGTGGAGCTCGAACTGCCCGAAGGAGCCACGCTGCAGCGGACACGCGAAGTGACCGACCGCGCCATCGCCTACCTCATGGCCCGTCCCGACGTCGAATACGTGCAGAGCGTCGCGGGGTCGAGTTCCAGAGTGGGAACGAGCCAGTCGCGCAGCGAGCTGACGGTCATTCTGAAACCGTGGAAAGAGCGCAAGAAAGGGAAACTGGACAAAATCATGGACGAGGTACGCAGCGAACTGTCGCGCTATCCGGAGGCCAAGGTGGTGCTCCGTACCCCTCCCGTCATCCCGGGGCTCGGTACGTCGGGCGGTTTTGAAATGGTACTGGAAGCAAGGGGCGAAGCCACGCTCGACAACCTGCGGCAGGCGTCGGACACCCTCATCTACTATGCGGCCCGCGACCGCAGGCTGAACGAGGTATCCTCCTCGCTGCAGCCCGAAATCCCACAACTCTACTTCGACGTGGACCGCGACCAGGTCAAACTGTCGGGCGTCCCGCTGGCCGACGTCTTCTCCACCATGAAGACCTTTACCGGGTCGGTGTACGTCAATGACTTCAACATGTTCAACCGTATCTACCGCGTTTACATACAGGCCGAAGGGACTTACAGGGCGCACAAGGACGATATCAACATGTTCTACGTGCGCGGCACGGGAGGAGTGATGATACCGCTCACCGCCCTCGGCACGGCCTACTACACCACGGGGCCGGGGGTAATCAAGCGGTTCAACATGTTCAACTCGGCCACCATTACCGGCGAAGCGGCACAGGGACAGAGCTCCGGACAGGCCATGGAGGTGATAGAGGAAATCGCACGGGAGAAGCTGCCGGAAAACATCGGCATCGACTGGAGCGGGCTCTCCTATCAGGAGAAGAAGGCGGGCGGTCAGACGGGTTACATCCTCGGACTGGTGTTCGTCTTCGTATTCCTCTTTCTCGCCGCACAGTACGAAAGCTGGTCGATACCGATAGCCATCATGCTTTCGCTGCCGGTAGCCGTCCTCGGCGCCTATCTGGGGGTATGGATATGCGGCCTGGAGAACAACGCCTACTTCCAGATTGGCCTGGTGATGCTCATGGGCCTCGTGGCCAAGAACGCCATCCTCATCGTGGAATTCGCCCAGGCCGAAGTCAAGCGCGGCGTGAACGTCACCACGGCGGCCATACACGCCGCAAGGCTCCGTTTCCGCCCCATCCTCATGACCTCGCTGGCCTTCATCCTCGGCATGGTACCCCTCGTGCTTGCGAGCGGCCCCGGTTCTTCGAGCCGGCAGGACATCGGCACGGGTGTTTTCTTCGGGATGATAGTCGCCATCATCGTGGGTATCGTTCTGGTACCGTTCTTCTTCGTCATGATACACAAGTTCACCGACAGGCTTAAAAAGAAGAGGGCATGAAGCAGACCGTAAAACACATCCTCCGGGCCTTGCTGCTCGTCGCCGTAGCGGCGGCAATGGGGTCGTGCGTACTCGGCAGAAAATACCAGAGTCCCGAGCTCAACCTTCCTGACCGCCTCTCCGACTCGGCCCCCGACAACGATTCGCTGCTGTTCGCCGACATGCGGTGGTGGGAAGTATATTCCGATACCACTCTCCGGAATCTCATATCCGCCACGCTCGCCAACAACAAGGATATGCGCATCGCGGCCGAAAGGGTACAGGAACTTGCCCAACTGCGCCGGATAGACAACGCCGCCATGCTTCCGCAGATAGGAGGGACGGCCTACGGCGAACGGGAGTGGGAGAATTACGGAGGCAACAATCCCGACGTCAGCCCCGAATTCGGAGCCAAACTCACGCTGGGCTGGGAGCTCGACCTCTGGGGCAATCTCCGCTGGGCACGCCGCAAGGGAGTGGCGGAATACCTCGAATCGGTGGAGGCGCAGCGGGCACTGCAAATGACGCTGATTGCGGAAGTGGCACAGGCATACTACGAACTGGCCGCTCTGGACAACGAACTGGCCATTGTCCGCCGGACGCTCGCCACCCGGCAGGAGGGGGTACGGCAGGCCAAGATACGTTTCGAGGGGGGCCTGACCTCCGAAACCTCTTACCAGCAGTCGCAGGTAGAACTTGCGAGTACCGCCACCCTCGTACCGGAGCTGGAACGGAAAGTGGCCGCCAAAGAGAATGAAATCGCACTGCTGGCAGGCAGGTATCCGGGGCCCGTGGAACGTTCGTCGCTCGACAACGCCATGAAACTACCGCAGGAGCTGCCGGTGGGACTGCCTTCCGAACTACTGCTCCGGCGCCCGGATGTCCGGGCTGCGGAACAGGCGCTCATAGCGGCCAACGCCGCGGTAGGCATGGCCTACACCGACCGCTTCCCGCGGATACGCCTCACGGGAGCCTACGGACTCGAAGGCGACGCCATACAGAGCATCCTTCAGTCCCCCTACGGTCTGCTGAGTGGGACGCTGACCACTCCCATCTTCTCATTCAACGCCAAACGCGCCAAATACCGGGCCCAGCAGCACGCCTACGAACAGGAGTGCGCACGGTACGAAAAGAAGGTACTCACGGTCTTTCAGGAGGTGAACGACGCCATCGTGGGCTACAACAGCGCCCGCGAAGCGTGCGTCCTGAAACGGAATCTCGAACAGGCCTCGCGCAAATACGTGGAGCTCGCCCGGCTGCAATACATCAACGGCGTCATCAACTACCTCGACGTGCTGGACGCACAGCGCCAGTATTTCGATGCACAGATAGGACTCAGCAATGCCATCCGGGATGAATACATCGCGCTCGTACAACTCTACAAGGCACTGGGCGGCGGATGGGACACGACGCCTCCGCCGACGGAAGAGCCGGAGGAACAGAGGGAAGAGCAGGGTACCCGCCCCGAAGTCTCCGAACCGCGATAACCGGCTCCTCCGGACGAGGAGCCGAAACAGGCGGCGACACGCTCCCATCTCCAGAAGGAAAAGGGTTGTCCACCGCAAGCCGCTGCCGCCCGCATCCGACAGGACAAAAGAGGCGAATGGACCGGTGGCCGGAACATCCGTCCATAGGATGAATCGTTCTTTTTGTAACCGGGAAGCGGAACCTGCCCGACAAATGCAAACTGCAAATCATAACCCTTCTCCATACCATGCGCACAAACCGTCCGATACGTCTTCTTTGCCTTTTGGCAGTGCTTCTGCTCGCCGCCGGATGCAAAAACCGGGAACCCCGACTCGTCACCCATACGCTCGAAGTTGCCCCTGCCGTCCTGTCGTTCGCATTCGATGAAACCGGCATATCCAAACGGATAGACGTCGAAACGGATGCTCCGTCTTTCAGTTTTTCGGTGAGCTACTCCGGCCAGGAGACCGACTGGCTGGAAACGGCACAGGAAGAAACATGTATCACGGTATCGGCCGCAAGCCGGAATGTTTCCGACGGCGAACGCCGGGCGACCCTCACGGTAAGTGCCGACCGGGCGGCTTCCCGTACCGTCGTCGTCACGCAGGGTAGCGAGGGGGAAGGGACGGACTATGCCGTCGTACTGTCGCCGGACAGCCTCGAACTTCCCGCCTACGGTACCCTGACGGGAGAGGCGGAAATCATCTCCGCCGGCAGCGGCTTCCGGGCAGAACGGGCCGCCGGGGATACGTGGTACGAGGTGCGCATCGAAAAACAGCGGCTCATCGTAACGGCCGCGCCCAACTCCTCCGCCGAGGCACGGGAAGGAGCAGCAACGGTCACGAATGCCGAAGGCGGTGAAGCCGTGCTGACCATCCGGCAGGCCGGAATTCCCGCCGCTTACGGAATCACCCTCGAACCCGCTTCGCTGACTTTCGCCTCCTCGGGCGACGAGCTGACCAAAACCGTCTCCGTCGTAACACAAGGAAGTGTTCCCGCCGCTTTGGTGACGTCCGACCAGGCCGAATGGCTCTCGGCGGAGATAGTGGAGAAACAACTCCTTGTGACGGCAACCGTCAATGACGGCGGTGAACGCCGCGGAGAGGTCACGGTCACCAATGCGGAAGGGGCCTTCGCGGTACTGGAGGTTACGCAGCAGGCGGCCGGCGATACCGGTATCGCTGTCGAACCGGCACAACTTTCATTCGGGCCGGAGGGCGGCCGCCGCACCTGCGGAATCACCGCCGGAGGAACGGAACTGACGGCCGCAACCGACACCGGAAGCACCGCATGGCTCTCGGCCGCCGTGACCGGAACGGCACTGGAGGTGACCGCCGCACCATGGAGCGGCAGCGGCGTACGGAGCGGAACCGTCACGGTACGCTCGGCGGAGGGAAGCGAGGCAACCGTGGCCGTATCGCAGCAGGGTACCCCCATCACCGACCTCTCCGGCACATGGCAGTGGCATTCGCTCTCCGCCACTACGGAAGACTGGACGAATACCTCCGAATTTTCCGGGACGGCGACCATTGCCCGCGAAAACGGCGGGTATGCCGTCACGGGCATCGCCGGCAGCGGCGTACAGGGGTTCGGCGGGGCGACGGCCACCATCCACCTCATACTGCGCAACGGTACGGCGGGAGTCTCCTTCGGAGCCGCTTTCCGAAAGGGAGACAAGCCCTACTATTCGGCCCCGCATCTCGTATTCCCGTCAGGAATCGTCGAGGCATGGACGGAGCCGGAAACCTTTCTTCCGGTATCGGTAGAACGGGACGCATCGGGACTCGAACGCCTCCTGCTGCCCGACCTTCTCACGGCCACTCCGGAACTCTTTCCCGACTCCGAACAGCTATGGGGCGAAACGGGCGAAGCGAGTTACATCTACTACGAAACCCTCACGATGGGCGGCATCGCCGTTCCAGTCCCGATAGAGTACCACCGGCACGTCGTCCTGACGCGACAACAACCGTAAAACGACGGAGTGAAAGGGCGGCCGCACAGCTTGCGGCTCCATACACAGACGACCGTACAAACCTGAGCGTAACACCGGAACGAACGGAACATCCGGACTGCGATACCTTCTGCCCGGCAACCGAAAAACGCCGCCCTTTCTCCGCCCGCTCCCCGGCGCCCCGACGATACCCCCATACGGCATCGGGCAGACGCACCGCATCCGGCAATGCGGCGAATAAAAAACTATGGATTAAAAAAGCGCACGGAACCGAAATTCCGCACGCCCCACCTATGAAAAGAATGGAGGTCGGGCGCCGTCACGGGTCTGACGGCGCCGTCCCGTTCCATATTTATCAGCCCACGACCTCCAATGCAAGCGGCCCTTCGTAACTGCCCGTCGTATGATACATGGCATCGGAGATGAAATCCCATTCGAGTCGGTAATTACCGTCTCCTGTTCCCGTTACCGCCAGGGTACCGCCGGTAATCCGGGCCTCCTCGCCGTTGTACTTGTCATCCTGCATCCGCAGGTACCAGGTTCCTTTCGCCGTCGACGGATGATTCCACAATCCCCGCTCGCCTCCGCTCACGGTAAAAGGCTCCGGAACGACCGAAGTCCCATCTTCGTTCTTGCCATCAAAATTCGGGGCAAGTGCGTACGTTCCGTCCGGAATCACGTAAATTCCCTCCTCGTTCTTTTCGATAGGATTCGTCGCAAGCTCTAACTGGAGCAATTCGCCCGAACCGGTATATTTGCCAAATTTCGACACGAACTCGATACCGCTACCCCACAGCGTAATATTCCACTCGGTATAGGCCAACTGCCGTTTATCGTTGTTGGGATAGACAATCGCCCTCGTTCCGGTCACTGTTCCTACCTCAACGTTTTCGAGAATCGTGCTCTGAAATTCGGGTTTTCCGGTCTGCGTCACCTTCACCTCATAGGGGCCGATACCCTCTTCGCCCGTATAAATCACGATACGGCCGGAACGCGGGTCGGCAGCTTCGTTTTTGTTGTTGTTCAGCAGCACCATCAAACCGACACGGTCCGACAGTTCGTTTTTCCGAACCGTAATCCAGTCGGTCGCGGCGGAATCGTACTCCACCCGATAGTCCCAATCGATATTTACGGCCCGTACATCGATGGAATAATTCTGGTTTTCGCCCAGATAATCGAACACGAATCCCTCCTCGGGCGTCGCACCGTTGCTGAGTGCAATATCGAGCGAAGGGGGTATCACCTTCTCCTTCTGTACGACGCGCACCACTTTCGGCGAAGCGGACTCCTCACTCGGTATTACGGTGATGTTGCCGGCACGTTCCACTGTATCGGGATTGTCGGACACCGCCACGGCAAACTGTCCTTCGCCCTCGGTCACGGTGAGCCACCCGCGGGCAGCCTCATCCACTTCGGTACGCCAGGTAAGTCCTTCGCCTTCGGTCATCACGGTCACCTTCTGTGTCGCCGCTCCCTCCGCCTCGAAAGTCAGCGAAGCGGGCTCCACGGTAATGGAATAGACAACAGGAGTGTCCGACGGCTGCTGGACAATCGTCACGGTCTTGTCTTTCACCTTGATGCCGCTGCCGCCAGCGGCGTTTACCGTCAGGGAGGCGGTACGCTGTTCGGCCTGCGGATTATCCTGTACGCCGACCGTCAGGAGCCCTTTCGTGCGGTCTTCGGTCACGGTGACCCACTCCGAGGCATTTCCTACAAGTTCGTATTCCCAATCGGTACCGACGGCCGTGACCGTTACCTCCTGGGCAGGGGCGGCGGCAGCCGCGAAAATGAGGGAAGTGGGCGACACCTCGAGCGACGGCTGCGGTTCGTTTTCCCCTTTGGTCGTACACGACACCGCAGCAAGGCAGGCCGCGGCGATAACGCACAATCTTTTTTCCATGGTCTGTTCAGTATTAGGTCAGTTAAAAATATGCTAAATAGACGGTTAATGTCCGGTACGGGCCGAAATTCCCTCGCCGCCGGGATGCCGGCAACAAACCGGTCCCGGCCCGGTATCCGCCTTCGGACGGATACCGGACGAAACCACGGACCAGCCACCTGTCAAATAACCTTATGTAAAAATTATGAAAAGAGTTTTTTGTTATTGCGCCGGAGGAATGATGTACCACGGGTAAATTCTCCCCTTCATACCCGCCGGCTGTTCCGTACCCGTACCGAGCACCACCCGACCGTCCGGCGAAACGCTTTTGATGAAGATATCCGACGGAATGATGAGGCCGTATTCGCTGTAAACCCATTCGGCTACCGTTCCGATGGCAACTCCCGCATTGAGGTCGTACACTTCGCCGCCGGCCATAGGCAGTGCAATGAATGCGATGCCCCCGTCGGTCACATGCACGCCCTTGGCACCGCTGTACTCCTCCAATACGACAGTCGTCTCCGTTTCCGTATTGTAAAAGGCCGGGCACGAACTGGCGACCGTCGAATAGTCGTCCGTATTGACCGTTATCTCCTGATAAGCGCCGGCTATCCAGTTGCCCGAGGGACTCATCTTGTAGATTTCGGCCTGGCTGACTATTCCGTTGGCATAGTAGAACGTCTCGTCGCCTTCCGGATAGGGAATGGTTACCGACTTGATTTCATGTACATCCTCGCCTACATACTTGACCTTGCCGTCTTTCCAGTAAATCATGGCTCCGTCGCTGTTGTCCCACGTCGTTCCATAAATCACGGAGCCGTCGGCGGAGATGCCACGCGCCATCGCCCCTACCGAGAAATCCTCGCCCTTGAAGTTCTTCTCGGGCATGGAAAGCATCCGGGCCTCGCCGTCCTCCCAAATTATCGGACGGTACTGACCAATGCGCTCTCCCTCCTGCTTTTCGCTGGTTGCATAACCTACCCATTTGGAACCGTCGCCCGAAACGCCCATCACGTTGCCCCGGTTCGTACAACCCTCCGGAATACTGGAGAGCATGTAGTCGCCGTTGAGGTCGAAAATGACCGAACCACCGTTCTCATGGTCGGAGATAAAAAGCTGGCCGTAATCGGTAATGGCAAACGGCTGACTACATTTGAAAAGCGCGGAAGGGAACGGACCGAGTTTGATTTTTTCTCCGGTCTCCGTGTCGATAATCACAGGATAGTATTCCCACGTATTGTCCTCCATCGCTTTGTTCGTAAAACCGCCGATGTACTTGCCGCTGGGCGACACTACGCCGCCGTTCTGGAACATCCGTTCCTTCCTGAAACGGTTGATGGAGAGGTCGGGTGCCAACTGATAGACCGTAATCGTCTGGGATGCCTGCCCGGCCGTCACCGTC
Organism: Tidjanibacter massiliensis; assembly: GCF_900104605.1. Classification (NCBI taxonomy): domain Bacteria; kingdom Pseudomonadati; phylum Bacteroidota; class Bacteroidia; order Bacteroidales; family Rikenellaceae; genus Tidjanibacter; species Tidjanibacter massiliensis. Next base: position 1,990,823 of record NZ_LT629960.1, on the reverse strand, counting down.
ACGGCAGCCTTTCGCTCGGCATCGCCATCATTGTCTTCTACTGATAGAACAAGGGTCGTACCGTCCTCTCCGGGTTCCGCCTTCACCCAGGATGCGGATGCTTCCGCCGCCCACTGCGCCGGAGATGTTTCCACCGTCACTGCCAAAGGCTCGTTATCCGTACCGAAAAAGGTACAGCCCGCCTGGCTGAGGCTCACGTATTGCAGTTGCTCCTGCGCCTCCTGCCCGCAGGCCGAGAGTGCGACAACCGCCAAAGTACACATAACACCTGTAAAAAACCGATTCTTTTTCATGAATAATTAGTAGGTTTAAGATTATCCAAAAATCTTCGTCACATCGGACCGTCTGCATGCACGCAATGCAAACATACGATTAAAAAAACATTAAAATGCTGATAGTTAATATTATTACATCTTTGCTCGCAAGACATATATATGCAACGAACCGGATATTTTCAGCATAAAATCCACAAAAAACCTTTTGCAACGTTACGATATGCCGACAGGGCCGCCGGCAATCACGTAGCGCCCGTCTGCAATTCTGTCAGCCAGCCGATACGATTTGTTGCCAGACTGGCATACAAAGGGTGACAGTTTGTACGGCCGGAGCGTTTGGCATATAATGTGCGACACATACTGCCGCAATGCGAAAAGCAGACGATATCACATAACATATAACTTCAAAACAGTTTAAGAGCTATGAAAATCAAACCGTTATCAGACAGAGTTTTGATACAGCCCAATCCGGCTGAAGAGAAGACGGCGGCAGGCCTCATCATCCCCGACACCGCGAAGGAAAAACCGCTCGCAGGCAAAGTGGTAGCAGTCGGCCCCGGCACATCGGAGGTAAAGATGGAGGTCAAGGTAGGCGACCAGGTACTCTACGGCAAATACGCGGGTACGGAGGTGACCGTCGAAGGCGAAACATACCTCATCATGCGCCAGAGCGACATTTTCGCAATCATCTAATCATTTCACACGCAAATAAATCATATAGCCATGGCTAAAGAGATAAAATACAATGCGGAAGCCCGCGAGCTTCTGAAAGAGGGCGTCGATGCGCTCGCCGATGCGGTAAAGGTAACGCTCGGCCCGAAAGGAAGGAATGTGATAATCGACCGCAAGTTCGGTACGCCGCACATCACCAAGGACGGTGTGACGGTAGCCAAGGAAGTGGAACTCGAAGAGCCCTTCGCCAACATGGGTGCCCAGATTGTCAAGGAGGTAGCCTCCAAGACCAATGACGACGCCGGCGACGGTACCACCACCGCCACGGTGCTCGCCCAGTCCATCATCGGCGTGGGCATCAAGAACGTGACCGCCGGCGCGAACCCGATGGACCTCAAGAGGGGTATCGACAAGGCCGTCGCAGCCGTTGTGGAGAACCTCCGCAAACAGAGCCAGAAGGTGGGCGACCACATCGAGAAAATCGAGCAGGTAGCGACCATTTCGGCCAACAACGACAACACTATAGGTTCCCTCATCGCCGAAGCCATGAGCAAGGTGAACAAGGAGGGCGTCATCACCGTCGAAGAGGCCAAAGGCACGGAGACCACCGTCGAGGTAGTGGAAGGCATGCAGTTCGACAGGGGCTACATTTCGGCCTATTTCGTGACCGACACCGAAAAGATGGAGGCGCAGCTCGACAAGCCGCTTATCCTCATCACCGACAAGAAGATTTCCACGATGAAGGAGATTATGGGCGTACTCGAACCCGTGGCACAGAACGGTCGGGCACTCGTGATAATTGCCGAGGACGTGGACGGCGAGGCGCTCTCGTCGCTGGTGGTGAACAAGCTCCGCGGTACCCTCAAGATAGCTGCCGTCAAGGCTCCCGGTTTCGGCGACCGCCGCAAGGAGATGCTCGAAGATATCGCCACGCTGACGGGCGGTACGTACATCACCGAAGACAAGGGTTACAGGCTCGAAGACGTCAAGCTCGAAATGCTCGGAACGGCCGACAAGGTGACCATCAACAAGGAGAACACCACCATCGTGGACGGTGCCGGGCGCAAGGATGCCATCAAGGCGCGCGTAAACCAGATACGCAAGCAGATAGAGACCACCACCTCCGATTATGACCGCGAGAAACTCCAGGAGAGGCTCGCCAAGCTGGCAGGCGGCGTAGCCGTACTCTATGTCGGCGCAGCCACCGAAGTGGAGATGAAGGAGAAGAAAGACCGCGTAGAGGATGCGCTGGCCGCAACGCGTGCAGCCGTGGAAGAAGGTATCATCCCCGGTGGCGGCGTGGCCTACATCCGTGCCATCTCCGCACTCGACAAACTGAAGGGCGAGAACGACGACGAGACGACCGGTATCGCCATCGTGAAGAGGGCCATCGAAGAGCCGCTCCGCCAGATTGTCGCCAACGCCGGCGGCGAAGGTTCGGTCGTAGTGAACAAGGTACGCGAAGGCAAGGGTGCTTTCGGTTACAACGCCCGCAGCGACCGTTACGAAGATATGCTCGAAGCAGGTATCCTCGACCCGACCAAGGTAGCCCGCGTAGCGCTCGAAAACGCCGCTTCGATAGCCTCCATGTTCCTCACCACCGAGTGCGTACTGGCCGAGAAGAAGGAGCCCGTACCCCCGATGCCGGCAGGCGGCGCAGGGATGAACGGCATGGGCATGATGTAATCAACCTGAATAACAGGGTGTCCCTCACGGGGTACCTTAACCGAAGAGGGGAGAGTGCGAATATCGCACTCTCCCCTCTTCGGTTAAGGTACCCTTAAAACAATTCCTCCCGCGAACTGGCCCAACCTCCCACCGACAGTACATCGTCCTCAAAGATACCGACAATACCGCCCTGCCCCTTATCCATTCGGCAAGCAGACGGAATTCGCTGCATTACGTTCGACACCGTATGACCCTATACACCTCATGGCGTATTGCATTCTTTGCACCACCGCTTATCCATGACCGTAAAATGTTGGACATGTAAAATAAATAACATATCTTTAGGGTGAAGATTTAAGTTTAACTCATAAAAACCTTCTATTATGAAAACCAGACTTCTTTTACTCCTTGTCGCCGCAGCGACGCTGTGCGGTTGCGACCGTTTAGGACACCGATTGACCTACTACACCTATATCAATGCTACGGACAAGACAGTTGTCGTGACACTTTACGACCAAGACTTCTATACGAATATTTGGGATCTCAAAGTAAATCCCGATGCCAAAGAAGTATTCCGCTTTGTCATCGCACCGGGAGAACAATACACCAGAATACTGCAGCCATATCCGGGTATGGGAAAAAAAAGTTTCTCTCCTCCGTTTGAGGATATAAAAGAGGCAAGATGTATTACCGTATCGAACGGGGAGAGCATAGTTTCACATCTAAGGCCCAATAATCTATTCTACCAATACAACGGCTTTTATGAAGAGACAAAATCCACGAATAAATCCGTCCATCTACAGTGTGTATTCGACGATGATTTTTTTAATGACTTCGGATTACCTGTGCCGGTTTACGATTAACTCCATAATTACCTAACTTAAAACTGTTGCAACATGAAAAGACTTTACCTGTTACTGCTTTCGGGGCTGCTCCTGGCGTCGTGCGTCAAGGAGGAGCTTCCCCAACCGTCGGAGGGCGAAGAACCCCTCTCGGCGGCCGTCACCCGCTCCGCTGGAGAGAAAGACCCGTACAAACTGTCGCTGGTGCAGGAGGTGCTCGACGCCAAACTCGTCCAAATGGGACAGCCGAGAATCGTGTTGGAACCGACCCACCAGTACGTATGCTTTTCTCCGACCGATTCGGCCCAGGTAGCTAATTGGAATCATTGAATACAATTGCACTTTACAATCGTAACGTATTGTCTTTTAAAAACAAATAATACGCCTTTGAAGCGATAGTTAAGTTTAACTCATAACAATCTTTTATTATGAAAACCAGACTTCTTTTACTCCTTGTCGCCGCAGCGACGCTGTGCGGATGCGACCACTCGTATTACAAGTTTGCCTATTATACTTTTATAAATGGAACAGACAAAACCATTATCGTTACGCTCTATGATCAGACTTATTATAGTGATGAATGGGGACCGGGAAAAAACCCAAATGCTAAGCCGGTCTACAACTTTACAATCACTCCCGGGGGAGAATTCACTAAGATATTGACGCCGCCTCCTACGGGAGGATTTGGTACAAATATAGCTGATCCTTTCGATGACTTAAAATTTGAAGGTCTTTCTATATCTAACGGAGAATGGGAAGTCGGAGATATGGTTGGAGCATATTTATACCATGCGGAGAACTACGATATAACCAAAGAAACCAAAGATGTTGTATACCTTCAATATATTTTCACAGAAGAATTTTTCAAAAGAGGATATCCAATATTAACGGAATAAAAGCCTACAAAATTGTCTAACTTTAAAATTACTATTATATGAGAAACTTTTACCTGTTACTGCTTTCGGGGCTGCTCTTGGCGTCGTGCGTCAAGGAGGAGCTTCCTCAGCCGTCGGAGGGCGAAGAATCTTTCACGGCGGCCGTCACCCGCTCCACCGGAGAGAAGGACCCGTACAAACTGTCGCTGGTACAGGAGGTGCTCGACGCCAAACTCGCCCAAACGGGACAGCCGAGAATCGTGTTGGAACCTACCCACCAATACGTATGCTTTTCTCCGACCGATTCGGCCCAGGTAGCCCGGCTGGAGGCGCTCGACCTGATTACGTCCTATAATCCTGTCGGCGAAGAAGGTAAGCCGATTCCCGAACCCGATGAAGATTCTCAAGGTGAGATTCTACCGCTTTACTCCGTGGTTCCAATCGGTTTCCAATTCCCGGAGGATATCCCCTATACGAAGATTTATGATGTCTATATTCAGAGTCTCGGCGGCGCAGGGTCTGCGTCCGGTTCGGAAGAGCAGCTCTCGACCGACCTGTTCAAAGATGTCCTGACTCAGACGCTGGCCGCTACGGGACACACTTCTGTCGCAACGCGTGCAGGCGAATCGCAGCAAGAGTGGAACCCTTCGGCAAGATTCCGGTTTCACGTCGATGTAGGCGACAACAGCGACACGATACTCCCCTTAAAACAGCTCAACGTAGTGGTCGTACAGGGCAGCAATCAGAAACGATATTATACCGATGCTGACGGGAGGATTACAGTAACCGATAAGTTCATAGGCCCCGTAGATTATCAGGTCGTATGGGATTCCCACCATTTCGTCATCCGGCAGGGCAATACATGGACGAGGCGCGGTTCTTGGTGTAAGGGACACACGGAGCCGCTCGATACGGTACTGACGTCGCAGTGCGGTCTCGATTATTTCCTTGCAGGTTCTCACCGTGCGCTGACAGCCTATTATACCGAACCGAATCACGTTCCGGGACTGGTCAGGGAACAGAAACTGCTCAATATAGGAATCGTCGATAAAGAAACGCCATTTAAGTGGGAAGGCAGATACGTTCCTATACTTACTGCCGTAATAGGAGAACACGCTTTGACCATGTATGCAAAATCCCGTGTTGGGGGCTATCACTCGTCCAAAAGTGCAATGCAAACGACCTTTCACGAATTGGGACACGCATCGCACTACTATAAGGATGCCGGCAGTTACAGTGCCATGTATCTTTTCGGTCGAAGAAAAGACATGGAATCTTGGGCTAACGGCGTTTCGTATGCTTATACGCGTGCATTGCTGGGGGAGGAATACGAATGGAGTGGCACTACCAATGAAGAATATACCAGACTTATAGAGTGCCTGTTACTGAACGGCTTTACGATGGAGCAGATTCAGTACGACTTTTACGGTTCGGACGATTGGGGGCACTGGCAATCGAGAATCCGTGCCAGAAACGACAAACAGATAAGCGACCGATTAGTGAACCTTATCTTCGACAATCCGAACAAATATCATTTCGATATGAGGAATATGGCCGAGGTTTCGGATACCCGGATACGGCTTTACCAACCCGTCCGACTTAGGATGAAAGACCAAACACCGTTTTCTGCAACCTGGGAGATAACGGACGGTACGGGCGCCACGATACTGAATAACAATACTTCCCAACTTCTGGTATGCTTTACCGAACCGGGAGAAAAGACCCTGCGTGCCACAGTAGAGCTGGCACCGGGCATCGAAGAGACGTTCGACAAGACCGTCACCGTCTCAAACACGAGCATCGTTTCGGTACCCGGAACCGCTACGGAGGGTTATCCGGTCACGGTTTCGGTGATGGATTTGGAAATCTGTCCGGATGCGAAAGTCACGGAGTGGTCGGTGGTTCAGGGCGACGCAACCATTACGCCGAAGACGGACAGAAGCGCCCAGTACACTTTCAGACAGCCGGGAAATATGACCGTCAAGCTAAAGATACAGTTCCAGCCAAACGGCCCCGAAGTGGAATACACCGCTCCGATACGCGTGCAGCCATTGGATGTTTACAGCGTATTCGGAGTCATCAACGCACCGGAGACCTACGCCTACAACACCACCTACCGGGCCAAATATATGGGGACGGAAACGAACGTCGAAATAGTGGATGTAGAGGCCGACCACCGGACACATTACCCGTACTATCCTTTCGATACATGGAGTTATAACAAATCCACAAGAACGCTGTCTTTCCTTATTCCCGACCACCCGTTGACTTTCGATTACAAACTCATCATACACTACAAGGTAAACGGAGTGGAAGTAGAAGAACCGGCCATACTCATCGTATCGAATTTCCCGGATACGCCTGCGTCTCAAACGACGGGCACGACAATCGGCGAATAGGAAACGGACAAAAGTCCAATCGACCGGACGACGGTTCAGATGTCCGGAATAACAGCGGACGGCCTGTCCGAATAATCGTCATCCTGCGAAAGGTCGGATTGATTTCAATACCTGCTGTTTCCAGCAACGAACGAAGCCGGAGTTTCCTCTCCGGCTTCGTTTTTACAGTGCGTCTACAACGGATACGCCGCGCAATTCAGCTATTTCCGTTTCTTTCCCTTGGCCGGACGTTCCCACCGGTTGCCGTCTTTCTCGAAAAACGACCAGTCGAATCCGCCGCTGCCTCCCTCTTCCGATTCAAAAGAGAATGCCGCATCCACCCGTCCGGCATCCCGTCCGGAAGAGGGGAACGGTTTTCCCTTTCCGGCCGGTCGTTCTCCGCGACCGCTGTCCGGCCGCCCCTTTTCTTTCTTCGGACGCTTCCCGCGCTCCGCAGCAACATGCTCCGCCCCATCGCAGGAACGACGCTCCCACCCGACCGACCGGCCCGTCTCCCGCTTCCCGCGGATAGGTTCCTCCCTGGCTGCAACCTCCTCCCCGACATGCTCCTTTTCCCGGCCGCGCGGTCCGTCGGACCCGCCGACCGATTGGGCTATCTCCGCCAGAGGACGCGTACCGCGGCGCAGTTTGTTCAGCCGACGCACCACCTGCTCGGCATCCTCGAAGGGAACGCTGACGAAAGAATAGCTGTCGCCGAGCTTCACATCGTTGATATGTTTGTCCCGCAGGCCGCACTCGCGTTTGAGCAGGGCCACGAGTTTCCGTACGTCGTAACCGTCTTTCCGGCCGACGGCGAGGAAGAGCCGCGCCGTTCCCCGCCTGTCTACCGAGAAGGAGCGTATTTCCGGATAGTTCGACTCGTCGAGCTCGCTCCGGAAAGCGAGGCGCAGCAGGGCAGCCAACGCCACTTCCGGCGTATAGGCAGCCAACAGCTCCTCGGCCATATCGCCGTAATCCGCATAGTTGTCCCCCTCGACGATTTCCCGCAGTTCCTCCTTGATGCGCTGCCTCTTGACGGCCACAATATCCTGCGGCGTAGGCAAATCCTGCCTGCGGATGTCGGCCTTGATATCGCGGCGCAGGAAGCCGAACTGCCGCATCTCCGAAGAGGAGATGAACGTAATGGCCGTTCCCTGATTCCCGGCCCGGCCTGTACGCCCGATGCGGTGCACATAGCTTTCCGAATCCTGCGGCAGCGAATAGTTGATGACGTGCGACAGGTTGTTGATGTCGATACCCCGCGCCGCCACGTCCGTAGCCACGAGGATATTTACCTGCCTGTTACGGAATTTACGCAGTACCTTTTCACGCTGTGCCTGCGACACGTCGCCGTGCAGGCCCTCGGCCGCGTATCCCCGTTCGAGAAGCCGGTTCACCAGCTCGTCCGTCCCCACCTTCGTGCGGCTGAAGACGATGCCATAAAATTCGGGAGTGATGTCGATGATACGCGTCAGGGCGTCGAACTTGTCCGCTTCGCGCACCTCGAAATAAATCTGGTCGGTCAGGTCGGCCGTCAGCCGGGCCGATTCCACGCGCAGCATCTCCACGTCGCGCATGTAGGTCCGCGAAAGGTTCACGATACGCTGCGGCATGGTCGCCGAAAAAAGCAGGACGCGCCGCTCTCCGGGCGTATGCGACATAATTTCCTCGACATCCTCGATGAATCCCATGTTCAGCATTTCGTCAGCCTCGTCCAGCACGAGGTAGCGGATGCCGGACAGGTCGAGCGTCCCGCGCCGGATGTGGTCGAGCACGCGCCCCGGCGTCCCCACCACAATATCGGCCCCCTTCGCCAGCCGCCTGAGCTGTTCGCTCATGGAGGCTCCGCCGTATATGGCCGCGATGGAAAGCCGCTTCTCCCGATTGTAGGAGACCAGCTCCTCGGTCACCTGCAGGGCGAGTTCGCGCGTCGGCACGAGGACGATGGCCTGCACGCTGCCCGCACCGCGCACGAGCTCCTGCAGGATGGGCAAACCGTATGCGGCGGTCTTGCCCGTCCCCGTCTGGGATTGAGCGATAATGTCGTTCCGGCCGTCAAGTAATATGGGAATGGTGAGCTTTTGAATTGGCGTAGGGCGCTCGAACCCTTTCGCTTCGACTGCGGCGAGCATCTCCGGAGAGAGCCCGAGCGAGCCGAAATCTTCGTTTTCGGTCATCTTTTATCTTTTACGAACCGCAAAGATACTCAAATAAACCGCATTTACACAAAACGGCAGCGAGGCTTACCGCCCACTGCCGTTCTTCTTCCTTCACCCGAAAGCGCTGCAGCCTCCCGGATGCAATGCGACTACTCGGCTACCGCCGTATCGGCCTCTTCGACAACTACGGTCTCGGCACAGCAGTCAGCACATTTGCAATCTTCGCATTTGCACTCCTCGCACTTCTCTGCCGGGCATTTGCAATCCTCACACGATGCGCAGTTCTCACACTTCGCAGCTTTGGCGCAACTGCACCCTTCGCAAACACACTTCTCGCAAGTGCACACACCCTCGGCGCATTTGCACTCCCCGCATTTGCACTCCTCGCAGGGGCAGGCGGCGCAGCATGCAGTTGCCTCGGCAGCCACCGTCTCGGTCTCAACAACCTGTACTTCCGCAGCCTTCTTGGCGTTCCTGTTACCGCATGCGGTCATCACGAAAGCGGCCATAGCCACGATGCAAACGAGCGTTAACTTTTTCATGGTCTTTAAATTTTAGTAGGTTATTATAATGAATTAATACGGTAAAACCCGTGTCACTGCCGCAACGGTATCGGCCTGCAGGCCGGATTCCGGTACCGGAACCGGTTCTTCCCGCAGCAACTCCTCGACGGGGATGCTTCCCCGCCAGAGAAACGCGGTACTGAAACTCTTCCGCACCCTGTCCCACAGCATCAGCGCTTCGTCAATCGTGATGCAGTTACCCACGGTCACGATATAGGAAGGATTTTCGTAAACGAGAAAGGTTGGTATACCGGGAAACTCGCTGCGGAAACGCTCCTGCGTAGCCAATGCCTCGCTGCGGGCATTCTGTCCGTTATCGAAAAATATCCGGATACGGTAACCGGGAATCTCGGTCGGCCGGTCGCTGTTGTCGTAGCGCCGCACGGCCTCGACTGCGGAACCGTACTCGCGAACCGTCACCACGGCATCCGTCGATTCGCCGGGCCGGGCCAGCCGGGCCTTGAACGTCCCTATCCCCTGCCCTGCGGCCGGGAAAGAGAGGAGCAGCGCCAGAAGTGCGACCGTACCGTATGCCAACAATTTCATCCTCATAACACACAATTCAAGCGCCGCGAAAGGACGATACGCTTTCCCCGAAATACCTCAGAAACTCCGACAGAGGCATCTTCTCCACTCCGAACGTTTTCTTCAGGCATCCTGCCTTCACCGTCACGCCTCCCGTTACGAAGAGCAGCGGCGCATTTCCCTCGATGTCTCCCAAAACGGCGAGTGCCTTCAAGGGATTGTCGAGCGAACACTGCAAGGGCACATACAGCTCCGTACGGCATCGTTTCGGCAGATAAAGCTCTCCCTCCACCCGAGCCTTGGCGATACGGCCTCCGTCCCGGGAGGTGAGGACGAACGACGCGTCGCGCACCGTGATGTTCCTGCCGGAGGTGTTCTCGACGAGCAGCACGACGCCCACACGGGGCGACGCCTCCATCGAAACCTCCACGTCGGAGATACCTTGGAAGATGACGGCATCCCTCCTCATGCACCCCTGCAATGCCAGGAGTGCGGCGAGCGCCGCGACGAATATGCAAATCTTTCCTCTCATTCCTTTCTGCCCTCGTAAATATAGGCGATTCCGCGCATCTGGCGGCGGGAGCGGCACGCTGCGAACCCTGCCTGCCCCATCAATCGCAAAAATAGTAAATTATCCGGAAAATGGTCCACCGATTCGGGAAGATAGGTATAAGCCGAATCGTCCTTCGATATCAGGCGCCCCACCAACGGCAGGATACGGTGGAAATAGAACCGGTACAGCGGGCCGAAACAACGTCCGCGGGGCGTCGAAAATTCGAGGATACAGAGCCGGCCGCCGGGGCGAAGCACCCGGAAGGCTTCGGCGAGACCGGCCTCGATGCTGCCGAAATTGCGAATTCCGAATCCGATGGTCACCGCATCGAACGTCCCGTCGGGAAAGGGCAGTTGCTCGGCATCGCCCTGCACCAGTTCGATACGGTCGCAAAGTCCCCTGCGGGCCACCTTGCCGCGCCCCACGGCGAGCATCTCGCCGGAAAGGTCGATACCGGTTATCCGGGCCGCTGGAAGACGGCGGGCCAGGGCGACGGCTACATCGCCCGTCCCTGCGGCTACATCGAGTATGGCAGCCGGCGTACCGGCCGCCACGACGCCGACCATACGCCGCCGCCACAGTCTGTCCACCCCGAACGAAAGCAGGTGGTTCAGCAGGTCATATCTGGGGGCGATGCTGTCGAACATCTCGCGCACCCGCGTTTTTTTGCTGTTCTCTTCCATCACATCACTGATAACGCATGGTCCGCTCCGGTCTGACCGCCGAAACGGCCCGTGCCGGAATGACCATCAGGACAAGCATCACGAGGGGCACCCCGACATTCAGGGCAAACCACCACTCCCATCCGAAATGTACCGGGACACGGGAAAGCATGTACCCCGTACTGTCGAGCCGTATCAGCCCGGTATATTTCTGCAGCAGCGCCAGCCCTATCCCGACGACATTTCCCCACAGCATCCCGCGGAACACGATGGCCAGCGAGCGCAGCATGAAGACCTTCTGCACGGCCCGGTTCCGCATACCCAGCGCTTTCAGCACGCCTATCATGGAGGTCTTTTCGAGGAGGATTATCAGCATCGCCGATACCATGTTCAGAAAGGCCACGAGCAGCATGATGACGATGATGACCGCGGCATTGACGTTGTGGGCGCGAAGCCAGTCGAAAGTATTGGGATTGAGACTCACGATATCCTCCACCTTCAACACGTCGGAAGTGCGGTCGGCGTTATCGAATACGGCCCCGTAGACCGCCTCGGCGAACTCGTCAAGCCGGCTGAAATCGGTGGTCATGACCTCGTAACCGGTCACCTGTTCCCCGTTCCAGCCGTTGAGCCGCTGCACGTTCCGGATATCGGTAAAGGTCATGGCGTTGTCGAGCTCTTCCATACCGGTGGAGTAGATGCCGCACACCTTGAAGCGGTCGCGCCTGACGGGCCGCGAGGAACTGATGAAGAGCATCTCTACCCGGTCGTCCACGGCGAGCCCCAGCATCCGGGCAATATTGGCGGAGACCAGCAGCTCCTTACTCCGTACCTCCCCTCCCACGGCAGGAAGCGAACCGACGACAAGATGTTCCTGCAGGAAAGCGGTATCGTAATCGGGACCGATACCTTTCAGCGCCACGCCCTGTATCGCTTCCGGCGTCTTTATCATCCCCCCCTTCACGGCATAGGGGGCCACGGAGGCGAAGCGCGGCAGACGGGCGACGGATTCCATGAGCGCAGTATCCACCGTCACGGGGTCGGTTTCGAGCGAGGCGTTCGAGTGGAGGCTCACTATCCGGACATGGGAACCGAACCCGACCAGCTTGGCCGTCACCTCCCGCTTGAATCCCGTCACGACCGCCAGTGCAAGTATCATGACGGCCATGCCTACCGCCACGGTAAGCGTGGCGATGCGCACCATGATATTCTCCCGCCCCCCCTTCCGGGAGGAGATGCGACGGGAGATAAACAGCTCTGTATTGATATGCGACATGACAGTACGGTCCGATAACTCTGAAGAGGGCGGCGCCGGACATAATCCGCACGGGACATACCCGATGCTCCCGCCTCCGTCCGCAAAATTAAACCAAAAAACGGGGGTTGAGCGAAATCGGACGGCAAAATTGCATATCCGCCGCTTTATTCGTAGTTTTACCGGAAATATGAAAACTCCAATTCCGTCATGAAAAAAGTTGCGATGATAACCGGAGCGACCTCCGGTATAGGAGAAGCGACGGCAAAGCTGTTCGCACAGACAGGCGATTACGACCTCATCATAGCGGGCCGTCGAGCCGACCGGCTGAAAGCGCTCAAAAAGGAGCTGAAAGAGGCCTACGGCACGAAGGTACACGTCATGAGTTTCGATGTCAGGGACTACCAGCGGGGCCTGGCCGCCCTGGATTCCATGCCCGAGGAGTACCGCCGTATCGACATTCTCGTCAATAACGCCGGCCGCGCCACCGATCTGGTAAAGTTCCAGGAGGGCGATATCCGGAACTGGGACGAGGTAATCGACATCAACATCAAAGGGTTCATCTACATGGCCCGCATCGTTTCGGAGCGGATGGCACAGCAGGGCGGCGGACATATCGTCAACCTGGGTTCGATAGCCGGCACCGAGGCGTACGAGGCGGGCAACGTCTACTGCGCGACGAAACACGCCGTACACGCCCTCAGCCGCGGCATGCGCATCGACCTGCTCGGCACGGGCGTCAAGGTCACGGAGATACGTCCGGGCAAAGTGGAGACGGAATTCTCGCTGATACGCTTCCACGGCGACAAGGAGAAGGCCGACAAGGTATACGAAGGCATCCGCCCGCTGCGGGGGGAGGACATCGCCCGCACCATCCTCTGGGCGGTCACGCAGCCGCCCCACGTCAATATCGACGAAATCGTGGTGACACCCGTATCGCAGGCCAACTCCTACTACAACAAGAAAGAGATGTAAGCCTCCGCCGAAAGAAACGGCACGGCAAACGATTTAGCGGGGAGGCAACGCAATAGCCTCCCCGAAGCGCCGTTATTGATACAGAAACCAATAAACAGGAATTAACGATGACAATAGAGTGGTGGCTGCTGATAATCATCGGGATTGTCGGCCTTATCGTACAGGGACGGTTGCAGTCCGTATTCTCCAAATACTCCAAGGTACCGATGACAGGAGGGCTGACGGGCCGTGAGGTGGCGGAAAAGATGCTGCGCGACAACGGCATCTACGACGTCACCGTGACCTCCACGCGGGGACACCTTACCGACAACTACAATCCCACGAACAAGACAATCAACCTGAGCGAAAGCGTCTACGCTTCCAACAGCATCGCGGCTGCGGCCGTGGCCGCCCACGAAACGGGACACGCCATACAGGATGCCTACGGGTACGCCCCCCTGCGTGTGCGCTCGGCGCTCGTGCCGGTCATCAGCTTCGCATCGCAGTGGTCTTTCCTGCTCATCATTGTCGGCATCATCCTCATCAACACCATGCCGGCCATCTTTTGGGCCGGCATCGCCCTGATAGCCCTCTCGGCAATCTTCTCGGTCATTACGCTGCCGGTGGAGTACAATGCCTCCAACCGGGCCATGCAGTGGCTGGAAGCGAGCGGCACGCTCCACGGCGAAGCGCTCCAACAGGCCGGAACCGCCCTCCGATGGGCCGCACGCACCTACCTCGTCGCAGCCCTGAGCGCCATCGCCACCCTCCTCTACTACATCGGGTTCGCGCGAAGAGACTAACGCCGACACCAACTATCAAACAGATGCAGGGAGACGGAAATCCGTCTCCCTGCATCTGTTTTGCGGCGCAGACAATGACCGCTTTTCCATCTTCCGAACCGGCTTCGCCGACACCACCGCGCAATCTTCCCCACTTTCCGAATAACTTAAAGAGGCCGTACCGTTCTGAACATATCTGTTCAGAACGGTACGGCCTCTTTAAGTCTAACCCCACCCGGACGAGACATCGAAAACCGGTGCGAAAAAATCTTCCAGCCCAACCGGTCGCATCCGATACCGATAACAACGCAACGATTTGCGATTTATCTTCCGCTGCCATAACCGACTTGTGCGGATAAAGGGACTCGAACCCCCACGCCTTTCGGCACCAGATCCTAAGTCTGGCGCGGCTACCAATTACGCCATATCCGCAGTGCGTGACAAAAATAGCTTTTTTTGCCGTCAATGACAAATCGCAGCAGAAGCGTTCCAGTTCCATCCATCCTCCTGCGCAGCCGAGACGACTGCAGAAGCCCCCCTTTCCACCTCTGTCCTTTTCTTCCGGCCGCCTTCCCCTCTCTCTGCCCGTGCGGACACAAGCCGCACCTCCGACCGGAATGAGACGAGCGAAGACAGCACAAAGCCCCTTTCGGAAAGGCAAAACCAAGGCGCAAACACAAAAGGTCGGAAACAGAAACCGATACGGCTCCGAAACCCGTTCCGCTTCCGTCGGTTCGGGACGACGACAAAAAACGGGCACCCTCACCGGGTACCCGCCTGTTCGTCACCGCCGAAGCGGCCGCTATGTCCGATTAGAAGAAGAGGCTGAGGCCCACTGCCCAGGTATTCTTCACCGGGCTCTCCTTACCTGCAATCCAGTATGAAGCATCGACCCTCACCGGACCTACTGCCGCACCGAGCCCCACGGTAGCGTAGCTGCCGCCGATGGATTTCTCGTCACCGTAGTGATAACCGGCACGGAGGAAACCGTGTTTCAGGAAGTTGTACTCCAGACCCAGACCGGCGGTAAACGACGCATCGGTCGAAGGCATGAAGGTATAGCCGAGGTCGAGAGCTGCGAGCAGCTTGTGGTTTTCGGAGAAAGGCATGTCGATAGAACCGCCCAGCTTAGCGTAGGCAGGCATCGCTATCGGATTGGAAGGCACCGAGATATCGAGTTTGGTACCTACGTTGCTGACGTTGAGGCCCACCGCCCAGGTCGAACCGTAGAAAGATTCGATGGTATTTTCATAGTAAAATCCCAGGTCGAAGGTAAACGCATTGCCGGCCTTGTAATAGTCGCTGCCGAACTTCGTATAATCCGAACGGATATACCTAGCAGTCAGCGACATGGTGAAGTTATCCACAATCCTGCGCGTATAACCGATGCTGACAGCCATATCGTTGGGACGGAAAGAATCGCCCGCAACGGCATCGTCACCTGCGATAATGCTCTTGGGACCGTTGAAATAACGGAAGCCGAGGGAGAAACCGTTGTTTTCGTCGAGGTTGAAATAACCGCCTACCGCATGGGTAGCAACGCCCTTATTGTAATCGGGCATCACGGGGTTGTAGGAATAGCCGAAGCCCATCCGTTTTTCGCTGAGGAGGTTGGATGCGGCATTGCCGAATATTCCGAAAGGATTGTCGTTCACTGCGGTAGTTGCCATACCCATACCGGCGGCGCGGGGGTCGGCGCTGTTAAGCAGTGAAGACGCAGCGCCCGAGGGAGCATTGTCCTGAGCGAACACAGTTGCAGAAGTACCGCAAAAAAGTACCGTACAAATTGCTCCGAGCAAGATTTTTTTACTCATAGTCAGAGATTTAGATTATTATAATTTACTTTAGTTGATGACATATCGCATAAGTCACAATAGACAAAAATAGTAATTTTTTTTAAACTTGATTAAACGATGCACAAAAATACCCGAATTTGGGCGATACGGCATCCGGTCCATCCGTTCCGGAGCGGATACCGGACGGCAAAGAGATACGGAAAGACACCGTACGGAACATCTTCCGTACTGCATATACCATCAACCACTCCGATATATGACACATTCAGGCCTCCAAAACGCATCCGGAACGCCCGAAAACGGCATGTGCCGTTACTTTATAGGTAACGGCACATAACACAACGCAAATATAGCTGTTTTTTGCAACCGCGCAAAATAATAGTTGTTTTTTTTATTATGTGGCGATAAATCAATGTATTCAAAACAAATGCGGTACTATGGAACAGAAATCGTTATTGCAAACGCTATCATCTATCATACAGGAGCTTAAAGAGAACGGACAATGGGGTACGGCCCACGTCTACCAAAGCGCGTACAATTCGTTCGCCCTGTTCTCCTGCTGCCGGGACATCCCGTTCAAGAAATTCACCCCGGCGCTCCTGAAGGATTTCGAGATATACCTCCGCAAACGCAAATGCAGTTGGAACACCGTCTCCACCTACATGAAAGTGCTGCGGGCCACCTACAACCGGGCCGTGGACGAAGGCTACGCCAGCTATGTCCCACGGCTCTTCCGGCACGTACAAACGGGGGTCTCCTCCGAGCGGAAAAAGTCGCTGGAAGCCTCCGACATGGGAGGGCTGATGAACGGCAAGGGCGAGGAACTCTCCGCAGGAATGGAGCGCACGCTGGCCATTCTCCAGTTGATGTTCATCCTGCGCGGCATCCCGTTCGTAGACCTCGCCTACCTGCGCAAAAGCGACATCCAAGGCAATATATTAAGGTACAGGCGACGCAAGACGGGCAGACGACTCACCGTAATACTGACACCGGAGGCCCTGAAGCTCATCGACACCCTGTCGGATAAAAGGGAGGAATCGCCTTATCTGCTGCCGTTCCTCACCAGTCCGGAAGGGAGCGAGGAGGCTTACCGTGAATACCAGCGTGCGCTGCGGAGTTTCAACCGGCAGCTCGCCGCGCTCGGGGAACGGTTCGGCGGCTCGACACCCATCAGCACCTACACGATACGGCATACATGGGCTACCATGGCCTACTACTGCGAAATACATCCCGGCATCATCTCCGAGGCGATGGGACACTCCTCCATAGCGGTCACCGAGACCTACCTCAAACCGTTCCGGGACGACCGGATTGACGAAGCCAACCGGGAAGTGATATCCTATGTAAAAAAACAGGCCCGGAAAAACTCCGGCCGATAAACGTTCGGCCCGGTTGCCGGAGCCGCTTCCCCCGGCTGCCGGAAACCGGATACGAACAAATCCGCGACTTTTCTCAACTGCGACGGTCGGTCCGGGGAGATGCGTTTCCCCGGACAGGCTGTCTCTGTCCGTATGCAACCGTACCACGACCCCATATCCGAAACGGCCTCCGGTGAGGATACAGGGACATGTGCCGTTACCTATAAAGTAACGGAAAACACACGGGGATAATTGAGCCAACCGCTGACAAGGCCACATTTTCTTTTTTAAAATTTATAAATTTTAAACTTTTGTGTCATGAACAAAAAATTTCTAAGCTTATTTCTGTGCGGGGCATTGGTGTCCGGTTCGGCAGGGATGTTCGTGTCCTGTAAGAATTACGACAGCGACATCGCCAGTCTGGACGACCGTATCACCGCTGTCGAGAAATCGGTCAGCGAACTGAAAGCGCAAATCAGCGCCGGCGCTGTCATCACCGATGTGACTCCCACCGAAAACGGCGTCAAGGTAACGCTGAGCAACGGCAAGACCTTCGAACTTACGAACGGCAAGGATGGTGCCAACGGCACCAACGGCTCGAACGGAGCCGACGGTCAGGACGGCAAGCCCGGTTCGGTAGTGACCATCGGCGACAACGGCAACTGGTTCATAGACGGTGTAGACACCGGTTACGCATCCAAGGGTGACAAGGGTGACAAGGGCGACCAAGGTGACAAGGGTGACAAGGGTGACAAGGGCGACCAAGGTGACAAAGGTGACCAAGGTGACAAAGGTGATAAAGGCGATACCGGAGATAAAGGTGATAAGGGCGATACCATCTACTATTATCCGGGCACCGAAGGCGAGGAGAACGGCTTTTGGGTAGAGGTGACCCGTGACGGCGTTACCGGCAACGAAACGAAACGCATCCTCACCGAAACGTGGCTGCCGCTCGGTACCGTAACCGCAGTATGGGACAGCGAAAACGGTTACCTGACGCTTTACAACGTGGATGGCGCTACGGAAGAGGAACCCGTACGCATCCCGCTCTATACCCATCTGCAGTCGATTGCTTTCGTGCCGCAGGTTATCGACACGAAACTGGGTATGGGCGTGATTGACTTCTACACCATCACCCGGGCAGGTGAATTCATCGCTGCCAACGACGCACAGGTCACCTACCGTCTGAATCCGCAGAACGCAAAGGTTTTCGATATCGAGTGGTCGTTCATCGACCGCACGGTTGAAACCCGCGTTGCAGGCGACAACGCCGACCTGCTCACCATCGTCTCCAGCGAAGCGGGCGAACTGGGCGGCATGAACTTCACCGTCAAGGCCAACGACGCGCTGAAAAGCCTGAAGGAGAATCAGGAAGCCATCGTAGCCCTGCAGGCCCTCAATACGGAGAACAATACGGAAATCGTCTCCGACTATGCAGCGGTGAAGGTGACCGAACTGAAAGATTTCGTCATCATCAACAAAACGAAGCTGAAATACGACGAGCAGCAGAAGGTGGACTATGACGAATCCGACATCGTAACGCTCGGCTGGACTACTCCCGCCTTCGACGAAGCTGCCGATGCCTATTTGAAATACGATGCGTCAATCGACCTCCACACCGTCGTGGAAACGTATGCCAAGGAGATTGAGAAGGTACTCACCGATGCGACCGTACGTTTCGAACCCATCTACGAGTTCCGTAAACCCGCCTCGTACATATCGCCCGAGGACGGCAATACCGACCAGCAAAAGTTCGTAACGCTCGACGAGAAGACCGGCATCGTGACTGTGGACAAGGAGTGGCTCGCACAGGGTACCGCAGCGGTAGGCCGTACCCCCATATTCGAAGTATACGCGTTCGTGAATGACAAGGCAATCGCCAACGCCTACATCAAACTCGAAATAACCAAAGACGACGTCGCTCCGGAAGACAAGGAGGACTTCGAGAAGACCTGGAACATCAACCACGGAGAGGCCATCGAGTATGCGGACATCGACCCGAACACGGGCTATACCGAACACTACGACTGGGCTACCTTCAACGCCGAAATACTCGATGTACTCGGACTGACGATGGAAGAATTCTCCACGAGGTACAACGATGCCGAGGTAAAATACATAGACCCGGTAAACGGTCCTACGACGCAAATGCCCGACGGCGTAACCATCGACTCGAAGAATCCGGCGGATGTCAATACTTCCACCGAGCTGGCAAACATCCTCATTACCAACAAGGCGAAATTCGGCGAGAAGACCTTCACCCTCACGTATCCTGCGAAGAACAGGAAACAGGACCCGAATATCGTCATCACGCTCGACTACAATATCGAACATGACCTGAGCCACATGCCCGCACTGAACCCCGACTACCTCATCGCCGGTGCAGACCAGACGGTACAGGTTAAAGGCCGGGAAGTAGCCGGTGCATGGAAGCTCGAAGCCGAAATGAAGGAATTCTGCGAAAACTACCTCAACGGTTACGACGTACTCGCAGGCAACCATACCGGTCTCTCCTTCCGGTTCGAGGACAACAGGCTCGAGAACGAAGGTGCCGAAATTACCGGTACGGAGTGGTCCGACCAGGTAATCTCGCTGACCACTCCGCTGACACAGAACGAATCGTACAGGGAGTACAAAGTCGAGATGGTTGCAACCTGCCAGAACGGCGAATGGTGCGAAAAGAGCTTCACCGTACGCTTCGTAAGGCCCTTCAACGCGACGATAGCCGCCGTCGAGCTCCGGACGCTTACCGCTACGGCTGACGAGGCAGACATCGCCGACCTGGTAGTCATCAAGGATACGGACAACAGGGTAGTATACCAGAACGGCGAACTCACGACGCTCGGTACGGATACCTACAAGCTGAATGCCGCAGCCCTGACGTTCGAATACTCGCTTGAATACACGGCCGACAGCGAAGCATCCTTCGGCGGCGGGCTGACGATTGACCCTGCAACCGGCGCACTGACGTGGCTGAACAAGGGCGGCGACCTGCAGACCGACAAACACGCTACCGCCGTAGCCGTTATCACGATACCCGACCTCGCCGCAATCAAGGCGACCGGCACCGTGACGGTACTCTCCACCGAGAACAGCAAAGAGTAGGCAATGACGAAAAGGCTATGGTTGCATAGTCCGGTTTTAGGATAATTAATGTTGGTGCCGGGGTCCCCGAAACGGGGGCCCCGGTTTTTTCATCCCCGCAGCTCGAAGTTCGTTCCCGGCAGGGCGCCTTGCTCCGCGAAATAGGGAGCGAACAGACACGACAAGAGCGAACAGACACGACAAGCGCAGGGCGCATACTCTTCGGTATGCGCCCTGCACTGTCATTTCTCTTTGCAACAAGCAATCTGCGGAGCTATTGCAGTCCGTTGGCGTACATCTTCACGTCATCGACCGTTATCGTATTCTCGCACAGGATAACGAGGCGCTCCACCACGTTGCGGAGCTCCCTGATGTTCCCTGTCCAGGGCAATTTCTGCAGTTCGGCCAGCGCTTCCGCCTCTATCTTCTTGACAGGCACGTTGTATTCGCCGCATATCGTCTCCAGGAAATGGTCCACCAAGATGGGAATATCGTCTATGCGCTCGGCCAGCGTCGGCACACGGATGATGATGACGCTCAACCGGTGGAAAAGGTCTTCGCGGAACTCGCCGCGGGATATTTCGCGGGGAATGTCCTTATTGGTCGCGGCCAGAACACGCACATTCACGTCGATGTCGCGGTCGCTGCCGACGCGCGTTATCTTGCGCTCCTGCAACACGCGCAGCACCTTCGCCTGCGCCGGCAGGGACATATCGCCTATCTCGTCGAGGAACAACGTTCCGTTGTGGGCCTGCTCGAATTTGCCCTTGCGCTGCTTGACGGCGGAGGTGAAGGCCCCTTTCTCATGACCGAACAGTTCGCTTTCGATAAGTTCGGAAGGAATGGCGGCGCAGTTTACTTCGACGAACGGTCCGTCGCGCCGGCGGCTCTTCTCGTGCAGCCAACGCGCCACGAGCTCCTTGCCCGTCCCGTTGGCTCCCATGATAAGTACCCGTGCATCGGTCGGGGCGACCTTGTCAATCAACGTGTTCAGACGCTTGACCGGAACCGATTCGCCCACTATCCTGCCGACATGCGACCGCGCGGCACGCACACGGCGTACCGGGACAACCTCTTCCGGGACGGATTCGGCCTCGTCCGCCGCATCCGCCACGGCGGCAGGCGTCTTGGCCAGCCCCTTGCGCACGGCATCCAGCAGCCGGTTCATGTTGATGGGTTTCGTGACGAAATCGACAGCACCCTGCTGCATAGCCAGAACGGCGCTTTCCGGGCTGCTGTCATGCGACAGCCTTATCCACGGCGTGGAGGTTCTCAGCGGGGAATCGGGCTGTCCGCACAGCAACAGGTCGAAATGCCGGTTCGCATAGACGGTCATGCCGGAAATCGTGTCTTCGGCGACTTCCACCGCATGGCCCTCATACTCCAAACGCTCTTTCAGAGTATTGCGCATGCTGCGCGAAGGATCTATTACCAGTATATTGGCCATAGTCGGAGGTTAAAATGTTACAGCAAAATTTGATTTCCCCAAAAAATCGCATTAACTTTGTACAAAGTTAAGTAATTAGTTTTTCTTGTCAAAAGACATGCTGTTATTTTTCTCCTACCTATCAGCATTTTGACCTCCTGATTTCACATATTTTACCGGACGGATGTCCTACCGAGGAACGGAGCCGGTCATTATCGTGAACAGGCGGTTGCCGTCTTGCGGCAGCGACTAATGATTCATTTTATGGAAAAAAACTATAACATCTACAGGAAAAACCTGCAGCTGCCGGAGTACGGCCGGCACATACACCAGATGGTGGACAACCTGATGGCCATCGAAGACCGCGATGAACGCAACCGCAAGGCACGGGTGGTGATAAACGTGATGGGTAACCTCAACCCCCTCCTGCGGGACACCCCGGAGTTCACCCACAAACTCTGGGACCACATGTTCATCATGTCCGATTTCAAGCTCGACGTGGATTCTCCCTATCCCATTCCCACCTCGATGACGCTGACACCCGTACCGCGCCGCATGGACTATCCCGACGAAAAGGTGGGGCTGAAACATTACGGCAAATATGTCAAGAAGGTCATCCGTTCGCTCGAAGGGGTACGGGACCAGGAGGCCGTACAGGAGGTGTTGGGCGACATTGCCCGCTACATGCGCACCAAAAGTTACGAATACAATCAGGAGCACCCCAACAACGAGGCCATCATCAAGGAGATAAAGCGGATGTCGGATTACCGCATCAGCGTGGACGAGGATGCCCTGAGTCTGATAAAAAGCGAATACAAGCAGGCGCCGGTACGCAGCAAGAAACCGCTCTACGCCAACAAGAAGAACGGCAAGAACAACAAGGGCCCCCAGCGGCACAACTATTCCAAATAAGACGCACAGGGCTGCGGCTGCGGAAACCGGCACGTAATATCGCGCCGTTTTTCGCGTTTTCCTATCAATCGGGTTATCTTTGTACCCCAAACCGACACGTATGAAACACTCTCTTCTTGTACCCGCCCTGGCGGTATGCGCCGCAGCAGCGCTCGCCGTCTCCTGCGACAGCAACAGGGCGAAAGTGTCCGGGCGCATCGCCGGCCCCGAGCGGTGCATGGTGGTGCTCGAACAGATAACGGCCACGGGCGCCGTATCGGTGGATTCGACGGCCACGAACCGCAGGGGCAACTTCCGGTTCAACATCGAACTGCCTCCGAGCGGAACGACATTCTACAATCTCCGGATAGGCGAAGACAGAATACCCCTGTTCGTATCGCCGGGCGAGAAGGTCACCATCTCGTCGATGTACGGCAACCCGGGCGACTACATCATACGAGGGTCGCGCGAATCCATCCTCGTCAAGGAGCTCAATGACATGATGAATGCCGGGGCCGGAAGGCTCGATTCGCTCTCCCGGCTCATCTCCACGACCGACCGCAACGCCGCACGCCGGACAGAGTACATCAAGGAGTACGGCAGGGAGTACAGCCGTCTGAAACGCGAACAGATAAAATTCATCGTAACCAACAGCCGGTCGCTTGCGGCGCTTTACGCCCTTTACCAGCGACTGCCCGACGACAAGACGCTCTTCAACGGCAATTCCGACATCATCTACTACCGGCTCGTAGCCGATTCAGTCTCCAAATACTATCCCGATTCGCCGTACGTGGCCGCGCTCCGATCGCAGGTCGACATGGCCGACGCCAACGAGGAGCTCGCACGCATGGTCAGCGAAAGCATTTGCAATCCGGCTCCCTATCCCGACATCGCCCTGCCGGACATGTACGGCGACGTCCGCCGGCTCTCGTCCATCGGGAACAAGGTCATTCTACTCGACTTCTGGTCGGCCGCAGCACCGGAGGCGGCGATGTACAACGCCGAACTCAAGGAGATTTACAGCCGATTCGCCGGGGAGGGCTTCGAGATATACCAAGTGGGAATAGATACCGACAAACAGGTGTGGATAAACGCCGTACAGGAACAGAGGCTGCCCTGGATTTCGGTATGCGACTTCAAGGGGCCGGCAGGTATCGCCCCGCGCGTGTACAACATCGACAAGGTTCCCGCCAATTACCTCATCGACGGCAACGGCGAAATCGTGGGGCGCAACATCCCGACCGACAAACTCGCCCGCGAGGTGGACAATCTCGTAAGGAGACTGAAATAAAAGGAAGCCATGTACTACTTCGCATCGGACATGCATCTCGGACTGCTACCGGCGCAGGAGTCGCGGGAACGCGAAAAACTGCTCATCGGATGGCTGCGGAGGGTTGCCGCCGATGCCGAAGCCATCTTCCTCGTAGGAGATTTGTTCGATTTCTGGTACGAATACCGGCGCGTCGTCCCGAAAGGTTTCACCCGGCTGCTCGGCACCCTGTCGGAGCTGACCGACCGGGGGGTGGAAATCCACTTCTTCACCGGCAACCACGACATGTGGGCCTACGGCTATCTCCAAACGGAGTGCGGAGTCCATGTCCACGACAAACCCCTCGAAACTCTGCTCTACGGCAAACGATTCTTCATCACCCACGGCGACGACATCACCGCCCGCGAACACGGATTCCCGACGCGGCTCATGAACCGGACTTTCCGGTCGCCCGCCGTCCGGTGGCTCTTTTCCCATCTGCTGCATCCCGACACCGCACTGCGCTTCGGATACGGATGGTCGTCGCACAGCCGCAAATCGAAGGCCGTCACGCACCGCTTCCTTGCCGAAGAGGAACCGATGGTGCGCTTCGCCCGCCGCTACTGTGCCCATGAACCGGTCGATTACTTCGTATTCGGCCACAACCACTGTGCCGAAATCTATCCGCTGGGCAACGGCTCCACCGCCGTATTCCTCGGCGAATGGATAGAACATCCCACCTATGCGGTACTCGACTCCACAGGCAGAGTCAGCCTCAAGCGATATCCCGACAGCGGAGAGACACAACAGGCCCGGAACACCCCGCAGTAGCAAGGAGATATCATCCACCCTCTGCAAAGACCGCACACGGCCGGACGGGGAGACAGTGCCTCCGGCGACGGTACGGAGAGAAGGCCCAATCCGACATACTACAAACCGAGTACACGATATGGCAAGCCCCGGCAAAACTGCGGGTAGCGCCGGATACGGAAAAAACGTTCCCGGCAGCGATGCGCAAAGAAAACCGCCCGGCAGCCGCCACAGACATGAAAGCCGAAAAGGGAAGGATTTCAATCCTTCCCTTTTCGGCTTTCGTATCGTACCCTTTCCCAATACGGCCTCGACCGACGGGACAGGATACCGGTATCTCACTGGGCTCCCTTGCCCTGGATATAGGCGTCGATAGCCGCGGCCGCCTTGCGTCCCGCTCCCATGGCAAGAATAACCGTAGCCGCGCCCGTCACGGCATCGCCGCCGGCAAACACGCCCTCACGGGTAGTAGCCCCTTCGTCGTTCGCAATCAAACCGCCCCAACGCGTCGTCTGAAGCCCCTCCGTCGTGGAGGCGATGAGAGGATTCGGTGAGGTACCCAGCGACATGATGACGGTATCGCACGGAATTTCGAACTCGGAACCCGGAACCGCTTTCGGGGAACGGCGCCCCGACTCATCGGGTTCGCCGAGCTCCATCCGGATGCAGCGCACGCCCCGCACCCAACCCTCCTCGTTGCCGAGAATCTCGAGCGGATTGGCGAGCATCACGAACTGTACCCCCTCCTCTTTGGCATGGTGTACCTCTTCCAGACGGGCAGGAAGCTCCGCTTCGGAACGGCGATAGACGATATAGGCATCGGCCCCCAACCGTTTGGCGGTACGCACGGCATCCATGGCGACGTTGCCACCCCCTACGACCACCGTCCGTTCGCCCACATAGACGGGCGTGTCGGACTCCTCCAGATAGGCTTTCATCAGGTTGTTGCGCGTCAGAAACTCGTTGGCAGAGAGCACTCCGTTGAGGTTCTCGCCCGGTATCCCCATGAATTTGGGCAGACCGGCTCCGGAACCGATGAATACCGCCTCGAACCCTTCGTCGCGCATCAGGCCGTCGATGGTCACGGTACG
The DNA here is from genome assembly GCF_900104605.1 of Tidjanibacter massiliensis. Lineage (NCBI taxonomy): Bacteria > Pseudomonadati > Bacteroidota > Bacteroidia > Bacteroidales > Rikenellaceae > Tidjanibacter > Tidjanibacter massiliensis. Next base: position 1,964,955 of record NZ_LT629960.1, on the reverse strand, counting down.
TCCGACGATGGTATCGGTCTCGAACCGGACTCCCAGTGCCTTCACCTTCTCTATCTCGCGGGCCACCACCTTGTCTTTCGGAAGGCGGAATTCAGGAATGCCGTATTGCAGCACCCCGCCGAGCTTGTGCAGCGCCTCGAACACCGTCACCTCATACCCCATCTTGGCCAGGTCGGCAGCACATGCCAATCCCGAAGGACCGCTGCCGATTACGGCGACCTTGTGCCCGTTGGAGGCGACCGCCACCCGCTGGCTGCTGCCGTGTTCCAATTCCCAATCTCCCACGAAACGCTCCAGTTTGCCGATAGCCACCGGCTCCCCTTTAATGCCGAGCACGCACGCTCCTTCGCACTGTGCCTCCTGCGGACAGACACGGCCGCACACCGAGGGCAGCGAAGAGTCCTCGGCAATGACCGCTGCGGCACCGGCCAGGTCACCGGCCAGCACCTTGGTAATGAAATTCGGTATTTTGATGGAAACCGGACAATGCGCCATGCACTGGGGCTTCTTGCAGTTCAAGCAACGCGAAGCCTCAAGCTGCGCTTCGTTCAGGTCGTATCCGTAACAAACTTCGTCGAAGTTCGTCGCCCTTACTCGGGGATTCTGTTCCCGCACCGGGACGCGGGGAATCTTGTTAGCCATACTCTTTTTTTAGATATATTTATGCGGGCCGTACCCGCGTTATCCCTTCTTCACTCCATCCGGCGGAAAACCGCCGCACATTTTCGGTTTCCGTCATCCCCGGCCGATACGGCAACGGTGGTCGGCGACCGATTCCTTAGACTTGTACATCCGCTGACGACGCATCGCCTCGTCGAAATCTATCAGCGACGCATCGAACTCCGGACCATCCACGCAGGCGAACTTCATCTTGCCGCCGATGCTCACCCGGCAGGCTCCGCACATGCCCGTTCCGTCTATCATCAGCGTATTGAGGCTTGCGATGGTCCTGATGCCGTATTCACGCGCCGCAAGGGCCACGAACTTCATCATTATCATCGGTCCGATGGTGACAATCTCGTCATAGCGTTTGCCGCGGTTGTCGATGAGGTCTTTCATCAGCGCCGTGACATTGCCGTGGAAACCCGCGCTTCCGTCGTCGGTGGACAGATAGAGGTTACCGGCCACTTTGCGCAGCTCATCGGTGATAATCAACATCTCCCGGTTACGGGCTCCCACGATGACATCCGCCTCGACGCCGTGTTCATGCAGCCATTTCACCTGCGGATAAACCGGCGCCGCACCCACGCCTCCGGCGATAAAAAGGAACTTCCTGGCACGCAGAGCCTCCGGAGTTTCGTGTATGAACTCCGACGGCTGACCGAGCGGGCCGGCGAAATCGGCCAAAGCGCCGCCCTCTTCGAGGGCCACTATCTTACGGGTGGAAGCACCGACAGCCTGTATCACGATGCTGATTGTCCCCTGCTCCCTGTCGTAATCGGCAACCGTCAGCGGTATCCGCTCCCCGTCGTCGGTACCGCGGACTATCACGAACTGACCGGGCTGGGCCGCCTTGGCTACGCGCGGCGCTTCGACATTCATCAGCCAGATATCCGGCGCAAGCAGCCTTTTTTCTACTATCCTGAACATAATTACGTATTTGGTTATACTTCCATTGCAACAATTCTCCGGAGCCGGAAGCCGTTGTATCAATAGACATCGGCCCCCAGCCGCACCTCACGGAAAGGACGCGCCGGGTCGTTCACTACGAACGAGACCCCGCCCGACTCCGTACCGTAAGCCTCCTCGCTTATCTTCAACGTCACCGGCACGGCCAGCGACGTTCCGGGACGCACGACCGTCCCCGGGGTCAGCGGACACTCCGTACCGCGCCGGAGCGACACGCTCCGTACAATCAGGTCGCTTTGCCCGCTGTTCGAGATATTCACCTCGAGCGTCAGCTCGCTTCCCGGCCGGACATCCCCGAAATTCCGGTACATCGGCGACACCTCGCAACGGGCAGCCCGGGAGATATCCGTAGCGCTGAAATCATCCACCGCGATGGCATTGGCCGTAAAGGGCAGGCCCGCCTCCTCGCCGTCCACCGAGAAATAGACCCGCTCGGCCAGCAGACCGTACACCGGGTCCCCTTCGGTAAAATCGTAGGTAAAGGTCACCAAGCCTCTCTCTCCCGGTGCGAGCCGCTCCGGAGCGGCTATCGTCAACCGGCCGCTCCCGTAACCGGCCCTCACAGACAACACGGTTTCGGTCTCCCCCGTATTGACGACACCGACGGCAACGGACTCGGCACTGCCGTTCTCCACATATCCGAACGCCACATGCATGGCCTCGGCCCGTACTCCGCCCGCCAACGCGAACGGATACTCCTCCTCCACACTGCGCGGACGCCCTATCACCGTCCCCTTCACCGTAAGCAGATTTCGGTTGCCGTTGCTGTAGACGGTCACGCTCTTCGAGAATTTACCCGAATAATTCGCCGGGTCGAACACCACCTCCACGGAACCGCGCCCGCCCGGCTTCACCGGTTCGCGGCTGTAATCGACTGCGGTACAACCGCAGTCCACCTTGATGCGCGTAATGACCGCCGCACCCGTACCCGTGTTGGTGAAGGAGAAGAGATGGCTGACCGGGCCGTCCACTTCACGCAGCGTACCGAAATCCCATTCGTATTCGTCGAAAACGAGCGCGGAGATGCTGTTCTGCGCCCACCCGGCCGCACAAACCAACAGCGCTGCGGTCAGCAGCACCGCCCTTTTCGCTATTCCGTACACTTTCATAACAATAAAACCCTGCAAATCTATAAAATATTCATGTAACGAGGAACGCCGTATTCATAATAACAGGTATATCGGAGTACCGGCCCGTCAAAAACAATTCGGAGAAACCCTGCACCGTCTCCGTATCGGCCCACCGACACCTCCCGTACGGTTCGTCCCCGCAAGAGACAAACGGACATCCGAGAAATTGTCATGCAGTTTTCCGAAAAAATTTTGCACAAAAAAATATTTGCTATATATTTGCATCCCGAAACGGGAACCCGCCAGTCGAAGACTTACGAGAGACTTCCGTTTCAACAACGAAATATTCCTCAATAGCTCAGTTGGTTAGAGCACCTGACTGTTAATCAGGGGGTCCCAGGTTCAAGTCCTGGTTGAGGAGCCGGTAAGAGAGACTCGCAAGAATGCGGGTCTCTCTGTTTGCATACTGTTCTTTGCGGAAGGGATTCGCAGCACCATTCAAACGCAGCATTCACGGATACGCTTCGACGACAGCAGGTCTTCTCCCGCAACGGAGACATACAGCGCCTCCCTGCCAATACTGCCCCGGCTACCCAGCATCCACCCACAAACCATATCCGCCCCCTGCTTCGCTCTCCCTTACGCCATCTACGGCACTACGCCTATCCGACGCTCCATCCAGACATCCTTCTTTCCCACCACATTTTCCTCGCCGACCGCAATGCCCGTTCGGCTGTCCGACTTCCTGCTTGTACGTCTTATTTACTCATTATCAATATATTATTTACTTTTATCATTACTTTTGCTACCTTGGCCAAAATTTTCAGCGCGTACTTCCTGCCCATTCCGCACACTGTACGGCCGGCAGCACGTACTCGATAGAACACGGACAATTTACCAATTTCAAACTATGAAAAACATCTGCTACTCGGGAGCGATACTCGCTCTGACGACATTGCTTCTGACCGGGTGCGAAGCCCTCCAGAAAGAGTACATGAAAATCACACTCCGGGAACAGGACAAAGTCCTGACATTCGGCCGAGAAGCCGGCCTTGAGAAATCCGTCACGTTCTCCTCGACCACCTCGTGGACCGCAAGCGTACAGGGCGACTGGCTCGCCGTCGCTCCCGACTCCGGCAACAGCGGAAGCAACACAATCACCGTCACGACCCTCAGGGCAAACGACGGCAACGATGGACGCACAACCGAAATCACGCTCACCGCAGGCGGAGACCCGGCAACCATTACCGTCGTCCAGAAAGGTACCGAAAGTACCGACGACCCGGACCCGAACAACCCCGACCCGGACGAGCCCGTCGTATCGGACGAGAAGTTCATCACCAAAATACGACTGACCGGAACCGAAGACCCGAACGACGTCTCCGATTTCTACATCGCATACGACGAAAACGGGAACATCGTCGGTACCGACCGGTTCGACATCGACATGGAAGCGGGCGAATGTATCTACTATTCTCACGTAAGCCATACGGTGACAGGTAGCGACGGCAACGAGATTACCGTTCTGACACGTAACGAATGGATAAGCACGGCAGAGATGCAGAGCGAGAAGTCGGAATACACTTCATCCATCCTGCTCGACGACAACGGAAATGCGGTACGACAGCCCTACGCCGTCGGAGACGAGGACTTATGGGTCGAGGCCGCATATAACGCGGACAACACGCTCAAGACCTGGATATGGGCAGGCAAAGAGTATGAAAACCAAGAGATAGCCGCACGGTGGGAAAACGGGAACATGGTATATTTCAACGAAGAAGACATAACGTATGCTCCGGAGTATGCGGCCCCCGAAACCGAAACCGGATTCGACTTCGGATTCTTCCTCATTCTCGAAAATTGGATTACCCCGGCTTCCTCGTATATGGGTACACCCTCCACGAACCTTCCGGCCGGGACGACCGGCGATTCTCCGAGGACATTCCGGTACGAATTCGACGGAACGGGGCGCGTGACATCCGCGTATGTGGAAGAGTGGGAGCTCCATTACGAAATCTTCTACGGAGAGCAGGAGATGCAGGAGTATCCCAAACCGGTCCTGTAAGCAGCCGTAAAGTCCGGGCAAGCCCGTTGTCCCGTACCGGCACCATCCTCCCCGCAGCATGGGAAACGCGATGGAACGGTACGCAGTCGGCCGCTCCGGTACACGCATTCCGTATTGTCATCGTGAGAGCATCCAGCGCCTCGCGATGACAATATTTTTTATCTATATCCGAAAACGGCATCGTACCGGAGAAGAATCCGAACGCATCGCACGCCCCAATCGGGCATTCCGGCCTCTTTCCGATGCACAGATTTTAGTAACAGCCCCCGGCAATATCCCCAAAAGTAGGAATTGCCTACCCCACGGGGAGCCGATATTTTTGCACCGGAATTAAAAACAGGAGGATTCATGAAAAAAACAGCGACTGCCTTGTTCTCTTTGCTGCTTGCGATATCCGCCCTCAATGCGCAGGGGCAAACGAAAACATACGACATATCGGGAACGGTAGTGGATTCGCTCTCTTCCGAACCGCTGCCCGGCGTTTACGTAACGGCAGGCAGCAAGGGAGGACAGACGAACGGCGACGGACACTATGTCATCAAGAACGTTCCCGCCGGAAAGGTTACCCTCAAGACCATGTATTATTCATCCTACCCCACCGCCACGCGCGAGATAGAGCTCACGGGCGATACGACGGTCGATTTCATATTGGCCGAACAGATATTCAACATCAACGAAGTGGTGGTGACCGGCACGAGAACGGAAAAAAGACTTGCAGAGGCCCCCGTACTGACCACCGTGATAGGGGAACGGGAGATAGAGAAAGCCGGTTCGGTATCCATGCTCGAATCCCTACAGGACAACATTCCCGGCATCGTCATATCGCCCAATGCCATGGGCAATAACATGCGCATCAAGGGGCTCAACAGCCGGTACATCCTGATGCTCGTCGACGGCGAACGCCTCGTATCGGAAGGGGCCGGAGGCAACGTAAACCTCGACCAAATCGACGTGAACAACATCGAGCGCATCGAGATGATAAACGGCGCAGCCTCGGCGCTCTACGGTTCCAACGCCGTGGGAGCGGTCATCAACGTCATCACAAAAAAACCGGTACACAAGTTCGAAGCAGATGCCAATGCCTCCTGGGCCAACCACAACACATGGCGTACCCGTCTGAGCGCCGGCACGAACCTCAAAAAGTTCTCGGCCCGGGCGAGCGGCTTCCGCAACTCCTCGGACGGCTTCGGCGGCGACGGGGAGGGGGCGTATGCAGCGGCCTACGAAGACTATGGGGCGACGCTTAACATGGGTTACCGTCCGACGGACCGCTCGGACGTGAACGTCGTGGGCCGTTTCTTCAGCCACGAAACCTTCAATCCGACCGGCAGCATGAACGCCTCGCATGCCCTGTCGCACAACCTGTCGCTCGGCGCGAACGGCGGACTCTCTTCCGCAGACAAGCGCAACAGCATGCGGCTCAGCGTGAATTTCGACAAATACTTCGATTACGAGGTCCTCGAAAAGAAGAACGACACGAAGAACAAGGACAACACATCGAGCTACATCTCCGCACGCTTCATAGATACCTTCATTCCTACTGCAAAATGGGAACTCATCGGCGGCCTCGAATACAACCATGAGGAGAATTTCGCCACCTCCACGCTCGGCGCCACGCCGACCACCAAGACGCTCGACGACGCCAACGTGTTCGCCCAGGCCGAATACGAGATACTGAAGAATTTCGACGCCGTGGCGGGCGCCCGCTATACCTACAACAGCCAGTTCGGCTCCGCCTTCACGCCCAAGCTGTCGCTCATGTACGAAGTGGCCGAATGGCGCTTCCGGGGCGGCGTCGGCACCGCATTCCGTGCGCCGAGTATCAAGGAACTCTATTACGACTTCGACCATCAGGGCATGTTCTGGGTCTACGGCAACCCCGACCTGAAGGCGGAAAAAGGGCTGTACTCCTCGCTGTCGGCGGAATACACCGAAGGGCTGCTCAACGTCTCGGTATCGGCATACTACAACAACATCAACAACAAGATTACCCAGTACGACGTGATAAATGCGGCGGGCGGCAACGAGAAATACTACAAGAACGTGAGCAGCGCCACGCTCCGCGGCATCGACGTAACCTTCTCGTACCTCTTCTCCAAGCACCTTGCCGTGCGGGCCAACTACAGCTTCTGCGACGCGGTGGACAACTCCACGGGGCTCCAGCTCGAAGACAACGTGAAACACAGCGGAACCGTCTCCCTCACCTGGAACGGCCGCATCGCCCGCAGTCCCTTCTCCCTTCAGATAGCCGGCCGGATGAACTCGCCGAAACTCTACCAGCAGATAATTACGGGAAGCGACGGCAGCCAGACGGTCTCCATGGAGGAATCGGACCCGTATTCGATATGGAAAATCGTGCTGGTGAAACCCTTCCGTATCAACAAACACACCATCGAGGTGACCTTCAAGGTGGACAACCTGTTCAACTTCCGCGAGGCCTCTTTCGTGGACCCGGGCCGCCAGTTCCTCATCGGAATACGCTACGCATTCAAATAGCCAATTCAATAATCAAAAACAGCGATAGAAGATGAAAAAAGCAGTTTATTTCATGGCAGCCACAGCAGTGCTGCTCGCACTTTCGTCCTGCTCCAAAGAGCAGGGCAACGGCGGAGGTGAAGGCGGGAATGTCCTCGAAGCATCCGTTAACGCCAGCGAAAGCGGCGTATGGCAATACTTCTCGTTCGCCGAAGGCAAGGTGGTCGGTTCGGGCAAGGAGGACGAAACCGACAACGCCGCCTGGGCCGCACGTACCGACTGGGACATTGCCATCAACCGTTACAGCATCCGCACCAACAGCGGAGAGGCCTCTTCGACCGGAGCCAAAGGAGGCGTCTACACGTTCGACAGCACCGTAACCTTCGATTCCGTCGCGGAGGTACCCGCCGGAGCCACTTTCAGCACCGACAAAGCAGTCACCTCGGAGGGGATGGGAGGTACGACCACGACGGTAAAATCGGAAGCTACCGTCATCCTGTTCAAGACCGACGCCGAAGGCAACAAGGTAATGCCGCCGGTCTACCTGCAGGCCCCGGTCTATCTGTTCCGTTCGGCCGACGGCAATCACTGTTACAAGGTGCTGTTCACCCAGTATCAGGACGAAAACAAGGAATCCGGACACGTAATATTCTCTTTTGCTGAAGTTAAATAGACGACCACTTTTTTGCACGGATTGCGGTTACCGGAGGGATGCACGCTGTCAAAACGGATACAGTATGCTCCTTTCGGTAAGCGCATTGAACACGCATTGACTGTAATATGAACAGAAAGAAACTCCTGTACATCATCGGGGGTGTCGCCGCAGCGGTCGCAATCCTCGCCATGCTCTACTGCCGGTTCGCCTCCGTGACAAGGGTAGCGACACTCAACTTTCCCGATTTCACCGTCGAGAAATTCATCCGCTCGAACGACAATCCCTTTATTAAAATCAACCCCATCGGCCTCGACGAAGCCGAAAAGATAGCGAAATACGATTTCGTACTGGTACGCATTCATGGCAGCAGTCTCAACGGCACGCACCTGCAGGCCATCAAAAAGGCGATTGCCAAAGGGGTACCCGTCTATGCCACCGAGAGCGATAACCCCGAAATCAACACCCTGTCGGGCCGGGAACTCGAATACATTGACGCCCTAATGGCCAACGGTTCGATACAGAACTACCGCAGCCTCTTCAACTACGTCCGCAAACACATCGACCGCAAAGCCCTCTTCAACGAACCTTATGCGGAGCCGGTACCGATACCGGAGGATTACTACTTCCACCTGGGCGACGACCAATTCTTCGCCACCTATGAGGAGTACCAGAAATTCTACGAGGAATCAGGACGCTACAGGGAGGGAGCACCCCGTGTGGCGCTGCTTTCGGGCAACATCAACATGCAAAACTCCAACGAGGAGCACATGGCCGCCATCATCAATTCCCTCGAAGAACGCGGGCTGAACGTCTATCCCATCAACTCGTTCGGAATGAAGAAGCTCGGCATGATACGGGCGGTGGCGCCGGATGTCATCATCAACCGTCCCCACGGCCGGCTCGTCATGGGCGGCGGCGAAAGCGGTACGCGGATGCTCCGGGAACTCAACGTGCCCATCCTCGCACCGGTCACCGTCAGCGACCTGTACGAGAACTGGCTGACCGACAGGCAGGGAATGGCATCGGGCGGCATGACCTCGATGAGCATCGTGATGCCCGAACTGGACGGTGCCGTCGCACCGTACGCCGTGGCCGCACAGTTCGAGCGCAACGGCATGAAACTCTTCGACGCCATTCCCGTCCACACGGACAAATTCTGCAGTCTGGTGGAACACTATGCCCGTCTGCACGACACGCCCAACAGCGAGAAGAAGGTCGCCATCTACTACTACAAGGGAGCCGGCAAGGGTGCCGTTTCGGCGGCCGATATCGAAGGCGTGCAGTCGCTCTACAATACGCTGAAGGCGCTCCGCGATGCCGGTTACGACGTATCCGGCCTGCCCGCCGACGCTGCGGCGCTCGAACGGATGATACAGACCCAGGGCTCCGTACTCGGCCCCTATGCGCTCGGCGCATACGACGAATTCCTGAAGCACGGCAACCCCGAACTCGTCGATGTGGAGACCTTCACGGAATGGACAGAGGAAATCCTTCCCGAAAAGCTGCGCCAGGAACTGCGCGACACGTACGGCGAGGCTCCGGGCGAATACATGGGCGTCGAGAAGGAGGGCCGGAAATACATCGCGGTGGCGCGCATCGTGTTCGGCAACGTCGCCATTCTGCCGCAGCCGCTGCCGGCCGTCGGCGAGGACACGGAAAAAATCGTGCACGGCGTGGAGGGAGCTCCCGCCTATCCCTACGTAGCCTCCTATCTCTGGACGCGCAAGGGGTTCGGTGCGGACGCGCTCATCCATTTCGGGACGCACGGCAGCCTCGAATTCATTCCCGGCAAGCAGGTGGCGCTGTCGGATTACGACTGGACCGATGTACTCGTCGGCGACATGCCCCACTTCTACATCTACACCATCAATAATATCGGCGAAGGCATCATCGCCAAGCGCCGCAGCTATGCCACGCTCGTGACGCATCTTACCGCGCCGTTCATGCAGAGCGAACTGTACGACGAACTGAAAATCCTGAAAGACCGCATCCACCGCATCGAGAACATGGAGGAGAGCAGCGTCAAGCAGAACTACCGCGAGACCATCACGGAGATGGCCGCACAGCAGAACATCCTCTCCGCGCTGGACATCGACTCCACACGGACGCTGACCGATGCCGACATCGACCGCGTACACATCTACCTCGAAGAGATAGACGGCGCCAAGGTGAACGACGGCCTCTACACGCTGGGCGTTCCTTACAGCGACGAGAACCTGCGCAATACGGCCCGCCTGATGAGCATCGACCCGATACGCTACTCGCTCGCCTCGCTCGACGCGGCAAAGGGCCTCATCGACAACGACCGGCTGGACGATATTGCCTTCATCAACCACCGCTACGGAGCAGCGACCGAGAATGCTATAGCGCGTGCGCTCGCCGGGGAGAACCCCGACCGGCTGCTCCGCTCGCTGGTCGGCGCGGAGGGCATGGCCATGCTCGAAGCGGACGACGCGGCACAACGGCAGCAGCAGGAGGCGATGATGCAAATGATGCGCACGATGGCCGCCGAGCCCAAAAAGGAGCTGCCGCGCTTCCTCGACGAACAGGGGAATATCATTCCCGCCGCACCACAGGAACAGCAGGCTGCGGAACATGCGGCCCAGCCGGCAGCCTCCATGATGGAGATGATGGCGCAGGCCACTCCCGCAGGGGTCGATGCGGGTAGCGAAGAACGCCGTGAGGAACGCATCCTGTCGGCACTGAAAACCCTTCGGGAAGCGCTTCAAGGCGTGAAAGGATATTATGCGGCACTGAAGCACAGCACAGACGCGGAACCGGCCGCACTCCTCAACGCCCTGAACGGCGGTTATGTGGAACCCTGCTCGGCGGGAGACCCCATCGTGAATCCGCAGGCCGTTCCCACCGGACGCAACTTCTACTCCATCAATCCGGAGACCACCCCCTCCGCCGAAGCGTGGAAAACGGGCAAACGGCTGGCCGAAGACCTGCTCGCCGCCGAAATGACGGCCAACGGCAAATATCCCGAAAAGGTCAGCTTCACGCTGTGGTCCACCGACTTCATATCGAGCGAAGGAGCGACAATCGCACAGATACTCTACCTGCTGGGCGTGGAACCGATGCGCGACGGCTTCGGCTATATCCGCTCGCTGCGGCTCATTCCCTCCGAACAGCTCGGCCGGCCCCGCATCGACGTGGTGGTACAGACCTCCGGACAGTTGCGCGACATCGCCGCGTCGCGCCTCGAACTCATCAACGACGCCATCGCCATGGCGGCCGAAGCGCGCGACGAAGCGTACGGAAACTACGTGCGCAAAGGATTCGAGGATGCCGAACGCCTGCTGCTCGAAAAGGGATTCTCTCCGGCAGACGCACGCAAATATGCGGGCGAACGGATATTCGGCGGTCTGAACGGCAGCTATGGAACCGGCATCATGGGCCTCGTCGAAAAGGGCGACGCATGGGAGTCGGAAGAAGAGATAGCCCGACAGTACATCCACAACATGGGAGCCCTCTACTCCGCCAACGGTTCGGAGGCCTGGGGCGAAGCCCGCGAAGGGGTGTTCGAAGCGGCACTGCTCAACACCTCGGTGGTCGTACAGCCGCGTTCGAGCAACACGTGGGGGCCGCTCAGCCTCGACCACGTCTACGAATTCATGGGCGGCATGTCGGCGGCCGTCCGCCATGTCACGGGCAACGACCCGACGGGCTATTTCAACGACTTCCGCAATACGGGACGCCCGAAAGTGCAGGGGCTCAAGGAGGCCATCGGCGTGGAGACCAACTCGACGGTATTCAATCCGAAATACATCCGCGAAATGATGAAAGGCGAAGCGAGCAGCATGGAGACCTTCGCCGAGACCTTCCGCAATACCTACGGCTGGAACGCCATGAAGCCTTCGGCCATCGACCAGCACATCTGGAACAAATACTATGACGTGTACGTCGAGGACGCATACGACCTCGGACTGGAAAAGACCTTCTCCGAGAAGAATCCCTACGCCCTGCAGGAGATGACTGCGGTGATGCTCGAATCGGCCCGCAAGGGAATGTGGCAAGCCACGGACGTACAGCTACGCGAAGTGGCCGAGCTGCACACGCGCCTCGTCTCGGAACATGCGGCAGGATGCAGCGGATTCATCTGCGACAACGCCAAACTGCGCGACTTCATCGCATCCAAGGTGGACAAAGAGGCGGCCGAGAGCTACAACAAAAACATAGACGCCGCCCGGCAGGTACAGCTCGAAGAGCAGAACGAGAACAACGTCGTCCTGCAAAAGGAGGAGCAGCAGCCCGAACGCCGCAGGGAAGCGCAGAGGGAAGAGACCGCCCCGGGACGGAACGGTACGGTGTATTGGATTGCCGGCATTCTGCTGGGGCTCGTCATCGTATGGCTGATTGTACGGCGCAAACAGGACAAATAGGCGATGGAACTCTATATTCAAATCATATTCGTCCTCGCACTGGCGAAATTCTGTCTGAAAGCGGCCATGACCGGCCGCTTCTGGACGATGGCCTGTTACGCCTTTTTCGCGGCACTCGTATCGCTGGCGCTCTATCCGACGGTCATTGAACAGCCCGCCACGGTGATAACGAATCTGCTGGCCGACCGGGAACTGGTGACGGACGGGGCGGTACTGACCACGACGGAGGCCATACTCGGCATCTTCGTCTCGGTGTTTCTGCTGAGCAACTACTTCAAACCGAAAGGGCAGCGCAGAAAATCGGTCTTCGTGCTGAAAGTGGTACCCGGCATCCTGTGGATATTCGCGGTGGCCTACTTCGAACTGCTCTTCTTCAGGCAGCGGGTAGGCGCCGATTTCGGGGCCACCGCCGCCATCTATGCGGGTATCGTTTTCGCCGTCGTCCTGCTCGCGGCAGGCTTCATCCACCTCTTCGTCCGACACGAGAGCATGAAGCTCGAACTGAAAATCATGCTCAACATGGGTATCCTCCTCATCGGCCTGCTGGTCAATGCGTCGGCAGCCGACAGTACCGTCGTCTACGCCACCGTCAGCAATGTCGAATGGGGCGCGCTCGCGGCACTAACCGCCGGTACGGCCTGCTTCTTCCTGCTGGGGCTGCTCCTTTCAAAAATAAACTTCAAAAAACTCATTAATAGACATAATTGAAAATGGAATTGATTTCTAACATGTTGTTCTGGCTATCCAACGGGATGCTGATACCGGACATCATTTTTCTGCTCTTCTTCTTCATCAAGGCACTGCTGATGATTGGCGGCTTCTACGGTACATACATCGCCCGCACCAAAATCAACGTCAAGCTCAACCGCGAAATAGGAAAGACCGGGGTGGAGGAATTCCTCGACACGCTGCCTGAGGGCAACGGCAAAAGCAAACTGCTGGAGTACCTCCGCAAGATAAAAGCCGCCCCGCAGGACCGGGCGCTCCGCGAAAAGCTCCTCGGCGATTACGAAATAGCCGCGGACAAGGAACTGGGACAATCGAAACTGCTGGTCAAAATCGGCCCGATGCTCGGTCTTATGGGTACGCTCATCCCGATGGGTCCGGCGCTCGTGGGACTTGCTACGGGCGACATCGGCTCGATGGCCTACAACATGCAGGTGGCCTTCGCCACCACCGTAGTGGGTATCGTTATCGGCGCAATCGGTTTCATTACGCTCCAGGTAAAGCAGCGCTGGGTGGCGGACGACATGAACATACTGGAATACGTTGTGGAATCCCTCAATGAAAAGGAATAAGATGGCACGCAGACGAAGACTTATCAAGAACGACGAGGACCACGACCCGATGGCCGTCCTCACCAACCTCTTCGATGTGGCGATGGTATTCGCCGTGGCGCTGATGGTCGCACTCGTCACACGGTTCGACATGACCGAAATGTTCTCGCAGGAGGATTTCACGGTAGTGAAGAACCCCGGTACCGAGCAGATGGAAATCATCACCAAAAAGGGAGAGAAAATAGAAAAGTACACTCCGTCGGAAGACCAGAGCGGCAAGAACTCGCGCGGCAAACGCGTGGGCACCGCCTACCAGCTCGAAAACGGGGAAATCATCTACGTCCCCGAATAGGGAAATGTGCAATGGAGAGAGGCGGGGGCCGGGAATGTTTCCCGGCCCCTGCCTCTCTCCGCACGCCCCCCGCACATCGCCCGGCCGATGCTCCCGAAATAGGCGGGAAAATACCGCCAGGAAAACAGGAAGGTGCGTTCCGAATCCGGCGCTATCCTGCTATCTTTGCGGTCGGCAGAGCCGCCCGCCGGATTTTGCCGCCGGGGAACGGATTCCGGCAGCGAATCGGGGAAAAACAGGGCCGGACGGATAATTATTTGTAAAATTCGACGCTTGCCTGTAACGGATTTTGCAAGGAAATTGCGGGACGACCGAACGAAAGCCCAAGGCATCCGAACGGCGACACTCGCCGTTTTACCGCCGAACGCTGCACGCAATCACGAATTTTCCGTAACTTAGCGTGCTGTTGTATCACACCCGGCAGCACGGAACCGAAACGGTCATCCCGACACCCGTCGGCGGCCGGTAAAAACATACGAAAACACATGAAACGCATCGCATGCCTGATACTGTTCGTCATAGGGGCTGCAGTCTGCTACGGCCAGCATCGCGTGACGCTCGAAGAGTGCCAGCTCCTGGCACGGGACAACTATCCCGTGATAGCACAACAGGAATTGATTGACCAGCTCGAAGAGTTCAACATCTCGAATGCCCGCCGCAACTGGCTGCCCAAAATCTCGCTCTCGGCCATGGCGGCCTATCTCTCCGAAGTCCCCGAATTCCCTTCGACGCTCAACGACCTCTTCTCCCAGCTCGGAGTGAACCTCGCGGCAATGCCCAATACGCTTTACGGCACTACGGTACAGATACAGCAGGCGATATGGGACGGCGGACTGATAAAAGCGCAGACCGAGGCTGCCAAAGCCGAAAGCGAAGTCTCCCGCCGCAGCTGGGAGTCGGAAATGTACGCCCTCACCGAACGGGTCAATCAGCTCTATTTCGGTTCGCTGCTGCTTCAGGAGAATATCGCCACCGCCGACCTGATGATAGAAGACCTGCAGCGCAACTACAAGATGCTCGAATCCATGGCGGCATTCGGCACGGCCGAAAAGAACGACCTCGACATGCTGAAGGTGGAGATACTCGGCGCCCAGCAGCAGCGTGCACAGCTCGCCTCCACGCGCACGGCCTACATCGCCATGCTGAGCATCATGACGGGACTCGAACTGACTGCCGCCACAGAACTCGAAAAACCTGCGCCCGACGGCATACCGGCAGGCGACGGGAGCCGAAGGCCCGAATTCGCGCTGCTCGACGCACAGGCCGGCCTGCTCGATGCGCAGCGCAGGGCGGTACGGGCGAGCGTCATGCCGCAGATAGGCGCCTTCGTCCTCGGCGCCTACTCCAACCCCAGTCCCAACATCTTCAACAGCATGATGGGCAACGGCAAATGGTCGCCTTACCTCTTCGCCGGCATCAGCCTCAAATGGAACATCGACGGCTTCTACACCAAGAAGAACCGGATGTCCCAAATTGAACTCAACCGGAAACGACTGGAGACGCAGCGCGAAACCCTGCTCTACAACATCAGGCTGCAAAGTACCCAGGAACGGGCCGCAATCGAACAGATGGAGGAGGTAATGCGTTACGACGACGAAATCATCCGGCTGCGCAGTACGATACGCAAGCGTACCGAAGCACAGGTAACCAACGGCGAGGGGAGTGTGAACGACCTGCTGCGCGACATCAACGCCGAAGACCGGGCACGCCGGAACAGAACGGCCCACGAGGTGGAGTGGCTCAAGAACATATACGACCTTAAATACACGATAAATCAATAAACCATGAGCATAAAAACGACAAGCGCGGCCCTCTTGGCGGCCGTGACGCTCCTTGCGGCAGGCGGCTGTGCGGGCGACCGTAACCAATACGACGCCACGGGCAATTTCGAAGCGACGGAAGTCGTCGTATCGAGCGAAGTGAACGGCCGCATCCTGGAATTTCCCATCAGCGAGGGGAGCCCCGTGCACAGCGGGGAACAGGTGGGACTCATTGATTCCACCCAACTGCATCTGCAACGGCTGCAGGTCGAGAGCAACATCCTGGCGTTGGAGAGCAGTCGACCCGATATCGGGGAGCAGCTCGCCCCTCTGGAGGAACAGCTCGCCAAGCAACAGCGCGAAAGGCAGCGCGTGGAGAACCTGATGAAAGCCGACGTGACGACCGAGAAGCAGCTTGACGACATCACTTCGGCGATAACGGTGCTCGAGAAGCAGCTCGACGCACAGCGCAGCGCGCTCGGCAACTCGCTCAAAAGTATCGACGCACAGATAGCGGCCGCACGCGCGCAGGCAGAACAACTCGAAGAACAGCTCGCCAAATGCCGTATCTGCTCGCCGATAGAGGGGACCGTACTGGCCAAATACGCACAGGCGGGCGAACTTGCCGTCGCCGGGAAACCGCTGATGAAAGTAGCCGACGTGAACAACATCCACCTGAAAGCCTATCTCGTCTCCTCGCAGCTTCCGCAGGTGAAACTCGGACAGAAAGTGAAGGTTTATGCCGACTTCGGAGGAGACGAAAAGCGCGAATACGAAGGAACGGTGACGTGGATATCCGACCGGAGCGAATTCACGCCAAAGAACATCGTCACCTCGGACGACCGCGCCAACATGGTGTATGCGATAAAGATAGCCGTTCCGAACGACGGTTACCTGAAAATCGGAATGTACGGAGGAATCAAACTGTAAGACCATGACTGCGGTAAGCGTCGAAAATATCACCAAGCGGTACGGGAAGACCGTCGCCCTGGACGGGGTGAGCTTCGAGGTGGAGAAGGGAGAGCTGTTCGGTATCATCGGACCCGACGGCGCCGGGAAAACCACCCTCTTCCGCATCATCGCCACCCTGATACTGGCCGACAGCGGCACCGCATCGGTAGACGGGTTCGACGTGGTGCGGGACTACAAGGAGCTTCGTAAACGCATCGGCTATATGCCCGGACGCTTCTCGCTCTATCAGGACCTCACCGTCGAGGAGAATCTCTCGTTCTTCGCCGCGGTATTCGGGACGACCATCCGGGAGAATTACCACCTCGTGGAGGGCATCTACAAACTTCTCGAACCGTTCCGCAAGCGACGGGCGGGAAAACTCTCCGGAGGCATGAAACAGAAACTCGCGCTCTGCTGCGCCCTCATCCACAAGCCCGACATCCTCTACCTCGACGAACCGACCACGGGCGTGGACCCCGTATCGCGCAAGGAGTTCTGGGAGATGCTGGGGAAACTCCAGCAGGAGGGTATCACCATCGTGGTCTCCACCCCCTACATGGACGAGGCCAACCTGTGCGACCGCATCGCCCTCATCAAAGGGGGACGTTTCCTCCAGATAGATACGCCGCAGAACATCCGGCAGGGTTTCTCCGCTCCCCTTTGGGCGGTACGCTCGGAGAGGATGCACCGGCTGCTCGACGATGTACGGGCTTTCCCCGGAGTGGACAACTGCTATGCCTTCGGAGAGACGCACCACTTCACCGCATGCGAGGGGTTCGACGCGGACGGGCTGCGCAGCTACCTGGAGGGATTGGGACACACCGCCGTCTGCCTGCAGCCGGCCAAAGCTACCATCGAAGACTGCTACATGCTGCTCGCAAAACAATAAGAGGGATGGAAAAGGAGACGGTCATACATGCCGACGGTCTGACCAAACAGTTCGGCAGCTTCACGGCAGTGGACCACATATCATTCGATGTGGCCCGCGGGGAGGTCTTCGGATTCCTCGGTGCCAACGGCGCGGGCAAAACCACCGCAATGCGCATGCTCTGCGGCCTGAGCCGTCCCACTTCGGGAACGGGCACGGTGGCGGGATTCGACATCACGCGGCAGCACGAAAAGATAAAACGGAACATCGGCTACATGAGCCAGAAATTCTCCCTGTACGAAGACCTGAAGGTGTGGGAGAACATCCGGCTCTACGCCGGCATATACGGCATGAAGGATGCCGAAATCGCCCGCAAGACCGACGAGCTGCTCGAAAGGCTGGACTTCACGCGCGAGCGGAACACCATGGTACAGTCGCTCCCGCTGGGATGGAAACAGAAGCTCGCCTTCTCGGTCTCCATCTTCCACGACCCGGCCATCGTCTTCCTCGACGAGCCCACGGGCGGCGTGGACCCCTACACCCGGCGGCAGTTCTGGGAGATGATATACGAAGCGGCCGACCGGGGTATCACGGTCTTCGTCACCACCCACTACATGGACGAGGCAGAGTACTGCGACCGCGTATCCATCATGGTGGACGGACGCATCGACGCGCTCGATACGCCGCACAATCTCAAGGAGCGTTTCGGGGCACGCTCCATGGAGGAGGTATTTCAGGCCCTCGCACGAAAAGCCGAAAGGACGGAATAGGAGAGCGATATGAGAGAGTTCGGGGCATTCGTCAAGAAAGAGTTCTACCACATCCTGCGCGACAAGCGGACGATGCTCATCGTGCTCGTCATGCCTGTCGTACTCATCATCCTGTTCGGCTTCGCGCTCTCGACCGAGGTGCGCAACGTCAATATCGCCATCCTCTCGCCGTCGTCCGACCCGACGGTGCGGCAGATAGCCGAACGACTCGACGCCAGCGAGTATTTCACCGTAACGCAGTGGCTCGACAAGCCGGAAGAGATAGACGAGGTGATGAAATCGGGAGAGGTGCAGCTCGTGGTGGCCTTCGGGCAGAACTTTTCGGGCGGGATGCTCTCGCCGGACGGTTCCCAGATGCAACTGATAGTGGATGCCAGCGACGCCAACATGGCCCAAAGCTACACATCCTATGCGAGCGGCATCATAGCGGCCTTCGGAAACGAAATGGCCTCCGGCGGAACGGAGAGCGGCATCCTCACGCAGGTGCAGTTCCTCTACAACCCGCAGATGAAATCGGCCTACAACTTCGTGCCCGGCATCATGGGGCTCATCATGATGCTGATTTGCGCCATGATGACCTCCATCTCCATCGTCCGCGAAAAGGAAACGGGAACCATGGAGGTGCTGCTCGTATCCCCCGTGCGGCCCATCTACATCGTGGTTTCGAAGATGGTACCCTACTTCGTGCTCTCGTGCATCAACCTGGCGACCATCCTGCTGCTCTCGGTCTTCGTGCTGGGGGTACCTGTGGCGGGCAGCCTTGCGGCGCTGTGGCTCGTGTCTCTCATCTACATCATCGCCAACCTCTCGCTCGGTCTGCTCATTTCGACCATGGCCCAGCAGCAGGTCATCGCGCTGATGTTCTCCGGATTGTTGCTTATGATGCCGACCATGCTGTTGTCGGGAATGGTCTTTCCGATAGAGAGTATGCCCTGGCCGCTTCGCGGTATCTCATGCATCCTGCCGGCCCGGTGGTACATCACGGCCGTCCGCAAACTGATGATACAGGGCCTCCCCATGATTTACGCATGGAAAGAGATTGTCATCCTCGCATCCATGGCCGTCGTACTGATAGGCGCGAGCCTCAAGAAACTGAATAACCGACTCGAATAATGACACTCAAGTATCTGCTCGAAAAAGAGTTCAAACAGTTTTTCCGGCATAAGTTCATGCCGAAACTCGTCGTGTTATTCCCCCTGATGATAATGGTGCTCATGCCGTGGGCCACGACCCTCGATATCAAGGACATCAACACCATCGTGGTGGACCACGACGCCAGCACGATGTCGAGCGACCTGGTCAAGGCGGTCAATGCCTCGTCGTACTTCCGGCTGCGGGATGTCACGGAGAGCTACGAACAGGCGGTGGATGCCATGGAGTTCGGCGATGCCGACCTCATCGTGGAGATTCCGTCGGGATTCGAGGAAGACTACATCCGGGACGGTTCGGCCGACCTGCTCGTCTCCATCAATACGGTGAACACCACCAAAGGGGTATTGGGCCGCGCCTACATCCAGATGCTCACGACGGAGTTCTCGGCGGGCGAACCCTCCCCTGCACAAGCCGCTCCGGCGCTCGTTCCCCGGCTCGAAATGTTCGTCAAAAACATGTACAACCCTCTGCTGGACTACAAGCACACGATGGTTCCCGGCCTGATGGTTGTGGTCGTCATGCTTCTGTGCGGCTTCATGCCCGCAGTCAATATCGTACAGGAAAAGGAGCTCGGCACCATCGAGCAGATAAACGTAACGCCCGTATCGAAACTCTCGTTCATCCTCGCCAAACTGATACCCTTCTGGATAATCGGCATCTTCGCGCTGGTGGTCAGCATGCTGCTCGCATGGCTCATCTACGGCCTGTGGCCCGTGGGAAGCCTCTGGAACATCCTCCTCTTCACCGGGCTCTTCATCCTCACCATGACGGGCATGGGGCTCATCATCTCCAACAGCTCCTCCACCATGCAGCAGGCCACGTTCGTGATGCTCTTCTTCGTGATGATATTCGTCATGATGTGCGGGCTCCTGACACCGGTAGGGAGTATGCCCGACTGGGCGCAGGCCATCGCGGCCGTCAATCCGACGAAATACATGGTGGACGCCATGCGGGGAATCTATCTGAAGGGGAGCGACCTCTCCGACCTTTGGCGCGAGGCTACGGCTCTCGCGGCGATGGCACTGATACTGAACGTCTGGGCCATCCTGAGTTACCGCAAGAACAGTTGATGCCGGGCAGGCTCTCCCCGGAGAACCCGGACGCAAAAGATATCCCATCGCAGGTTTGACCGAACAAGGAAGAGAGACGAACGGAAAAGGTTATGCCAGTTCGACCTGCGTCACCTCGATACCGATGCGCTTGAGGAGCAGAATGCCGTCGTCGCTGTGGTAGTCGTCGCAATAGACCACCCGCTTGATACCCGCCTGGATGATGAGTTTCGCACATTCGATACAGGGTGCGGCGGTGATGTAGAGCGTGGCTCCGTCGCCGTTGTTGGCACTTTTGGCCAGTTTGGTAATGGCGTTGGCCTCGGCGTGGAGCACATAAGGTTTGGTCTTGCCCGTCACCTCGTCTTCGCAGATGTTCTCGAACCCGGAGGGGGTACCGTTGTAACCGTCGGATATTATCATCTTGTCCTTGACAATCAAGGCTCCCACCTGCCGGCGGATGCAATAGGAGTTCTCCGCCCATATCTTCGCCATGCGGATATAGCGCATGTCCAACTGCCTCTGTTTCTCCTCGTGATATCCCATTACGACAAATCTTACTTCCTCAGAATAATTTTTTCCGGCCTGCCGTCACCACGAAATCTTTCAGGTAAGCCGGTTCGAAGTAGGCGGTATCCTCCACCTGTCCCGCGTCGAGCCGTGCCTGCGCGAGCCGGCACAGCCCCCGTGCCGAGGGGCGGACATCGATGAACCGGACGCCCTCGGCCGGAAGCACCCCGACCGTCTTGGCCGCACCGCTCCCGAAAACGAAAAACTCCCCTTCGGGACGGATGAACCTGCCGAAACTCCCGGACGTCACCACCTCGGCCGCCACCTCCGAACGACTCTCCAGCGAGGTGTCGAACACCTCGGCATAGACCTCCATCCGGCGGGCGTCTATCATGGGACACAGCAGGGCGGATTCCCATTGCGCGGAGCGGAACAGTCCCGCCTCACGGTCATCGCATGCGATAACCGCCATCGCGGCGAGCGAGTCCACCGCCAGCAGGGGAACATCCAACGCATAGCAGAGCCCCTTTGCGAACGACGTACCTATCCTCAGCCCAGTGTACGACCCCGGCCCCCGGCCGACCGCCACCGCATCCAGGCCGCGGGGAGATATTCCCGCCTCCCGAAAAAGTTCGTCGGCGAACAGGGCCACCTTGCGGGCATGGTCGCGTCCCGCCTCCTCCCGAAGGGAGACGAGCCGCCCCCCGCGGGCGAGCGCGACGGAACAGACATCCGTTCCGGTTTCTATGCAGAGTATGAGGGACATTTTTTATCCGTTTAGGAAGGAAGCGAGTTCCGCACGACGGGTTGCCATCCCCCGCACACCCGGCAGGGTACGACAGAAAAGGTCATCGCTTCATGGCGCGGTCCATCTCCCGCCGGGCATCCTTCTCCTTGATGTATTCGCGTTTGTCGTAACGTTTGCGCCCGCGGGCGAGCCCTATCACCACCTTGGCGAGTCCCCGCTCGTTCAGGAAGAGCCGCAGCCCCACAACAGTCACCGACTTGTCCTGCGAGGCCCGCTCCAGCTTGTCGAGTTCGCGCCTGTTGAGCAGCAGCTTGCGGTCGCGTTTGGGCTGGTGGTTGTTGTAGGTACCCCAATGATACTCGGAGATATTCAGCCCCCGGATGTAGAGTTCGTGGCGGTCGAAATAGCAGTAGCAATCCACCATGGAGGCCTTGCCGAGCCGGAGCGACTTTATCTCGGTACCGGTCAGGACGATGCCTGCGACATACTCTTCGAGTATCTCGTAATCGAACGCGGCACGCTTGTTCTTTATGTTTATCTTCTTGTTGTAATCCGCCATAGCTTAACCCTGCAAAGGTACATATTCCGCAGCGATAAACAAAAACCGGACCCGGCACGTACCAGCGGCCGGGGAGGCCCGTCACAGTATCAGTCTCGATATTTTTTTCGCAATCCGGGTACGCACTTCGTTGAGCGCGGCGATGTTCTCCATGATGGACATCTGCTCCTCCTCGGAGAGTGCCTCGTCGGCCAGACTCTCCTTCAGTTTTCCGATAATGGCCTCGATGGTCTTCGACTTATAGAGGGTGACGACACGGGGTATAAGTTCCGAAAGGCGCTCCTCCTCACTGTCGAGAAAAATCTCGTGACGTTTCCACAGCTCGCTCATCACATAGTTGGTATCCGAGGTGAGAATATCCACCGCCGCATTGCACACCAGCGGATCGGCATGGTTCGTAAAGTAGTGCTCCGGTACCTTGACACCTTCGCCGAGTTCGGCATAGTGCTGCTCGTAGCACTCGTACAACGCCCTGTATTGGGGATTCCGGATGGAGACGTCGTCGCGCAGGTCGCTGAAAATAGTCTCCGCTACGTTGAATTTCACGAGGTTGCGCCCCTCCTTGTGTTCGAAATAGAGATGACCGTACTTCATCAGGTATCCCACTATCTCCTTCTCCAGCTCGTCCATGCTGCTGCCTGCGGTCACACCCTTGAGCGAGGCCGGCAACGCGGCGGCCTGCTCTTCGCGGCGGCGCTGAGCCTGCATGCTGCGCAGAAAATCGCCGGTCTGGCGGTCGTACTGCACCGAATGGCGTTTGCGGGCCACCTCGGCCACGAGTACCTGCTCGTCCACATCCATGCTCTTCGCACAGTCCTTGATGAAAACCGAACGGACAATCGGGTCGGGTATCTCGGAGATGGACTGCACGATATCGGTGACCAGTGCCGCCCGCTTCAGCGGGTCGTCCCCTGCGTCGGCCATCAGCAGGCGTGTCTTGAAACGAATGAAATCCTCTTCGTGCCCCTCGATGTAGGCCCTGACCTCCTCTGCCGAATGCGAACGGCCGAACGAATCGGGGTCTTCGCCGTCGGGCAGCAGCACCACCCGCACGTTCAACCCCTCGCGCAGTATCATGTCGATACCGCGGAGCGACGCCTTGATACCTGCCGAATCGCCGTCGTAAATGACGGTAATGTTCTTCGTAAAACGGCTGATGAGCTTTATCTGGTCTGCCGTCAGGGAGGTACCCGACGAAGCCACGACATTCTCGATGCCCGTCTGATGCATCCGCATCACGTCCGTATAGCCCTCCACGAGAATGCAGAAGTTTTCGCGCACGATGGCGTTCTTCGCATGGTAGATGCCGTAAAGGCTGTGGCTCTTGCTATATATGAGGCTTTCGGGAGAATTGAGGTACTTGGCCGTCCGGTCGCTCGTCTTCAGCACCCGCCCGCCGAAAGCGATGACGCGGCCGCTGATGGAGTAGACGGGAAATATCACCCGGCCCGTGAAACGGTCGTAATAACCGCCCGTCTCGCGCTTGATGGTGAGTCCCGTTTCGGTGAGGAACTGCTCCTTGTAGCCGGCACCGAGCGCCGCCATGGTCATCGCGTCGCCCTTGGCCGGACAGTACCCCAACGCGAACTTGCGCACCGTGGCATCCGTGAAACCGCGCTCACGGAAGTACCCCATTCCCACGCTCAGCCCTTCATCCGTATCGTGCAGCACATGCTGGAAATAGTCGGCGGCCCAACTGTTGACGACCATCATGCTTTCGCGGTCGTCGTTCCGCCTGGCCTCCTCCGGAGTCAGCTCCTTCTCCCGCACCTCGATGCCGTATTTCTTCGCCACATACTTGAGTGCCTCGGCATAGGTCATCTTCTCGTGCTCCATGACGAAGGTCACGGCATTCCCGCCCTTGCCGCAGCCGAAACACTTGAAGAGCCCCTTGGCCGGAGAGACGATGAAAGAAGGGGTACGTTCGCTGTGGAAAGGACAGCATGCCTGGTAGTTCGCCCCCTTCTTCTTGAGGGTGACGAAGTCGCTCACCACCTCCACGATGTCTGCGGCGGCATAGATGCGGTCCACTGTTTCCCTGTCTATCATCTCGTGCGTAAGGATTACGGATTGCAAATTTACGAATTTTCCGGGCACCGTTTGCGGACGGCAGGGGGTTTTCGCCCGCACCTTCCCGGCGACGGTTCTCCTCCGCCACTGAAGACAAAGACAGAACGGAACTCCGTGCGGCCCGGTTCCACAGACAGCCGGGAAAGCGTTCGGCTCCTCCTGCCGGCCCGCCGCGGCAGACCCGTCAGAAGGGGAAGAGCAGCGGCAGCACGAATATCATCACGACCCCCATCACGACCTGCAGCGGCAGCCCCACCCGGATATAGTCTCCGAACCTATATCCGCCGGCACTCATCACCAGCGCGTTGGGCGGTGTGGAGAAGGGCGAGGCGAAACACATGCTGGCCGAAACGGCCACGGCGAAAAGGAAAGGATAGGGACTGACGCCCATGCGCAGGGCGGCATCCATGGCGATGGGGGCGAAAAGCACCGCCGTCGCCGTATTGCTGATGAACATGGTCGTGAGCGAAGTGACGAAATAGACCATTGCAAGCAGGCCCTGCGGCCCGATATCGCCGAGACCGTGCAGCAGGAATCCGGATATGGCAGCCGTGATGCCGGTCTTGTCGAAGGCCGTGGACATGGGTATCATGGCGGCTATCAGCACTACGCTGGCCCAGTTGATACTGGTATAGGCCTCCTCCATGTTGCGCAGGCATCCGGTCAGCACCATGAATACGGCCGCCAGCAGCACGGCCGCTACGCCCGGAATGACATCGAGCACCATGAGCAGTATCATGCCCGCCATGATGAGGGCGGCCATCGGCGCCTTCCGGTCGAGTGTCACGCGGGCGGCCCGCTTCTCCGGCTGCCCCAACAGCACGAACTCATCGGTGTACTCCTCCAGAGCGGTGATATTGTCCCAGGTTCCCTGAATGAGCAGGGAGTCCCCGGCATGCATCTTCACATCGCGCATATCGCCGAGGTCATACTCCCCGTGACGCTTTATTCCAAGAACATTCACGTTGTACAGCTCCCTAAAGCGGCTGTCCGCCACCGTATGGTTTATCAAGTGCGAGTTGGGCATGATGAACGCCTCGGCATACCCGGTGTCGGCGGTCTCCCCGGACGATTTGGGACTCCACTCGGTCGCTACGAGTCCCTGCTCCGCCACGAGGCGGTCCACATGCTCCTCGCTGCCGTGCAGGTGCAGGACGTCGCCCGCCAGAATCACGCTCTCCGGCCCGGCCACCTCTTCGGTGGTTATCCTGCGGAACCGGGTCTGCGGCGCATGGATGATACGCCCCACGCTCACATCGTAAAGGGAACCGATGCGAAGCTCCTTGAGCGAACGGCCGACCATGGGCGATGCGGCGGGAACCTCCACCTGAAAACTCAGGTGCACGAGGTTATACTCCTCCACGAGTTCGGCCAGCGTCTTCGCCTTCCGTTTTTCGTTCCGCTTGCCTTCGTCCTTCCGAACGAGCAGGCGGCTCAGGAAATAGAGCACCCCAATGCCTACCGCCACGACCACTGCTCCGACCGGGGCGAACGAGAAGAAACCGAGCGGCTCCATGCCCGCATCCACCAGCGCCTCCTGTATGACGAGGTTGGGCGGGGTACTTATCAGGGTAAAGAGTCCCATGCTGCTGGCGAATGCCATGGGCATCAGGTAACGGCTCGAACTGATGCCGGACGATGCGGCCATGCTCATCACGATAGGCAGCATCACCGCCACCGTACCCGTATTGCTCACGAAGGCCCCTATCAGGGCGGTAACGAGCATCACGAGGACAAAAAGCACGTTCTCGTTCTTGCCGCCGATACGCAGGATACGACTGCTTATCATCTTGGCGAGACCGGTGCGGAAGATGCCCGCACCCACGACGAACAGCCCCACCATCATTATCACCACCGGACTCGCAAAACCCGAAAGCGCCTCGGCGGGAGTGAGTATGCCGAATATCAGCAAGGCGAGCAGGGCGCAGAGCGCGACAATATCGGACCTGACCTTACCGCTCATGAAAAAGACACATGAGACGATAAGTATAGCCAGCGTCATTACAGAGGGGGATAGTAAAGACACCATAAAATTACCGTATGCATTGATTGAATCTGCAAGATAGGGATTAACTGCGAAAAATACAATCGTCTGCATGTTTCGGAGTATGGGAGACCGGACGGGACATCCGTCTCCGGAGGGCTGCGATACCGATTGGCCTCTTTTTTGAAGTAAGGTCTTTGTAAGCCGGGCAACCGGCCAGAAACAAGACTTAAAATACACGGTCATGAAGAAAGAAGAATACAGGGAAGCACGCAGGGAGTTCGGCGAAACCGCTGCGGGGCTCGGGAAAGAGGTACGCAAAGAGGCACGCGAAGCGTACAGGAACGTCCGAGAAAGTGCGGATACACGCATGAAAGAGATAAAGGAGGAGCTCCGGGAAACGGAACGCATGGAGAAGACACTCGGCGACGGATGCTCCAGCCATAACATCCGGGAGGCTCGCGAAACCGCCCGGCGGGCGAAGGATATGGTCAATATGGAGGTCATAACGGCCCGCGCCGACTTCGACGACGACAAGGCCGATTTCCGGGAGGAGGTCGCAGAAGCCAGGCGCAGGATACGCGACGACGCCAAAGCGGGGACGGTCGCAGCCAAAACATACGACATCTCCGACCAGGCGCTGCGGGCGAAAGACGACATCGATGCAGACATGGCGGATTCGCTGGACCGCATGAGCCGGATTGGCAGGAATATCGGGAAATGATGCGGCACACGGGGAGCTCCTTTCGGAGAAAAGAATCCTCTTTTCCCGGCAGCGGAGACGAAAAAGCGCAGGCGAGCTTCCCAGCTTGCCTGCGCTACCATTCTAAAATCCTACCTAAAACTTAAACGCCCGTCCGCCTTGAACGGGCGGGTATATCTTAAAAACCACTTTCGTCATACGATGGAGAAACCTCCGTCCACGATGATATGCTGTCCGGTCACATAGCTCGAAGCCTGCGAGGAGAAATAGAGGATGGTACCGTTCAACTCCCCTTTCGCACCGGGTCTCGATGCGGGCGTCAGCGTATCGTACATCTGCATGAACGCTTCGTGCCTGAAGAGCGTATTCTCCGTCATTTCGCTCTCGAACAGTCCCGGTCCGATGGAATTCACCGTGATGTTGTCCGCTGCATAGGAGGCCGCCATCCCGACGGTCAATCCCTTCACAGCGGCCTTCGAGGCGTTGTAGGCGTGCCGCCACAACTCCGGTACCTTATCGGCCAGGGTGGCATTCACGGAGGATATATTCACTATCTTGCCGTATCTCCTTTCCCGCATATGCGGAACGACATACTTGCACATCAAGAACATCCCCCGGACGTTTATATCCATCGACCTGTCCCACTCCTCGGCGGTCAGTGTCTCCACACCGCCCGGAACAGCCACTCCCGCATCGTTGAGCAGGATGTCCACCCGTTCGAAGTAATCCATGATACGCTCCACCGCAGCCCGGACATCGTCTTCCCGCGAAACGTCGCAGGCAACCGGCAGAGCCTTCACCCCCTCTCCGCGGAGCTCCTCCGCCAAACTTTCGAGCCGCTCTTTCCTTCGTGCGACCAACGCCACGTCGGCCCCGTAAGCCGCATATGCCCGTGCGGCATCCGCACCCAATCCGCTCGAAGCACCGGTCACTACCGCTACCCGTCCTTTCAATCCGAATAAATCCATAATCTTCGCTTTTAAGAAATCCTCAATCGAACGGGGAATCCTCCCCTCCCTTCGATACAAGGACAATTTCTTTGCCAAAACGGATTTGTCCGGCCGCAGGGACGACCATGCGCCGCGGAATGCCAAACTCTCCAAAGAACCTTTCGGAACCGAAGTTCCCCGTGTTTCGTGCGGGTACGGTCTGCCGCCGCACCCGCACTATCCACTTCTAACCTAACTTACTATCCTAACTATTGCTTGCCCGGACTTCACAGTGCGGTATTGAAAACGTATCTGTTACACAAATAACTGTTATTTCGATAACACAAAAGTATAGCTTATTTTTTAATTCCAATAACGATTCATAATTTTTTTTCGAAAAAAACGGCGAAAAGATTAGGAATCCCCTTCAAACAAGTCCATAACCGCACTGCCCGGCCTCCGTTGCCATACCGTTCTCCGGTCTCGACACGCCGTACGGCATGCAAAGGCGAATGAACGGTCCGCCCCCATCGGCCGGCACTTCCTCATAAAACCTTCCCGCAGCGGATACGCTCTACGAAAGGCGAAACATCCGCCGGCTCCACTCCACGGCTGCGGCTCCTTATCCGTCGGTATTCGGACACTCCTCCGGAAAACTCTCTATTCCGCCGGCCAATTTCCGCCCCGACTCCTGTTCCTACCTGCAATTTGTCTCCGCTTCCACGCGGAACGGCACAATTCTTGAAAAAAATATACTATGCAATACATAGTATTAGGAAATAATCGTATATTTGCGATACAAAACAACATTAAACCGTATGAGCCATGAAGAAAACACTTAACGTAAACATAGGTTCCGTCGCATTCGTTATAGACGAGGATGCCTATTATATCCTGCGGAAATACCTCGACGACGTCGGAGAACGCTTCGAACCGGTAGAGGCCGCGGAGACGCTCAACGACCTGGAGATGCGCATAGCAGACATATTCAGCGAGAACCTTGCCTCACCGCGGCAGGTGGTAAACGCCGACCTCGTGCGCAAGGCGATAGCCATACTCGGGCGGGCGGACGAGTTCGGAGAACCGCGCCGCAGACCGGAGGGAAGGCAGGCTCAGGCCGACATCAAATGCCTGCGCCGTTCGCGCAGCAACCGGGTAATAGGCGGCGTATGCGGCGGACTGGCGGCCTATTTCGGCATAGACGTAGCGGTCGTACGCCTGCTGATGTTCCTGCTCATCTTCTTCGGCGGTATCAGCCTGTGGGTCTATATCATCCTGTGGATAGTGATACCTTCCGAGGCGTGAAATACGCCGTGCCGGCCGGCACGGACGCGGTCTGCAGCCGCGGCGGAAACAATGTATATAAACATAAAAGTCAAGAAAATGGAAATCATCAACGACAATAGGAAGCCCAGGAGGCTCTACCGCAGCCGCCGGCGCATCATCGGCGGCGTATGCCAGGGACTGGCCGATTATTTCAACGTGGACGTCGTACTCGTACGCATCATAGCTCTGTTCGCCCTCTTCTGCTTCTCGGCAGGGTTCTGGGTCTATCTGGTGCTGTGGATAGCCGTACCGCTCGAACCGGCTTCGGCGAACGGCGGCGATAATTACGGAAGGAGCTGAACATGGAACCCATCAATGTAGACAATGCAAAAGCGCAGATGCGCAAAGGCATTCTGGAGTACTGCATCCTGCTGATACTGTCGCGGGGCGACTCCTATGCTCCGAAAATCATTGCGGAGCTCAAAAACGCCCGGATGATAGTGGTGGAGGGTACGCTCTACCCCATCCTGACGCGTCAGAAGAACCAGGGACTCCTGTCGTACCGCTGGGAAGAGTCCCCGCAGGGCCCTCCCCGCAAATACTACTCCATCACGGACAAAGGCCGCGAGGCGCTGTCGCAGCTCGATGTCTCGTGGGATGAACTGATAGCACAGATAGCACAAATCCGCGGCCGCTAACGGCAGGCCGTCCAAATTTCCGCACAGATGAAAGAGGTTGTGAAAGTGAGCATATCGGGCATCGCGTTCTCGTTCGACGCCGAGGCCTACCAGGTGATGAAGGATTACCTCGACAAGCTCGAAACAGGGTATGCGAAGAAACCCGACGGCCGCGAAATCGTGGCCGACATCGAAGCGCGTATCGCAGAACTCATACTGAACGAACAGGAGAGCGACAACGTGGTGAGCCGCGCACTCGCGGAATCGGTGGTGGCGCAGCTCGGTTTTCCGGACGATTTGGATACGGAAGAAGAACCGCCCGTGGAGAAGATTCCGAAAAGGCTCTACCGGAATCCCGACGGGGCGGTACTCGGCGGCGTATGCTCCGGACTGGCTGCCTATTTCCGTACCGACCCCGTATGGATAAGGCTCGCATTCTTCCTGCCGATGCTGCTGGTCATCTTTCCCACGGGCGACGCTTCGGCCTTTTTCGGTTCGATGTTCGTCATGTTCGTCGTCCTGTACATCATTCTCTGGATAGCCATTCCCATGGCGCGGACACCGCGGCAGAAACTCGAAATGCAAGGAGAAAAAGTGACTGCATCCTCCATACGGCAGACCTTCGCAGGGGACGCCTCGGCCATGCCGCCCTCCCCGAAGCGCCAGCGGTCGGCATCGGTCTGGGCGGATATCGTCTATGGGCTGGGACGCATCCTGCTCTTCCTGCTCAAAGCGGTAGTATTCTTCATCGCACTGGGCGTCGGCATCGCAGCCATCGGATGTTTCATCGCCATCATAGCCGTCCTGTTCAGCGCAGAACTGGTCGGCGGACGGATGGTACTGGAAAACTTCTCCGGCCTCGAGGGCATTACGCCCGGTCTCTATGCCGGACTGACGCTGCTGGCGATACTGATACCCCTCGTCCTCCTCGGATACTTCCTGCTCAAGGTACTCTTCGGCTCGAAAACCAACCGGACATTTCTGCTCGTCACATCGGTCATCTGGATGGCACTCGTGGTTTACCTCTCGGTCGTCACCATGCACAATGCCGACAGACTGCGCGACGGCGCCCGCAGACTCGAATACGAAATAGAGGAGTACGACGACTTCTACGACTGGTACCGGCACACGCCCGCCCTGCCCGATGATTGGGACGAACAGGGCGAGTGGAAAGAAGAGGAACTCCGCAAGGACAGCAGCATCGACGACCTCTACCGCGAATACCGCGAAGAGGACTGGGAAGATGACAATGTCCATGTAGAGATAACCGAACAGGACGGCAGGGTCACCATCCGCAAGGTGGTGGTCCATCCCGACAATCCGGCCGATACGCTCAGCGACGAACGCATCGTCATAAGCCGTCCCGGCAGGTATCCGGACCGGGGAAACGATTGAAAAACTTTAAAAATTCATACACATGGAAGTAATAAACGACAGCAGGCTGCCCGAGCAGCCGCACAGGAAAGGGGAGACCAACATAGCCGGCAACATCTACCTCGGCATCATCCTCGTCGCCATCGGAGTGATATGGCTCTTCTACAACACCGGCTGGATAGGCTACGGACTGTTCAACGCCCTCTTTTCATGGCAGATGCTGCTGGTAGCCGCGGGAGGTTACCTGCTTGCGGTCCGCCGCTGGAGCGCAGGCGTGATAATCGGAGGACTCGGAATCTTCTTCGTAGTCATGGACGCACTGGACATCAGCCTATCCTTCAACAAAATCGTCCTGCCGATACTGGTCATGGCAGCAGGCATCGCGCTGATAGTATCGCGGCTGGGAAAACGGTAAGCGGCACCGGGGTTCCTGCCCGTACGGACGGGACCTCGGTACATACTGCCGCCGAACAGCGGGTGGTCTCCGCCCTACTTGGCCCCGCACTTGGCAAACCTGTCAAAATAGATGTTCTTGCCATTGACAGAGAGCGGCACGGCATAGATGATGGCACAGTCATCGAGAAAGCCCAGCTCCTTCGCGGCAACGCCCGCCGAATAGAGAATCCGGTTGTCCACCCGGCAGTCCGCCGCTATGGCAACGGCGCTCCCTACGGCAATGCCGAGGTCGGTGACGTCGAATACGCACGGAACGGCCGGCGCACTGTCGCGTTTTTCGCGGCAGGTAGGGTATCCGCACAGTCCGCAGTTCAATCCCCGCACCGCACGGCGGGTACCGATGAGGACGACGGCTTGGGAGTTCTCCACATTGTCGGCATCGCGCAGGAAGAAGGCCTTGCTGTCGCGTTCGCCTATCTCACGCATCTTGCGGGCAAGACGGGAAAGGCGCGACAGACCCAATGCGGCGATTTCGAGATTATCCACTCCACACCCCTTGGGTGCCGTCCTCGCAGCCGACATCATCGCCTTGGCCACCGACATAACGTACTCTTCCCTTGATTCGTTCTCTCTGATTATCATAACGTTTTATATTTTACACTGACCCGGCCGCCTGCGGCGGCACATGCAAAGATACCGGTAATCCGGGCGAACGAACAAACGACAGGGGATGAAAATATTTCCGGAACCGCAGAACACGAAGCGGCTGCGGAAAGTTTGGAGCGGAAATTGCGGAAATAATCAATCGGAAAACAGAAATTTGTTCAAACACCAACTCATTAAAAACATCTTATTTATGAAAAAATTAGCATTCCTGTTGGTCGGCCTGGTCGCACTCCAGGCGACGGCATTCGCAGCAGACGACAAACCCGTCAAGGTCACGGACCTGCCCCAGACGGCACAGCAATTCATCTCGGACCATTTCTCCGGCCATAAGGTGGCGATGGCGAAAATGGATTCGGAACTCTTCGAAAAGAGCTACGAAGTCATCTTCACCAACGGCGACAAGGTGGAATTCGACCGTTCCGGCGAATGGACGGAAGTACAGTACCGGGAGGGTGCGGTACCTGCCGCGATAGTCCCTGCCGCAATTACGAAATACGTCACCGAGAACTATCCGGACGCCTACATCAGGAGTATCGAACGCGACCGCCACGCCTACGAAGTCAACCTCTCGAACTGGTGGGAAATCAAGTTCGACCTCAACTTCAACGTCATCGACCTGGACAATTGACCCGACCGCGGGTTTGAAACCTGCGCACATCGTTAACCCCATACAGAAACCGTTTATACACCGTCGGTCGGCAGTAAGCTGCCGACCGACGGTGTATACGACAATACGGGAACCTCTGCCTTGCTTCCTCCCGATTCCCGCCATCACCTGATGCGGGCGTATATTTTCCATGAATACACATCAAAAAACGACGCATCGCCTTGTCTATTCTTATATTTTACCTAACTTTAGTCTAAAGAAATACCACACTTATACACAAATACTCTAAACAGCTTTTAAAATGAAAAATTTCCTATTGCCGGTATTGGCAGCGATGCTGATGATACCGACGGCCTGCAGCAAAAGCGGCCATGCTGAACCGCCGGAACCGCTTCCGCGGGGACTGAGCTACTTTTATGTACAGAACAATCTGGATATAGACCTTGAGTTTTCAGGGCCTCATTATCAAGAGCCGGGAACTAATATCGTTCTGGAAGGATATTTTAGACCGGGAACGCCTGACCTCCCGAAAAGGTTCCAAGTCAATTTATACCGTAAAATACTTTTACCTGCACATACCAAAACGCTCGTAAAAGTATTTGAAAGCCCGGACAATACCGAACCGTTCAACTGTTTCTACTACTCCGATATCATCACGTTCCATGGAATATGCCAAGTATATCCGAAAGGAGATTGGGATTGGCGTCATAAAAATATATGGTCTTACGAACATTGGTACTATACGCGTACCGGTCAATGGACGGCCGAGTACGTTATGACCGTCGACCACGATATCTGGAACGATTGGTAGCAACCGATAATGCCTAAACACATCTTTAAACCCTAAAATTATGAAACCTGTTTCCAAATCCATTGCAGCATTGCTTGCTGCATCCATTCTGTTTTCTTGTACCGCAAACGAGAAAGAACATCAGGCAACACCAACGACGATTACGAAACCATAGCCGTCCTCGGACCGAACGAAGATACTTATTTCGACACATCCATCAACGTCAAGGCCGGATACAAATACAAAGAAGTCATCGAGTTAGGGGTAGCAGCACAAATCACACTGCATTTCCCGCAAACGGACAAGTACTGCGGGGAGAGTTCCATGCTCTATTTCGAGAATCCGGAACAATGGCTGGATTTCCCGAATTACGGGGCCCGGATACTGCTCAGCGAACAACCGTAAATCCAACTCGCATCGGTACGGGATATGCAAAAGGCCGGCAGACAGCCGGTCTTTTGCATTCGGGGGCGTCGTGCGCAGCAGGAGCGGCGGACGCAAGGACGAAACAAACGGGGGAAAGCGGTATCGCTTCCCCCCGAATGACGCTGTCGGCCGTTCTGACCGGACATGACTTTATGCTGTCATTTCGCCTGTTCTTCGAAATACTTGTCCGCCACACGCGGCATCTCCTTCTGGTACTCGCCCTTGAGGAGCTTCTCGCGGCAGGCTTCGAAACAGTTGAGCGTGTACTCCACATCTTCGAGGGTATGCACCGCCGTCGGAATGATGCGCAGGATGATTTCGCCCTTGGGTATCACCGGATAGGTCACGACGGAGCAGAAGAGGTTGAACCGCTCGCGCAGGTCGTACACGAGGTTCGTGGCCTCGTTCACGCCTCCTTTCATATAGACGGGCGTCACGGGCGAGAGCGTACCGCCGATATCGAATCCCTTGTCGCGGAATCCCTGCTGCAGGGCACGGGTTATCGTCCAGAGCCGCTCGCGGTATTCGGGATGCGTTTCGATAAGCTCGAGGCGCTTGAGCGCACCGATTACCATCGGCATCGGAAGGCTTTTGGCAAACTGCTGCGAACGCATGTTGTAACGGAAGAAATCTATCAGATATTTGTCACCGCAGACGAAGGCACCGATACCGGCCATCGACTTGGCGAAAGTGTTGAAGAGGACATCCACCCCGTCCACGCAGTTGAAATGGTGGGCGGTACCGCGTCCGTCGGGGCCCATCGTCCCGAAACCGTGGGCATCGTCCACGAGGAAGGTGAAATCGAAATCCTTCTTCATCGCCACGATTTCGTCCAGCTTGCCGAGGTCGCCCTTCATGCCGAACACACCCTCCGTAATGACGAGAATGCCGCCGCCGGTCTCCTTCACCAGTTCCGACGCCCGGGCGAGCTCCACGCGGAGCCGCTCCATGTCGTTGTGCGGATAGACGAAACGTTTGCCCATGTGCATGCGCAGTCCGTCGATGATGCAGGCGTGCGCCTCGGAATCGTAAACTACGGCGTCGCGGCGCGTCAGCAGGCAGTCGATAATGGATATCATCCCCTGATAGCCGAAGTTGAGCAGGAACGCATCCTTCTTGCCCACGAATTTCGCCAGACGGCGCTCCAGTTCCTCATGGTATTTGGTCTGCCCGCTCATCATGCGTGCGCCCATGGGAGCGGCCATGCCGAACTCCACGGCGCCGATGGCGTCGGCCTTGCGTACCTCCGGATGGTTGGCCAGTCCGAGGTAGTTGTTGAGGCTCCAGTTGAGAACCTCCTTGCCGCGGAACTTCATGCGGGGCCCTATGTCGCCCTCCAGCTTGGGGAATGCGAAATAGCCGTGTGCATAATCGATATACTGCCCAATCGGGCCGCCGGAATTATTCCTGATTCTCTCTAAGATGTTCACTTGAATTATGTTTTTGAGGTTATATATCAAACCGTTCGGCGAATCGCCGAAGAGACCGGACAAATTTAGCCATTATTACCGAAAGTAAGAGAAAATGCAATAAACTTTTTTGCATCTCGTTAAAGTTACGTAACTTTGTGCGCATTTGTACCGTGCGCGCCTGCAAACCATCACAGCCATGACAAAACCGGTCCTGAAAATAACGGTCTGTTCCGCAGTCCTGCTTTTGGCAGCAGGCTGCAGCGGTTATAACAAACTGCTGAAAAGCAACGACAGGGAGCAGATGTACAAGGCAGCGCTCGACTACTTCGAGAAGGGGAAATTCGACAAAACGCTGCAGCTCTTCGAGGAGATAGCGCCCTACTATCAGGGTACCGTCCGCGAAGACACCATCCTGTTCTACACGGCCGACGCACACTTCCGGTCGCGTGATTACCAGCTCAGCTCCATGGAGTTCGACGACTTCAGGCGCCGCTTCGGACGGAGTCCTTTCGTGGAGGAGGCGGAATACAAATACGCCATGGGTTTCTATTACATGTCGCCGCCGGCCAACCGCGACCAGACATCGACCTACATGGCGATAACCAGCATCAACGAATACCTGCAACGCTATCCCAACTCGCTGAAGAAGCAACTGTGCCTCATACGTCTCGACGAACTGCAGCAGACGCTGTACGACAAATCGTTCATCAACGCACGGACGTATTACAAGATAGGCCGTTACAAATCGGCGGTCGTCGCCCTGCGGAATGCGCTCAGGGAGTACCCCGAAACACCGCACCGGGAGGAGATACTCTACCTCACCGTGAAATCGTGCTACGAACTGGCGGCCAACTCGGTCCATGCGCTGCAAACGGACCGTTACCTCGATATGCTGGACGCATATTACACGTTCATTTCCGAATTTCCGGAGAGCGGATACCGCCGCGAACTCGACCGGTTGCAGAAAACCGCGAGGGAATACCTCGACAAACACCAGAGCGAAGCAACAGAATAAGAACAAGTATACCATGGACATCAAGAAAAATAACGTGCCCAACAACACGGTGACGCGAAAACTCACCGACATCGACGCACAGACAGGCAACATATACGAATCCGTCGTGGTCATATCGCGCCGCGCCAACCAGATAGCCACGCAGCTCAAACAGGAACTCAACCGGAAGCTCGCCGATTTTTCAAGCACCACCGACACGCTGGAGGAGACTTTCGAGAACAGGGAACAGATAGAGATATCCCGCTACTACGAAAGGCTTCCGAAGCCTACCCTCATCGCAACGGAGGAGTTCCTCGAAGGAGAAGTCTATTTCCGCAACGCGACGCCCGAGACAGAGCAGCAGTAACCGCCGGCTTCGGGAGCCTGCGGAAGAACGGACCCTCTGCCGTCGTGCGGCAGAAAGCACGGAATGTACACTCCGCCGTCCGTTCGGCACAGTCCCATGAACCCATGTTTTCAGGAAAACACATACTGTTGGGCGTAACGGGCAGCATCGCAGCCTACAAGGCCGCCGTGCTCACGCGCAGCCTCGTCAAAGAGGGAGCCGAAGTCAAGGTTGTCATGACGCCGCTGGCCAAACAGTTCATCACCCCCCTCACGATGGCCACGCTCTCCCGCCACCCCATCCTCGTGGATTTCTTCAATCCGGAGAACGGGGAGTGGAACAGTCATGTGAGCCTGGGAACGTGGGCCGACCTCTACCTAATCGCGCCCGCCACGGCCAACACCATCGGGAAAATGGCCCACGGAATCGCCGACAACCTGCTGTTGACATGCTATCTGTCGGCACGCTGCCCTGTCGCTCTCGCTCCGGCCATGGACCTCGACATGTACGCCCACCCCACAACGCAGGAGAACATCGAAAAACTGCGGAACCTCGGCGTACGCATCATCGAACCGGGCTCCGGAGAGCTGGCGAGCGGCCTGACGGGAAAGGGCCGCATGGCCGAACCGGAAGAAATCATCGAACAGGTGCGCGGGCTCCTTCCCTGACCATGTCGCTCCAAGGCAGATACCTCATCGTTACGGCAGGCCCGACCATCGAGCCGCTGGACCCCGTACGCTTTCTCTCCAACCACTCCTCCGGGAAGATGGGCTATGCGATAGCCGGCGCACTCGCCGCCCGCGGGGCGCATGTCGCACTCGTGAGCGGCCGTACCTGCCTTCCGACTCCGGCCGGCACCGAACGCATCGACGTACTCTCCGCCGAAGAGATGTACCGTGCAGTGATGGAACGTTTCCCGCAGGCGGACGGCGCCGTGATGTGCGCAGCAGTGGCCGACTATACTCCTGCGGAGGTCAGTCCGACAAAAATCAAGAAAGGGGACGGCGAAATGGTCGTCCGCCTGAAACGCACGAAGGATATCGCAGCGGAAGCAGGCCGGATGAAGGGGCATCGGCTGCTGGTCGGTTTCGCACTCGAAACGGACAACGAGCGGAACAACGCCCTCGACAAGATGCGCCGCAAGAACTTCGACTTCATCGTGCTCAACTCCCTACGCGACAAGGGAGCCGGATTCTCCGGCGACACGAACAAAATCACCGTCATAGACAGGCAGGGACACACCGACGAATACCCGCTGGAGGCAAAAACCGCCGCCGCGGCACGCATCGCCGACCGCATCGAAGCGTGGTTCGCCGCCGTACCGGAAAAACGGTAATCCCGACGAGCGGGGAAGGCCTCCCCTGTCCCGCATTTCCGTATCCGCCGCCGAACGCCGGCCTTTTCGTGCCGTTCAAAAAACAAGATTGCGCCCGAACGGAAATCGGTTTGCCATTATCCGGTTTTTATCACTATTTTTACGGGGTAAATTTCCAAGGCAGAGTCATGAGAAAAGGATTAACCGTTTTAGCTATGGCAATCGTTTCATTAGGGGCACCCTCCTGCATCGAACTGAAACAACCTCAGGAGCAGGTACAGACGGAGGAGTTCAAATGGGTAGTGGATACGTTCGACGACATCAAAGTATTGCAGTACAAAGTACCCGGCTTCGAGAACCTCTCCCTTGACCAGAAGAAACTCATCTACTACCTCAACCAGGCCGCCCTGAGCGGACGGGATATCATCTTCGACCAGAATTTCAAATACAATCTTCCCATACGCCGGACACTGGAGGCGATTTACACGAACTACCGCGGCGACCGCACTACAGCCGAATGGAAGGCCTTCGAGAAGTATCTCAAGAAGGTGTGGTTCGCCAACGGCATCCATCACCACTATTCGAGCGACAAGTTCACTCCGGAATTCAGCGAAGCCTATTTCGATACGCTCGTGGCATCGGTTCCGGCAGAGAAGCTGCCGCACGACTTCGGTTCCGCGGAACAGCTGACGGCAATCATCAAGCCGGTCATCTTCGACCCCGCTCTCTATCCGGTACGGGTGAATCAAGCAGCCGGAGCCGACCTGCTGAAGAGTTCGGCGATGAATTACTACGACGGGGTATCGCAACGCGAGGCGGAGGCATTCTACGCACGCATGGCCAAACCGGGCGACCCGCAGCCGATTTCTTACGGTCTCAACTCACAGCTCGTCAAGCAGAACGGAAAACTTACGGAACGTGTCTGGAAGACAGACGGCATGTATGCGCCCGCCCTCGAGAAGATAGTCTATTGGCTCGAAAAGGCCGCCGAAGTGGCCTCCCCCGTCCAAAAGGAAACGATAGAGGCGCTCATCTCGTTCTATAATACCGGCGACCTGAAAGAGTACGACCGGTTCAACATCCTCTGGGTGCAGGATACGGCCAGCATGGTGGATTTCGTGAACGGCTTTACGGAAGTGTATGGCGACCCCCTGGGGTACAAGGCATCGTGGGAAGCCATGGTGAACTTCAAAGATATGGATGCCACCCGTCGCACAGAAATCATCAGCGCCAATGCACAGTGGTTTGAAGACCACTCGCCCATACAGGAGAAATACAGGAAAAAGGAGGTGAAAGGGGTATCGGCGAAAGTCATCAATGCCGCGATACTCGGCGGCGACTGCTATCCTGCCACGCCGATAGGCATCAACCTCCCCAACGCCGACTGGATAAGGAAGGACTACGGTTCCAAATCCGTCACGATACAAAACATCACGCAGGCATACGCCGAGAGCAGCAAGGGCAACGGGTTCATCGAGGAGTTCATCTTCCGGCCCGAAGACCGCGAACGCATCACATTGTACGGAACCATCGGCGACAACATGCACACCGACCTGCACGAATGCCTCGGCCACGGTTCGGGGCAGCTCGCACCGGGCGTGAAAGGCGACGAGCTGAAACAGTACGGCTCGGTGCTGGAGGAGGCGCGTGCCGACCTCTTCAGCCTCTACTACATGGCCGACCCGAAGATGGAGGAGCTGGGGCTGCTGCCGGACGCGGAGGTGGCTAAGGCACAGTACGCCTCCTACATCTCGAACGGCATGATGACGCAGCTCGCACGCGTGGAACTGGGCAAAGACATCGAACAGACGCACATGCGCAACCGCAAAATGATAAGCGAATGGGCTTACGAACTGGGGCGCAGGGAGAATGTCATCGAGAAGGTAGTCAGCGACGGGAAGACCTATATCGTCGTCAACGACTTCGACAAGCTGCGTACCCTCTTCGGAAAGATGCTCCGCGAAGTGCAGCGCATCAAGTCGGAGGGCGATTTCGTGGCGGGACGCGACCTGGTGGAACGGTACGGCGTCAAGGTGGACCGCAAACTGCACGAAGAGGTGCTCGAACGCTACGGCAAACTCGGTATCCAGCCTTACAGCGGCTTCGTGAACCCGATATACACTCCTGTCATGGAGGGCGGCGAAATCGTGGACATCATCTACGAGTACCCGAAAAGTTACACGGAACAGATGCTGGACTACTCGTCAAGGTACTCTTTCCTCCCTTCGGTGAACTGACGCGGGGTACGTTTTTTCGAATGCCGGCATACCCCGGAAGGTATTCCCGCGTTCTTACGGAGACAACCCTTGTCGCCTCAGCGGGCGATTGAGTATACGGACCTTATGAAAAAGATGAAGATAAAAAAAGAAACACTGAAGCGGGCGGGCATCATCGCCGGCGGGGCTGCCGTTGCCGCGGCCATCGTCCTGCTCCTCCTCTTCGGGACGAAACGGTGCTCACACCCGACGGAGAGAGGCCTCCTCTCCGAAGAGGAAGAGATGTCGGCCCCCAATCTCATGTACGGCATCGAATATGAAAACTACGACGTCATCACGGAGAAGGTCGGCAGCGGACAAACCCTGTCGCACATCCTCGACGGCCTCGGCGTAGGCCCGGCCACGGTGGACCGCATCGACCGCGAAAGCAGGTCGGTATTCGACATGCGCGGCATGCGGGCGGGACAGCCCTACACGGCCTTCATGGAACACGATTCGCTCGGACGGAGGCTGCGCCACTTCGTTTACGAGAAAAATCCCACGGATTACATCGTGGTATCGCTCGCAGGCGACTCCGTAACGGTCAGGCAGGAGAGCAAGGAGGTGAAACTGGTACGCCGCAAGGAGACGGCGAAGATAGACAAGACGAACAATTCGCTGTGGAACGCTACGATTGCTGCCGGCATGCCGGCAAGCATTCCATGCGAAATGGAGGACATATTCGGCTGGAGCGTGGATTTCTTCGGGCTTCAGGAGGGCGACGAATTCACGGTCATCTTCGACGAGCGGTGGATTGACACCGTTCGGGTAGGTACCGGCATGGTGTGGGGAGCAGAGTTCCGGCACAACGGCAAACTTTACCGTGCCATCCCCTTCCGGCAGGACGGACGGGTGGCTTATTGGGACGAG
Organism: Tidjanibacter massiliensis; assembly: GCF_900104605.1. Classification (NCBI taxonomy): domain Bacteria; kingdom Pseudomonadati; phylum Bacteroidota; class Bacteroidia; order Bacteroidales; family Rikenellaceae; genus Tidjanibacter; species Tidjanibacter massiliensis. The sequence goes on along the minus strand of NZ_LT629960.1, from coordinate 1,923,600 downwards.
AACGGCAACAGCCTGCGCCGACAGTTCCTGAAGGCCCCGCTGAAATACACGCGCATCAGTTCGCGTTTCTCCCCCTCGCGCCTGCACCCGATATACAAAGTGCGCCGACCGCACCTCGGCGTCGACTACGCCGCTCCTGCGGGGACGGAAGTGGTAGCCATCGCCGACGGCGTGGTAACCGAAAAACGGTGGGACAGCAAGGGCGGCGGCAATATCCTCAAGATAAAACACGCCAACAACTACATTTCAGGCTACCTGCACCTGAAGGGATACGCCAGAGGAATAACCGTTGGCAAACGGGTATCGCAAGGCGAACCGATAGCTTACGTCGGAAGTACCGGAGCATCGACCGGCCCGCACCTCGATTTCCGCATCTGGAAGAACGGGACGGCCATCGACCCGCTCAAAATTCCCTCCGACCCGGTGGAACCGATAAGCCCGGCGAATCGGGAAGCCTTCGAATATTTCAAAACCAACATAATCGCCGAACTGGAGGGAGAGGTTCCCGACGATGAAAAAATCGTCAGCCTCGACTATACGCCCGTGCAGCAGCACCGGATAGAAGACCTCGCCGGCAGCGACGAATAGCCCCACCGGGGGCCGGTACCTCCTTTCCCGAGGAGAGCCCGCGGGATGAGCGCTCCGCAGCACTGGAAGCCAGAGGCCGATTACGTCAGCGCCCCCTGCACAAAACCGCAACTGCTGCACCGGGCGGCAGATAAAAAGCAGGAGGCAACAACGAACCGGCAAGAAGCCGAAAACTGCCGGCAAACGACCGAAAACAGCGGGAAGAAAATCCCGGCCTGAACCGATTCGCTCCGGGTCTTCGGTCAGAATATCCGGCAGGAAAGAGCACGATTACGTACATGGCAAACGGGAAACATACGGACAACGGGGTAGACCAACGCATCGTCAAGTTCATCGGCCGCCACCACGTCATGACAATCGCGTCGGCGGCAACCGAATGCGGGCCCTACTGCGCCAACCTCTTCTATGCCTACATTCCGGAACGCAACCTTTTCGTATTCACCTCCGACGACCGCACGAGGCACTACCGCGAAATGTACCTGAACGGACGCGTAGCGGCCACCATCGTCCTCGAAACGCGCACCGTCGGTCAGGTGCAGGGTCTCCAGATACTCGGCCGCGCCGCCCTCGCCGAAGGAGAAGTTGCAGGAGAGGCCCGCAGTGCCTACCTGCGGAGATTTCCTTACGCCGTCGTGGCCGACCTCACGCTGTGGACGATGCGTCCGACCTCCATGAAATTCACCGACAACCGGCTCGGTTTCGGCAAAAAACTCCTGTGGCATGAATAACGCACGGAACACCGCTCCCGACCTTGGAAAATTTCACGGCCGACGCATCGCAGTCACCGGGGCGACGGGCATGCTCGGCAGCCATCTCGTGGCAGAACTGCTCCGTGCCGGTTACACCGACATCACGCTTCCGGTACGCGATGCGGGCCGCATCGCCGTCACGGAGGCCGCCCTCCGAAGGCTCGGCGTACACGCCCCCGAAGGCGCGCTGAAAATCATCGAAACACCGCTGACCGACCCCGTCCGGCTGGACGAAAAGGTACGGGACATCGATACGGTATTCAACTGTGCGGCGCGTATCATGTCGGGCGACATGACCACGGAACAGCTCATCGCCAACAACGTGGCCATCGCCCGTTCCGTCACCGACTGGTGCCTGACCACCGGCGTACGCAAACTGATACACGTGAGTTCCATCTCCGCCCTCGGCAATCCGACGGGCCCCGTCCTCCCTGTCACGGAGGAGTGCGACCCCGAAAGCGTGACGGATTATGCGGCTTACGGACAGAGCAAATACTACTCCGAACAGGAGGTACGCCGGGGTGCGGCGGCAGGACTCCCGACCGTTATCGTTTCGCCGGGCGTCATACTCGGCGAGGGCGATACAACAGGCAACAACAGCGCGGCGCTCATCCCCGCCATCAGCTGCGGACAGCCCTTTTATACCGAAGGGCTGATGTCCTACGTCGATGTACGCGACGTAGCGAGGGCCATGGTGCTGCTCGACGCAGCCCCGCAGGCCGTCGGAGAGCGGTTCATCCTCTCGGCCGGCGACCTGAGCTATCGGGAACTCATCACCCTCGGCGCCAGGGCCGCCCATCGGCCGCGTCCTTTCATCCGCATCGGGAAGGGGGCCGTCGATTTCGCATACGGCTGTATGCGAACAGGCATCGCACTGCATCTGATACGCGACCGGGGCGTCACACGGGAGAACCTCGGCAGCGTCCTGCGGACGACACGTTACGACGGTTCAAAGATAACGAGGTACTGCGACTTCGCCTATACGCCGCTCCCCGAAACGGTGGAACGGGTGGTCGCAGCCTCCCGAAACAGAAAAAAGAAGAGAGAGGCATGACGAACATCTCGGTCATCATCGTGGCTGGCGGTTCGGGCACACGAATGGGAGCCGCCGTACCGAAACAGTTTCTCCCTCTGGAGGAAGAGAAGACCATACTGGAAGCGACGCTGCGGAGATTTCTCGCGGCGCTGCCGGACAGCGAAATCGTCGTCGTACTTCCCGCCGCCGAAACGGAACGCTGGCGGGAGATATGCCGGCAGCGGAACATATCGGAGACCCACCGGCTATGCTCCGGCGGGGCAACGCGCTTCGAATCGGTCCGGAACGGAATCGCAGCGCTCGGTCCGTGCGACTATATCGCCGTGCACGACGGCGTAAGACCGCTCGTCACGGAACGCCTCATCCATACATGCGTCGCAACGGCGGAACGGTACGGGACGGCCGTCCCCGCCATACGCCCCGCCGATTCGTTCCGGAGGGTCGATGCGACGACGGGGAAGAGCAGGCCGGTAGACCGCGAGACGCTGCGGGCGGTACAGACGCCGCAGGTCTTCCGCGCCGACCTGCTGCGCAGGGCCTACAAGGCCGACTACCGCCCGGAATTCACCGACGACGCTTCGGTGGTGGAGGCGAACGGAGAACAGGTAACGCTCTGCGAGGGCGAACGCACCAACATCAAGATAACCTCGCCCGCAGACCTCCTCATAGCACGTATCCTGCGGCATGCGGGGGACGGGAAAGAGACGGACAGCCTATGAAACGACACACAACGGTAAAAGACACCTTCCGCACTTTCGACTACGGCCGGATGGACCGCAGGGCTGCCCGGCTCACGGTATGCTGGCTCCTGCTACTGGCCGCCATCCTGGCCGCCGTATGGTTCTTCTGGGGGGAGGGGGGCTACATCACGGCATGGGCCGTCTCCCTGCTCGGGGCAGTTGTCCTGCTCTACGTCATGTCCATTCCCCGCAGGGTGGTGGTGGGCGATACGGCGCTGGAAATACGCTGTATCGTGGAGATAACCCATATCAAATACGCCGACCTGCGGAGTATCCGGCGCATCCCGCCCGAAGCGATGAAAAAGAAGTTCGTCTTCTTCGGCAGTTACGGTTTTTTCGGCTACTACGGCTACTACATCGACGGCAAAAGCTGGGAAACGCTGAAACTCTACTGCAAGCAGTGGGACAACTTCATCGAAATTACGGACGCCTACGAAAAACGCTACATCATCAGCAGCCCGGCTCCCGACGACCTCGTAGCCGCCGTTACCAGAGCCATCCGCTACTACTCCGATTCGGCCCCCGGCGAATGACACAGCGGAGATACCGCTTCGCTGCCCCCCTTCCCCGTTAGAACAAAATATCCTAAATTTGCGGCGTCCGCCTTTCGCGGCACGACCATGCCATGAACGTCAAGACCAAAGGATACACGCTCGCCTGCATATCGGCAGTCACATACGGCACGATACCGCTTTTCGCACTTCCTATCAAACATGCCGGCTATTCGTTCGATACCGCGCTTTTTTACCGGTTTCTGTTCAGCGCCATCCTCATCGGCGTCTACCTGTTCGCTAAAAAGAGCGCCATGCGCGTTTCGGGAAAGGAGCTGGGGACGCTCGCCGTTCTGGGAGTGATGTATTCGCTTTCGGCCCACTTCCTGTTCGTGGGATACGACTACATGTCCGCCGGAGTGGCCTCGACCATTCTGTTCCTGTATCCCGTCTTCGTGGCCCTGATAATGGGACTCTTCTTCAGGGAGAAACTCTCATGGGTGATGTGGGGAGCGATAGCCCTCGCGCTGCTGGGTGTCGGCGTACTCAACGGAACCGGCGGGGAGGGCGGGATGAATCCCGCCGGAATGGTGGCGGTACTGCTCTCGGCCCTCGCCTATGCTCTTTACATGATAATCGTGAACAAATCCTCGGTCAGAAAGATGGAGGGGACGAAAGTCACCTTCTACTCCATGCTGTTCTGCGCCGCCTTCTTCCTGCTGCGGGCCCTTTCGCGGGATTCGTTCACCCCGGCCATGACATTCGGCACGGGCATCAACATCCTGCTGTTCGCGCTCGTTTCCACCGTCATTTCGCTCATAACGCTTGTCAATGCCATCAAACTCATCGGTTCGACGCCGACCGCGGTCATGGGTTCGCTCGAACCCGTGGTGGCAGTCCTCATCAGCGTCGCCGTCTTCAACGAACCACTGACCGGCCGGCTGGTCACAGGCATCCTGCTGATAATCGGCGCCGTAACGCTCACGATACTCTCCGAACACGTCGCCGAAGCGATGAAAAACATCCCGTTCATCCGCAGGAGATAGACCGGCAGCCGCCCGGCAACGTACCGCCGGACATGCCAATGTCATTTTTTGGTAAATAATGAAAAAAACATTACTTTTGTATTACTTCGGATATTTGGACAACAGGGGAAAATAACAGGACAAATCAGAAAATGTTCCGTCCACGACACTTCATAACGGTGGCAGCGGTCTGTATGATGGCCGCAGGCTGTACGAGCAGAGACGACGGGAGAGTCAATATGGAGATACTTCTCTCGACGGTGTGGTGTGGGGAGCGTTTCACGCCCGACATACAGCAGAACACCGTTCCGGAGAGGGATGCGGAATCCGCCCTGTTCCTCTATATATTCGGAGAAGACGGCATCCTGTCGGTCTTCGCCGCAGAAGGGGAAGGGACCGCCTCGGAGCCCGTCGAACAACTGCGGTACATCTACACCCCCAAAGCCGCGGAGATGGTGATAGATTCATACGGAACGTTCACCGTACGGGAGATATCGGTCGAGCGGCTGTGGCTGGAGGGGGTCACCGGCAGCCTCGACCTTCGGTTCCATGCGGACACGGACGCGGTTCCGGAAAGGGAACGAGCTGCGGGGCTTCCGCACAACGGACAAAAGAGATAAACGATGCACTGGAAAAACCTCATTCTCATGTTGGCCGCCATCCCGGCACTCTGTCCGCTCCAGTCTTGTGACGCAACGAAGGAAGAGGCGCTGCTGAACGACCTGACGGAGGGATACTGGCGGGAAGAACAGGACGAAAACAAACTGCTGGTACGCTTCTCCGGTTCCGAAAGTCTTTTCTACTACGCCTGCTCCGGTCCGGACAAGGCCGGCCGGTACGACGCATACTACGATACATCCATCCAATCCTATACACAATACGCCATCGACGTCCGGAACGGGCGGCTCTGCCTGCTTCCTGACGCATGGTACGACATTCTCGTACTCAACAGTACCACCCTCACGCTGGGAACGGACGACGGGGAGACCGTAAAATTCATCAAGGTCCCGGCCGAATCCGTTACCGTCATGTCCCGGGAAGAGTATCTCGACAAACACCCGGAAACCTTTCCGGAAAATTAACCGAACCGAAAAAATGAAAACGATAGCGCAACGCTTTATCCTCTCCGTATCATTCGCAGCAGCCCTGCTGCTGGCCGGATGCCGCACCGATATCCTACGAATATCTGTACGACTGCCTGTGGACGGTGGCCGACTTCGCGGAAAACGCCGACGGATTGCCCGAAATGCTGGCCGACCCGAACGGCGCGGTCTTCTTTCAGAAGGCGGGCCATACGATGTCCGTATTCAGGAAACGGAACGACACGGACGAAAACACGAGCCTCAAAACGGCGTATGCCCTGGAGACTCAATGCACGTACAGTGTGGATACCGAAAGCGGCATCATCTCCGTCTCAGGCAAGGGCATGGAGTGCTACTTCCGCATCGAACGGCTGAACGACCGGGCCATGACGCTCTGCTACCGTTCCGACCGGAACGAATACGTGGCATTCTCACGCTGCCTGCTCTCCTCGGTAACTTTCGTGGAGTAGCGCAGAGCGCCGCCGGCGAGTCCCGCAATCTTGTGGCCCTAAAATTTGCTCCCGGCATCTAAATATATTATCTTTGCAACCCGCATAAAGTGCCTTTTCAGACGTTTATAAACGGATTTGCGTCGCAGAAACGGCAGGCCGCCGAACCGGTCGGAGGAGCGTTTGCGGCCGAAGCGAAACGGGGAAGAGAAAACAATCAAAATCAAACGCACAGATAATGAACATCACAAGAGAGAACCGCGAAGGCCAGGTCTCGGTCATCAAAGTTACCGTCGGCGAGTCCGACTACAACGAAGCAGTGGAGAAGAAGCTGCGCGAATACCGCCGCAAGGCCAACATGCCGGGTTTCCGTCCGGGAATGGTGCCCATGAGCATCATCAACAAGACATACCGCAAGAGCGCGATAGCGGAAACGGCCTACAAGATGGCATCCGACGCGGTTTTCGAATATCTCGACAAGGAGAAGATAGACTACGTGGGTGACGTCCTGCCGAGCGACGAGCAGGGAGCCTTCGACTTCGACAACAATACCGAACACGAATTCGTCTTCGAGGTGGGACTCGCGCCCGAAATCGACATCGAACTCTCCGAAAAGGATAAACTCACGAAGTACAAAATCAAGGTCTCCGACGAAATGCGCGAGGGTTACCGCACCAATTTCCTGCGCCGTTACGGCCGGCTGGTTGATGTGGACGAAGTTGCAGCAGACGAAGCGCTCACAGGTATCCTCGACAACGGCGAAATCAAGGTCGAGGAGGGTTACGTGGGCCTTATCTCCATGAACGACGAACAGCGCAAGCCGTTCATCGGCAAGAAAGTGGGCGACGAGCTGACGGTCAATGTCAATGAGCTCTATCCGAGCGCATCGCAGCGGGCATCGGTGCTGGGCGTCAAGGAGAAGGAGCTGGAAGCGGTCAATCCCGAATTCAAGTTCACCATCAAACAGATACGCAAATTCGCCGAACCGGAACTCAACGAGGAGTTCTTCAAGATGGTTTTCCCGGACGGCTCGGTGAAAGACGAAAAGGGGCTGGAAAAGTACATCGACGAACAGGTGGCCGCCGACCTCGCCCGCGAAACGGATTACGTATTCACCACCGAAGTACGCAACTTCCTCATCGAGAAGGCCAACCCCTCCATGCCGGAAGAGTTCCTCAAGAAGTGGCTCTATACCATCAACGAGGGCAAGTTCTCGATGGAGGATATCGAGAGGGAGTTCCCCGCATTCCTCAGGATGATGAAGTGGAACCTCGTACAGAAGAAACTCGCCGACCGTTTCGGAATCAAAGTGGAACAGGACGAGATGCTGGAAGAGGCCAAAGCCTACGCCGCCGCCCAGTTCGCACAGTACGGCATGGCCAACGTAGGCGACGAAACGCTCACGAAGTATGCCCACTCCATCCTCGGCAACAAGGAGGAGGCCAACAAGATACTCGACAGACTCTATGAAAAGAAGATAGTGGATGCGGTAACGCCCCTCGTAAAGGTCTCCAACAAATCGGTGACACCGGAGGAGCTCGGCAAGATATTCGAGGCCATGACGAAATAGTCTTCAAGGCACGGACATACCATGCGTTTCCCCGTACCGCACTCCGGCACGGGGAAAACTTTCTCAACACAGAACCCCGACGACGCCGAACCGTAAAAACGAGCGGCCCGGAGAAAAGCCGGAGACCGGAAAAGACGACAGACCCCCGGGTATTCTCCACGGAGAGAAAGCCCCGCCGGACGAGTACAAGGAGCCTTCGGGCGGCACAATAATTGCCTCCCGAAGGAGAGCCGGCACCGGCGGCAGACGCAGCAAACGGCAGAGAACGTCGTCCGGTACGGCGCGAAAGAAGCGGTTTCGCCCGCAGCGAAGCCATGCATAATGAACCGCTGCCGCCGCGCGTTATAACGGTATATTCACGCAAGTTTGCGCCAATCTAAAAATTACGCTCATGAAGAAGAACGATTTTGAAAAATACGCGACGGGCCATCTCGGTATCAATTCGCACACGCTGTACGATTACACCTCGTCCGTTACAGACTACGTGTCGCCGACCATCATCGAGGAACGCCAGCTCAACATAGCCACCATGGACGTATTCTCCCGCCTGATGATGGACAGGATAATCTTCCTCGGCGCCCCCATTACCGACGATGTGGCGAACATCATCCAGGCACAGCTGCTCTACCTCGAGGCGGCCGACAGCAGCAAGGATATCCGGATATACATCAACTCCCCCGGCGGTTCGGTCTATGCGGGGCTTGGCATATACGACACCATGCAGCTCATCGCACCGAGCGTATCCACGATATGTACGGGTATGGCGGCGAGCATGGCGGCCGTACTGCTGACCGCGGGCGAAAAGGGCAAGCGCACCGCCCTGCCCCACTCGCGCGTCATGATACACCAACCCATGGGAGGCGCCCAGGGACAGGCATCCGATATCGAGATAACGGCGCGGCAGATAATCCAGCTCAAGAAGGAGCTCTACGAGATTCTCGCACGGCACAGCGGTGCGGACATCAAGACCATCGAAAAAGACGCCGACCGCGACTACTGGCTGACTGCGCAGGAGGCGGTGGAGTACGGCCTCGTCGACAACATAGTTACCAGCAAGAAAAAACGCGACAATGGCAAATAACAAAGGGACATACATCGAAGCGGACAAGTGTTCGTTCTGCGGCCTGCCGATAACGGAGGTAGGGGTGCTGTTCTCCGGTGCAGACGGTGCCGCAATATGCGACCAGTGCATAGAACGGGGATACGAAACCCTGATGGACAGACAGATGGCCGAGGAACAGCTCCTCCGCGAAGAGACCAAACTGCAGCGGGAAGACCTCATGAAGCCTGCCGAGATAAAGGAGTTCCTCGACCAATACGTAATCGGACAGGACGATGCGAAAAAGACGCTCGCAGTAGCGGTTTACAACCATTATAAACGGCTCATGCACGCCGAGGCCGAAACGGGGAAAGAGGATGAGGTGGAGATAGACAAATCCAACATCATCATGGTAGGGGAGACGGGAACGGGCAAGACGCTGCTGGCACGTACCATCGCCCGGATGCTCCACGTTCCCTTCACGATAGTGGACGCCACGGTGCTCACCGAAGCGGGATATGTGGGCGAAGATGTGGAAGGCATCCTTACACGTCTGCTCCAGGCTGCCGACTACAACGTACCGCAGGCCGAACGGGGCATCGTCTTCATCGACGAGATAGACAAGATAGCCCGTAAAAGCGACAACCCATCCATCACGCGCGACGTATCCGGCGAAGGGGTACAGCAGGCACTGCTGAAGATACTCGAAGGCACGGTCGTGAACGTTCCGCCTCAGGGAGGACGCAAACACCCCGACCAAAAATTCATACAGGTCAATACGTCGAACATCCTCTTCATTTGCGGAGGTGCCTTCGACGGTATCGACAAACGCATTTCGCGCAGACTGAACACCCATGCCGTAGGTTACGACACGCCCGATACGGCCGCTTTCGACAACGATCGGCTGCTCCGGTACCTTACACCGCAGGACCTGCGCGCCTACGGGCTCATTCCGGAAATCATCGGCAGGCTCCCGGTGCTCACCCACCTCGACCCGCTCGACCGCAAGGCCTTGCGCATGATACTCACCGAGCCCAAAAATGCGATAATCAAACAGTATGTCAAACTCTTCGAACTCGACGGCGTCAAATTGACCTTCGACGACGATGTACTCGACTACATCGTGGACAAGGCCATCGAGTTCAAACTGGGAGCTCGCGGCCTGCGTTCGATATGCGAGGCCATCATGACCGATGCGATGTTTGAAACCCCTTCCAAGAACAGGAAGAGCCTTCATATCCGCCTGCCCTACGCCAAGGCGAACGTCGAAAAGGCCGAACTCCAGCATATCCGGAAAGCCGGATGACGAAACCGCTCCGACCGGCAGCGGAGAACGGGAAGGCCGACAGCCTTCCCGTTCTCCGTTTTACGGCAAAAGCGGAAACGGTAACCGCAGCCTGTCCGCCTATGCCGGACACTCCGAACGAACCCGGTTCCAATCCGGCCGGACACACGTATTCTCCGGACAGGCTCCGCCGTAAAAGGCCCGACTGCCACACATGACAGAATGACAGCAGCCACGATTGGCAAATTATTTGCTGTAAAAGGAAAACGGAAAAAAGCAATAACAAAAAACGGCATATGAATATAAACACACTGACAATTAAAGCACAGGAGGCTCTGCAATCGGCATTCTCCATCGCTTCGGCAGCCTCCAACCAGGCGGTCGAACCGGTGCACATCCTTGCGGCGCTCATCGCCGAGGACGACGCGCTGGATACCTACCTGCTGTCGCGGATAGGGGTGAACGTACAGCCCCTCCGCAGCGAAGTACAGAACCGGATAAATGCACTTCCGAAAGTATCAGGCAGCGGCGAGAACTACTTTTCGCAGGCCTCTTCACGGGTTATTCAGAAAGCGGTGGACTACACCTCGACCTTCGCGGACAAATTCGCGTCGGTGGAGCACCTGCTTCTCGGCCTGGTGGCCGACGGCGGCGATGTGGCGAAACTGCTCAAGGGGAGCGGTGTGTCGGAAAAAGAGCTCATTGCGGCGATAAAGGAGCTCCGCAAAGGCGGCTCGATAGACAGCCAAACTTCCGAACAGGTATTCGACGCATTGGGCAAATATGCCATCAACCTGAACGAGATGGCACGCACCGGAAAACTCGACCCCGTCATCGGACGCGACGAGGAGATACGGCGCGTACTCCAGATTCTTTCGCGCAGGACGAAAAACAACCCCATCCTCGTCGGCGAGGCGGGCGTGGGCAAGACGGCCATCGCGGAGGGCATCGCCCGCCGTATCGTGGACGGCGACGTACCCGAAAACCTGCGCAGCAAACAGATATTCTCGCTCGACATGGGGGCGCTGGTCGCCGGCGCGAAGTATAAGGGCGAGTTCGAGGAGCGGCTCAAAGCCGTCGTACAGGAGGTGACTGCTTCCGAAGGCGAGATACTCCTCTTCATCGACGAGATACATACCCTTGTAGGTGCCGGTAAGGGTGAGGGTGCCATGGATGCTGCCAACATTCTCAAGCCGGCCCTGGCAAGGGGTGAGCTCCGCACCATCGGCGCGACGACCTTCGACGAATACCAGAAGTATTTCGAACAGGACAAGGCGCTGGAACGGCGTTTCCAGAAGGTGATGATAGACGAGCCCTCGACCACCGACGCGATTTCCATTCTCCGCGGTCTGAAGGAACGTTACGAAAACCACCACAAGGTACGTATCAAAGACGAGGCGATAGTGGCCGCCGTAGAGCTTTCGCACCGCTACATCACTTCGCGTTTCCTGCCCGACAAGGCCATCGACCTCGTGGATGAGGCGGCGGCACGGCTGCGGCTCGAGATGAACTCCGTACCGGAGGAAATCGACTCGCTCGACCGGAAGGTGCGCCAACTGGAAATCGAGCGCGAGGGCATCCGCCGCGAAGGCGACACGAAACGCATCGAAGAGCTCTCGCACGAGATAGACGAACTCAACTCCCAACGGAGCGAGATGCGGGCCAAATGGCAGTCCGAAAAGGGTATGCTCGACAAGATACAGAAGAATAAGGAGCTTATCGAAGAGTACAAACAACAGGCCGTGGAGGCCGAGCGCAATGGCGACTACGGTTTGGTTGCCGAGATACGTTACGGCAAGATACGCGAGGCGGAAGAGCAGATAGCCCTCCTGCAGGAGGAGCTGAACAAAGCCAGCTCTTCGCACGGCTCCATGATAAAGGAGGAGGTCGATGCGGAGGACATTGCGGAAGTGGTGGCCAAATGGACGGGCATCCCCGTCAGCCGGATGCTCGAAAGCGAACGCGAAAAGCTGCTCAACCTCGAAAAGGAGCTGCATCGGCGCGTCGTGGGACAAGATGAAGCCATATCGGCCGTAGCCGATGCCGTCCGCCGTTCGAGGGCCGGACTGCAGGATGCACGCCGCCCTATCGGCTCGTTCATCTTCCTCGGCACCACGGGCGTCGGCAAGACCGAACTTGCGAAAGCGCTGGCGGAGTTCCTCTTCGACGACGAGAACATGATGACGCGTATCGACATGAGCGAATACCAGGAACGGCACGCCGTATCACGGCTCATCGGAGCGCCTCCCGGATACGTCGGTTACGACGAAGGGGGCCAGCTGACCGAAGCGGTGAGGCGCAAACCCTACTCCGTCGTACTGCTCGACGAAATCGAAAAGGCGCACCCCGACGTCTTCAACATCCTGCTGCAGGTACTGGACGACGGCCGTCTGACCGACAACAAGGGACGGACAGTGGATTTCCGCAACACCATCATCATCATGACCTCGAACATGGGCTCGCACCTCATCATGGACAACTTCTCGAGGGGATACGACGGCGAGAAAATTCCGCAGGAGGTGATAGACCGCACGCGGGGCGACGTCATCGACATGCTCAAGCAGACGCTCAAGCCGGAGTTCCTGAACCGTATCGACGAAATCGTGATGTTCACGCCGCTCACGAAAGAGAACGTCTACGAAATCGTGGGGATACAGATACGTTCGCTCACGAAGATGCTCGCCGAGAACGGCATCGAACTGCAAGTGACGCCCAAGGCACAGGAGTGGCTGGCCCGTCAGGGCTACGACCCGATGTACGGTGCCCGTCCGGTCAAGCGGACGATACAGCGTTACATCGTGAACGACCTTTCGAAGAAGATTCTGGCAGGCGACGTGGAGAAGGAGCGGCCCATCGTCATAGACGCCGCAAACGATACGCTGACCTACAGAAACTGACAGTAACCACCAGCACGCTCCCTGCGGAGAGCGAAACTACGGAAATCCCCTCCGGACGAATTTTCGTCCGGAGGGGATTTGTTTTGACGGCCGTCTACCGAATAAAAAACTCTATTCGACGAATACCATATCCGGTTATTTTGTATATTTGTTATAGAACCTTGTCATACGACATTGCAAACTAACTAACCAACAACCTACACCATGAAGAACCCACTCTTAACGCTACTGGTGTTGACAGGTCTCTGTACCGCTCCCGCTTCCGGGCAGCACACCGCCCCGTATCCGGTACAACAGAAAGGATTCCAAGCAACCGCCCGGTATCAGGTAAGTACCAATCGGCCCTATTCGGCGCAGTATGATTTCAGTTCGGTAGATTTCATGCTGGCGCCCGGATACGCTTTCAACAACTGGCTCTCGGTCCGGGTTCCTTTCACTGTCGCGTGCGAACTCTACCGAACGCCAACCCAAACGTTCGACAGGCCCCTGCTGATAGGCGGAACGGTCGCCTGCGATTTTTTGTCGAACGGTGTGCTGACACTGGGCATCGAAGGAAGTATCGGGGGAACGGTAACCGCCAGTATCCGTAAATATGTCTACTACGACGGAGGATTCTTCTTCCACCTGGGCCGCCGAACGAAGTTCTCCATCGGGCTCGGTTACAGGTACTATCAATCCAACCGAACTGCCGGGCAAAGTTATCACACCATGTATGCCGGCATCGGCATCCGGTTCAACTGACATACTCCGTACACCGCCGCCCCGCAGGAAGGCCGTCCGATGTACGGCACCCGTCCTATCAGGCAGGCGGCACGGAACCGCAAACGATACTTCCCCCCGAAAGCAATTACGGAAGCCACTCTGCCCCCGTAATTTTCCACATACGGAGAGCAATTGAAAACGGAATATATAAGTCGTGGAACTGACAGGAATAATGCCTGTTTTTGATATCGGGACGAACCTGTAATCATAATCACAACCAAAACCGCAATAGACATGAAAATGAAATGGCTGTCGGTACTGACCGCACTCCTCTGTTTCGCTGCAACGGCGACCGGGCAGGGACGGGGTTTCATGTACTCCGTATCGACGGAGATAGGAAACAATTTCCGAAAGAATACGGGATTCAGCCCCATAGATGTCGCTTTCACGCCGGGCTATGCGTTCGACGGACGGTTCTTCGTCGGAGTCCCCCTCACCCTCTCCAACGAGCTGTTCCGCACAGACGGCGTACAGAACTACGAGAACAACTTCCGGATGGGTATCAGCGCCGGATACAACATCCTGTCAGGTCACGGCACGCTCGTATCCCTCAGCGCCGCTTTCGGAGGAAGCGTCTACACCCAATACCACCGGTCGCTCTACTACGACCTGTGTGCAAAATGGGGCACTTCCGCCTACTTCAAACCGCTCGTAGGACTCGGAGTACGCTACTACCAGTCGCTCGGCAACACCGGCAGGGACCGTCTCTGCCTCTACGTCAGCATCGGGTTCCGCTTCAACTGACCTCTCCGCGAACATTTGCCGCAGGGTGCCGTTTCGTTACGGCACCCTGTTTGCCGTAAGGGTGCGAGAACGGCCCGCAATCCCTGTCGCCCGAAAGCCGCACAAGGAGGGCCGACCTCAGCGATAATACCTATTTTCGACTGCGGTGTCCCGAAAAAACACGTGGTATCCATACGTTTGCGCCGCCAGCAAATATTTTCCGCACCGGGACGGCTATTTCCGACAACGTATTTTTCGTATTTTTGTCGGTCACGGTGTGGGAGCCGTGTGATACACACCGCAGACAGCCGCAATTCCTCCCGGAAACGGCTCACCTCCACAAGAACGAACGGTAGGTATGCACACATGGCCCGGCCCCCGCGGTCCCGGTCATGGTTCTGTTTCGATGAAAGATGAAAGGGGAACTAACGATATGGACAACAACTGCTACAGGCTTGGCCTGGATGTCGGTTCGACCACGGCCAAAATAGTGATACTCGACCCACGGGGCGAAGTGGCATTCTGCGACTACAGGCGCCATCAGGCCGACATCGACGGAGTCGTCTCCGGCCTGCTGCACGATGCCGCCGCCCGTCTGGGCGACCCGGAGGTGGCGGTAACGGTGACGGGGTCGGTCGGAATGGGTATTGCGGAACGTTTCGCGGTACCGTTCGTACAGGAGGTAATCGCCGCCGTCCAATACGTAAGGCAGCGGGAACACGGCATAGCGACCATCATAGACATAGGCGGCGAAGATGCGAAAATCGTCTATCTGCGCGACGACGGACAGGCCGACCTGCGCATGAACGGCAACTGTGCAGGCGGAACGGGCGCATTCATCGACCAGATGGCCCTGCTGCTCGGCACGGAGATAGACGAGCTCGATACGCTGGCCGGACAGGCGACCCATATACACCCCATCGCTTCGCGGTGCGGCGTCTTCTCCAAAACCGACGTACAGAACCTTATCAGCAAGAACGTCCCGAAAACCGACATCGCCGCATCCATCTTCCACGCCGTAGCGGTACAGACCGTCACGACCCTCTCCCACGGCTGCGAACTGAAACCGGGCATCCTCTTTTGCGGAGGCCCGCTGACCTTCATCCCCGCCCTGAGGCAGGCCTTCATCAACCACCTCGGACTTCCGGAAGAGGATTTCCGCGTACCCGACCGGGCCAATCTCATCCCCGCATGGGGCGCCGCACTGCACTGCGACGGAAGCGGCCGGATGAAACTCTCGGAATTCATATCGCGGCCGCCGGCCGGAACGGCCCCGCTCTCCGCAACGCCGCGTCTGCCGCGCATCTTCCCCTCCGCAGAGGCATACGGTACATGGATAGCTTCGAAGGCCGGAAACCGCATGAGAAAACGGGAAATGAAGGGATATTCCGGGGATGCGTACCTCGGCATCGACTCCGGTTCGACGACCACCAAGATAGCAGTCACGGACGGCGAAGGGAATCTGCTCTACCACTACTACGCCCCGAACGGCGGCGACCCCATCGGCACGGTCGGCAAGGGACTCGAACGACTCGCCGCCGCATGTGCCGAACAAGGCGCATCGCTCGGCATCCGGGGAAGCTGTTCGACCGGATACGGCGAAGACCTGATAAGGGCGGCCTACTCCCTCGACGAGGGCATCATAGAGACCATCGCCCACTATCTCGCCGCCCGTGACATCGACCCGCAGGTATCGTTCATACTCGACATCGGCGGACAGGACATGAAGGCCATCTTCGTGGACCACGGCGTACTCAGCCGCATGGAAATCAACGAGGCCTGTTCATCGGGCTGCGGCTCCTTCATCGAGACATTCGCCAACTCGCTGGGGTATGCGGTCGCCGATTTCGCGGCGCAGGCATGCCTTGCCGAGAGGCCGTGCGACCTGGGCACGCGCTGTACGGTCTTCATGAACTCCAAAGTGAAACAGGTACTCCGCGAAGGGGCTACGGTGGCCGATATCGCAGCCGGGCTCTCCTATTCGGTGGTCAAGAACTGCCTCTACAAGGTTCTGAAACTGAAGAAACGCGAAGAACTGGGCGACCGGATAGTGGTGCAGGGAGGTACCATGCGCAACGATTCGGTCGTACGGGCGCTGGAACTGCTCACCGGTGCGGAAGTATCGCGCAGCGACATGCCGGAACTGATGGGGGCCTACGGATGCGCACTGTACGCCCGTACCGCCGCGAAGAAGAAGCCGGCCGCAAGCCTCGACAGCCTGCTGGCCTCGGCCTCCCACACCTCGCGCAGGCTGACGTGCGGCGGCTGCGAGAACCACTGTTTCATCACGAAATACACCTTCGCCGGGAACCACACCTACTACTCCGGCAACAAATGCGAGAAGGTCTTCTCCAACCGCGGCACAGGAGCGGCGAAAGGGCGCAACGTATCGGCGGAGAAGAACGCGCTCCTTTTCGACAGGCCCTGTCCCGCCGGGCCCCGCGGACGCATCGGCATACCCCGTGTCCTCAACATGTACGAGGACTACCCCTTCTGGCACGCCCTCCTGTCGGAGGCTGGTTTCGAGGTCGTTCTCTCCTCCCCCTCCACCTACCGCTCCTACGAGGCAGGCGTCCACTCGGTCATGTCGGACAACATCTGTTTCCCGGCCAAACTCGCCCACAGCCACATCTACGAACTCGCCGCCAAGGGGGTAGACCGGATATTCTATCCATGGGCGGTGTATGAAAAACCGGAAGGACCCGACACCCGCAACAGTTACAACTGCCCGGTGGTGGCCGGCTATCCGGAGGTGGTGCGCAACGCCATCATGCCGGAGGTACCGGTAGACTCGCCCGTGGTGACGTTCCGCGACGCAAAGAAACTGCGGGCCGCCTGCCGCAAATACCTCACGGGACTGGGCGTGGAGAGCACGACGGTACGGCGGGCGATACGGGCCGCCTTCGCTGCACAGGAGGAGTACGAACAGCGTATCGCGACCCTCAACCGCGATGCGCTGGCCGAAAGCCGTGCCGCCGGCGGCGTCACCATTCTGCTCGCCGGACGCCCCTACCACACCGACCCGCTCGTCCAGCACAAGATTTCGGACATGATAACCGACATGGGGGCTACGGTGATAACCGAAGACATCGTCCGCGGCGACAGTACGACGGGCATCGCCGATTCGCACCTGGTCACGCAGTGGAGCTATATCAACCGCATCCTGCGGGCGGCACACTGGGCGGCGGCGCAGCAGGATGTACATTTCGTACAGACCACGTCGTTCGGCTGCGGGCCCGACGCCTTCCTGCTCGACGAAACGCGCAATGTCCTGCAAAGGCACGGCAAAAGCTTCACACTCCTCAAGATAGACGACGTGAACAACATCGGCTCCCTGAAACTCCGGGTACGCTCCGTCATCGAAAGCATCCGCTTCGGCAATACCGCCAGGGAACGACCCGAACCGTTCGTCACGACAAAGACCTTCACCAAATCCGAACGGCGACGCACGCTGTTGGCGCCTTTCTTCACCGACTACGTCTCACCGCTCGTACCGGCCGCTTTCCGACAGGCGGGTTATGAAATCGTACAGCTTCCCGAAAGCGACAACGAATCGGCGGAGTATGGCCTGCGCTACGCCAACAACGAAGTGTGCTATCCGGCCACCCTCGTGGTGGGAGACCTGATTAAGGCGCTCGATTCGGGACGCTACGACCTCGACGAAACCGCCGTCATCATCACGCAGACCGGCGGTCAGTGCCGTGCGACAAACTACGTGGCGCTGCTCAAGCGGGCCATGGTGGAGGCGGGCTATGCACAGGTACCGGTCATCTCGCTCGGCATGGGCTCGTCGGTAAACCCCCAGCCGGGCTTCGGCCTGAACTGGGCGAAATTCCTTCCGCTCGCGCTGGCGGCCGTCCTGCTGGGCGACTGCATCTCGAAATTCTACCACTCGGCCGCCGTCCGGGAGATACGCCCCGGAGAGGCGATGCGTCTGCGCGAAGCATATCTCGAAAAGGCGAAAGAGGCCATATCCCGCAATGCGGTGGGCGAGCTCTACGGCCTCGTCGGAGAGGCCGCCCGCAGTTTCGACGCCATCATCGAGGAGAAAACGCTCCCGAAGGTGGGCATCGTCGGGGAGATATATCTGAAATTCAACTCATTCGCCCACAAACGGGTAGTCCGTTGGCTCGTAGAACACGGCGTGGAGGTCGTTCCGCCCGTCCTGACGGATTTCTTCATGGAGGCATTTGTAAACCGTAGCGTGAAGCACCGTACCGGCGTCCAACGTTCTCCCGTACCGCTCGCCATGCTGCGGCAAATCTACGGCCTGCTGTGGCGGAAAATGGAGCAGGTGAACCGCGACGCTTCGGCGTTCCGGTACTTCACCCCGTTCCACAACATCTACGAACAGGCCGAACGCGGACGGGAAGTCATCTCCCTTTCAGCGCAGTTCGGCGAGGGATGGCTCCTGCCGGCCGAAATCGTCACTTTCGCCCGCACGGGAGTGAACAACGTCGTCAGCTTGCAGCCTTTCGGCTGCATCGCCAACCACATCGTATCCAAAGGGGTCGAGAAACGGATAAAAACCCTCTACCCGCAGATGCACCTGCTTTCGCTCGACTTCGACAGCGGTGTGAGCGACGTGAACGTCACCAACCGCCTGATGCTCCTCACCGACAACATCCGGTAAACTGCAGCCCATTCCCCCGCCCGCCCCGCCGTACCCGTTGCCGACAGGTACGGCGGGGCTGTCCCTTTTACTGATATCGCTCTCTTCCATTCACCGGACGGCAGAAAGAGGAAACAACGGGAAAACAGGGCATTCCTGCCGCCTCAGCCGGCTGCCCCGACCGGAGGGCGACTCCCCCCTACCCCATTTCTTCCATCCGCGACACCCTCTCCGAGCATCTGTATCTTCCACCCTTTCTGTGATATTTTTATCATCAAACAAATTTATAATATATCATTTGAAATGAAATATGACATTCGTAACTTGCAAACCGTATCGATACAAAGACAACCTAAATTCCACTTAGCAAACCTTATTCGGTCATGAAACACATCATCCGCCGTATCATTCCCATAGTGCTCCTCCTTGCAGGAACGCTGACGGGATGCAGCAATCCGGCAAATAACGAAACGCATTACGTCCGGCTCAGCGATGCCGCCTGTACCTTCCGCCATACGGACAACATGCCTTTTACGATAGAGGTAATCACTTCACCCGACAATTGGGAAGCACGCTCGTCGGGCAGTTGGCTACAAGCAGAACGACAGGGAACGGCACTCGTTCTCACCCCCGAAGAGAACCTGACCGGAGCGGAAAGGAGTACGGAAGTGACCGTCACGGCAGGCCAGGCCACGGCACGCATCCAGGTCACACAGTTGGGCGACACTACCCTGCCGATAATATACCGTAAGCTCGACGACCTCCATTCGTCGGCCATCTCGCCCGACGGCAACATCGTGGGCGGATACTACTCCACGGCCGACGACGAAAGCTACTCGAAAATGACGGTGGTCTTCATCGACCTGCGCACGGGCGAACGGACCGAATTCGGCCCCTATCCGGAGAGCCTGATACTGCCTACCTCCGTAAGCTGCGTAACGAGCCAGGGCCTGATGTATGTCGTAAACGGGCAGGGAGACATGTTCGCATTCGATATGCACGAACGCAACTATTTCATTCCCGAAGTCGCCGGATACGCCACCATACAGGTCAACAGTTCCAGTGCCGACGGCACCAAATGGGTAGGCAGAGCAACCGGCAAGGGCGAAACGATGTATGTGCCGCTCATATCCGAAAACGGCACCGTGCGCGAACTGCCCATGACGGAGCTCAACTACCGCAACGAACCGCACAGCATGGGCATTATCGCCCGCGGCATCTCCGCCGACGGCTCGATTGCCTACGGGACGATTTGGGACAACCTCGACTTCGGCATGGTCTATTGGGACAAGGAGGGCAATGTCCATTACGTAGGCGAAGACGTGCGGACAGTCACCACTGTCCAGCGGTCCGACGGTTACGGCGGCACATACGACTACAATATAGTGAACGGTATGATAAGCTGGGCGGGAACCTATCAGGCCAGTCCGAGCGGCAAATACATCGCAGGCACGTACCGCGAAGAATCAATCTCAGAGAACGGGGAAACAATCAACGAGAGCTATTGGCCGGCGTTCTTCAATACCGAAACTAAGAAAACACACGTTTTCAGCGAGTTCGGAGACGGATGCGGCATGACGGCTACCGACGACGGCATCGGTTTCATCGGCACACCGAGCGTCTTCACCACCGCCGGAGCGGTAGTCAATATCGAAACGGGCGAACATCTGGGCAGTATCCAGGAATGGGTAATGGAGCGATACGGCCTTTATCTGCCGGCAGCCGGATTCGTACAATATGTCATTCCTACCGGCGAACCGGGCAGCGAATTCATTCTTTGGGGAATCTCACCCGACTCGACCGTAAGCGAACCCAACTGGTACGTGGCACCCAACCCGGCGAAGTGACGGCACCACTCTGCAACGAATCCGAGGGCAGGCCATGGACGGGTCTGCCCTTGCCGTACAATTTCCCGCCGGACGAAAAACGCTTCCTACGGAACAACCCAACGCTGACCGCCCCTATTTCCGACAGGACCCAACCGCTCCACACGACGGCCCCGGCCGGGAAAAGGCTAACGGTTCACCTCGATATCGGCCAGCAGAGCAGCCTCGCGGCCGCCCCATTTGTCGCGGAATTCGACCATGCCCGCCGAATCGAGATAAGAGGGATGCTTCACCTTGAAGGTGAGGCGCTGGTAATGATGGACATAGACGCCCAATGCCACGCACATGGGACGCAAGCCCTCCTTCCCATGCCCTATGCAATATTGTTTGAGGGTACAGAAATAATCGAAATCGGCCGCCTGTACACGTTCGTCCCACGGGCCTACCCGTTCGATTACCCGGCGCGTAAGCAGGATGCAGGAGCCGGTAAACCCCTCGGCCGTCCGTTCGCCGAACCGCTCCCAGCGACGGCAGCGAACCGTTCGAAATCGGGATACATCAGCCTTTTCATCAACCGCAGCACAGCATACCGTGTCCCGAACAACTTAAGCAGCGGATACTTTACATATTTCCACCGGGTATTGATACGGCGCTGGACAGCCCGCGACTCCATATCGTCGTTCGAACAGGGAGAGATGGCATCGGCTCCGCTGACGTGCATCGTCCGAAGCAGATGTTCATCCCATCCTGCCGGCACCAGCACGTCGTTGTTCAGAAAAACGAGATAGTCGTAACGGGCGGCGGCAATGCCTTGATTCTGACAATAAGGGTAGGAGTAGTTGCCGGGGTTTTCAATCACCGTATCGGCATGCTCCCGGAAAAATTCGCGCGACCCGTCGGTCGAATTGTTGTCGATAATAATCAGCTCGTAAACATTGCGGGTATTTCGTTTCAGCGTTTCATAAAAAAGCCGATTCATGCCGATTTAATTGTGAATGGCCGTAACAATGCTAATCATTCACGGTGAATCTGAAAATTCGATGCTGCAAAGAAACAAAGAATTTTCCTAATATATATTATACGCATAAATTAATGCTCCGAAAAAGCAAAGACACCGTATGAACACGGGATAGATACAAAAGACAACGGCCCGCCTTCAACCACGACAGCCCGGCAATTCGTGCCGGGCTGTCGCCTTACGGGGGCTGAAAAGGGCGCAGGTCACCCGGCCTGCACGCAGATTATCCTGATACTCCGGACGACGGCGGCAGCGGTACCGGTATTCTCGATACTGACGTACCGGTAATCGCTTCCGTCCGGTGCCTCGAAACTGTTGAACTCGGACGTAGTACCCATCCGGGTATATTCGTACGTCCCGGAAGAGGTTCCCATACCGACTTCGATAAAGCGGGAGTTATATGCCTCCGTACAATCCACCTCCACGCTCACCACCCGGCCGGGCAGCGCAGCGGTATTCCACAGCATTCCGCCCCGTTTGCCGAACTCCATGTACTTGTCGCTCCCGGACACGGTATATTTCAGTTTCAGAAAGCCGAACTCCACTCCATTCTCCGTGCCGGTCAGCGTCTCCCCGTTCACATAATCCCGTATACCGAGGTCGCCGCCGTCCATGGTAAAGGTACGGCTCACGGTATCGCCGCTCCCGAAATGGATATCCTGCACCTTGATGACCCCGGATGCCATTGCGAGTCCGTCCCGCTCCATCCGTACGGCCGCACCCGATTCGGTAGCGACGGTGACCGCCACCCTGCCGTAGTTCCCCGGCAGCAGAGCGAACCAGCAGTCACCGAGTTCCCCCACCGTTACGGTGCTGCCCGAACAGTCAAGGGTTACGGTACTTTCCGTATCCGCACCGGGAACCAGCGTCCAGCCGCCGCCCGCATCGTCTATCGACACCGTAAAACCGCCGGCCATGGGAACCCCCTCCAGGCTCTCCAGCACGATACGGCTGACGCGTTCATCCGACAGGGCCGCCGGCATATCCTTCGGCGACAGCCGCAGGTAACCCGTATAGTGAGCGAATCGGAACGGAGCCGTATGCACCGTACCCTCCTGCGGTATCTCCGCCTCCACCGGAGCGGCCACCATCAGCACGGCTTCGGTATCGAAAGCATCCGGGGAGTACGCCTGTACGGCGGGAAAGAGCAGCGAATCGTCCGCATCCCCGACGAGCATACCGGCCGGATACAGGGCATAGAGCCGTTGCTGTGAAAACGGCCCGGCATCCGGCGGAACGAGGGCATCCCCCGCAAACAACATATACGAGGCATCGAAACCGCCATCGGCCACCATGTCGAAACGGCTCCACAGCCTGCCGCCGTCGGCCACACGTGCCCCCTCCGCAAAAGCCGCCACCCGGAGCGCATCGCCCTCCGACCACACCACGCGATGGGCTTCCCCGTCGTATTCGTACGCCACCCGCGTACCTTCCCCGTCCGGATAGGCACCCGATACGATGCGTACGCCGTTCCGACCGTCATTTCCTTCCCCGGTTCCGGCACATGCCGCCAGAGCCGCAATACCGGCCAGCACACCCACTCGGCATGCCGCCGTCACATAACCATGTTTCATACGCCTTACCATTCCAAATCCGTATCATCCACCCGGAGGTCACCGCCGGCGGCCCCCTCCGCACCATAGGAGAGCGCGATGCCCCCCTCGCACGCCACTCCCACCATCTCCGCGACGGGAGCGGCGTAAATCTCTTTTTCCATCATGCGCAACTTTTCAATTTCCGGCGGTTACATTGCACACCGCCTGACAGTTATACGAATACAAATTTATTAAAATAATATAAAAGGACGCAATAATATCACAATTATATTCCCCCGGTCCTGCCAAAGAGATGCGAAAGACCGCAAATAACATGGAGAGGCCGCACCGCTGCAAATGAAATAAAAGGGCAGCAGGGACCGTTACTCGTGTATTTTATGGTAATTTTGCACCGTGGTCTGCATCCCGTACGAACGGCAAAAAGGGAAACGGACCTTCATTTGCACGATTATTGAATCCCGGAGAGAACGATATTCGATTAAAAAACAAACGATATGCTCGGTATTAACTGCATAGGCATACTGACATCCGGCGGCGATGCCCCCGGCATGAATGCCGCCATCCGTGCGGTGACCCGTACCGCCCTGTACAACGGCTTCGAGGTCAAGGGCATCTACCACGGATACAGGGGACTCCTGAACGGAGAGATTGAAACGTTCCGCACGGAAAACGTAAGCAACATCATCCAGCTCGGCGGAACCATCCTGAAAACGGCCCGGAGCAAGGAGTTCCAGACCCCCGAAGGACGCCGGCAGGCGTTCGAGAACATGCAGCGCGAACACATCGACGCGCTCGTGGTGATAGGCGGCGACGGTTCGCTGGCCGGAGCGAGGGAGTTCGCGGCCGAATTCAACTTCCCGATTGTGGGCCTTCCCGGAACGATAGACAACGACCTCTCCGGCACGGATACGACGATAGGTTATGACACGGCCCTGAACACCATCATGGAGGCGGTGGACAAGATACGCGACACGGCCATGTCGCACGAACGGCTCTTCTTCATCGAAGTGATGGGACGCAATGCCGGGTTCCTTGCCCTCAACGGCGCGATAGCCACCGGTGCGGAGGCGGCCATCATACCGGAAATCGCCACCGAGGTAGACCAGTTGGCCGAACTCATTCAGAACGGTTTCCGCAAGAGCAAAAGCAGCAGCATCGTACTCGTGGCCGAAAGCGAAGTGACGGGGGGAGCCATGGGGCTCGCCGAACGGGTGAAGCAGGAGTATCCGGAGTACGAGGTGCGCGTCACCATCCTCGGTCACATCCAGCGCGGAGGTTCGCCCACGGCGGCCGACCGGATTCTGGCTACCCGGATGGGCGAAGCGGCGGTGGACGCCATCATCGAGGGACAGCGGAACGTCATGGTAGGCATACAGGACGACAAACTCATCTATGTCCCCTTCTCGAAGGCGATACGCGACGACAAGCCGATAAACCGCGACCTGATACAGACCATCAAAATGCTCTCCATATAAAAGCTGCGGACATGCCCGCAGAAACGAACGCCCCGTACCCGAAAGGTACGGGGCCTCTCATATCCATACGACCGCATGGAAGCACCGGCAACAGGCCGCAGGCGCCCCCCCTCTACCCCTCCCAGAGCTGGGACTGCCAGGCGCCCGTTTCGAGCAGACGTCTTTCGAGCATGGCCATCAACTGTTCGTTGCGGATAAGGCCCCAGGTCGGCCCGCAGTGGAACCGCGGCGGAGCCTCTCCGGCGAAACGTTCCACGACCAGGTCGGGCCGCAGCCGGCGCAGGATGCCGATGAAAAGTTCCATATATTCGTCGAGGGTACGGAAGCGGTATCGTTCCGGATGTGCCTTCCAGTCCGCCTCCATGGGGGTATCCCGGAATATCTGGAGCTGGTGGAACTTGACCGTCGTCAGGGGGAGCGCATTGATGGTCTCCGTCTGGGCGGTCATCATCCCGTCGGTCTCGCCCGGCAGCCCGAGAATGAAATGCGCCCCGACATGTATTCCGCGTGCGGCGGTCGCCTCCACAGCACGGCGTGCGCAGTCGAAATCGTGCCCCCGGTTCACGGCACGGAGCGTTTCGTCGTAACACGACTCGATGCCGTACTCAACGGCCACGTAACAGGTGCGGGCCAGCTCCGCGAAGTAATCGAGTACCGCATCGTCCACGCAGTCCGGACGTGTCCCCACCACGATACCCGCCACGAGGGGGTTGGCGAGCGCCTCGCCGTACACGGCCCGCAACCGCTCCAGCGGCGCGTATGTATTCGAAAAGGATTGGAAATAGACGAGGTAGCGTTCGGCCCGACGATACCGGTTGCGGTGAAATTCGATACCTTCTTCTATCTGGCGGGCGACGCTTTTGAAGGGCTGACAATACGAAGGGGTGAAAGCCTCGTTGTTGCAGAAGGTGCAGCCACCCGTTCCCACCCGTCCGTCGCGGTTGGGACACGTAAAGCCGGCATTGACGGCCAGCTTCTGCACACGCCCTCCGAACAGTCTCCGGAAGTAGCCCGAATAGCTGTTGAAAGGCCTCTCGTCACCCCAGGGATATATCATCGTTCTCGATTGAAAAAAGTTCCCGCACGGAGTCCTCCTCACGGGGCCTCACGCCTTCCGAAGCGCCTCGACGAAACCCGGGAAGAGCGACCACAAATGTTCGGTCTGGAGCCACAGTTCCCTGGCGAGCGCCTCTTTGGAGGGCCTTTCGGCACGTATCTCCTGCAGGTAAGCGTCACTGACGGGATGCTCCCCGGCCAGAAATTCGTCATAATAGGGCCGGAAGCGGCTGCGCAGCCTCACTACCTCGCCATGGGGCAGCGTGCCCGTCCGCCGGAATTCGCTCCACAGGGTCAAGATTACCTTGTCGATATACTTGTCGTTCACGTCGTTGATAATATCGTCGAACGACTCATACTCTTCCATGGCGATGTAGGTATAAGCCAACGGAATGGTCGCTTCGGTATGGTCTTCGGGGTCTACGTCGAGCAGCATCTCGAAAATGGCGGCGGCCATCTCCCAGTCTCCGGCCAGAAAATGGTCGATGCCGGAACAGTAACCGGTCAGCACGGCGGCCTGTGTCGGCTCATCCTCCCACTCCAGCACGGTCTCCCCCTCTTCGGGAATCATATCCACCAACCGCTGGAACGCATGCAGCCGCGTATTGCAGGCTCCCTCGAAATCGCGTTCGTCCTCCTGCCTCCTCGAACGGGCGAGCTCCGCAGCGAAATCGAAATCATCTCCGTCGGCGGCAGGGAGATAGGCGATAACGTAGCTGTCCTCCCCCGTCGGCCTAAGTACCGGTTTCATCATCTTGACAGACCTTTTGCTGAGAATACGTATGTATCGTTTTGCAGGCGCGAAGATAGCAATAATGCCTGCAAAAAAAGCATATAACGCCGCGCGGACAAAATTTCCGCCCGGAAAACTTCGTCATTTAAATGAAATGTCCTATATTTGCCCCGCATAAAGAGGCCGCAATAGCTCAGTTGGTAGAGCGTTTCACTCGTAATGAAGAGGTCCCGAGTTCAAGTCTCGGTTGCGGCTCCGGACAAAGAGGAACGGCTGCAGGGGAATTTCCCTTGCAGCCGTTCCGGTTTCCGGCCGAGCCCCGTCTCCACGAAACGGGATTACCGGTAATTGGAGACGAACAGCCGGGCCTCCCGCACATCATCGGAGGTCTCCACGGTATAAAATATCGTCAGGCAATAATCCAGGTAGGTACCGTGCTTCGGAATGGAAAAAGAGAGGACGCCGCTGTTTCTGTCGAAACTCCACGAATCATCGAAATAGAGATAAAAAAGATAATGGCAGTGGTCGCACTCAATCCGTTCGATGCCCGTTATCTTCTCCCCGACGACACCGTACATCGCCCGGTAGGTCGTATCGTAGGCGAAAAGTTCCGGAGGATTCAGGATGTAAAAGATTTCATCGGACTCGGGGTCGCGCACCAGCGTTTTTATCTCATACTCCACCGTCCCCCGCAGCGTCGGATAATATACCGTGACTTTGACGGTACGTTCGCCCTTTTCGGTAAACCGGAACCTTCCGTTGGGCACATTGGAGGGGAAAGAGAGCAGTTCCGTTTTATTGTCGCCGCTGGCCCACTTCTTCACCTCGACGCCGGCATCCGTCAGCGTCTGACGCAGTTTAAATACCTCCTCCCGGCCGACAATCGGGTCCGCCGGCCGTTCGACGATGTCCTGCGAACCGACATTCAGCTCCTTTTCATACACCCGTTCTCCTCCGAAAACATTGGCGGTAAGCCGAATCTTCTTTCTCCCCGGCCGGGTGAAATAGACGAACAGGGAGTTGTCCGTGTACTGGTGCGGCACCGAAACGCCGTCGCTGTCCGCTATCTCCCAACCCTCTATGGAGAGCAGATTACTGCTTTTGGAGGAGAGTTTTCTCGCATCTTCGTTCAGACGGAGCCGAACGAGTTGGTTCAAACCGACCGATTCATACTCCGCCTCCACGATATCGCGCAGGTCTAGGGCGGCGTCGTTGGGATGACTGAAAATGATATTCACTATCTCGCACAACCGCTCCTTTTCATCGTCAGTCATGTCCGTCCTGCCGGTCACGATGCGTCTCATCTCTATCTGCCAGGAAGCCCAGTTACCGCTCTCGTGAAAACCGTGCTGGATGTCGCCCATCGAAAATCCGTTCTTCAGCAGACATTCGACCACGCGGGTATATTTATTTTTCTCCCCTCTGTTATTAGGGTCGGTATACTCCGGAAAGAAGGACTTCATGTAGGCATATTCCACGCCGGTCGCCCACGATTCGCCGTCTTTCCCCAATGCCCTAAGATTGAACTTCAACGGTTCCAGTTTATGGTGTGAAATGTGCCCCAGTTCGTGGAACATCGTATTCATCGCCTTTTCCGGTGTATGATACCGGGATGCTCCTTTATATTTTCCGTAAAAGTATATTTCACGTAACGGCCGTACGGGAGCGGCGCTGCTCCTTCCGCCTTTCGTCATCGTCGCTATATCGAGGGTATAATCGCCTTTTATCAGGTAGCGCGTCAGCGGATAGTCCCGGTAGAAATAGGAGTAAAGGGCCGTGTGCATGCCGGACATCACCCCCTCCCAGGTTCCGTCGGCGAAAACGACATCCACCGGCCCCGTATGGGTGCCGTCCAGAATGCTTATCCTTTTCTTGTTCTTATTGGCTATGTACACATTCCAACGGTCGTCGCCCCAATGCACCTCGTAGCGCACCGGCGTATTGGTAGTGCATATCGGTCCCGTCTCGCCGTTGTCATCGGTAACGCCCCACGAAACATCGGTATAGTAGAATGCCAGCACCTTCGCTCCGACCAGCGGGAGGGTATCATTGTTAATACCATAACCAGATTTATCCGTAATTTCAAACCTGAGCCTCGCCGAAGGCTGGAACGGCTGTACGGTGCTCCTCGCCGAAGAAACGTTGCCCGTCAGCCGAAGCGACGCATCCAATACGCTGGCATACACCCCGGCAGGTAGCTGGCCCTCATCCGATGCAGGACCTCGTTTGTTCTGGATGAATACGCCGTGAATAAGTTCGTAATCCACCTCTTCCGGAAACACGAAACCGGCAGGAACGACGGCATAAAGGGGTTCATACACGATGGGGGTGTCCTCCGTCACCTCTTCGGGTTCGGTTTCGGGATAAATCCCGTTGTCGAGGGGATGGCTGAACAATTCGATACCGAGCCCGTCGAGCGTCGCCATCTGCACGCTGTCCTGCGGATTGAACTTCACGTAATAACCGGTCGGCTGCAGGGTAATGCGCGGCACCGACGGGTCATCGGCCGCCACGAGGTCCAGCGCTTGCTGCATGACATCGATGGCGAAAGGGTCGCTGGCATTTTGCAATGCACGGGTCACCGCTGCCTCCTCCGTTTTCTGCTCCCCTTCCCTGTAAAAAATCTCTCCCTCCTTATTGCAGGATACGACCGACAACGCTGCCAACAGCAGCAGTCCAATGTGTCTCTTCATAATAATTAAGTTTTAGATTAATAATCAGTATCCGACTCTTCCGTTACCGGAACACCGTCCCGGAAATCGGCGTCCGTAAAAATATAGGTACGCCATAATGTACGCTTTCTGGACCGCTCTTTATAACAGTCAGGCCTGAAGATGCTGTATTTTACACCATCGATATCACCAGCCTTTGCAAAAACAACCGCCTGCTCGTCATTCGACAATTGGACATAATCGACTGTCCAAAAAGGAAAAAAATTGCTATTCCCGGGAACATGAACTGTAATCGAGTACTCGCCGTCCGGAACAAGGGAAAAGCGATACTGTATTTCCACCGCAGAGCCTTGAGCATTATCAGTGATATCATATGCCACCACCTCGAGAGACTTATCCGTGCCATTGCGATAAACATAGTGAACAGTGTACATCTCATGACAGCCCGTAAACAATAGTACAAGGCAAAAACAGAAAAGAATTTTAATTTTCATGATAGTAGTTTTAGATTAATAATCAGTATCCGACTCTTCCGTTACCGGAACGCCGTCCCGGAAATCGGCGTCCGTAAAATCGTAACGGAACCAGATTTCGCATTTCTTCGATTTGACTACCTGATACGAATCCATATCATATAAATAAGTCTTTTGCCCTTCTTGGTCCGGACGGGAAACAAAAGTGACTTCCCGTTCTCCGTCGGAAATCTTGACATATTTACTAGAACCAAACGGAGAAAGTATTACACTTCTGGCATGAACGTATGTGAGTTCATATTCCTCCCCCGGAGCAAGCTCGAACGTGCACGGATTCCAATAATCATCTGCATCTGGCGCTTCTACCTGAATGATTCTGTCCGTCAGGTTGCCATAACGATAATGGGCTACCCCGGCCGGAGATTCACAGCCTGCAAACAGCAGCGGTACACATAATAAAGAAAGTAATCTTAGTTTCATAATAGAATTTTAATAGGTTAAAGATTATTGAAGCAGCATTAACTGCGGCTTGTTCAAACGCCGTCACAGAAAATTTCGCCCTCTGGCTTCAAGACGGTGAGGGAGTGTGCAGAAACATTTTTCATAACATCCGATTGGTTAATAAATTCAAACAAACACAAGGCAACAGTGTAGTTATTTCAAACATACGAAATAATTACCAACAATACAAATATTTAATCATATATATCGACATCCTTGCGCAAGCCGTTCCGGCACGACACCTTCTGTACGGATATCGGACTACCGTCTTACCTCCTTTCGGGTTTCGTCGAATATATTTTCCTATATTTGCACTAAACAGACAAGCGATGGCAGACAACGACTGGAAATCGAGGCTGAACGTGGTCTACTCCACGAATCCGGACTTCGAATACGAAACCGAAGCGCCGGAAAACATTCCGACGCTTCCGCCGCAGCAGCAGGAACTGCGCGTATGGCTCGACCGAAAATCGCGGGCCGGCAAACAGGTGACGCTGGTACGCGGCTTCCGGGGAAGCGAGGAAGACCTCCGGGCTCTGGCGAGCATGCTGAAAAACAGGTGCGGGGTGGGCGGTTCGGCCAAAGAGGGCGAAATCATCATACAGGGCGATTTCCGCGACCGTGTGACGGAAATACTCACCAAAGCGGGATACAAGGCAAAAAAAGCAGGGGGACAATGAAAAAAACCGCCATACTGCTCACCGCCCTCTGGCTGCTGGCAGCCGTCCCGCAGGCACGGGCCCAATACTACAACACGGGGCAGTCGCCCGCTTCGCTGCGGTGGAAATCCATCGGCAACGATTCGCTGCAGGTGGTCTTTCCGGACGGATTCGGGAAACAGGCCCACCGCACGCTCTTCTACATGGACACCGTCCGGAGCCGCATCAGCTACGGATATCCCCTGCCTCCGCTCAAAACACCCGTCATGATGACCACGGAGAACTTCTTCTCCAACGGTCTCGCCATGATGGCCCCCCGGCGGATAGAGATGGGAGGGATACCCGCCATAGACACCTACTCCGAACCATGGCTCAAACAGCTCGCCACGCACGAGTACCGCCACATGGTTCAGTTCGGCAACGTCAACCGTTCGACGGTGAAGGTCTTCGGCTATCTGTTCGGACAGCAGGCACCGCTGCTCGCCACGGGACTCCTGCCTTTCTGGTTCATCGAAGGCGATGCGGTGATGGCCGAAACGCAGATGTCCTCCTTCGGGAGAGGGCTGCAGCCGTCGTTCACCATGCACTACCGTGCGCTGGGCGACGAAATACTGCGCAGCCGGAATCCCGACAAATGGTTCTGCGGTTCCTACAAGGATTACGTACCGAGCCATTACGAACTCGGATTCCAACTCGTTTCCTATGCCGACAGGCGATACGACGAATACATCGGAGCGAGCATCACGCGCTACACCTCCGACTACCCGATACTCATCTTCACCACGCAGCTCGCGCTGAACAAATATTACGGCACCTCCACGCGGCAGCTCTTCCGGGAGACCTTTTCCTCCCTCAACGAACTGTGGGACTCGCTGCCCGACACGGGCAACAGTCCGCGCGTGGTATCGCCGCCGGTGAAAATCTACACCACCTACTCCCATCCCCTCTACGTCAACGACTCCACGCTGCTCGTCCTGAAAGAGGATTACGACCGGGCATCGCGGTTCGTGGAAATAGACCTGCACTCAGGACAGGAACGCACCGTATGCTACACGGGGCCGGTCAGCACGCGTCCCGTCTTCCGCAACGGCACCGTAGTATGGACGGAATACCGGCAGAGCACCGTATGGGAACAGAAAGTCGATTCGCGTCTCTGCGTCATGCAGTACGGGGACGACCGATACCGACAGGAGGCTTCGTTCGGCGACGGCGTCCTCTATCCGGTACTGACCGATGACGGCGACTTGGCCTTCGTCCGTTACCACTACGACGGCCACTACTCCGTCGAACTGCACTCCCGCGAGCGCGGTACGCTGCGTACCCACTTCGACGAGTCGGTATCGCTGCACGGCCTGGCATGGGACGACCTGACGCAGTGTTTCTACTACATCGCACTCTCCGATGACGGCATGTCCATCGGAGGAGTCGACTTTTCCGGCCTGAAAGGACGGCGGTTCCCCGTCACCTCCCCCGCTTACGTAACGGTCAATAACCTGAGCGCCGGCGACGGAATGCTCTACTTCAACTCCATCTACTCCGGCAAGGACGAAGCCCACACAATAGACCTCTCCACCGGGCGGCAGTACCGCATCTCCGAATCGCGTTACGGTTCTTTCGCCCCCTCTCCTTCGCCGGGCGGCGAATTCGTGGCACTCACGACCTACGAAAGGGACGGCTACAAAACGGCCCTGCAGGAGGTGGAGTACTGGGAGGAGGTGGAATGGACGCCCGTTCCCCGGAACGTGGTGAATGCCCCCCTGAAACCGTGGGACGTTCCGGTCGTGGACGACGTGGTCTTCACGGAGGAAGAGCTGAATGCCTCGATGGAGAAACATCCGGCCGAACGCTACTCCAAAGCGGGACACCTCTTCAACCTGCACAGTTGGGCGCCGCTCTACTACTCGCCCGACCGGCTGATGGAGAACTCCACGCTGGATGCCCAGTTCGGCGCGACGCTCATCTCACAGAACCTGCTCGGTACGACGGAAGCGAGCCTCGGATACGGCTAT
The DNA here is from genome assembly GCF_900104605.1 of Tidjanibacter massiliensis. Taxonomy (NCBI): domain Bacteria; kingdom Pseudomonadati; phylum Bacteroidota; class Bacteroidia; order Bacteroidales; family Rikenellaceae; genus Tidjanibacter; species Tidjanibacter massiliensis. Next base: position 1,890,574 of record NZ_LT629960.1, on the reverse strand, counting down.
ACGCTCGACGGCCACTCCACGGTCAGGGGACGGTTCGCCTACTACGGCTGGGCACCCAAAATCGAAGTGACGGCCCTGTGGAGCGACCATCCCCACCAAACCATCAATACGGCCAGCAGTCCCTTCTATACGAGCTACTACAAGGGCAACAGCTTCGACCTCTCGGTCAGGGCCTACTTGCCGCTGCTGCTCTCGTCGGGCTACCGGATACGCTCGCTGGTGCCGACGCTGCAATTCAACCTCGACAATACGGAAATCATCACCCCCGAAGGGCAGTCGAACCGGGCATCGCTCGTACTCGCCTCCGTACAGTACAACGAATACGTCCGCAAGGCCCGCCTCGACCTGCAGCCGCGCTGGGGTTATACGCTCCGTGCCAGCACGGTCAGCAATCCGTTCAGCAAGCTGTTCGCCACCGCATGGAGCGTGTACGGACGCGTCTACACCCCCGGTCTCTTCCTTCACCACGGCCTGACGCTCGCCGCAGCCTACCAGCGGACTACCGACGTCTTCCCCATGATAAACGTCATCGATTTCCAGCCCCGCGGATATGACCAGATAGCCACGACGAGCTACTTCGCCGCCTCGGCCGACTACCTCTTCCCCGTAGCCTATCCGGACTGGGGAGTGAGCGGCGTCTTTTTCCTGAAACGCATCTCGCTCGACCTGTCGTTCCAATACGCACGCTATCTGGAACCGGAATATTTCATCGACCTCACGGGAACCGCGGGCAACGGTCTGCAAAAACGCGGCGTACCGCGCCACATTTATACGTTCGGGGGAGCCGTCAGCCTCGACATCGCCCCGTTCCGCATGCCGGCGGAATCGACCTGCACGCTTACGGTAGGCGTCTACAAACCGCGCGACAAGAAAGTATTCGTAACATGCGGCTTCTCGGTACCGCTCTGAACAGCCGGAAAAAGAGCGGCCCGGAAACCGCCTTCCGGAAACGGATGCCCGGAGGACATAAACCGTTCAAACAAGGAAAATGTACATAGCACAAGCGAAACGAAAGGAGAATATCGCGGAATATATCCTCTACCTGTGGCAGTTGGAAGACCTGCTCCGGGCGCTCCGGTTCAGTCCCGAAGCCATCTGGTCGCAACTCGTGGCCCCGCAGATACCCGGGGATGAGGAGAGACAGAACAACCTGCTCATGTGGTACATGGACGTGGGGTCGCTGCTACGCGAAGAGGGAAAGGAAAAGACGGGCCATCTCGACCACACCCTGCATCTCATAGGCGACCTGAACAATCTGCACGAACAGCTGCTCCAGGCTCCAGCCGGAGAGCATTACCGCGAACTGTACGCCCGTCTGCAGCCCGAACTGCCGCGTCTGCGGCAGCTCATCGGGCGGCAGGAGATATCCGATACGGAACTCGCTTTCCGGACGCTCTACGCCGCCATGCTCTACCGCATGAAGGGGGACAAGACAAAAGAGAGCTCAATCTCCGATGTGATTGAGCTCGTTTCGCCGGTAATAGGGGAACTGGCACGGATTTTTCATCTGGCCGAAATCGGCGAGTTGGATATTTGGGAAAGGGACAACGGCTGATTCAGGCCATCGGACCACAGCGGTTCTCCCGGGAATCTCTTTGCCCGTCGCCCGCCCCGCAGAGTCTCCGGAAACATCCTTGTCGACAAATCCGGCCTCCCCTGCCGGAGGCGGCTTTCATATATATGATGCCCGAAGGTTCCGTTTTGTTGCACGGAAACGAAAATTTTTTGCAGAAACGACCAACACCTGCCGCCTCTCTCCATGGCAGGCATACGAAAAACCGTACACGGCAGGGAATCCTTCCCTCCGATGCACGGTATCCCGCAGCCGCATTCCGGCCGGCCGGTCAACGGGCTATTCGGCCCGAACGATATTGGCGCCGAGCGCGTTGAGGCGCGCATCGATGTTCTGATAACCGCGGTCAATCTGCTCCACATTCTGGATGACGCTGCGCCCCTCCGCACTCAGGGCGGCGATAAGGAGCGCTACCCCGGCACGGATGTCGGGCGAAGTCATCATCGTACCGCGCAGGCGGCGTTCGTGGTTGTGCCCGATGACCGTGGCCCGGTGCGGGTCGCAGAGGATTATCTGCGCCCCCATGTCTATCAGTTTGTCCACGAAAAAGAGGCGGCTTTCAAACATCTTCTGGTGGATGAGCACAGAACCCTTCGCCTGCGTCGCCACCACGAGGAAGACCGAAAGCAGGTCGGGCGTCAGTCCCGGCCAGGGTGCATCGGCAATGGTCATTATCGAACCGTCGAGGAACGTGTCTATCTCGTAGTGCTCCTGACTGGGAATATAGATATCGTCTCCGCGCTGCTCGAAATGGATTCCCATGCGGGCGAACTGTGCGGGAATGATGCCCAGGTCGCCGAAAGAGACCTCCTTAATCGTTATCTCCGACTGCGTCATGGCCGCCATTCCGATGAAGCTGCCTATCTCTATCATGTCCGGCAGCATGGTGTGCTCCGTTCCTCCGAGACGCTCCACACCGCGGATGGTCAGCAGGTTGGAACCGATACCGCGGATGTCGGCCCCCATGCGAACAAGCATCCGGCACAGCTGCTGGATGTAGGGTTCGCAGGCCGCATTGTAGATGGTCGTCTCCCCCCGTGCCAGCACGGCAGCCATGACGATGTTGGCGGTACCCGTCACCGAAGCCTCGTCCAGCAGCATGTAGGTTCCGCGCAGACCGTCCGAGCGGAGGGCGAAATAGTTGTTGTCGAAATCGTAATCGAACTTCGCACCGAGTTTCTGAAACCCTATCAGGTGGGTATCCAGCCTCCGGCGCCCTATCTTGTCGCCGCCCGGTTTGGGCAGATAGGCGATGCCGAAACGGGCCAGCAGGGGCCCGATGACCATGACCGAACCGCGCAACCGGGCGCCTCGACGGCGGTAATCCTCCGAACGGATATAATCGAGGTCGATGTCGCGGGCACGGAACGCGTAGCTCTGCGGCCCCGTCTTCTCCACCTCGACCCCCATGGCACGCAGCATATCCATGAGCTGCAGAATATCCACTATCTCCGGAACGTTGTGCAGCGTCACCCGTTCGGGGGTAAGGAGCGTGGCACAAATTATCTGGAGGGCTTCGTTCTTGGCCCCCTGCGGTACTATCTCTCCCTTCAGGCGGTTTCCGCCCTGCACGATGAATTCAGCCATATCTCGAAATTTCTTTATCCGGAATGCAATGCAATACGGAGACGAAAGATATACAATTTACGCGGCATGAAAAAACTTTCCCGGTACCGGACGACTTTTAACGCCGTTATCCGGCAACGGCTTGTAAAGTAACCGCAAAAATCCTTAACTTTGTAAGTTATTGTAATGTATCATTCAGGAGAACCGAAACAATACGAAGGATATGACCGACAGGATAGAACGACTGCTGAAAAGGGTAGAGGAGTTCCACCCCGGTACCGCTGCGGAGCTGGAAGAGTTCAGAATCAAGGTATTGGGCCGCAAGGGTGAGCTCAACGAACTGATGGACGAATTCAAAACCGTCGCCCCGGAACTGAAACGCGAACTGGGCCAGCGCCTCAACGGACTCAAGAACCGCGCACAGGAACGCATCAACGAACTGAAAAGCGAACTCGAAGCGCATGCAGCCGGGACTCCCTCGGCCACGCTGGACGACATGACGCGCCCCGGCACCGCGCAGCCGCTCGGCAGCCGGCACCCCATATCGCTGGTAAGAAACGAGATATGCGGTATATTCGAACGGCTCGGTTATGTCATAGCCGAAGGCCCGGAAATAGAGGACGACTGGCACGTATTCTCGGCCCTGAACTTCCCGCCGGAACATCCGGCACGCGACATGCAGGATACGTTCTTCATCGAAAAAGACCCCGACATCCTGCTCCGTACCCACACCAGCTCCATTCAGGTACGCACCATGGAGACGCAGAAACCGCCTATCCGGGTAGTATGCCCCGGCAGGGTCTTCCGCAACGAAGCCATCTCCTACCGTGCGCACTGCATTTTCCACCAGATAGAGGGACTCTATATCGACGAAGGGGTCTCCTTCGCCGACATGAAACAGTCGCTTCTCTACTTCGTGCAGGAGTTCTTCGGCCCGGAGACGAAAATACGCCTGAGACCCTCTTACTTCCCCTTCACGGAGCCCTCGGCGGAGATGGACATCTCCTGCAACCTCTGCGGCGGGAAGGGGTGCAACGTCTGCAAACATACCGGATGGCTCGAAATCATGGGATGCGGCATGGTGGACCCGAACGTACTCGAAGCATGCGGCATAGACAGCAATAAATACAGCGGGTTCGCGTTCGGAATGGGAGTAGAGCGCTGCTCGATGCTGAAATACGGCGTCAAGGACCTCCGTCTCTACTTCGAGAACGACATCCGGTTCCTGCGCCAATTCGGCACGGTGATTTGATACCCGCTTCCGGCGGCACGAAAACCGTCCGGCAAGAAGCGGGAAGGCGGCGTTCCGCTCCGCACGCATCATTTGGAAACGGCATGAAAAACATCAGGGTGATAGCAGCAGGCATCGCGGCGGCAGGATTCATATCCTGTACGGTGACCACGCACGGCACGTCGCAGGCGGCGGCCGAAGGGGATTTCGCCGGCCGCAACGCACCCTATTACTACCATGCCGAAGGCATCAAGGCCCATACCGTGAAGGGCGACATGCAGGCGGGCATCGCCTGCTTCGGCCGCGCCATACAGGCGGACTCCTCCTACGCCCCGGCCTACTACGAAATAGCCGAAATACTGCTCGAAACCGACCCACAGCGGGCCGTGGCCTACAGCCAAACGGCCAATGCGCTCGACACGGCCAACCTTGCCTATCAGAACCAGTTGGGACGGGCACTGGTGATGTCCGAAAAGTACGACGAGGCGATGGGCATCTACACCCGCCTGATGCGCGACGACCCGCACAATCCGCTCAACTACCGGCTGCTGGCAGCCCTTTACGACTACAAGGGGCAACCCTTTACGGCGATAGCCATCCTCGACACCGCAGAGATGCGGTTGGGACGTCTCGAAGAGCTCTCCACCTACAAACGCGAGATACTGATACGGCTAAGGCTCTATGACAAGGCCGTGGAGGAGGCGAAAAAGCTGGCCGGCGACTATCCCTACGACGACGGCAATTACCGTATCCTCGGCGACATATACAGCGCGATGGGCAAGGACTCGCTGGCGCTGGCCAACTATGCGGAGGCCATGCGGCTCGATTCGGGGAACATGGAAACCCTCTCTTCGCTGGCCGATTTCTACCGTAAATCCAACGACGCGGGGAACTACCTCGCCACGCTGAAACTGATTTTCGAAAACAACGGCATGCCGCTGGAGGGGAAGAAAAGAATCTTCGAAGACATCACCTCCGACCTGGAGTTCTACCGGCGCAACTACTTCGCCATCAACTCCCTCATATTGACGCTCATCGCCAAGTATCCGGACGATTACAACGTGGTGGACCTGTATGCCACGCACCTGATACGGGGCGGGGAGATAGAACAGGCGCTCGGACTCTACAAGTCGTTCATCGGCATGAAACCCGACATACTGGAAGCCTATAACCAGGTCATCGGGATAGAAACCTTCCTGAACCGCCCCGACTCCGTAACGAAATACTCCGACATGGCGCTCGCACGCTTTCCCGACAATATGGATATCCTGCTCGGCAAAGGCTACGCCCGCCTCGGCACGAACGATGCCGCGGGCGCAGTGCGTACCTTCCGGGAGGCTTACCGTGCAGCGAAGGATGACTCCACGCGGAGCGTAGCGGCAGGAATACTCGGCGACGCATACCACGAACTCGGCAACTCGCGTAAAGCCTATACGCAATACGAAAAGGCGCTCCGGCTCGACGCGGACAATGCCGGCGTACTGAACAACTATGCCTACTACCTCAGCGAAGAGGGGAGGGAACTGGAAAAGGCGCTCGACATGAGCCGCCGTGCCAACGGGCTCACTCCGGGCAATGCCACGTTCCTCGACACGGAAGGGTGGATACTCTATCTGCTCGGAAGATACGACGAGGCCCGCACCGTCATGCAGCAGGCCGTATCGTTCGATATGACCGGCAGTCCGGTACTGCTGTTCCATTATGCGGAGATACTCTATGCGTTGGGCGACGCATTCATGGCGGAAGTCTACTGGAAACGCGCCCTCGACAAGGGGTACGATGCGGAGATTATCCGGCAACGGTTGGAAAAGAAACAGGAATAGATGAAACGGACCTTACTGATACTGATTTCGCTCCTCTGCCTCGTCCCGGCGGGACTGCGGGCACAGGGAGTGCAGTCCTCGATACAGGCACTGAATGAACAGATAGCCCGCGCAGAGGAGGAGATAAGACGCAACGAAGCGCTCTTGAGCAAGATAAAGGGCGAACGGGCCGTCACGCAGAACGAACTGAAACTGATAGTATCCCGCATCTCGAACCGCCAGAGCATCGTATCCTCGCTCAACCAGCAAATCGCCATCTGCGAACGCGACATTGCGGCCAAGAACAAGGAGATAACGGAAACGAACCGGCGCATCGAGGTACTCAAAAAGGAGTATGCCGACATGATATACGCCGCATACAAGAACTACCTGCTGAACAACTCGATGGCTTTTCTCTTCGCCTCGCGCGACTTCGGGGAGATGACGCTGCGGATAAACTACATGAAGCGCTACAACCGGATGCGGGAGGCGAAAGCCTCGGAGCTGGATTCGCTCTCGGCGGTGTTGCAGGACGAGGTAAAAAGGCTGGATGCCCAGTTGGCGCAGCTCGAAACCTCGCGCAGCAACCGCGACAAGGAGCTCCAAACCCTTCGGGCCGACGAACAGACCTACAAAAAGAACAGTTCGCGGCTGGCCGCCGACGAACGCAAGGTGGCCGACCGGATACGCCAGAAGGAGCGCGAAAAGCAGAATGCCCAGAAGCAGCTTCAGCGGCTCGTCGCAGAGGAGGCCCGCCGCAATGCGGGAACCAAACGTACCGCCGCAGAGGAGCGGGTGAGGGTGGAACTCAGCAACAACTTCGAACAGAACGAGGGCAAATTCCCCTATCCGGTAAGCGATGGCGTAATCATCGACCGTTTCGGCAAGCATCCGCACCCCACGCAGCGCGGCTTGACGATAGACAACAAAGGAGTCAATATCGCAGGGGAGAAGGGAGCCCCCGTGCGGTGTATTTTCGAAGGAACCGTGAGCAGGGTGGTCTTCATCAAAGGATTGAACAACTGCGTGATGGTCAATCACGGAAATTATTATACGGTCTATTCCAACCTTGAATCGGTCAGCGTGAAGGCCAACGACGCGGTCGGACGGAACCAGGTGATAGGCAACCTCCCCTCGACCGCGAACAACGACGACTGGTACCTGCATTTCGAATTGTGGAAGGGTACGACGTTCCTCAATCCGGAAAAGTGGCTGTCGAGATAACGGCGGTTCCGGATGCGGCGTCTCCCAAAGGGCAGGGCCGGAGCGGAAACAGGCCTGGACACGCACCACGGCAGACAATACGGCTGAGAAGATAATGGCGGTATTCCGCAACGGACTTTAACAAACTTACCAAAACAATGGCTGTCAGTTTCCACACGGAAGAGTGCACATTCCTGCCGCAGGGCAGGCGCAGGATAACGGCTTGGATAAAAGAGGTGATAACCGCCGAAGGGTACAGCCCCGGCGACATCGCCTATATCTTCTGTTCACCGGAGTATCACATCGGAATCAATAGGCAGTATCTCGGCCACGACTACCATACGGATGTCATCACGTTTGATTACAGCGACCTGAACGGTACGCGAAATATCAGCGGAGACATCTTTATCGACCCTTACACGGTACGTTCCAATGCGGAAACCATCGGGACGCAGCCGCAGGAGGAGATGATGCGGGTCATCATACACGGCGTACTGCACCTCTGCGGCCATGGCGACAAAACCCCGGAGGAGGAGCGGGCCATGCGTGCATTGGAGGACCGCAGCCTGGCCGCATACCGTCAGGCGAACGGAGATTATCCTCCGTTCGTACTGCCGGCCCGGTAAGGGAAAGGCCTCCGAAAGGCAAGAAGTACCACAGGCACGGCAAGGGCCTTTTTCCGCCCTTTCAGGCGCACTCCATCCATAGCCGAACGAGTACCCGCCGACCCGTCTTTCCAACGGGAAAAGCCCTTTTACGGGTCCAGGAGAGTGTGCCTCCGGCAACCCTGCATCTTTTCCGCAGAAAGACTCACAACAAACGGGCAGGGGAGAGAAGGAACCAGCGCACACCGCACGGCCAGCTGAACGCAAACGACGCACAATTTCAACGGACAGACCGCCCTCGGCAAGGGCAAGAAAGAAGATGACTTACGAATACGACATCATCGTGGTAGGCGGCGGGCACGCTGGATGCGAAGCCGCTGCAGCCGCTGCAAAACTCGGAGCACAAACCCTGCTCATCACCATGGACATGGGCAAATTCGCCAACATGTCGTGCAATCCCGCCGTAGGCGGAGTAGCTAAAGGACAGATAGTAAGAGAGATAGATGCTCTCGGCGGACACATGGGCATTATCACCGACCGGACTGCCATCCAATTCAGGATGTTGAACCGCTCGAAAGGAAGTGCCATGTGGAGTCCCCGTGCCCAATGCGACAAAGCCCGTTTCTCGGAGTCCTGGCGTCAGGTACTGGAGAATACCGAAAACCTCCGCATCTGGCAGGATACCGTAGACAGGCTCACGGTGGAGAAACGGACGGATTCAGACAGTGAATTATCAGAAAATCAATACATTATTACAGGAGTGCATACCATTATAGGCGTCCTTTTCAAAGCCCGCGCAGTCATCCTCACCAACGGTACTTTCCTGAACGGGCTGATGCATACCGGACGGGCCAGCGCTCCGGGAGGCAGGGCAGGCGACGGCGTATCGTACGGACTTACCGAATATTTGTGCAGCCTCGGTTTCGAGGCGGGCCGGATGAAGACCGGCACTCCGGCCCGAATAGATGGGCGCAGCGTGGATTTTACCGCACTGGAACCCCAATACGGCGATGAAAAACCCGCAAAATTCTCTTTCCTGCCCTTCAGTAAAAGCGTCATCAACCAGATTCCCTGCTATCTCGTACATACGACCGCCGAAGTTCACGATATTCTGCGGGAAGGGTTCGCGGATTCGCCGCTCTTCAACGGTACAATTCAGGGGATAGGGCCGCGTTATTGTCCCAGTATCGAAGACAAACTGCGTACCTTCGCCGACAAGGATTCGCACCAGCTTTTTCTCGAACCCGAGGGCAGGGAAACGAACGAATACTACCTGAACGGCTTCTCTTCGTCGCTGCCGCTGGATGTTCAAATCAAAGCGCTCTCCAAAGTACGGGGATTCGAAAAGGTTCATATCTATCGACCGGGATATGCGATAGAATACGACTACTTTCCGCCTACGCAACTGAAGCATACACTCGAAACGAAAAGGGTGGACAATCTCTATTTCGCAGGACAGATAAACGGTACCACGGGCTATGAGGAAGCGGCGGCACAGGGACTGATGGCCGGCATCAATGCATCTCTGAAATTACAGGACAAAGCACCTTTCGTACTTGCCAGAGACGAGGCCTACATCGGCGTACTGATAGACGACCTTGTTACCAAAGGCGTAGACGAACCTTACCGCATGTTCACCAGCAGGGCAGAATATCGCATCTTGCTTAGGCAAGACAATGCCGATTTAAGGCTCACTCCGAAAGCGATTGAACTCGGACTTGCTTCATCCGAACGGCGTGAAGCATTTGAACGAAAAAATCGTCTGACACAGCACCTAATTGATTTTATCCGCCAAAGAAGTGTCGGAAAAGAGGAAATCAACGGTTACCTGCAATCCATAGGCACGAATCCGCTCGAACAGGGGCGTAAACTTTACGACATCCTGCTGCGAAACGGTGTCAGTATCGAAAGATTGACGACCGTACTCTCCGACCTGAATAGCTTCATTCATGAAAACGATATCGACGAAGAGATAGTAGAGGAGGTGGAAATACAGATAAAATACAGGGGATATATAGAACGTGAGCGATTCATCGCGGAAAAAATGCGACGCTTGGAGAATATTCGGCTTCGGCCGGATTTCGACTACAATGCTTTGACATCGCTAACCATCGAGGCCCGTCAAAAGCTAAGCCGCATCAAGCCTCAAACGATAGGGCAGGCGTCGCGTATTCCGGGTGTATCGCCTGCAGACATCAACGTTCTGCTTATATTCTTCGGAAGATAAAAAGGCAGGCAGGTGTTCCACGTGGAACGTTCCGCCTAACCCCGGATTCAAATCTCCAGTCCAGAGTAATCCTTGTTATTCCGAACCGAATAACCCCTGAATTCAACTTCCCTCAGGGATGCTATTGTTCCACGTGGAACACTTCCGAAAAGATTAAAAGGGAAGGATGCCCCTTATAAGCAGAGCATCCCTCCCTTTTCAAAAAATAAGAAAACTATTTATCCGCTATTTTAGCCCATGTATCTTTCAATCCGACTGTACGGTTGAATACCATCCGCTCCGGACGGGAATCAGGGTCCACACAGAAATAGCCGACACGCTCAAACTGGAACTTCTCGCCCACGGCAGCCTGTGCCAATGAGGGTTCGACGTATCCCGTCCGAACCACAACAGAATCCGGATTGAGATAATCGAGAAAAGTCTTACCCTCCTCTACATCATTAGGGTCTTCCTTGGTGAAGAGATTGGAGTAGAGCCGTACTTCTGCTGCCCGGGCATGGGGAACAGACACCCAATGGATGACCCCCTTCACCCTGCGTCCATCAGAAGAAGAACCGTTGCCCGACTGGGGGTCGTAAGTACACCTCAACTCCACAACATTGCCTGCATTGTCTTTAACAACCTCCTCGCATTTAATAAGATAGGAGTAACGCAGCCGTACTTCGGTACCGGGTGCGAGACGGTAATACTTCTTAGGCGGCTCCTCCATGAAATCGGTACGCTCGATATATATCTCGCGCGAGAAGGGTACCGGCCGTGTTCCCGCCGAAGCATCCTCCGGATTATTGACAGCCTCGAACATTTCGGTCTTCCCTTCGGGATAGTTAATAATGGTAACCTTCAAAGGGTCGAGTACCGCCATTCGTCGTTCGGCCGTTTTGTTCAGGTCCTCCCGGACACAGAACTCAAGCAGCGAAAGGTCGATGACATTATCCCGTTTCGCCACACCCACCCGCTCGGCAAAAGCCCGCACGGCAGCCGGGGTATATCCTTTGCGCCGAATAGCGGAAATGGTAGGCATACGAGGGTCATCCCATCCATTAACTATTTTATTTTCAACTAATTGCAACAACTTGCGCTTGCTCATTACCGTATAGGTAAGGTTGAGCCGGGCGAATTCGTACTGATGGCTGGGAAAGATTCCGAGTTTCTCGATGAACCAATCGTAAAGCGGACGGTGCACGTCGAACTCCAGCGTACAGATGGAGTGGGTTATCTTCTCTATGGAATCGCTCTGCCCATGCGCATAGTCGTACATAGGATAGATGCACCATTTATCGCCGGTACGGTGGTGTTCGGTATGCAGGATACGGTACATAATGGGGTCGCGCAGCAGCATGTTCGGGTGCGCCATGTCAATCTTGGCACGGAGCACCTTCTCTCCGTCGGGGAATTCGCCGGCCCGCATGCGGGCGAAAAGGTCAAGATTCTCCTCCACACTGCGGTTGCGCCACGGACTCTCGGTACCGGGCACGGTCACCGTACCGCGTGTCTGACGTATCTCTTCCTGCGACTGGTCGTCCACATAGGCCAATCCCTGCTTAATCAACTGTACGGCCCATGCGTAGAGCTGCTCGAAATAGTCCGAGGCATAATGCTCTTCGGCCCACCGGAAACCGAGCCACCGGATATCCTCCTTGATGGAATCGACATACTCCACATCCTCCTTAACGGGATTGGTATCGTCGAAACGGAGGTTGCACAATCCTCCGTACCGCTCCGCAAGACCGAAATTAAGGCAGATGCTCTTGGCATGGCCTATATGCAGGTAGCCGTTGGGTTCCGGCGGGAAACGGGTATGAATTCTCCCGTCCACACTGTTGATATGGTCTTCTATTATCTCTTCCAGAAAATTGAGGGGACGTTCCCGGCCGGCCGTCCCGTTGTCGTTCGTTGCCATAATGGTTGCTTGTTTCGTGCAAAGTTAAGATTTTTGATGTTTTCTTGTCATTTCAACCCGCCGGTTCTGCCGATTGTTTCGGTACGTTCACGCCGGCACGGAAGCGCGTGATGACCACCGGCCGGTCCAATACAGGGAACCGAAGTCCGACACACAACACGGAATTGCAAATTTTTATCGGCCGAAAATCGCTGACCGCCTGCAAAGGTCACATGCAGGTAACCAAGTGTAGTTTATGTAACTTATTGTTTTATAAATTATAACATACTAATTTTGCCATCTCGGAAACAACATGCACAAACATAAAATACGACTGTCATGAAACAAATCGAAAAGATTGCGGCTGGAGCGAACTTCAACGCAGTCAGCGTAGGGAAATCAGACGAACTGAACGACTATGTTATGGAACTCGGTTCCGGAGTGAAAATTCCCGGAAAGGTGTTCGGCGGCACAGCCGTACAGGCCACCGGCAGCGAATTCTCTTTCCAATCGTTCATGCCCGGAACGGAAAGCAGTTTCCTGCATATCCACCGAAATCACGAGGAACTCTACTTCTTCCTCAGCGGGTCGGGCGAATTCCAGGTGGACGGGCAGGTCTTCCCCGTATCCGAAGGGAGTGTCGTGCGGGTTGCCCCGGCAGGAAAGCGCTCGGTACGCAACAACGGCACCCGGCCGCTCGTCATGCTCTGCGTGCAGTACAAAAGCGGCACTTTCACCGCCGAAGATGCCGCCGACGGCATCATACTGCAGGAACCTGTTCAGTGGTGATATCCCCAACCGGAATATGGGAGGGCCCGCGCGATTGCGGGCCTTTCGCATCTTTCGCTATTCGCTCATCTCCCTTCCCGGAGCGAACAGACAGCGGAGAGACAGCAATAACGCCGATTCCACTCCGGTAACTCCGTAATCAGAATACCTCGAAAACATGCTCTCCGAGCAGAAGAGATTCTCCGCCGTTTATAACGGGATGTGCCCTCCGCCGCTCTCTGGAGAAAGTTTTTTCCGGTATTTCTTCAAAACGGTTCTCCAATCGGTTCTCGGCCGCGGCGAAGGATACCTCCGAATGAACGGTGTTTCCGCCCTTTCGCGGCATCAGAAACCCTTCCGGGCGAGCGCCCATGCCATGCGGTTGTAAAACACATGCAGGACAGGGCGCAGACGCGGCGGTATCCGGTTCAGAAGACGGAGTTTCCACCACCCGCGCCGATACATCCGCGTATAGGCGAAAAACCTTTCGGTACGCAGTCCGAACGCAGTATCTCCCTTAGCACTCAATGTCAATGCCTTTCCGATGGCACAGCGGGCGATATACTCGTTTCGGAAAGAATTCTCCTCCTGCGGACAGTACAAATCTTCAAACGAATAGACCGTCCGTTCGGGTGTATAGATTCCGGCCGAGCGGTTCGAAGCCGTCCGACTGTAAAGGACGAGGTTTTCCGGCGTGAAACAAATCCGGTAACGGCTTGCCAGCCGTATCCAGAAATAGAGGTCTTCCCCTATCTTCATCCCTTCCGGAAACCCCCCGAGCTCCTGAAAAACGCCACGCGGAACGACCGTTGCCGAGGGCTGGCAAATATAGGAACGCATCGCCTCCCGGAAAAAGTCGGGAACGATTCCCTCCTGTGCCGGATGTACGTTGGAGTATATCCGGTCGCCGCTCACGATGTCGAACGCAGCCGCATAGGCACCGCAATCGGGATACTGTTCTATCAGGAATGCCATCTTTTCGAGATAACCGGGCTGCCAGCGGTCGTCGGCATCGAGAAAGGCAATATACTCGCTCCGTGCCAGAACCGCCCCCCGGTTACGGGCCGCCGAAACCCCCGCATTCTTCTGGGTCACGAGACGTATCAAAGGCGATGTATAACCGCCTACAACCGCAGCACCGCCGTCGGTCGAACCGTCGTCCACAACGATTATTTCACGGGGCAGCCGGCGCTGTCCCAACACCGAGTCGAGCGCCGCACCTACTTCGCGCTCCTTGTTGTAAAGCGGTACGACGACCGAGAATTCAACGTTCATAGGCGGATTTTTCCGGCAACAGCGCATCGAAAATATCGGTGAGTGCCCGGCGGACGCCTCCCGTATCGCGGATGTCGTTGCTGTCGTTCATACATATCATGGCATATCTCCCGGAAAGGATATCACGCCGCAATTCCGGCATGCCTCCCTCCGAAAGCGTCGCCAGTTTCGTATCTCCCATGCCGACCGGCCGGAATCGGCCGGAAGCAAGCTGTTCGTAGCGCACGAGCCACTGCGAGAGGTCGGTGGCCGTACGGAACCGGCTGCGGCACGTTGCATCGAGTGCCCCGGCTTCCTCGTTCCATAATCTCACGAAGGTCTCTTTCAGGAAAGGTTGGGGCATATGGAAATCCCTGAATCCGGGGAAGAAACTCCACGGCATGAGCGTCAGCGTCTTGAGCATGTCGGTCACGGAATAACACCTGTTGAACCACCTGCCCACATTCCGTCGCACGACCTCCCGCTTGTCGTAGCGGCGGTTGATGACCGCCACGCATTCGAGGACGTTATGGCCGGCCCGTTCGGCGGGAATGACGGCCAGACGGGCGGCGTCCCTCGGCAGTCCGTTCAGAAAAAAGCGTTCGGGACCGACAGGCCGACACAGAAACGTATCGTCGTTAAAATAGACGAAGTGCTCTGCCAATCCCTCGATGCGGTGCATGTTGAGTTCGATGGGACAGGAGTTGAAGGTAGGCAAATAAGGGGAGGGGATGTAGTCGGCATGACGGACGACGTGCAGTTTCGGATGGGCGGTATCGAGCCACGCGGGCAGATACCCCCAAGTGATGAAATGTATCCGGTTCACCCAGGGCGCGAACCGTTCCACGCCGCGAAACCAGTAACGCAGGGTATCCCAGTCGCGGTAACGCTCCTCGGAAACATCGACCACACCCGCTGCCATGCCCGTATCACATGCAGGCTCTCCCTGCGGAGCCTGAAGGGCCCGGTATTTCAGAAACTCCTCCCGCCAAGCCGGGTCGCTGCCGTCCACCCACGGCATCACGAAATCTATTTCGACAGCATCATGCCCCATAAATCTACAACTACCGTTAATCACGTTCCGCCTTCCGACCGTCAGAACTTGTAATACATCGTAAAAAAGGCCGAAAAACCGCGTTTACCGAATATTTCGGACGACATCCGCGAAAGGGGATAATATCCCGTGAAGGCCGCCCCCACATGACGGATATTCCATCCCACGGTCATCGAGATACCTCCCTCGTGCCGGTTGTAGGGTATCGGTTCGCCATCCAGCCGGGTATCGAACACATAGGAGTAATAACCGCCCACACCCACGTACATATAATAATCGCTGTCCACGGCCGTCTTCAGCAACAGATTGACGGGTACGGTCAGCGTCGGCGAAACCATCTTGCGGAACGAATCGGTCACTATCAGCTCTCCCGACGGGTTCTGCTGCGGATAACGGAAAGTACGGTGGTTATAAATCACCTCCGGACGGATGGCGAAGACGTCGTTGATATTGAACTGCAGGAAAGCTCCCGCATTCCACGAAAAACGCGGAGCACCGTTCACGGCGGCCCCGTTACCGTAATACATGTACGAAGAACCTACCGAACCGCTGACGGCGAACTCCACCGTCCGCGGACCTTCCCGCTTCCTAAGCAATTTGTCCGACGGTACGATGCGGTCGCATTCGGACAGCTCCGTCGCCATGGCCGCCACATACTCCGTTATCAGTTCCAATCCTTCGTAATCTATCTTGTCGGCCGTATCTTCCGGTTTATGGTAGGGCGATTTCGTACCGGTCGTGAGCAACACCGCCGGTACGCTCTCAGCCGTAAACGAATCGTGGTCGGAACCCGTAAACAGGCTCCCCCCGTCGCTCAGCGGTTTGACCTGGAGTCCGGCAGGGCAGGGAATGGATGCGAATAGCTCCTGCCAGCCGGCCAGCGAACCGGCATGTTCGATTTCGAGATAGCCCGCCTCCCGGAGCCAACCCACCATATCGATGCTGGCCATGAACTTCACCTTGTCGATGTCCATATTGGCGGCCATCGCTTCGGAACCGTAAAGCCCTATCTCTTCCGCATCGAAAGCAGCGATGATGACCGTGCGTTTCAGCTCGCCCTCGCGCTCCATCAGTTTACGCGCCGCCTCTATCAATACGGCCGTACCGGAAGCATTGTCGTCGGCACCGTGGTATATCACGGTATCCCTGCCGCGTAAACGGTATCCCAAATGGTCGTAATGCGCCCCCAGAACGATATATTCATCGCGCAGTTCGGGGTCGCTGCCGGGAATGAATCCCACTACATTGGCATACCTGCCCGAATAGCGCTCGAAACGCTGCATGAACGATTTCCCTTCGCCGTCGTCGGCACCTGGACGAAGTCCCATCTCTTCAAACTGAAAAACGATATAGGACGACGCAAGCATCCCCTGGTCGGTACCCGCCTGGCGGCCGAGCATCCGGTCGGAAGCGAGCGTACGCACGTGTCTCTCAAGATTGGAACGGGTCTCCGATACCTGTTCCTGCGCCGAAACGGCTGTGCAGAGCGACAGCAGCAGCGCCGTAAAAATGAACCTTCTTCCCATAACTGTATCCGTTCGTTACTGCATACTTTGTTTGAAAGGTACGAAAAATCCGGGACAAAGAACACATTCCGTCCCGGATTCTCTTAAATCACATTCAGCCGACCTATTCGGCGATTATCAGGAAATAGTTTTTCTTCCCCTTCTGGAGTACGAGATACCGACCTGCTATGAGGTCGCCGGTATCGACGATACGTTCCGGCGACTCCACCTTCTCCTTGTTCATGGATACTCCGCCCCCCTGTATCAGCTTGCGAAGTTCGCTTTTGGATGGAAAAACGGGGCATCGCTCCACGCAAAGTTCCGGAAACGAAATACCCGTCTCCAATGCCGACCGGCTCACCCTGTACTGCGGAACGCCGTCGAAAACCTGCAGAAGCGTTTGCTCATCGAGACGGTGCAAAGCCTCCGCAGTAGCTCCCCCGAACAGGATGGCAGAAGCCTCCACGGCCTTGTCGTACTCCTCCCGGGAGTGAATCATGCAAGTCAGCTCCCGTGCGAGCGTTTTCTGCAGCCTGCGTTCATGCGGTGCCGCCTCGTGTTCGGCAACAAGGGCTTCGATGGTCTCCCGGTCAAGAAACGTAAATATCCTGATATAACTTTTGGCATCCTCGTCGCTCACGTTCAGCCAGAACTGATAGAACTTGTAAGGAGAGGTATAGCGGGCATCGAGCCATACGTTGCCGCTCTCGGTCTTTCCGAACTTCGTACCGTCCGCCTTTTTGATAAGAGGACAGGTCATGCCGTACACCTGTCCGTCCTCGATGCGGCGGATGAGCTCCACACCGGTGGTGATATTGCCCCATTGGTCGGAACCGCCCAACTGCAGCCGACAGTCGTAATTACGGTAAAGCTGCATGAAGTCGTAACCCTGCACGAGCTGGTAGGTGAACTCCGTAAAGGACATGCCGTCGCCCTCGCCGTTGAAGCGCTTTTTCACGGAATCCTTCGCCATCATGTAGTTGACGGTAATGTGCTTGCCTATATCACGGATAAATTCGAGGAACCCCATCCCCTTCATCCAGTCGTAATTATTGACCAGAACGGCGGCATTCGGGGCGGACGAATCGAAATCTATCAGCCTGGAGAGCTGCCGTCTGATGGCCTCCTGGTTGTGACGGAGCGTCTCCTCGTCGAGCAGATTGCGTTCGAGCGATTTGCCCGAAGGGTCACCTATCATGCCCGTTGCTCCCCCTATGAGGACGATGGGCCGGTGGCCGCAGCGCTGGAAATGCCGCAGTATCATCACGCCCACCAGATGGCCTATATGCAGCGAATCGGCCGTAGGGTCGAAGCCGAGATAGGCCGTGGCCATTCCCTGTTTGAGATACTCTTCGGTGCCCGGAATCATGTCGTGCACCATGCCGCGCCATTTCAGTTCTTCTGCGAAATTCATCGGTTTGTTCCGTTTAAATTGTATGGTTTGTCGATACGTTCCCACAAAGATAGCCCAAACTCCATGAATAGACAAGGGGAGGGTTCACCCCTTCTCCGCCGGAACGACCGGATTCCGGCACCATTTGCGCACGCCGCAGGTATCGCACTGCGGACGGCGGGCCGTACAGACATAACGGCCGTGGAGTATCAGCCAATGGTGTGCTTTCGGCAACAGCGACGAAGGGATATGCGCCGTAAGCTGCTGTTCGGCCTGCAAGGGCGTCTTGGCATTCCGGGTCAGTCCGAGTCTGCGCGATACGCGGAAAACATGCGTATCCACTGCCATCACCTCCCGGTGAAACACCACCGAACCGACCACGTTGGCTGTCTTCCGTCCCACGCCGGGAAGTTTCTGGAGCTCCTCCACACTGTCCGGAACCACTCCTCCGAAATCGTCCACGAGTTTCCGAGCCATCGCCGCAAGGTTCTTCGCCTTGTTGTTCGGGTAGGATATGCTCTTGATATACGGAAATATCTCCTCCGCAGAGGCTTCGGCCATCACCTGCGGAGTAGGAAAACGTTCGAACAGGGCCGGAGTAGTCATGTTCACCCGCTTGTCGGTACACTGTGCCGACAGGATGGTAGCAACCAGAAGTTCATATGCGGAACCGTAATGCAGCTCGGTCTCCGCGACGGGCATATTTTCGGAAAACCATCCGATGATGCCCCTGTATCTCTCTTCCGTAGTCATAACGATACCAACGACAATATTCCACCGGCGGTACGTGCGTACCGCCGACTGCGTTCATATCATACCATATACACTTCGAGAAGCGTCCCCTTTCCGGACAGGACCGCTTCGTCTATTTCGGCCGGAAGCAAAAGGCTCTCGAGAGCCGCAAGCTTTTCGCTGCCCCCATCGGTATCCGCCCGAAGCGCCCCGTCGGTACATATATACGCCACGAAACTGTCCAGCGAGGCGTAGTCGCGCCTCACCTCTCCGTCCACCTCTATCACGTTGGTCGTGAAAAAAGGAGTGGAAACTATCTCTTTCACACTACCGGGCGCTGCGACGGCCGGCCTGAAATACTCCTTTCCGTAATTGAAATCTATCGCATCGGTAGCCTCCGCCGTATGGAGCTGCCGCGGCTTCCCGTCCCTGCCGAGCCTACCCCAATCCGATATACGGTAGGTAATATCCGAAGTCTCCTGTATTTCGGCGATGAGCAGTCCGGGTCCTATTGCATGGACCGTACCTGCCGGAATATAATACGCATCTCCCTTCCGAACCTCGTAACGCATCAGCAGGTCGGTCAGAGTACCCTCAGAAACCGCCCGCAAATACTCGTCGCGCGTTACCGGACGATTGAAACCCACATACAGGTAAGCTCCCGGTTCGCAGTCCGCCACATACCACATCTCGGTCTTGCCGCGACTACCGTGTCTCTCCCGTGCGAGTCCGTCATCCGGATGCACCTGCACCGACAACACATCGTGCGCGTCGATGAACTTCACCAATACCGGAAACTCCAGTCCGTAGGTATCGTACACCTTCTCTCCGACCAGGTCGCCCATATAGACTTCGGTTATCTCCTCCAGATTGTTCGACTTGAGAAAACCGTTGGACACTACCGAAACATCTCCTTCCACACCGGATATCTCCCAACTTTCGCCGATACTTCCGGCAGCAGCGGACAATTTTGCGGGCAGTCTCTTTCCTGCCTTCACAAGCCTGTCGCCCCCCCATATCTGGGACTTCAGGATAGGTTTGAACTTTAACGGATAGAGCATGACTTCCATATTTTTGACAGGCCGCCTCCATCCGGCGGGACCCATCGGCAAAAATACGAAAATATCCGTCGATACATTCGTATCAGACGCACATTCGGAGAACCCCGCAGGCATCGTTCCGCTTTCCGGCCGTACAGGATAGCGGACAGGGAGGAAACCGCTGAATTTTTTATTTCGGGTAAAATTCGTAACTTCGTCTATCGGCGACAAGGAAAAAACGTGAGAGGAAGGCAGAGAATTGTTTGTGTATGAAAGATTTGGAACAAAAAATCGAAATACTGAAAGGATACATAACCGACACTCCGAAACACATCGCCATTCTGGCGCATACCAATCCGGACGGAGACGCCATCGGTTCTTCGCTCGCTTGGGCCAAAGTGCTCCGTTCGCTCGGCCATGACGTACAGTGCCTCGTTCCAAACAAATATCCCGGATTCCTCTCCTGGATGCCGGGTATCCGGGACGTCATCATCGCCAAAGAGGAGAACGAACGGGCCATCGGTGCGGTGGACAATGCCGACATCATCTTCTTTCTCGACTTCAACCGGATAGACCGGCTCGAAAATCTCAGCCGTCACATCATTGATAACCGGAAAGCAGTCAGGATACTGATAGACCATCACCTCGACCCGCCGACGGACGAATATACATTGGTATTCTCCGACCCCACCTCTTGTTCCACCTCCTACCTGGTCTACCAGATAACGGAAAGGCTGACGGGACTCGACGTATTCGACCGGGAGGCGGCCGAGTCGCTCTACGTCGGGATAATGACCGACACCGGCAATTTCTCCTTCAGTTTCCTCACCCCGGGACTGTTCCGGGCCGTTGCGGGACTCATCGAGAAAGGAATCAACATCCCCGACATCAATTCGAAGGTCTATAACTCCTACAGCGAAGGAAGAGTGCGGCTGCTCGGCTATGTGCTGCTCGACAAGATGCGCATGATAGAGAACGGACGGGCAGCGTACATAGCATTGAAAGAGAATGAAATGAGGCGTTTCGACTTTCAAGTAGGCGACAGCGAGGGATTCGTCAATTATCCACTCTCGATTGCATCCGTACAGATGTCCGCGATGTTCATAGAAACCCACAAGTTCATCCGTATTTCCTTCCGTTCGCGGGGAGATGTGGACGTCAGCCTGTTCGCTTCCAAATATTTCAACGGAGGGGGACACAAGAACGCCTCGGGAGGCAAATCCTACGATACCATTGAAAAGACCGTAGCGAGATTCGAACAGGCCGTAACAGAGTTCTTCCATCCGGCAAAGATGCCGGAATAACGAAAACCGGACGACGGCAATACGAAATACCCGAAAAAACTTCAGTTTTTTCGGGTATTTCTTTCCATTCAAGCTGCCGGTAACATTACGCCTGCTCCAGCACCCGGG
The DNA here is from genome assembly GCF_900104605.1 of Tidjanibacter massiliensis. Classification (NCBI taxonomy): domain Bacteria; kingdom Pseudomonadati; phylum Bacteroidota; class Bacteroidia; order Bacteroidales; family Rikenellaceae; genus Tidjanibacter; species Tidjanibacter massiliensis. The sequence continues at coordinate 1,869,330 of NZ_LT629960.1, read as the reverse complement.
CTTTCTGCACGGTTCCCGCCCGGACATACCGGCTAAAAGACCGGAACATCCGTACATTCCCCATCTCCGGAAGTTCCGGAAGGGAGGACGCACCGCCCAATCAGAAACGCAGCAACGATTCGACAGGAGCAATCCGTTCAAGCCGGGAACGGGCTCCGATATCCGCTATCTCTGCAAGAAAGACAAATTCCCGTACCCGTACCGGCAACAGGCCGGCAGCCGTTTCGACAGTCAGCCTGTTCAGCTCCAAAGCCATCCCCTCGGCCGTCCCACCGGTAGCCAATACATCGTCAAAAACGGTCACCTCCACCGAACCGTCCTCCGTCCGTGCCGCTTTCAAATCGGATTTACGGAAATAGAGACTGTCGTCGCCATACTCCTTCTCTATCGGTATCTTCACCAAATCATCGGCCCGGGCCGGCAATTTCCCGCTTTTGCGAAATATCAGAAGACTTTTTACCCCGCCGGGTACGGTAAGCAGCGGCGAGGCGAAGAGAAAACCACGGGCCTCGGGAACCGCCACATTCGGAGAGGAGATACGCACGGCTATCTCCCGGACTACCCAGGCGAATATATCCGAATCGCCCAGCAGCGGCAGCAAATCAATGAACAGGATGCCCTCCTTCGGAAAATCCCTGTAAAACCTTATCCTGTTTCTTACCGTTTCCAGTGTCATGGCACAAACGTCTTTTTCTCCCGGAAGAAAACGGCACGTCCCTCCGCTCCGGCAGTGCGGCACGAAAAAGACGGCCCTATTTCGACATGCCGAGCATGTTGCGGATAGAGCCCTCGGCCCGGCGCCTCACCTCCTCGTCAATCACGACTTCGGGAGATTCGTTCACAAGCGCATCGTATATCTTCGGGAGCGTCACGAGTTTCATATATTCGCAGTCGTTGCATCCGCAGGTGGAATCCGTCGGAGGAGCCGGAATAAAATCGATTTCCGGATACTTCTCCTGCAGTTCGAACAAGATACCCGATTCGGTTACGATGATATACTTCTTCCCGCCATCGGAACCTACGTAATCAATGATAGCCGCCGTACTCCCCACAAAATCGGCAGCCAGCAGCACCGGTTTCTTGCATTCGGGATGGGCAAGCACCTTGGCGTCCGGATGTTCCCTTTTCAGTTCGAGAATCTTTTCGAGCGAGAATTTCTCATGCACATGACACGCTCCGTCCCACAACACGATGTCGTCGCGGCCGGTCACCCGCTTCAGGTAATCCCCAAGATTGCGGTCCGGGGCGAACAGTATCTTCTGTCCCTCCAGCGCCCGGATGATTTTCACGGCGTTGGACGAGGTACAACAGATATCTGTCAGTGCCTTCACCTCAACCGAGGTATTGACATAGGCCACCACCTTATGGTCGGGATACCGTTCGCGGAACCTGCGGAAATCCGCAGCGCTGCAAGAATCGGCCAGGGAACACCCGGCAGCCGGGTCGGGTATCAGCACCTTTTTCCCCGGCGACAGCACCTTGGCCGTCTCGGCCATGAAATAGACGCCCGCAAAAAGGATAATGTCCGCATCGGTCGCCGCTGCGGCCTGGGAAAGTGCGAGGGAATCCCCGATGAAATCCGCCACCTGCTGCACTTCGGGCCGCGTATAGTAATGAGCGAGAATCACGGCGTTCTTCTCTCTTTTCAACGCCGCTATCTTATCCGCCAGAGTCGTGTTGTCAGCCATCTTTTTATTTTTTTATTTATTTCTTAATTAAATCTTAAAAAGAAAATAACAATAATAAAGCCTGTTCATAATGTTGATAACTCCTTATATTCCGCTTTCCGGACAAATTGCCAAAAATTATCAACATTGCTCCCGGTAGGAAAGTGTCCGCATGACTTCGCTTTATCCATGTGTCTTTCAGTTTTTTGTATATATATTACTGAAAAACAGCCATGTAACTTTCAGATAGGGCGGCATTTTTCCGTTTTCCGTCTTCATCATGTCTTGTCCGTCCGTTTGTCGGTGCCTTTCTCCCTATCTTGTGTGTCGCAAGGAGAGGATGCGTCCGGCGGAGGGAAGCGGCGGAGTTGTCAATAGCTGTTCATAATGTTATCAACATATCGACAGCGGCAAAACGGATGCCTGCCCGTGTGCAGATGCTGTCGATAATTCCGTAACGGCCGATGAAAGATTTTCCTTGTTTTTTTCCTTCGTATTCCCGTATATACGGATTGACGGCATTTCCCAGCTGGAAAAGGGGGAATCTTTCAACATTTGCGAACAGTTTCTTTCTCGCTTTTCAACACTCAGCGGTCGGTTTTTTCCAGCTTTTCGACAATCTTGTCCGCTATCTCCCGATAGTATTTTTTTACTTCCGGATGGATGGATACTGCCGGCGTTCCGTTCTCACCACCTTCCATAACCGATTGGACGATAGGAATATCTCCGAGAAAATCGATGCCTTCGGTACGGGCCATGTTCCGTGCTCCCCCCTTTCCGAACAGGTAGTACCGGTTGTTCGGGAGTTCCGCCGGAGTGAACCAGGCCATGTTTTCGATGATACCGAGTACGGGTACGTCGATGCCCTCTGCGCGGAACATGTTCACGCCGCGCCGCACGTCGGCCACGGCCACCTGCTGGGGTGTGGAAACCACGATGGCTCCGTTTACCTTTACCTCTCCGACTACCGAAAGGTGGACATCCCCCGTTCCGGGAGGGAGGTCGATGAGCAGATAGTCCAGTCCTTCCCAAAGCGTCTGATGGAGCAGTTGCTTCAGGGCGGTCGTCGCCATGGGGCCGCGCCAGATAAGAGCGTCGTCGGGCGAGATGAAAAAACCTATCGAGGCGATTTTGATGCCTCCGGTTTCGGCCGGCAGGATGTACTCCTGTTCGTCGCGGAGAATTGCCTGCGGCGTATATCCTTCAACGCCGAACATCTTCGGCATGGAGGGTCCGTAGATATCCGCATCGAGTATTCCGACGCTGTAACCCATGTCGCGTAGCGTTACGGCCAGGTTGGCCGTGACGGTCGATTTGCCGACTCCTCCCTTGCCGGAGGCGATTGCGAGGATATGTCGTATGCCAGCCGTGGAGGATACTTTCTCTTTTACGGGCGGTGCCGGAGCCTCTTCCTTTTCCGTAACGGCTATCTTGCCGGCCAATTCGGGGAATGCTTCGGTCACTGCCGCTGTTACCTGCCGTTTGATGGAGTTGGCGAACGGGTCGCGCCGTTTGCGGAAGGCGAGGGTGATGACTGCATCCTGTCCGTTGGCCGTGATATGCTCGACGATACCCGATGAAACGATATCTTCTCCCGTTTCCGGATGCACGATGCCGCCGAGTACCGATTTTATCCTGTTTTCGTATTCAGTCATTGGTGTTCGGTTTTATTGTAACAACGATACAAATATAACAAAATTATATTCGCTGAGATACGAAAGTGCATGTCCGGTGTACGCTTGCGAAGCGGTTCGTTTGAAGCGAAATGACGGAATATATTCGATGAGAGCCGAAAACGGTCGTCTGACGACACGTCGGTACCCGTTTGCAGATGCAATGCGGGAATATATGAAACATCCGCTTCGGACCGGAGACAAACGTCCGGCGGAAACCCGGTATGCGTTTGCGCAACGGTTCGGTTGGGGCAAATAGAACCGATTCGTGATGAGAAGGAGATTCAAAGGCACGGAGTTGTTTGTTACTTAATAAAAAAATATCGAATTACGATAAGTATAAGAAAATTATCTTGTAATTTTGTAGACTTTCCTATTGCATGCAATAAATATAAATATAACGAAGATGAAGAATTTTTTCAAGACTTTCGGAGCCGCTTTGCTGGCGTTTTTCGTGGGAACGGTGCTGATGTGGTTCGTGCTGTTTTCGATTATAGGAGGGATTGCCGCCTCCTTCGGACAGCGGCAAGTGTATGTTCCTTCGGATGCCGTCCTCGTGGTGGATTTTCGTTCCGGGATAGTCGATTCTCCGGATAACCGGTTCGGGGCTTTCGACGTGAACAGGAGAAGGTTGGAGACTTCCAATACGATGCTCGAGGTGACCGATGCTGTCCGGCTTGCCGCTTCGGACCCCAATATCAAGGGGATATATATCAATATAGCGGGTTCGGGTGCGGTCAATTACGGCAATATGGAGGAGCTGCGTAGCGAGTTGCTGCGTTTCAAGGAGTCGGGCAAGTTCGTTGTAGCTTACAACGAAGTTTATTCGCAGCCGGCCTACTGGCTCTCTTCCGCCGCCGACAGGGTGTTCATTCATCCGGAAGGGTTCATGGACTGGCGGGGAGTTGCAGCCAATGTAATGTTTTATAAAGGGTTGCTCGATAAACTCGGAGTAGACGTTGAAATTATCCGGCACGGTACGTTCAAGTCGGCGGTGGAGCCCTATATCACCGACCGGATGAGTCCGGCCAACCGTTTGCAGATGACCACCCTCGTCAATTCCCTGTGGGATGTCATGCTGGCGGATATTTCCGAATCCCGCGGCATACCGGCCGATAAGCTCCGGCAATATGCGGAGGAGATGGCGGTGCGTGAACCGGATGATGCCTTGCGGTTCGGTTTCGTGGACGGTGTTCTCTATCGGGACGAGATGGCGGACATGCTCTCCGCCCTCTGCCGCGGAGAGGAACTTTCGGCCGCTTCCGTGTCGGAACATACCGATTTCAATGCCGTCTCCCTCGGCGATTACATAGCGGCACGGGCCGTACATGCCCGTAAAGTCTCCAAAAACAAAGTGGCCCTGATATATGCCGACGGACAAATCGTGGACGGCGAGAGTTATCCCGGTGCGGTGGGAGGTGCCACGTTGGCCGACCAGATAGCCCAGGCCCGTGAGGACAACGGTGTAAAGGCGGTCGTACTTCGGGTCAATTCCCCGGGCGGAAGCGCTCTCGCTTCGGATGTGGTGTGGCGCGAAATGGAACTTTGCCGCGAGGTGAAGCCCGTTGTGGTCTCCATGGGCGGTGTGGCGGCTTCGGGAGGTTATTACATCTCCGCTCCGGCCGATGTGATACTCGCCGACCGCACCACGCAGACAGGTTCCATCGGTGTGTTCGGAATGAAACTCAATCTGGAAAAGACGCTGCGCGACAAGGTGGGCATTACGGTGGATGTGGCCAAGACCAACGCTTATGCCGATATGGGCAGCATCGCGCGGCCGTTGATGCCGGCCGAACGTGCATTCCTACAGGGGCAGGTCGAGAAGACCTACGGTACTTTTGTCGAGCATGTGGCCGCAGGCCGGAACATGACCTTCGAGCAGGTCGATGAGATAGGTCAGGGCAGGGTATGGCTCGGAACGGAAGCTAAAAAGAACGGCCTCGTGGACGGTTTCGGCGGCCTTTCGGATGCGGTGGCGCTGGCTGCTGACCGGGCCGGTATCGCCGCCGATTTCCGGGTGTACGAGATACTTTCCGAACCCGATTCGTTTGCCGCATTCCTTTCGATGTTCTCTGCACGGATGCAGCGCTTCTCCGCGGCCTGCGTGCACGGTGAACTCGGCGAGGCGTTCGTGCATTACGATATGCTCAGCCGTACGCTTCGGGAGGACGGAGTGATGGCGCTGATGCCCTATACGATATCCTTCGAATAGGCCGGTCTCTCCCTATACGGGGGAGTGTCGGCAATGGGGAAGATTCGGACGGTGCATTGTCATGGTACACCGTGGCGTTATGTCCGGTGTCGGTGTCCGGTCGTTGCGGCGGGAGGGTGCCTCTGTTCCGAATCCCGACGCTTGGTATCCTTGTTGGCTTTCCGATGCTTAGGGAGACCGTTCCGAAAGCGGTCGGCCGGAATGAAAGATATGACATAAGTTTTTATAACTTTGTCATCAGATAGTCCAGGGGGTTTGCAGCCTCTTGTCGCGGCGGTTGCCGTCCTGCGGTCCGCATTTGCAAAGCGGGTCGGGCGGATGCTGCGTGGAGAGAGAAAAAGGAGGAAATATGGAGTTTTTCGAATTGGTGGAACGGAGGCACAGCGTCCGCAGTTTTACTGGCGAACCGGTAGAACAGGCGGCGATAACCCGGATACTGAAGGCTGCGTTGTCGGCGCCCTCTGCGAAAAATACGCGCAGCAGCAGTTTTATGGTGGTAGAGGAGCCGGAGCTTATCGGCCGGATAGCCCGGATGAGGGATTACGGTTCGGCGTTCGTGGAGAAGGCCCCGCTCGTAATACTTGTGATGGGCGACCAGCTACGGAGCGACCTGTGGGAGGTGAATGCCGCCATATCGGCTACCTATGTACAGCTCGCTGCGCAGGCATTGGAACTGGGCAGTTGTTGGGTACATGTCGCCGGACGGCCGCGACGCAGAGAGGAGCCCGGCGGCCCCGCCGCAGAGGATTATTTGCGTTCGTTCCTGCCAGTACCGGAGAGCAGGCGCATTCTGTGTGCAGTGGCGATAGGGCATACGGCCGAACCGGCCCCTATCCGAAAGGAGGAGATACCCGACGCGGATGACAGGGTCGTCATCCTGCCGTGAGACCTTCTTTGTCGGGAGCGGTGTCGGCACTTTTCGGCGGAGGACGTTTTCCCGGAATGCGGCAGAGAGTTTCCCGTCATTAGATATTATGGATTATGGAGAATAAACCCGTTACGGTAGCGCTGATATACGACTTTGACGGTACGCTGGCACCCGGCAACATGCAGGAGTACGACTTTATTCCTGCCGTCGGCAAGAGTGCGGCCGAGTTTTGGGAGGAGAGCAACGTGATAGCCAAGGCGCAGGATGCCGACCCGATACTGACCTATATGGCGAAGATGATTGAGTGCGCCCGCCGGAAAGGGCTTTCGCTCAAGCGGGAAGCGTTCCGCGAGTCGGGGCGTAAGATAACCTATTACCGGGGCGTGCGGGAGTGGTTCGGCCGCATCAACGCATACGGCGCCGGGCGGGGCATCGACGTACAGCACTACATCAACTCCTCCGGCATCAAGGAAATTATCGAAGGGACGGACATCGCCCGGGAGTTCAAGAACATCTACGCGAGTTCGTTCCTGTACGACGACGAAGGCGCTGCCTATTGGCCCGCCGTGGGGGTGAACTATACCAACAAGACGCAGTTCATCTACAAGATAAACAAGGGTGTCGAATCGGTGAGCGATACGAAACTGGTGAACCAGTACCTCGAGGAGGAGAAGCGGCCCGTGCAGTTCAAGCACATGATATTCATCGGCGACGGGACGACGGACATCCCCTGCATGCGGCTCGTCAAGTCGCAGGGAGGACACTCGATAGCCGTCTATAACCCCGCCCACCAGGGTTCGTTCGAAGCCATGAGGAAGCTGATAGACGAGGGGCGTGCGACCTACGTCTGCCCGGCGGACTATACCGAAGGGGGCGAGATAGACAAGCTGGTAAAGACCATTATTGACAAGATATATACGGACAACAAGATAAAGCTCATGGCGGAGTCGCTCAGAGTGAACCGCAAGTGCGAAGAGTAACATCATGCAGAGAGAGATTCTGTTCGCTACGAACAATGCGCATAAGCTGGAGGAGGTAAAAGCCATCCTCGGCGACGGTTACAGGCTCGTCACGCTGCGCGAGCGAGGTATTACGGAGGAGATTCCGGAGGAACAGCCCACCATCGAGGGCAATGCGCTCCAGAAGGTGCGTTATGTCCATGCGAGAAGCGGTGCCGACTGTTTCGCCGACGATACCGGTCTGGAAGTTGCGGCGCTGGGCGGTGCGCCGGGCGTACACTCCGCGCGTTACGCTACGGAAGGCCATGACTTCGAAGCCAACGTGAGGCTTCTGCTGCACAACCTCGAAGGGGTTTCCGACCGCCGCGCCCGTTTCCGGACAGTCGTCGCATTGATACTCGACGGACAGGAATATACCTTCGAAGGGATTGTGAACGGAACCATTGCGGAGTCGCCCCGTGGCGGGGAGGGTTTCGGATACGACCCGGTCTTCATACCCGACGGTTACGCGGAGACTTTCGCGCAGATGCCCGCCGGACTGAAAAACGCCATCAGCCACAGGGCCATCGCCGTCCGCCGCTTTGCGGAATTCATGCAGGAGAGGCGGGAAGTCTGATATCCGCATCGTTCCGAGGTCGGGGCTGCCGACCGGTCGGGCAAACAATCGGTACGGTACGGATGGCGGAGCGCTTTCCCGGTGTACGGGAAGGTTCTTCGTGCCGTCTCCATACTGCGGGAGTCTCGGAATCCGTTTCTATAAGGTCTGATACACCTTCCTTATCGTTATCTTTGCAGCATGGATTTCAAGTTAGTATCCGATTATAAACCGACCGGCGACCAGCCCGAGGCCATCGCCGAACTCGTCCGTTCCATCAACGGGCACAGCCGGCACAATACCCTGCTTGGCGTCACCGGTTCCGGGAAGACATTCACCATTGCGAATGTCATCGCCCAGTTGAAGCGGCCCACGCTCGTCCTAAGCCACAACAAGACGCTGGCGGCACAGCTTTACGGCGAATTCAAGTCGTTCTTCCCGGAGAATGCCGTGGAGTATTTCGTCTCCTATTACGATTATTACCAGCCGGAAGCCTATCTTCCGGCCTCCGATACCTATATCGAAAAAGACCTCTCCATCAACGAGGAGATAGAGAAACTGCGTCTGCGTACCACGGCCTCGCTCCTTTCCGGGCGCAGGGATATTGTCGTGGTATCGAGCGTGTCGTGTCTCTACGGTATCGGGAACCCGGAGGATTTCCACGCTTCGAGCGTGAAACTGACGGCAGGCGAGGCTCCCGGCCGCAAGAAAATCCTCTACGCTCTTGTGGATGCCCTCTATACCCGCACCGAGGCGGAACTCCAGAGCGGTACCTTCCGGGTGAACGGCGAGGTCATCGACGTCATGTCGGCATACAGCGATTCGGTTTACCGCATCTCGATGTTCGACGACGAAGTGGAACAAATCGCACGCATCGACCCTGCAAGCGGACAGGTACTCGAAAGACTCGACACGGTGACGATATTTCCCGCCAACATGTTCGTGACGACGCGGGAACGCACCAACCGGGCCATCCAACAGATACAGCTCGACCTCGGCGAACGAATCCGCTTCTTCGAGGAGGCGGGCCGGATGATGGAGGCACAGCGTATCAAACAGCGCGTGGAGTATGACCTGGAGATGATAAAGGAGCTCGGCTACTGTTCCGGCATCGAAAACTATTCCCGTTATCTGGACGGACGGAAGGAGGGGACGCGCCCCTTCTGCCTGCTGGACTACTTTCCGGAAGACTACCTGCTGGTCATCGACGAGAGCCATGTAACCATTCCGCAGATAAGGGCCATGTACGGCGGCGACCGTGCCCGCAAGGAGAGCCTCGTGGAGTACGGTTTCCGGCTCCCGGCGGCCAAGGACAACCGTCCCCTCACCTTCAGCGAGTTCGAAGCGCTGGCGGGTACTTCCATTTACGTGAGCGCTACGCCGGCCGACTACGAGCTTACCAAGAGCGAAGGGGCCATCGTGGAGCAGCTCATCCGGCCGACGGGTCTGGTGGACCCGCCCATCTCCGTGCGGCCGACCGAAAATCAGATAGACGACCTTGTGGACGAGATACAGCTCCGGGCCGAGAAGGGAGAGCGGGTACTCGTCACCACGCTGACCAAGCGCATGGCCGAAGAGCTGTCGAAGTATTTCGACCGTATCGGCATCCGCAACCGGTACATCCATTCGGAAGTGGAGACGCTCGAACGCATCCAGATTCTCGAAGACCTGCGGGCCGGTTCGTTCGATGTGCTCATAGGCGTGAACCTGCTGCGCGAGGGGCTCGACCTTCCGGAGGTATCGCTCGTGGCCATCATGGATGCGGACAAGGAGGGATTCCTGCGCAGCGACAGGGCCTTGACGCAGACAGCGGGCCGCGCGGCCCGCAACGTGAACGGACAGGTCATCATGTATGCCGACAGGCGCACCGAAGCGATGCAGCTGGCCATCAGCGAGAGCAACCGCCGCAGGGAGAAACAGCTCCGTTACAACGAGGAGCACGGTCTTGTGCCGCGTCAGGCGCAGAAGAGCGGCAAGGCGGGGAACGACCTGCTGCTGAACCTTGCCGAAAGCGACAGCTCGCCCTATCCCATGGCAAGCGGTTTTGCGATAGCGGCCGACATCAATGAGTCCTACTCCGCCATGAGCCTGCCTGAAGCCATCGCGGATGCCCGTGCGAAGATGGAGAAAGCGGCGGCGGAACTCGACTTTATCGCCGCTGCCAAGTACCGCAACCACATGTACTCCCTTCAGGAGAAGCTGCGGGTGGAACAGGAGGTATCCGGCAAAAAACGAAAACAGTGAGGGGATGAACGGTTCATGCCATAATGCGTACACACTGCGGAGGGAGGTTGCTCTGATTCGTGCGAAGGAGGAAGTGAACGGTGCGGTCGGCGGACGGAGGATGCGGCAACCGTTCGGACGGAGAGGAAAATGAAAGCGGCCGAGATAATAACCAGGATGGTAGATTTCTTCTACGTGAAGCCTTTGAGGAGGATAATTCCTCTCGAAACGTTCCGCTATGCCGTATGCGGCGGCATCAACATGCTGTTGGGGTGGGTGCTCTATGCCCTGCTCTACAAGTATGTGATACGGGGGTGCTACCTCGACCTCGGTTTCGTGGTGATGTCTCCCCATGTTCTGGCATTGGCCGTACAATTCGTGATAACGTTCTTCACCGGGTTCTGGTTGAACCGCAACGTGACTTTCTCGTTATCGCCCCTCAGCGGCCGCCGCCAGCTTCTCCGTTACGTACTGCAGGCGGGCGGTGCGCTTCTGCTCAATTACCTGCTGCTGAAACTGCTCGTCGAGGCTGCCCACCTCTATGCACCTCTTGCGAGACCGCTGACGGATGCCGTCGTGGTGGTTTACAGTTACCTGACGGCCCGTTTCTTTACCTTCCGTACCGCGGGGATGAGACCCGACCGGGAGGACGGTAGTGCCTGACGTCGTATCGATACGAAAAGAGGAGTTGCGACACGGGGAGTTGAGGGCATCCGTATCGCAATATTTGCAGGAGAGGCCCTGCGAACATATTCCGCAGGGCCTCTCCTGTTCCGTATGCGGGCCGGTCGCTGCCGGCCCGGTCTCAGCGGACTATCTTGATGTCCTTGATGCGTAGCTGGGGCGTCGTTTTCCCCCGATAGTGATTCTCTACCACGGTATAGCAGACGTCCACGGGCCGGCCGCTCCGTATCCATTCGAGGTAGGCGGGCTGCTGGAATGCGATGGCGGCTATTGTGGTGTTGGGTTTCTGTTTCTGTGTCAGGTCCATGCGCAGGTGCTCCTTCTCCGCACCCACGAGTTTTGCATCGCCCCGGTTGCTTACACCCCGCGTCACGAATACGGGCGCCGTATTGCCGGGTCCGAAAGGCTGGAAGGCTTCCAGCGTCGCGCGGAACGAGGGCGTGATGTCGCTGAAGAGGAGTTCGGAATCTATCTCCACCTGGGGTATGAGCATGTTCGGGTCGATGTTCTGCTCCACGTATTCGTTGAAACGGTGCATGAACGCTTCTATGTTCTCCGGCTTCATGGTAAGTCCCGCGGCATACATGTGCCCTCCGAAATTCTCCAGCAGGTCGGCACACGACTCTACCGCCTGGTAGAGGTCGAAGCCCGGAACGCTCCGGGCCGAACCGGTAACGAATCCGTTGCTCATGGTAAGCACCACCGTGGGACGGTAATAGGTTTCGATGAGGCGCGATGCCACGATGCCGACGATGCCCTTCATCCATTTCGGATTGTAAATCACCGTACTCTTCATCATGGCGTACTCCGGGTGGCTGCGGATGTAGTCGTGTGCCTCCTGCGTTACCGAGCGGTCGATGCTTTTGCGGGCTTGGTTGCTGCTGTCGATGAAGATGCCGAACTCGTCGGCGAGGTCTTCGTTGCGCTCCACGAGCAGGTTGACCGCGGCGTGTCCGCCCGACGGAGCCGACATGTCCTCCTCCCTGTCCACGGCCATGCGGCCGGCGGCGTTGATGCGGGGTCCTATCTTGAACACGATGTCGTCTATCGTGATTTTATGCCCCTCCAGACCGCAAATCTTGATGATGGACTGCAACCCCTTGCGTGGCTTCTCATTCAGTTTTTTGAGACCGTAATGGGCCAGTATCCTGTTCTCGCCCACGAGCGGTACGATATCCGCCGCGGTGCTCACCACGACCAGGTCGAGCAGACCCACGATGCTTTCGAACGGAATGCCCTTGTACTGGCAGTATCCCTGCACGAGTTTGAATCCAACTCCGCAGCCGGAGAGTTCGTCGAAAGGATAGTCGTCTCCGGGCTGTTTGGGGTCGAGTACCGCCACGGCGGCCGGTATCTCCTCTCCCGGCAGATGGTGGTCGCAGATGATGAAGTCGATTCCGAGCTGGTTGGCATAGGCCACTTTCTCGACGGCTTTGATGCCGCAGTCGAGTGCGATGATGAGGTCTACTCCGTTCTTTTTGGCATAGTCCACGCCAAGTTTCGAGATGCCGTACCCTTCCGTATAACGGTCGGGTATGTAGAAGAGCAGCTCTTCCATCCCCATCTGGCGAAGGAAAATGTAAACCAGAGCCACGGCAGTGGTTCCGTCCACGTCGTAATCGCCGTAGACCATGATTTTCTGGCCGCGCGTCACGGCTTCGTCCACCCTGCGAACCGCCTTCTCCATATCCTTCATCAGGAACGGGTCGTGCAGGTCCGACAGCTTCGGACTGAAGAACCTCGAAACTTCGTCGTAAGTGTCTATGCCCCTTTGTACGAGTAGGTTAGCAAGCACCCTCGGGATTCCGGTAGCGGTGGCGAGTTCGTCCACCTTCTGCGGGTCACCCTGGGGCTTGATTACCCAACGTTTTTCGATAGGCATAATCTTCTATTTTTATTTTAATATTTATAATCTTTTCGAGGTGCGCCGCGAACCGGCCTGCCACATCTTTCAGGTCCGTTTCGGTTCCCGTCTCTTTCCGTATGGAGGTCACCCCCCTGTCCGAGAAACCGCACGGGTTGATGTAGTCGAACCAACGCAGGTCCGTATTCACGTTGAGCGCGAAACCGTGCATCGTCACGTAGCGCGACGAACGTACTCCGATTGCGGCTATTTTCCGCATCGGGCCGCCTTCGGTCAGCCACACCCCCGCCGCTCCTGCGACACGGGTACCGCTGATGCCGTAGTCGGCTATCGTCCGTATGACCGCTTCCTCAATCGAGTGGATATACTCCTTGAGTCCGATGCCCTCGCGTTCGAGGTCGAGTATGGGATAGCCCACCAACTGTCCCGGGCCGTGGAACGTGATGTCCCCTCCCCGGTCTATGCGGTAGAACGATGCACCTTTGCTTTTGAGGAAATCTTCGGCCACGAGCATGTTCTCTTCATGGCCGCTTTTGCCCAGCGTATAGACCGGCGGATGTTCGCACAGCAGCAAATATTGCTCCGCTTTCCGTCCGTCTCCGCTCTTGGAGGCCAGCAGGTCGTTGAAAAGCTGTTTCTGCAGTTCCCAGCAGCCGGCATAATCCATAACGCCCAAGTCGCGGCAAATCACTCTCTCCTTCGGCGTCTCCATGGTCAGTCCTCTTTTCGGAAGTTGAGCAGGGCCTCTTCGGCCATGTAGGAGGAACGGACCAGCGGGGCACTCGCCACATATCGGAATCCCCGCATCCGCGCCAGGTCGCCGTACATGGCGAACTTCTGCGGAGTGACATATTCCGCCACGGGGTAGTGTTTCATGGTGGGACGCAGGTACTGGCCCAGCGTGACGATGGAGCATCCCGCATCGGCCAGGTCGTCGAGCGTTGCCAGTATCTCGGTTTCGGTCTCTCCGAGGCCGAGCATGAGGCCGCTTTTGGCCACCGCGCCGCGCGAGGCGATGTAGCGGAGTACTTCCAGCGAAGTGCGGTACCGGGCCCGCGAACGTACGAGGGGTGTCAGCCTCTCGACGGTCTCGATGTTGTGGCCGATGATATCCGGTGCGGCGTCGATGACGATGTCGAGCAGCTCTTTGCGGCAGTCGAAATCGGGAATGAGCACCTCGATGGTGGTGTCGGGATTCACGCGCCGGATGGCACGAATCGTTTCGGCCCAATGGCCGGCTCCTCCGTCGGGTAGGTCGTCCCTGTCCACGGATGTGAGTACGGCATGTTTGAGCCCCATGAGGCGTATGGATTCGGCGACCTCTTCGGGTTCGCCCTGTTCGGGAGGTAACGGTTTACCGGTTTTGGTCGCACAGAACTTGCATGAACGGGTACAGACATCGCCGAGTATCATGAATGTGGCGGTCTTCCTGCTCCAGCATTCGGCCTTGTTGGGGCACTTTCCGCTGTCGCATATCGTATGCAGTCCGTGTTTCTCCACGATTTTCGAAACATCGGCGTATTTCACGTCGTTGTGGAGTTTTATCTTCAGCCAGCCGGGTTTTATATTCTTCGCTACCTTGTCATAAGTATCAGACATTGACTTTCACTATTTTTCCAATTGACACAAAAGTAATTATAATTTTCGGATTTTCCATAGCCCGGCCCGATAATTCGTGACGGATTCCTGTCGGGACGGTTGGGTACCGGTTTTCTGAGAGATGTAATGTATTTGCCGCAGAAGTATTTCCGGCTGTCGGGAGATGCCGGGACGGGGCAGTTTACGGATAATTTGTTCCGAAAGACCGGCAAATGGCCGAGGAGTGCTGCATCCGGTGCGGACAGGGTATGGATGTTTCGGCTTGCGTCTTGGCGGGATTGCAGAGCAGACCGGGAAGATTGGAACCTTCCCGACTGGAGGAGTGTATCGGACAGAACTGTTGTATTGCAACAGGCGGGACGAACAATCCTCACCCCGCCTGCCGTGCTTGAAAGAGCATCGTGTTATTCCGTCACGACGCTTACTTCGGGTCTGTCTTTGAAGAGGCCGCTCACGTATTCCAGTTCGTATCCGGGGTCTACGATTACTTTTTTGAGCGACGTATTGCCCTGTACGATATAATATTCTGCCCAGTCGCTGCAATAGCCGTTTTTCAGGTTGATGAGTTCCAGAACCGGCATATCCTGCAGTTCCACAATTTCGACGTTCTCATGGATGCTCAAATCGATTTCCCTGACGGGGTTGTTGCTGGCGTACAGCTCCCGCAGGGCGGCATTGCCGGAAAGGTCCAGTTCGCCGAGTTCGTTGTCGAAGACGAACAGCCACATCAGGAACGGTAGCTCCGTGAGGTCAATCGCGGTGAGTTTGTTGGCGTACACGTTGAGCCGCATGAGTTTGGGCAGTCCGGAGAGGGAGAGTGAGGTCAGTCGGTTGTCGTTCAGGTGCAGTTCCGTCAATTCGGCGCAGTCGGCTACCGTCAGCTCCGTCAGTTGGTTTTTTACGGCATCCAGCCGGACGAGGTTGTCGAGCCCGACGGCACGCAGGGAGGTCAGTCGGGCTTCGTTTATGTAAGCGTTTTCCAGCTTGGGCAATACCGACAAATCGAGGTCGGTCAGGGCGGTACGCTGCAGGTACAATACCGTCATTTCGGGCGTTTTGCTCAGATTCAGTTCCGATATCCCGGTGCCGTACAGGCGAAGGTCCGTCAGTTGGCCCAGTTGGTCGAGTCTGAGGGCGGTTATCGGATTCTCGCCGAGGTTCAGGGCCCGGAGATTTGTCAGTCCTTCTATCGGTGCGGCATCCGTGACGCGATGGAATTTCAGGTTGAGGGTTTCCAGCGCAGTGAAGTATTGCAGCCCGTCCAGACTTTTTACCGTATTGGCGTCGGTCGCATCCTCGGCATAATCGTATCCCATCTCTATCGCAGTGAAAGCGGCGGCTTCGTCGAATGAGATGATGCCGTCCGAATCCATGTCGATGCCGTTGTCGAAAAGATATTTTTCGAGGACTTTGTCCGGAATTGCGACATGGCTGGGCGGTTCCGGTTCATCGGCCCGGGTCGTGAAAGAGATTTCACGCCAGGAGGAGTCTTCGTATTCGTTGTTGCCCAAGGCCCGTAGAGCCAGCGTATAAGAGGTTTCGCTCTCCAGCCCTTCTGCGACAGCCTCCGTTTCGTCGTCGGGAACCTTCTGGCTGACGACCGTCGTCTCTTCCCGTTTTATCGTGTATTCGTATCCGTCGGCGTTTTCTACTTTTTTCCACGAAAAGGCGGCGGTAGTCGGGGTAATCGCTCCGAGCGTTACGGCCGGGGTTGCAAGTTGCGTCGGGCCGACGGTTGGGGGCGCAGGGGGTGCAGGGGGCGTTTCTTTGCAGCCTCCAAAAGCGAAGGCAAGGAATCCAATAAAAATCGAAGTCAGTCTTTTCATAGGAAATCTTTGTTAGCGGTTAGTGAAATGAATTATGTCGCAATTTAATCTTTTTATTTGGAAATATAGCATATATGCCGATTATTTTGAAAATAATCCGTCATTTAGTTGTATATATGAAGCGTATGGAGAATGTGTGTACGGTTTGTAGCAGGAGTCTATGTTGTCGTTTCGGAATATTTATTCGATGTTTCCGGGTGTCGGGTATTCCAGCCGGGCCGTTCGGTCCGAATGTATTCAGGTAAGATATTGAAGTAGGATGGGTGGGGGAAACGGCTTGAACAGAGGGAAAACTGGGCAGGATGAGTGGCATACGCTTTGTTTTTGCGGAGATTGGTTTTAAATTTGTTTCTGAAGCAACGTTTCGGGGATATGCCGGGTACGGGTATCCGTGGAATTGCCGAGGGGCTGCGAAGGATGCCGGGAGGGAGACTCACGGTTTCCTCTTGATACGAATTAAATGACAAAGGATATGTATGTAAAGAGCAACTGGTTTTTCATCCTCTATAAGACGCTGTTGGTCATCGCGGCGGCATATGGACTCCATTTCCATATGGCGGCCGGCAAGTGGGGCGATTTCAACTATTATACGGTACTCAGCAATGCGGTCTGCTTCTTTTATTTCCTTGCGTCGCTGGTGTTCAACGTCCGGCAGCTGGCCCGGGGGCGCCATACGGTGACGTGGAGACCGCGGGCCGAGGGGGCCGTGGTTTTCTGTATCACGGTCACGTTTCTGATATATCACTTCATTTTGCGGCCCGAAGCGTTCCGGATGGGAAACGGAGGCAGCTTCTACTCGGTGCTCAACATGGTGCAGCACTACATCGTTCCGCTGATGGCCCTGCTCGACTGGCTGTTGTTCTGTCCCAAGGGGCGCTGGCGCCGTTACGACCCCGCCTCCTGGCTGCTTATCCCGCTGGCCTATTTCATCTATATCCTCATCCGGGCACCGTTCGCCGGCAACATAGGCGGAACGTCAAGCCCTTATCCTTACAGTTTCATAGACATACAGGCGCACGGAGTGGGCATCGTGGCCCGGAATGCGCTGCTCGCGGCCCTCGGCATGTTCGTGCTCGCCTACCTGATGTATTTCATCGACCTCGGCCTGTCGCGGCTGGGCAGGCGGATGAAGCGTATGCATCTGAAAGAGCGGGACTGACGGTTCCGTTCGGGTTGCGATTGCCGAATACCTGCCGACGGTATACCGTCGGCAGGTTCTGTTTCTCGGAAAGGCGGGGCGTTCCTTCCGGCCGCATTCGAAAGAGGTCGCCCTTTGGGGCTGTGGCTGTCCGGACGGTACGTTGCCGGGGCAACGGCAAGAGGCGGGTACCGTAAAAGATCGATTTTATGAATCGATAAAATTCGGGAATCTTTTGGAATGTTGGAAGTGATATTCTATATTTGTTATACGGCCTCCGAAGGCAGGGAGGCGGGGTAGCATGCTGGAATCGAGACGGTTGAGGGTAATTGCCGCTTGCCGTTTCGGGAGGCTGTCCGGCACATGAATTTCTGTTCGGGGGTACGGCGTCCGGCAGGCGGGTAGGTCGGTACGAGATGTTCGGCGTCATGTTTTATGGTTGATTTCCGGAATCTGGATTGTCGTATGATGGAATTCGATGGTACGTTGAGGAATATCCAGTTGATTCTGAGCCTGATGATTCTGGGTCTGTGTGTGTTCGGAGGAGTTACCCTGTTGGCACACCCGCGGAGAAGCAGAGCCAAATCCATTCTTGGGGCGGGTATGCTGCTTTGGGCGGTGTTAATCGTTTTCCGGTTGGCGGTCAATCCTTGGCTGGACAGTTCCAAGCCCCTTTTCCAGCCGCTTATCCTCATTATCGGAGGATTCGGGATGGCTGTCACTACATGCTACATCATTGAGATTCTGCGTCCGGGATTCCTTACATTCAGACGTTTTATTCTTTTCCTCTCTCCGGTCATCGTCTGTTCGCTCCTTTTCGGAGTTTATTACGTTTACCGTCGGCAAATGCCGGTTTATTACAGCCCGAGAGATTTGCTCTCCTTCTCCGATATCGACATATTGTTCCGGGGTGCGCTGATAGCGTGCAATATTCTGTATATGCTCATCCCGTCCTACCTGACAATCCGCGACGGTCGGGCGTACTCTGCGATGTTGCGGGAAAACGTATCCGACCCGGAAAATTACGACTTGCGCTGGCTGCAAAGGATTATGCTCATCCTTTCGACTTTGTATGTTTTCTATCTGGTGCTGCTGTTCACGCACAATACGCTGCTGTATGTAATCGACAAGGTCGTCATCCTCGTCTTGTGGTACTATTTTTTCTACCGGGCCCTGTTCCTGAAAGAGGTACCGTGGAGGGTATCTTTCCGGGCCGGTTGGCGGTGTCCCGACGAAGGGGCGGATGCGAATGATACCGGAATCGGTTTCCTCACCGGAACGAATTATGTGAAAGAGATAGAACAGTGGTTCAGGGAGGAGAAGCCTTACCTTCGGGGCGATTTGCGCCTGTCCGATTTGCAAAGGAGGTTTCCTATCGGCAGGACCTATCTTTCCCAGTTGTTCAACAAAGCGCTGGGAGTCTCTTTCTCCGACTATGTGAATCGGTTCAGGGTTGAGGAGAGCCGGCGTCTCCTCGAGACGGATTCCCGGATGACCATTGACGAGATAGCGGAACTGGCCGGGTTCAATTCGACCAGCGCTTTCCGCAGGGCCTTTGCGAAATGTATGGAGGTGTCGCCTTCGGAGTACCGGAAAAGGTATATGAGCAGCTCCCCCGGCAGATAAATCGGACGGGAAGAACTGCCCATCGTTTCGGTACGGCGAAGCCGCCCGAAATCTCCGGGCGGCCTGTCGATGTTCCGTTCCAATCAAGGTTGTCGTTTTGCAGTACTGTTCCCGTCCGGGCCCAGCCACTCCTGTAACATACGGTCAATTTCTTCCTCATCGGAGGGCGAGGGAGCGTGTATGTCGATAATCCTGTTATGTCCGTCGAACAGCATGAAACGGGGGATTGCCGTGATGCTGTACTCCTCCTCTAGGACCTGTCGGGATTGGGGTGTGGCCAGGTATTGTTTCCAACCCGGTCGGTCGGGCATGGCCGTTTGAAGCCATGCCTCCCTGTCCGTATCGATGGAGAGACTGACTATTTCCAGGCGGTCGTCTCCTTCGTATCGTTGCGCCAGCTCTTCGAGGAACTGCATTTCGTAACGGCAGGGGCCGCACCAGGAGGCCCATACGTCGACATAGCGGACTTTTCCTTTCAGGCTGGAAAGGTTTACCTTCGTGCCGTTCCGGTCCTCCATCTCCAGGTCGAGCAGTTCCTTGCCCGGGCCGAACTTCCGGATGGCCGTTATTTTCGATTCATAGGCTTGTTCCATATCCTGCAGTGTGGCGGTGTCCCGGCATATTCGGGTAAAGAGCGCATAGGTTTCTTCCAGCGATTCGACGGCGGTTTCGTTCAGGAGAGCGGAATACATGCACTCTCCCGAGAGACAGTCCAGTACCTCTTGATTAGAGACTCTTCGCGCCAGTTCCTTCAACACGTTGAGGTCGGAGCGTTCGATATGCGCCGATTGCATGTCCCACACCAACACGAGTTCCGTCAGACCGCTTCTGGCATTCGCTATGTCGTTCAGGTCAATGTTCCGTGCGAAGTCCCAGAACATCGCATCCTCCACGTCGCCCTCGGGCGCGACATAGAGTTTGTAGCTGGCGCGGTAACAGTAAAGGTTGTAGTCCCTGCGGGCCGTCAGCTCCTTCAGGGCCGATTCGGCGAATTTCCGGTCTTTGACCTTTTTCAGCAGTTTCACGACGGCCGTGTATTCGTCCATGAGCTTTTTGCGGTACTCCGGGAAACTCATCCGGGCGATTTCTTCGGGGTCGTCACCCGAAAAGGCTTCGTTCATCCTGCGGACGATTTCGCATTCATTTGCCACATTGCCGCGTAGGGTGGGCGGCTGTCCGGGTTCGTTCGCATCGAACCTGATACGTATGCGGGCACCTTTCCGCACATATAGATAGACCGGTGTGGAGGTTTCCGGAATGTACAATAGATAGGTTCCCGAAGGTCCCTCCACGGCAAAGCGGTATCGGAAAGTACCGTCTGCCTTTACTGAAATGGTATCCGCGCTGTCGCTCTCCTCCTGCAGAAGCAGCAGTTGTTTGTCATCGAGGTTTCTGATTACTCCGGAGATGACGGCTTCCTTGTTGAAGAGGTGCCCTTTACAAGAGACGGTACCTGCGACGATACTTCCGACAGCCAGCAGGTAGATACAGGAGGAGAGGGCTTTTGTTGCTTTGTTGTTCATACCGTATCGTATTTTTAAAGTCTGTACCCGATGGTGACGGAGAGGACGGAGTTGTTGTTCAGGTTGTTGATGTCAAGATTCTTGAGTACCCCGTATCCTCCCATTGTGTATCGTATATCGAGTATGAGCCGGTCGGTGAAGTCATAGGAGATGCCCAGAGGTACCGCACAGTCGTAACTGCGGATACGTGAATGAACCGGCTGTTTTTTAATCAGTTTGCCTTTCACGTTGGCATTGAGCAGAATGGACGGCTGTAAGCCGACCTTCAGGGCCAATCCCTTATAGACGTAGAAGTTGGCCAATACGGGGAGGTCCAGATAGTTCAGTCTGAATTTGGCATCGGTGATACCCGGGATGAGGTCGGCTTTAAACCCCTTGCCGGAAAACAGGATGTCGAAGGATAGCATGAAGCGCCGTGAAAAACGGTAATTGATGAAACCGCCGCCGGTATACCCCCAGCGCGATGCAATATGGTCATCCTCCTGCAGAATCTTCGACTCCGTTATGAGGGTGCTCAGGTTGGCGCCGCTTTTTATGCCCCATGAAAAACCGTGGCGAAACTCCTGGGCAGAAACCGAAGTCATGGAAAAGATGGCGAGCATGGCCATACATACTAAATAAATCCTTTTCATTTCTTTGTTTTTTATGTGTTAATTGATTTCCGATGCAAATTTGCAGCACGACTGCCGGGTCGGCATGTCGTTTCGTACAAAACGGCCCGCTTTTTCTTCAAAGGAGAAAACGACCGGATTGTACGATGCGTCTTATCGTTCAAGTCTTATTGTAAATAACTATATATCATATAAAAATACTGAGGGCAATTTTCGTTTCTGCCCTTGGCGGCATCGGCCGCTCCTGTCGGATTTATCAGGATAAAACTCCCGGGAAATGCGGTTTTCTCTGTTTGCAGCCGGAGTTATGTTCTGTGAGGGCCTCCGAGCGGCGTATCGGCACATATAGAGGCGGCATCCAGTCTTTGCAGTTCTTTCGTGTTTGCCTCGACCGAATCGTGTCTGCGCCCGCAGACTGGGCTGTTGTTCGATGATTGCGTTCGGTTTTCATCGAATATATTCCTATATTTGCTTAGCAAAGCGGCTTCGATGCAGCCGGTATACCTTATGTTCTCGTTGGGAATGTTCCCTGTATTTGTGTCTAATGTACAGTAAATATGCAGCAGGCATTCAATATCTTGCTTATCGTCATGGCTGTGCTGGCCGTAGTGGTTTTCATCGCGCTTTTCTTCGTGGATGCCGGGTACGGCATGCTGCTGAACCGGAAGTGGGGCAAGACAGTATCCAACAAAGTGGGCTGGTTCGTGATGGAGTCGCCCGTCTTCCTGCTGATGACCGTGCTGTGGCTGATGTCGGACAGGCGTTTTGAGGCGGCGCCGCTCTGTTTTCTCTTCCTGTTCCAACTCCACTATTTCCAGCGGGCTTTCATCTTTCCCTTTCTGCTGAAGGGGCGGGGCAGGATGCCGTTGGCGATTATCGCCATGGGAATCCTCTTCAACATGGTGAACGCCGTCATGCAGGGCGGCTGGATATTCTACCTCGCTCCGGAGGGGCTCTATACGTTTGCTTGGCTCAAAACCCCGCAGTTCATCGTCGGGACGGCCGTTTTCATCGCCGGCATGGTCATCAACATACACTCCGACCATATCATCCGGAACCTCCGCCGCCCCGGCGATACGGCTCACCATATCCCTTACGGCGGAATGTTCCGCTGGGTGAGTTCGGCCAACTATTTCGGCGAGTTCGTGGAGTGGGTAGGGTTCGCGGTACTCACATGGTCGTGGTCGGGGGCGGTATTCGCCCTGTGGACGTTCGCCAACCTCGCGCCCCGCGCCGTCTCCCTGCGTAAACGTTACGAGGCCGAGTTCGGCGACGAGTTCCGGAGGCTCGGCAGAAAAAGTATCCTGCCTTTTATATTTTGATAGATTCAGACGACTTAGACTTAGTATTCTGACGACATGAAAAATTCGCTTCTTTTTACTCCGGCCAAGATAGGGCCGCTGACGCTCCGCAACCGTACTATTCGTTCCGCTGCGTTCGAGAGCATGTGCGAGAACAATTCGCCGACGCAGATGCTCGAAGATTACCATGTCTCCGTGGCCAGGGGCGGCATCGGCATGACGACGCTCGCCTATGCGTCGGTAACGCGCAACGGCCTCTCCTTCAAGAGGCAATTGTGGATGAGGGAGGAGATAGTGCCCGGCCTGCGCCGGATTACCGATGCGATACACCGGGAGGGGGCGGCCGCCTCCATTCAGATAGGTCACTGCGGCAACATGTCGAAGAAAAGCGTGGCGGGGCAGCTACCCATATCGGCTTCCAGCGGACTGAATATCTACTCGCCCACTTTCGTGCGCGGTATGCGGCCCGGTGAGATAGAGGAGGTGGCAAAGGCGTTCGGACATGCCGTGCGCCTCGCCCGTGAGGCGGGATTCGATGCCGTGGAGGTGCATGCGGGGCATGGCTATTTGCTCAGTCAGTTCCTGTCGCCCTATACCAACCACCGCAAGGACATGTACGGCGGCTCGCTGGAGAATCGCATGCGTTTCATGAAGATGGCGATGAATGAGGTGATGGAGGCCGCCGGCAGCGATATGGCCGTACTCGTGAAGACCAACATGCGCGATGGATTCAAGGGGGGCATCGAGCTGGACGAAGGGCTGGAGATAGCCAGGGAGCTCGAACGCTGCGGTGCGCATGCGCTGGTGCTCAGCGGCGGGGTCGTAAGCCGTGCACCCATGTATGTCATGCGGGGGCAGATGCCCATCAAGACGCTGACCTACTATATGGATATTCCGTGGCTGAAGGTAGGGGTCAAGCTCGCCGGGCGTATGATGATACCCACCGTCCCTTTCAAGGAGTGCTATTTTCTCGAAGATGCGCTCCGTTTCCGCAAAGAGTTGAAGCTGCCGTTGGTTTATGTGGGCGGAGTGGTCAGCCGGGCCAATGTCGAAACCGTTCTCGACAGCGGATTCGAGTTCGTGCAGATGGGGCGTGCTCTGGTCACGCAGCCCGACTTTGTGAACCGGATGCGGGAGAACGACGGCGATATGGCATGCAGCAGCGGATGCGAACACAAGAATTATTGCATCGGGCGTATGTACACCATCGACATGAAGTGCCACAAGCACGTGCCCGACCTGCCGGCGAAACTGCGGAAGGAGATGGAGCGGATAAAGTGATGTGGCAGAAGGCGGGTCTGGGCCCGCCTCCTGCGGAACGCGGTTAAAATATTCGGGACCGTACACCGTTCTTTAGGAGCGGTGGCGGCCCGAAGTCGTTTAAGGGAGAGACGGAGTAGGTATTCCGTCGTCCGGCAGTCCTCTTTTAACGGATTCGGCGTGAAAAACCGCAAAATGTAAATAAATATCTTTTCAGGATAAATTTATTGCGACACTGCCTGTATACATAGGCGGTAAATAGCTATATTTGCAGGATTATGCAGGGAAAAGGCAAGAAATTGGGAAAGGAGGAACGTGCCAGACGGTTCACGAAATGGTTCTGGACCATTCTGTGTATTCCGGTAGGGATATTTCTGGTATTGTTGGTGCTTACCGCGTCGGGAGCTTTCGGTCGGCTGCCTTCGTTCGAGGAGCTCGAAAACCCGAAGAGCAACCTGGCTACGGAGATATATGCGGACGACGGCCGTCTGCTCGGTTCGTTCTTCATACAGAACAGGTCGTATGTCGATTACGAGGAGCTGTCGCCCGCCCTCGTCGCCGCCCTTGTCGCCACCGAGGATGCCCGCTTCTACGGCCATTCGGGCATCGATTTCATTTCGCTCGCCCGTGTGGCGGTGAAGACGCTCGCGTTTGGCAACCGCAGTCAGGGGGGAGGCAGCACCATCACGCAGCAGCTCGCCAAGAACCTCTTTCCGCGCGACACCACCGTTTACCGCAATCCGCTCGTGCGCGGCGGACGGATGGTCGTCACCAAGCTCAAGGAGTGGGTGACTGCCGTCAAGCTGGAGTACAACTATACGAAGGAGGAGATAGTCGCCATGTACCTCAATACGGTTTTTTACGGCAGCAATGCCTACGGCATCAAGGCGGCGGCCAAGACCTTCTTCGACAAGGAGCCTTCCGAGCTGAACGTACAGGAGGCGGCCCTGTTGGTGGGGGTGGTGAATGCGCCGACGCGTTACAGTCCCGTGCGCAATCCCGAACGGGCGCTTGCCCGCCGCAATACGGTCATGACGCGTATGCAGCAAAACCGCTACATTACCCGCGGGGAGCTCGATTCGCTGAAACAGGAGCCGATAGAGCTCCGGTATGCACCTATTTCGCATAACGACGGGATAGCGACCTATTTCCGGGAGATGGTGCGCAACGTGCTCAACATGCCGCGTCCGACCAAAAAACAGTACGGCAGGGATTACGAGGCCGAACTGGCACGGTGGGAGAGCAATCCCGTTTACGGCTGGTGTCGCAAGAACTTCAAGTCGGACGGAACCCCTTACGATATCTACCGCGACGGCCTCAAGATATATACCACCCTCAGTTACGACATGCAGGAGTATGCCGAGGAGGCTCTCTGCCAGCAGCTCGCCGCCATTCAGCCCCGCATGGATGCCCAGGTGAAGCGGACGGGGCGCCTCTTCATCAAGACCTCCAACGAAGCGGCCGAACGCATCATCCAGAATGCCATGCGCTATACCGACCGTTACCGCAGCCTGGTGAAGCAGGGGGCGAGCAGGGAGGAGATAGAGGAGGATTTCCGTACTCCTGTACGTATGCGCATCTTCACCTATAAAGGTGAGGTCGATACACTGATGACGCCCCGCGACTCCATCCTGCACCACAAGCAGATAATGCGCGGTTCGTTCATGGCCATGAATCCGAATACGGGCCATGTCAAGGCCTATGTAGGCGGTCCGGATTTCAAATATTTCAAATACGACATGGTGAAACAGGGCAAGCGGCATATCGGCTCCACCATCAAGCCGTTCGTTTACTGCTTCGCAATCGACTATATGGGCATGACGCCCTGCACCATGGTGCCCAATCTTCCCGTAACGCTCGAAACGGAGAATATGGAGCCGTGGCAGCCCAAGGAGGCGGGCCGGGTGGAGTACGACGGCGTGCTGCATCCGCTGCGGTGGGGGCTTGCCCGCAGCCGCAACAACTATTCGGCCTGGATAATGAAGCAGGCAAAAGACCCGAAGGCGGTCGCCGACTTCATCCACCAGATGGGGATACACAGTTATATCGACCCGGTCAATTCGCTGGCTCTCGGTACGGCCGACGTATCGCTGTTCGAAATGGTGGGGGCTTACAGTACCTTCGTGAACAAGGGGGTATTTACCGAACCGATATTCATTACACGCATCGAAGACCGGCAGGGGAACGTCATCGCCAGCTTCGTACCTGCGGTGAGCGACGCCATCAGCGAGCAGACCGCCTATACGATGGTGCAGATGCTCCAGAACAACGTCATAGCGGGGACGGGTGTCCGTTTGCGCAACGTGTACGGTTTCCGCGACGTGGAGGTCGGCGGCAAGACGGGTACCTCGCAGGAGAATCGCGACGCGTGGTTCATGGGCGTGACACCCAACCTCGTCGCAGGTGTGTGGATAGGCTGCGAAGACCAAAGCGCCCACCTGGTGACGGGGGGGGAGGGCGCTTCGCTGGCGCTTCCGGTATTCGGGGAGTTCATGAAGAGAGTGTATGCCGACCCCTCGTTGGGAGTGCGGAGGACAGACCGTTTCTACCGTCCGCCGGGAGCCATAGAGTACCGTTGCCCCGACAGTGCGGAGGGGACGGGCTATTCGGGCGACGACGAGTTTTTCGACTGATGCGGGGTCGGTCTGATGTCGCCGTTCTGTGCGGCCCGGCCGGGCAAACCGGCGAACGGGTGCCGCAACCTGCGGAGAGTGGGGGCGTACGATGGACGGGAAAGAAGGAATTGTAACATAATCGAAAATGAAAGTAGCGATTGTCGGCGCGAGCGGCGCCGTAGGGCAGGAGTTCCTGAGGGTATTGGCAGACAGGAATTTTCCGGTGGATGAGTTGCTGTTGTTCGGTTCGGAGCGCAGCGCGGGCAGTTTTTATGAGTTCGGCGGCGAGCGGGTGCAGGTGAAGCAGCTCCGCCACAACGACGATTTCAAGGGGGTGGATGTGGCGTTCGTATCGGCGGGCGGCGGTACTTCCAAAGAGTTCGAGAAGACCATTACGAAACACGGGACGCTGATGATAGACAATTCGAGCGCGTTCCGCATGGATGCCGACGTGCCTCTCGTGGTGCCGGAGGTTAATCCGGAGGATGCGTTGGATGCACCCCGCCGCGTCATTGCCAATCCGAACTGTTCTACCATCCAGCTTGTCGTGGCACTCAAGGCGATAGAGAATATCTCCCATATCCGCCGCGTCTATGTTTCGACCTATCAGGCCGCCAGCGGCGCGGGGGCCGGCGCGATGGCCGAGCTGGAGGGGCAGTATGCCGATATGGCTGCCGGACGGCCGCCCCGTGTGGAGAGGTTCGCCTTCCAGCTCGCCGGCAATCTCATCCCGCAGATAGATGTATTCACAGACAACGGATATACGAAGGAGGAGATGAAGATGGTCAATGAGACCAAGAAGATAATGCATTCGGATGTGGCCGTGAGCGCCATGTGCGTCCGCGTACCCGTCATGCGGGCCCATTCGGAGAGCGTATGGGTGGAGACCGAGCGGCCCGTCGCTCCGGAAGAGGCCCGCCGGGCTTTCGGGAGTTTCGAAGGCATCGTTGTCATGGATGACCCGGCTCGGCAGGAGTATCCCATGCCGCTCTTCACGGCGGGCAGGTATCCCGTGTATGTGGGGCGTATCCGGACGGATACTGCCAACCCCAACGGGCTGACCTTCTGGTGCGTGGCAGACCAGATTCTGAAGGGAGCCGCACTGAATGCCGTACAGATAGCCGAGTACCTTGTCGGAGCTGGTCGGCTCGGGCGGTAACATGTGCCGCGGTCGGACGTCTTGTGGTCTCCGGCCTTTTCTCGCGGCCTGCACCGGCGGGTGAGGAGGCGTCCGGACATCTCGGAAACAGCAGGGAGGGAGCCCCGGTATCGGGCTCCCTCCCTGCTGTCGATTAGAAGGTTCGGACTTAAAGGATGATATCTATCGGGCCGGTATAGGAACCGGTCACCTTGCATCCGGCGTCGCTTGTCAAATCCCACGATACGGTGTAGTCGTCTCCGTTTTTGCTGACAGTTATCGTACCGCTTTCTGCGCTGGCCCATTGGGTCGCTTTGCCCGCTTCGATGACCTGATACCATGTTCCGGCGGGATAGACGACGGTTTTGCCGTCGCCCCAGCTGCCGCATGCCCATCCCGGCTTGCGGTCGGTAAGGGGCTCTTTGTTGTACTCGTCGTAAGGTACGATTTCATAAGTCATCTCTTCGAGTGTCACATCGTCCTCGTGCTGAGGCGAACCGAGCAGGAGTATCCGCATACGTTCGCCCGAGCCATCCCAGCGTCCCCATAACTTGTTGTATGTCAGCCCATCGGTATAGAGTGTCAGTATCCACTGTACAAAGGGGTAGTCGCGCCAGTCGTTGTTGGCCATTACTTCTACCCGGCTGTAAAGCATCGGGCCGGTCTCCACATCTTCGTATATCGTACTGTTGACATCCGATTTTCCCTTTTGGGTGATGGTGACCCTAACGGGTTCCGTCTCTTCCGATTCATGCTGGAGGAACAGGTAGGCGGTACGGGTCTCCGTGGCATCGTTTATCTTGTATTCGAGGATGATGCTGTGCTGTTCGGGAGCTACGACTGCGTGTACGGTCAGCCAGTCCGGTGCTTGGTTGTTTTCGTCCCGTGCGTAAGCCGACCACTGTGCCGTTTCGGGAGCTGCCTTAACCGCAAATTTGACGACCCCTGCGGTGAACGGCAGTTCGAGACCCTCCTCCGGGGTGGCTCCGTCGGGCAGTACGGGTTCTATCGAAGGCGGTACGGCGGCGGCTTCCTGCGTGACGTATATCCTGCCGGTCTGAACGGTCTTGTCGCTTGGGGAGACGTTGATGGATGCTTTCCGTTCCAGTGCGTTCGGGTTGTCGTCCACCGTGACGGTGAATTTCCCTTCGGCGGGGACGATGTGTATCCACTCCTCGGCACCCGAAAGGGATGCTTTCCAGGTGATACCGCCCGTCACGGTTACCGTCACCTCCTGTCCCGGTGCCTCCGCAGCGGCGAAGACGAGCTTTTCGGGCGATACCGAGAGCGAAGGCTTTTCCGGTTCGGGAGCTTCCGCGGCCTCCTGCCGGACCGTTATCTTCACCGGTTCCACCCCTTCGGCGGAGGCGTTGAGGGTGATGGAGGCGCTGCGGTCGGTCTCATCCGCATTGTCCGCGACGCTGACCGAAAGGCGGTCTCCGTCGCGCGTTGCCGTCAGCCATCCGGCATCTTCTGGGATGCTGTGTGTCCACTCCGTTTCTTCGGCCGTGACGGTGACGGTCTGGGCGGGTGCCGCTGCCGCGGCGAAGCGGAGCGATGCGGGTTCCGCCTTCAGCGTCGCTTCGGGCTGTGCGGGGTTTTCGGGGCCGGTGCACGATATGTTCAGGGCCAGTGCCGCTGCGGCCAATAAGTATGCGTATCGTTTCATGTTTTCGGTTGTAAATAGGTTAATGCCGTATGATGTTCCGCCGGACTCTTCCGTATACGAGCCGTGACCGGCGGAACGGTAGCGTATTAATTCTGTGGCTTGGGAGCTACATACCATTTCCGCATCATCTCTCCGCCCGTACCATTGAGGTCGTAGCCGAAAGCCACCTGTCCGTCCGGGGATATGTATTCGAGCAGGGAGTAGTCGGGAATGATGATTCCCATGTTTTCGTATATCCAGTCGGTGCTTTCTGAAATCTGGACACCCGTAGCGATGTCAATCAGCACGGTCGAACTCACGATGCCGCCCGCACCGTCCATGCCGATGATGCCTATGCCGTCGTCCGTGGCTCCCAGGCCCGCCGCACCGCTGTATTCGGGGAAAGTGTAGGTTTGGTCGTTGTCGGTGTCGTAAAATGCGGGACATGCCGTGTAAATGATTTCGGTTTTGTTTTCACTGAGCTCTTCGGTCTGGTATGTACCGGCAATCCATTGGCCGGAGGGACTGATGGAGTACGGCGTACTGTTACCCTTGATGCCGTCCACCAGGTTGGTGTCGTAATAGGTTTGGGTCTGTTGGTCGAATATTTGTACCGGTTTGATTTTATGGAGTTCGTCGCCTACCCAGCGGACGTTGCCCTCTGCGTCCCACCACATCAGGCCGGAGTCCAATCCTTCCCAGGCGGTGCCGTAGATGACGGTACCGTCCAGGCTGCATCCGCGTGCCATGCAGCCCTGATACCAGCCGTAACCGCGATAGGTGGTTTCAGGTTTCTGGAGTATTTCCGGTACGCCGTCCGTCCATTTGACGGGGGAGTACAAGGTTTCGCCGCCCAGGCAGAAACCTACCCATACGCCGCTCTCGTCCGAGGCGACCTGCGACAGCCACGGTTTGCCGGCTCCCGGAATGTTGTCGAGCACCGTGACATCCCCGCTGAGGCTGAACATGACTATTTTTCCGTCCTCGCAGTGGAAAAAGACGTTACCGCTGTCGGTTATCGCACACGGGTCATAGAGGGGGTAGAGAGTGTCCGGGAACGGGTCGAGCATGTATTTCTTGTCGTTCCGAATATCTATGATGACGACCTGATTGACCCAATTGCCGGCTTCGGTGTCGTATATGCAGGTATATCCGCCCACATACCGGGCATTGGGGGAGATGACCGCCCCCATGGTGAATTCTCCGGTCGTATTGTAGGTCGACTGCAGGGTGTGGTCGGTTACCTGTATGATTTTTATGGATTGTTCGGCCTGGCCTGCCGTTATCGTCACTTCGCCCGTGCGTTCGGCTGCCGACATGTTGTCGTCTACGGTCAGCAGGAGGGCGTTGTCCGTTTTTTCCACAATCCGTATCCATGTCGCCGAAGGCTCGGCGTTCCACGCTGCGGGACTGGTCGAGACCTCTATCCGGAGCGGTTCCGCATCCACGCCGCGGAACGAACAGGAGGCCATGCTCACTTTGATGTACTGTACTTCGTCTTGTCCGGGCTGGGTGCATCCGACGAGTCCTCCGAACAGTGGCAGCAGCAAGGCTGCCGACGCAAAAACATGCTTTTTCATGAGGTTCAAGGTTAAATAATCTTCTGTTTTTGAGATTTGTTGTTTTTGAAGTGTCGATAATTAACAGTGCATGCTATCTGTATATACAATATTAACAATTATGGAAATGACAAAATAACATATTATTGATTTATGCGTCGAATGGGACTTCAAGGAGGAAGTGCGGTATGTAAGGTGAGGGGATGGGTTGCCCTGTTTCCGGCGGTCGGATACGTCCGTCGGATGGAACGGGTATCTTTTCCTGACCGGCAGGTCCGGCGGTGTGGAGGAGCCGGCAGCAAAAAGGAGGGTTCCCGCTGTCGGGAACCCTCCTGTGCATGAAAGGTCGAATGGATTATGAGCGCTGTATCTCAATCGGGCCGGTATAGGAACCGGTCACCTTGCATCCGGCATCGCTGGTAAAGTCCCAGGTGATGGTGTAGTCGTCGCCGCTGCGGGTGACGGTCACCGTACCGCCGACGGCATTGGCGCACCCCGTAATAGAACCGTTCTCGTATACCTGATGCCAGGTTCCGGAGGGATATTCGTCGTTGCCGCTGCCCTGTGCCGCGCATACCCAACCCGGTTTGCGGTCGGATGCGGGCATCTTGTTGTATTCTTCGTAAGGTACGACTTCGTAGGTCATCTCTTCGAGCACGACTTCGTCTTCGTGCTGCGGCGAACCGGTCATCTTAATTGTGATGCGGTCGCCTGTGCCTCCCCAGCGTCCCCAAAGGGTATCGTAAGTGATGCCGTCGGTGTAGAGCTTCAGTGTCCACTGTACGAAGGGAAAGTCGCGCCAGTCGTTGTTGGCCATTACCTCGGCCATGATTTGGGTGGGGTGCGATTCGATGTCTTCGTATATCGTACTGTTGACGTCCGTTTTGCCGCGTTGTGTCACTTTCACCCTGACGGGTTCCACGCTGTCGTCCGCATGCGTGAGGACGAGGTAGGCCGTGCGCGGCGTTTCCGTTTCATTGACCGTATAGGCATAGTGTACGGTGTGCTGCGAGGGGGCTACCACATTGGTCGCCGAGAGCCAGGCAGGGTCGGTCGTGCCGTCAGCCTCGACACGGACGCTCCATTGGGCGTTCTCGGGGGCGACCATTACCGGGAGAACACTCATTCCGGCCGTGAAAGGTACCGTCAGCCCCTCTTCGGGGGTCGTGCCTTCGGGTAGTTGCGGCGTGATGGAGGCGGGCACGGCTTTGGGCTCCTGTGTCACGTAGATGCGGCAGGTGGCGAGCGTCTTGTCGCCGGGCGATACGTTGATGTATCCGCTGCGTTCCAGCGACTCCGGGTTGTCGTCCACCGTGACGGTGAATTTCCCTTCGGCGGGGACGATATGTATCCACTCTTCGGCACCCGAAGGGGATGCTTTCCAGGTGATACCGCCCGTCACGGTTACCGTCACCTCCTGTCCCGGTGCCTCCGCAGCGGCGAAGACGAGCTTTTCGGGCGATACCGAGAGCGAAGGCTTTTCCGGTTCGGGAGCTTCCGCGGCCTCCTGCCGGACCGTTATCTTCACCGGTTCCACCCCTACGGCGGAGGCGTTGAGGGTGATGGAGGCGCTGCGGTCGGTCTCATCCGCATTGTCCGCGACGCTGACCGAAAGGCGGTCTCCGTCGCGCGTTGCCGTCAGCCATCCGGCATCTTCTGGGATGCTGTGTGTCCACTCCGTTTCTTCGGCTGTGACGGTGACGGTCTGGGGGGGTGCCGCTGCCGCGGCGAAGCGGAGCGATGCGGGTTCCGCCTTCAGCGTCGCTTCGGGCTGTGCGGGGTTTTCGGGGCCAGTGCACGATATGTTCAGGGCCAGTGCCGCTGCGGCCAATAAGTATGCGTATCGTTTCATGTTTTCTCTGTTTTAATCGGTCGGATTTGTCGTTGTCTATCGGGGGGAGGAACGGCCTTCCCGGTCGGGCGGAGTGCCGGCTCCTGCCGTTACTCCGCTGTTTTCCGTGTGACGTACCATTTCCTCATCGGTTCCATCTCACCGCTCAGGTCGTAACCGAATGCCGTTCTGCCGTCGGGCGAGATGTATTCGAGCAGGGAGTTGTCCGGAATGATGATGCCGTAGGTGTCGTATATCCATTCGGTACTCGTGCCGGCTTCCGTAGCGGTGGGGATGTTCACCATGACCGTGTGGGAGATGATGCCGTTCGCACCGCCCATGCCGATGACGCCCAGCCCTTCGTCGGTGACGGTCATGCCCACCGCCCCTTCATACTCCGGAAAGATGTGCACTTCGTCGGTCTCCGTATCGTAGAATGCGGGGCACGACGTATAGATGACGTCGGTTTCGTTTTCGGCGAGCTCCTCGGTCCGATAGGTGCCGGCAATCCATTTGCCGGAGGGACTTATATAGTAGGTGTCGCTGGAGCCTACGATACCGTCCACGAGGGTGTAGTCCGTATAGGTGCCGGTAGCGGTGTCGTATATCTTCACGGGCTTGAGTTTGCGTACTTTGTCGCCCACCCAGCGGGGAGTGCCCTCCTTGTCCCACCAGATGAGGCCGGAATCCAATCCTTCCCAGGCGGTGCCGTAGATGATGCTACCGTCCAGGCTGCATCCGCGGGCCATAGCCCCCGCATTCCATGCTGCTCCCCGGAAGGTCGTTTCGGGCAGGGGAAGTATTTCGGGGTGGCCATCTGTCCACTTGACCGGCGAATAGACCGTACTGCCGCCGGAACACCAGCCTACCCATACGCCGCTCTCGTCCGAAGCGACCTGCGACAGCCACGGTTTGCCGGCCCCCGGAACGTTGTCGAGCACGGTAATGTCGCCGCTGATGCTGAAGCCTATTATCCGGCCGTCCTCGCAGTGGAAGAAGGCGGTGCCGCTGTCGGTTATCGCACACGGGTCGTATAGGGGATAGAGGGAGTCGAGGAAGGGGGCCGGCAGATACTGCTCGCCGCTCTCCAGGTCGGTGATGACTACCTGGAGCAGCCAGTGGTCCGTGGCGTTCTCATCCGGAACGCCGATAAAGCCCGCCGTATAACGTCCGTTGGGGGAGATGACGGCTCCCATGGTGTAATCCCGGAAAACGTCGTATCGTGCCGGTACGAACGTGTCGCCCGTCTGCGTGACGCGGATGGTCTTCGTCATCTCTCCCGCCGTCACGGTGATTTCGCCCTCCCGTTCGGTGCTCGCCGGGTTGTCGTCCGCCGTCAGTACGATACCCTCCTCCGTCTGTTCCGTTATCCGTATCCAGCTTGCCGAAGGTTCCGCACTCCACGGGCCCGGATTGGAGGAGATGGTTATCCGTACCGGAACGGCATCGGTGCCCTGGAACGAGCAGGCAATCATGTCTACCTTGATGTAATGGACCTCTTCGGTGGGTTGCGTGCAGCCGGTTGCGGCTACGAGGAGCAAAAGCGGCAGAACGCTTTTGCAGTACATGCCTTTTTTCATAAGGTTGTTCGGTTAAGTAATTAATCGGGTTCATGACGGAACCGAGCGGGGGATTCCGGATATCCCCGTTCTCGGAGTCCTGTTCTATACAATTGTAACAAACCTATATGTCAAAAGACAGAATATTAATATATTAGGGTTGTTTTCCTGTGGAAATGAACGAAGAAAACGAAGTCCGGACCGGTTGCGGTCTCTGTCGTAGGGAGGAGAGCGGGTGGCCGTAGGCGTGTCCCGGTTGCTGCGGTCGCCGGAACCGGAAAGGGTGTATGTGAAAAGGGCGGTGCGACATGCGCACCGCCCTTTCGGACAGGTCGGGAGAAAAGCGGTCAGGCCTCCCGTTCCAGGTTTACGAATTCGTCGATGATGCCCTTGACGCTCGACTGCGTGAGGCGGCCGAATACCTTCTGGCCCACCATCACGACCGGAGCGAGACCGCAGGCACCCACGCAGCGCAGCGAATCGAGCGAGAAGAGGCCGTCGGCGGTCGTTTCGCCCACCTCGATGCCCAGTTGGCGCTTGAATTCGTCGAGCACCTTCTCCGCACCGCGGACATAGCACGCCGTGCCCATGCAGACCGAAATCGGGTATTTGCCCTTGGGTTTCATCGTGAAGAACGAATAGAAGGTCACCACGCCGTAGACTTTCGCCGCCGGGATACCCAGCTCCATGGCTATCAGTTCCTGCACCTCCTTGGGCAGGTAGCCGAGTTTCCCCTGCACGGTGTGCAGGATGTTGATGAGCTCGCCGGGGTCGTTCCCGTGCTCCTTGCAGATGGCCCTAATCTCATCTATCCTCTTTTGGGACATACATATCTTTTCCATACGCTGTGGCTGCTATTTCTTGGTATTGGTGGAACATGGTTTTACGACCGGCTTGCGGTTATAGTAACGGGTGTGGAGAAGTTCGTGCGAGAGGTGCCCGCAGGGTTCTCCCAGGAAGTCCCGGTAGAGGGACTGGATGTAGGGATTCTCGTGCGACTTGCGCAGGGGCTTGTGTGCGTCTTCGGCGTAGAGCGATTCGGTACGCTCCTGCAGCAGCCGGATGTCGCCCCGGTGGTAGGGCTGTCCCCCGCCGCCGATGCAGCCGCCCGGACATGCCATGATTTCGATGGCATGGTAAGGCGACGTGCCGTTCACGACCTCTCGGATGAGCTGCCGGGCATTGGCGAGCCCGTGGGCGATGCCGATTCTTACCGGCGTTCCGTCGAAGTCCACCGTCGCCGAACGGACGCCCTCCATGCCGCGGAGTTCGGTGAAGTCTATCCGGTCGAGCGGCTTTTTCGTCTGCACTTCGTACGCCGTGCGCACGGCAGCCTCTATTACGCCGCCCGTGGCGCCGAAGATGACGCCGGCACCGGTCGATTCGCCCAGCGGCCGGTCGAAATCGTCCTCTTCGAGCAGGGCGAAATCCATGTTGGCGAAGCGTATCATGTGGGCAAGTTCGCGCGTCGTTATCGAGATGTTCACGTCCGGGTCGCCGTCACGGCTGAACTCCGGCCGCGCCGCTTCGGCCTTCTTGGCCACGCAGGGCATGACGGAGACCACGACGAGGTCTTTGCGGTCGATGCCCAGCTTCTGCGCGAAGTAGTTCTTGGCGATGGCGCCGAACATCTGCTGCGGCGATTTGGCCGTCGAGAGGTTGTCGGCCAGCTCCGGGAAGTGCTTCTCCATGAAGCTCACCCAGCCGGGACAGCAGGAGGTCATGAGCGGCAGCTTTACGCCCTTGTCGCCCCCGATGGCAGCGTTCAGGCGTCCGAGCAGCTCGGTACCCTCCTCCATGATGGTGAGGTCGGCGGCGAAGTCGGTGTCGAACACGTAATCGAAACCGAGCCGGCGCAGCGCGGTAACCATCTTGCCCGTCACGCTCCGGCCGGAGAAGCCGAAATCCTGTCCGAGCCCGACGCGCACGGCGGGAGCGGTCTGTACCACTACCGTCTTGGAGGGGTCGGCGATGGCACGGAGCACGTCGGCGATGTTGGAGTTCTCCGAGAGTGCGCCCGTGGGGCATACCGCCACGCACTGTCCGCAGTTGATGCAGTTGGTCGTCTGTATGGGGTCGTTGAAGGCGGTGCTCACCACTGCCGGGAAACCGCGGTTGACGGCCGAGAGGACGCCTACCGACTGGATTTCGTTGCAGGCGGTCTCGCAGCGGCGGCACATGATGCACTTGTCCATGTCGCGCACGATGGATACGGACATGTCCTTCTGGTATTTGGTGGTTTCGCCCCGGTATTTTATCTCCCGTATGCCCAGGTCCTGCGCCGTGCGCTGCAGTTCGCAGTGGCCGTTCTTGGTGCAGGTGAGGCAGTCGTTGGGGTGGTTGGAGAGGATGAGCTCCATGACCGTCCGGCGCGCATTCACCACGCGCGGGGTATGCGTGCGGACCACCATGCCTTCCGTGCACACCGTCTTGCAGGCGGGGGCGAGGTTCTTGCGTCCCTCTACCTCGACCACGCAGATGCGGCAGGCGCCCGGCTTGTTTTCGTAACCCAGGTCGTGGAGGTTCATGTAGCACAGCGTGGGTATCCGGATGCCGGCCGATGCGGCGGCTTCCACGAGGTTGGTGCCCTTTGCAACCTCTACCTGTTTGTTGTCTATGGTCAGTTTTATCGTTTCCATGCTGAATTGTCTCTCAAGATTTACCTTACGCTGATAGCGCCGAATTTACATTTGTCCATACAGGTGCCGCACTTGATGCAGACCGTCTGGTCTATCGAATAGGGCTGTTTGAGTACCCCGCTGATGGCGTTCGTGGGACATACCCGCGAACAGAGCGAACACCCTTTGCAGACCTTCGGGTCGATGACGTAGCTCATCAGGTCGCGGCACTGGTGTGCGGGACACGATTTGTCGCGTACGTGCGCCACGTATTCGTCCCAGAAGTTGTCCATCGTGGAGAGAACGGGGTTCGGGGCAGTCTGCCCCAGTGCGCACAGGGAGGAGTCCCGGATGACGCCCGCGAGGTTCTTGAGTTCCGTGAGGTCCTCCTCGGTGCCTTTGCCTTTGGTTATCCGGTCGAGTATCTCCAGCAGGCGTTTGTTTCCGATGCGACAGGGCGTGCACTTGCCGCAGGACTCCTCGACGGTGAATTCGAGATAGAATTTGGCCACAGAGACCATGCAGTCGTCCTCGTCCATCACTATCATGCCGCCCGAACCCATCATGGAACCGCTGGCGAGCAGGTTGTCGTAATCGATGGGGGTGTCGAGGTGCTTCTCGGTGAGGCAGCCGCCTGACGGGCCGCCGGTCTGGACGGCCTTGAACTTCTTGCCGTTCTTGATGCCGCCGCCGATGTCGAATATCACTTCCCGCAGGGTGGTGCCCATGGGGACTTCGATGAGACCGACGTTGTTGACCTTGCCCGCGAGGGCGAACACTTTCGTCCCCTTGCTCTTCTCCGTACCGATGGAGGAGAACCATTTCGCTCCCCGCAGGATGATGGGCGGGATGTTGGCGTAGGTCTCCACGTTGTTCACGTTGGTAGGCTGCCCCTTGTAACCCGACTCGCTGGGGAAGGGGGGCTTGACGGTCGGTTCGCCGCGCTTGCCTTCCATGGAGTGGATGAGCGCCGTCTCCTCGCCGCAGACGAACGCCCCTGCACCGTAGCGTATCTCGATGTCGAAAGAGAAACCCGTACCCATGATGTCGTCGCCCAGCAGGCCGTACTCCCGCGCCTGTGCGATGGCCACTTCGAGCCGGTGGATAGCCAGCGGATACTCCGCGCGGATGTATATCATGCCTTTCGAGGCTCCCGTGCAGTAGCCGTTGATGGCCATGGCTTCGATGATGGAGTGGGGGTCGCCTTCGAGTATCGAGCGGTCCATGAAAGCCCCCGGGTCGCCTTCGTCGGCATTGCAGACGACGTATTTCTGGTCGGCCTGCACCTCGCGGGTGATTTTCCATTTGAGTCCCGTAGGGAAACCGCCGCCGCCGCGGCCGCGCAGTCCGGAGTCCATAATCTCGCGGATGACCTCCTCCGGTCGCATCTCAAGTACCTTGCCCAGGGCGGCGTAACCGTCGCGGGCGATGTATTCGTTGATGTTCTCCGGGTCGATGAAGCCGCAGTTGCGCAGGGCGATGCGGACCTGGGGTTTATAGAACTCCATGTGCTTGGAGTCGGAGACGTGTCGGCCCGTGTCGGGGGCGACATAGAGCAGGCGCTCCACCTTGCGTCCCTTAATGATGTGTTCGCGGACGATGGCCTCGGCGTCTTCCGGTTTGACCGATACGTAGAAGGTATTGTCGGGCACCGTCTTGACGATGGGCCCCTGTTCGCAGAAGCCGAAGCAGCCGGTGCGTATCACCTGCACCTGGTCTGACAGTCCCGCCTCGTCGAGCTCTTTCCGGAGGGCGGTTATGATGTGTTCGCTGTGCGATGCACGGCAGCCTGTGCCGCCGCACACCAGTATGTAGTTGCTGAATTGTGCCATTGCGCTGTTCTTGGAAGTTTGTCGGATTGGAAACTTACACCGCTGTGGCGGGGCCGGCCGCGATGATGCCTTCGGCGGGCTGCCCGTTGCGGATGTACTTGTCGATGATTGCCGCCACGCGGTCGGGAGTGACGTCTCCGTACAGGACGGGTTCCCTGCCCGGCAGGGTGATTTCCACGGTCGGTTCCGCTTCGCAGTGGCCCATGCAGTCGGTCTGTGTCACCACCGCATCCACGTTCCGTGCCCGGAGTTCGGAGATGAACCGGGACATCACCTCTTTGGCTCCGGCGGCGATGCCGCAGGTTCCCATCGAGATTCTGATTTGCGGGAGGTCTTCGGGATGGTTGCTGTTCTCCCGGATGTTCATATCCGAGCGCAACCTTTCGCGCATCTGTTTAAGTGCGTCGAGGGATTCTACTTTAGTCATTACAATTTAAAAAGTTATAGGTAGCATTCAGAATGGCGGCCGCCGCGGCCTGCCTTTTCCTTACAGACAAAACTAATCATTTGTTATGGGAATAACAAAGGATTTTCCCTCGAAAATAGCAAAAAGTTGTTATGAAAATCGGCGGAAAACGGACGATGCGTAACCGTTCGGCCGAAAAACGGCCGATATTATAAGCGGTATCGGCCGTTCCCGAAAATCCGGACGAGGAGTGCGGCGACGGCGTTGCATACCGGGACGGCCGCATCCGGCAGCCGCAGGGGTACGCTTCCGAGTGCGTCGGAGAGTTCCGTTGTCGAGAGGCCGGCCGCTTTCGTTCCGCACCGCAGGGTGAGGGTGAAGGCGGTTCCCGGATTGCCTGCCATGATTTGCATCAATGTCTCGGCGAGGTCGCCCGCCGGAGGAGAGTCGGGGTGGTCGGTCATGAAGAGTGCCCGGACACAGGTACCTTTGCCCGGTACGGAGCGTATCGCCGCACTGCCGCCGCAGCCTTCGGCGCTTTGGAGCAGAAACGGCAGCCCCAGACCTGTCCGGCGTGTGGTGCGTGTCGTATAGAAGGGGTCGAATGCCCGTCCGACCGCTTCCGGAGCCATGCCGCAGCCGTTGTCGGTGACGGCGAGTTCCAGTTGTGTTCCGTCGAGCGACAGGGCGATGTCGATTGCATCGGCGCCGGCACGGAGGCTGTTCGCTGCCAGGTCGGTGATATGGAAGGCGATGTCCGTCATCGGAGCAGTTCGTATATTCTGCCCGAAGCTTCGAAAGGGGAGAGGAGGGTTGCGAGGAGAGCGACTCCTTCCGTTTCGGCCAATCGGAGGCATTCGTTGTCGGGGCGTACGCCGTTCGTCAGGACGATGCCGGCAGCCCTCCTGAGCGCGGCCACCGCGATGGCGTTGCGGTGTACCCGGGAGGTTATCCATACCGTTCCGGCGGCGAGGCGCCCCAGTGCTTCGCTCGGCAGGTCGGCCGTACAGCCTCCCGTCACCTGTTGCTGCAGTCCATTGCCGGGTACGAGTATTTCCATGCCGAGCCGTTCGGCCACTTCGTGAAGTTTCATTTCGTTCCTGTTCGCTTGTGTCCGGGGCAGCACCTCTCCGGATATGCCGTCCGTCGGGTGGTGTTGCCGGGCGTGTGTCCGGCCGGCATTGCCGTACCTTTGCCGAGCCGTTTTTGTCCTGTCCACTCCCCGCAGGTCGTCGTTCCGGGCCGATGAAGGTCCGTGCATTAACGGGTCGGGACTATTCGCCGCAGAGCGTGGCGTTTTCGTACTCGTAAAGGAAGTCGTCGTAAAGGTCGTCCATCACCTCCAGCAGCTTCGGAAACACATCCGTGAAATCTTCGGCATCACGGAGGTACATGGAGCTCTTGATGACGGCGAAACCGTCATAAGCCTCCACCTTGGCCGTTTTGTAAAGATTGAGTTCGTCGGCTGCATGCAATACCCGGTCGTAGTCGTAATCCTCCACATAGGGAGCGCCTCGCATGACGGTGACGAAGAAGGGCGAGGAGTCCACGTTGCTGACCGTTATCCAGTGTTTGGCCCCTTCTGCCTTGAAGGCGATGTCGCCGTCCCCGTCTATTTCGGGGAGATAGCCTTCGCCTTTCAGGAAGTCGTACAGCTCGGAACGCAGGGCCTGCTGTTCTGCATTCAGCGAATCCTGCGCTGCGGCCCGGGGCAGCGTCAGGGCGGCCATTGCAAAGAGTAAAAGGAGTCTCTTCATCGTATCGGAACTTTTAACGTACAATCAATTGGATGTCTGACGAACTGCTTGTGCGGCATGTACAGGCGGACGAGTCGCTGTTATAGCAGCCACCACAACCAGTCGTCGAACTCCTCCGAATCGGCCTCTTCATCCGCTGCGTCCGCCCTCTCTTCTCCGCACATCCGGGTATTTTCATATTCCCGGATGAAGTCTTCATATGCGTCGTCCATGACTTCGAGCAGTTTTGGGAACACATTTTCAAAGGCGGCGGCACGGCGGAGATACATAGAGCTTTTGATGACGGCGAAACCATCGTTGGCCTCCACCTTGACCGTTTTGTAGAGGTTGAGTTCGTCGGCCGCATGCAGCACCCGGTCGTAATCGTAGTTCTCCACATAGGGGGCGCTCCGTATGACGGTGACGAAGAAGGGAGAGGAGTCTGCACTGCTGACCGTTATCCAGTGCATTTCTCCCTCCGCCTTAAAGGCGATGTCGCCGTCCCCGTCTATTTCGGGGAGATAGCCTTCGCCTTTCAGGAATTCGTACAGCTCGGAACGCAGGGCCTGCTGTTCTGCATTCAGCGAATCCTGCGCTGCGGCCCGGGGCAGCGTCAGGGCGGCCATTGCAAAGAGTAAAAGGAGTCTCTTCATCGTATCAGAACTTTAAAACATGTATCGTCATGCGGTCGCGGCCGTGTCCGTTCCCTGCGGCCGGCCTTCCATTCCCGGATAGACCACCCGGTCGAGAATGCCCGTCAGGTGAGCTATCGTGATGCCG
Source organism: Tidjanibacter massiliensis (assembly GCF_900104605.1). Classification (NCBI taxonomy): domain Bacteria; kingdom Pseudomonadati; phylum Bacteroidota; class Bacteroidia; order Bacteroidales; family Rikenellaceae; genus Tidjanibacter; species Tidjanibacter massiliensis. The sequence continues at coordinate 1,827,979 of NZ_LT629960.1, read as the reverse complement.
TAATTGGTCATGGGTATGTGCTGCGCCGAAGCCAGGGCGAGGCGCGAGAGGACGTGGCGGCGGTTGAACATGCAGGCTCCGCAGTGGATGACCAGGTCGTAGCGGGAGAGGTCTTTCGGAAAATCGGCTCCTGCGACGATATCCACCGCGAGCCCTTCGCCTATCCGTTTGCGCAGCAGGCGCGGAATCTTGACGCGTCCGATGTCCTCCGTTGCCGGGGCGTGGGTGCACGCTTCGGCTATCAGTACCCGCGACTGTTCCGTCAGGCGGTCTATCGCCGCCGCCCCTTCCATAAAGGCGCGGATGTCGCCCTTGTAATTGGCGAAAAGGACGGAGAAGGAGGTGAGCAGGCTTTCGGGCGGTGTCAGGGCACTGACCGTGGCGAAGGCCTGCGAGTCGGTGATGACCAGCTTCGGCGGTGCGGACAGCGCATCGAGGCTGCGGCGCATCCCTTCCGGAACGCAGCTTATGACCGTGCATCCCTTGTCGAGCAGTTCCCGGATGGTCTGTACCTGCGGCAGGATGAGCCTGCCCTTCGGAGCCTGGGCATCCTGCGGCATGACGAGCATCACCACGTCGCCAGGCCCGGCGAGATTGCCCGTGATGGAGACCTCGTCCGTCGCGCCCCGTCCGGCTTCGGCTATCGCCGCGATGAGTTCCCCGATACCCTTGCCGGTCAGGGCACTCACCGCTATCGGATTGATACCGGTCTCCGCACGCAATGCCGAGACTGCGGCGGCTTCGTCGTTCAGCAGGTCGGCCTTGTTGAGCACGAGCACTACGGGAATGTTCCGCTCGCCGAAGAGTCCTATCCACTCCCGTTCGGCACTGGGTTCGCCTCCCGCGTGGACGATGACGGCCACGTCCGTCCGGTCGGCGGCCTTGCGCGTCTGTTCGAGCCGTTTCGCTCCCAGCTCGCCGGTGTCGTCGAATCCGGCCGTGTCGATGAAGGTCACGGCGCCCACGCCGGGAAGTTCCATGCTTTTGTTTACGGTGTCGGTCGTGGTTCCGGCCACCTCCGATACCACGGCCGTCTGCTGGCCGGTGATGGCGTTGATGAGCGACGATTTGCCGCTGTTGCACCGGCCGTAGATGCCTATGTGTATTCTGTTCGCTCTCGGTGTCTGTTCCATATCCGTAGTCGTTTCGTCGTTTTCCCTTCCGGCAACTGGCGGAAAGGGTTGTGCGGCAAGCTGTCAGAAGCGGAAATCGCGTTCGCCCCGTTCGATGGCTGCTAGATTCTCGGTGGCCTTCGTGCGCACCTTTTCGTTAGGTACCTTAGCCATCTCCCGTGCTATCATCGCTTCGCCCTTGAGCCGCGTCTGCGGCGACGCGTAATCCACCAGATACTCCTTGAGCGTCATCAGTGCGTTGGGAGCGCAGCAGTTGGCTATCTGGCCCGTCTTGACGAGCGACATGAAACGGTCGCCCGTGCGCCCCAGCCGGTAGCACGCCGTGCAGAAGCTCGGCACGTAACCCAGGTCGATGAGCCATGCGATAACCTGGTCGAGCGTGCGATGGTCGCTCACGTCGAACTGGGCCGTATCCTCCTCGCTGCGGTCGGCCTCGTCGTACCCGCCCACGGCGGTGTTGGAACCGCCGCTAATCTGCGATACGCCGAGTTCGAGCACCTTTTCACGCGAGGACTGCGTTTCGCGCGTGGAGATTATCATGCCCGTATAAGGTACGCTGATGCGGATGACGGCCACTATCTTGTGGAAGATTTCGTCCGGGAGCGCATTCTCGAAGTCGGCCACGTCGATGTCGTCGGCCGGGCAGATACGGGGTACGCTGATGGTGTGCGGTCCCACGCCGTGCGCCGCTTCGAGGTGTTCGGCATGCATGATGAGACCGATGAAGTCGTAGAGATAGTTCGTAAGGCCGAACAGCACTCCGATGCCCACGTCGTCGATGCCCCCCTCCATCGCCCGGTCCATCGCTTCGGTGTGGTAGGCGTAGTTGCTTTTCGGACCGTAGGGGTGAAGCTTTTGGTAGTTCTCCTTGTTGTAGGTCTCCTGAAACAGGATGTAGGTGCCGATGCCCGCCTCGGCGAGTTTCCGGTAGTTCTCCACCGTGGTTGCGGCGATGTTCACGTTCACGCGGCGGATAGCTCCGTTTTTGTGCTTGACGTTGTAGATGGTGCGGATGCTCTCCAGAATGTATTCGATGGAGTTAAGCGGGTGCTCGCCCGCTTCGAGCGCCAGCCGTTTGTGCCCCATGTCTTGCAAGGCGATGACTTCCGTTTCTATCTCCTTTTGGGAGAGTTGCTTGCGGAGCATGGTCTTGTTCTTCGCATGGTAGGGGCAGTAGGTGCACCCGTTGATGCAGTAGTTGGAGAGGTAGAGCGGCGCGAACATGACGATTCGGTTGCCGTATATCCTCTCCTTGAGCCTGCGGGCCAGTGCGAACATCCGTTCGTTGAGGTCGGGAAGGTCGCATTCCAGCAGGACGGCGGCTTCGCGGTGGGTGATGCCCTTCGCCGCTTCGGCCTTGTCCAGTATATGCTCTATCAGGGCGCGGTTGTGCCTGTTGGCCCGCGCGTATTCCATCGTTTCTACTATTTCGCCGTCGTCGATGAACTCTTCGGCTACTTTGGATTTTACGTCGTACATCTTGTTTTTAGCATTTCTTAAAAGTTGAAAGGGCGGTCTCTGCCATTGCTTCCGGTAAACCCCTTCGTCGGTAAAATTAATCCTGTACGAATCCGGACTTATTCGTAATTGAAGGATTTTTTCAGTTTATACTTTCCTTCCGCTATTTTTCTATCCATATTATTTAGAAAAGCATCTACCTCTTCGGCTGATATTTTATAACAATCCGTTTCTGAGTAGTTTTCGCCTCCGCCTTGCAGGCAGTCCCAGTTGATGTAGGCGTTGCACCCTACGGTATAACTCTCTTTTCGGACGATATGAGGTTTCGGTTGAAAATTGATTTCGAGTTGCGCATGGACTCCCAGCGGCATATAGGAGTATTCGACCTTCCAGGGAAAGGATGTGACGGGCGACGTATGGACTCTCCCTTTTCCGTCCGAATAAGTCGCCGTTATGTCGTAGAGTTCGAACATGTCGTCTTGTCCCACACAGAGATAAGATATGGCAATCCGGGTATCCCTGTTGCGATAGGAGTCACAGCCTCCGGACAGACAAAGCAGAGTACCTGTCAATAATAAAATGCTGAGCTTTTTCATTTTATTGATTTGGTTGTGGAACTGTCGTTTGTTTTTTGGTGGTTGGTTTTTGTCGCAAGTGCCCGCGTGCGCTGTATGGTAGTTACTGCGTGTCAGAAGGTTTGTAGTCGCCCCGCTCGTAGGAGATGCGGTATCCGATGGCATTCAGCTGTGCCTCCAGTCCGCGCAGTCCCTCGGCCGACTCCAGTCCTGTCGCCTTCTTGTCGTTGTAGAGCGCGTATTTGGCACGGTTGGCCGGGGGCGAAAGGTTGGGCATGACCACGTTGGCACCGGCGAGAATCCCCTGCTCGCGTCCGTCGGGAGCGAGCGTGGCCAGCGCCGTCGTGGAAGGGATGAGTGCGTCGGGGAACATCAGCCGGAAGATGGCCAGCAGCATGAGCGTCGTGCGGATGCTGCCGGCGGGCTGCCCGGCGAACGGCGTATCGTTCTGCGGAATGTAAGGTCCCAGGCCTATCATCTGCGGCCGGAACTCCGCGATGAACAGGATGTCGCGCACCAGATGCTCCGTCGTCTGCCACGGACTGCCCACCATGATTCCCGTTCCTGTCTGGTAGCCGATTTCCTTGAGCTCCCGCAGGTTCTGCATGCGGTGGTCGAAGGACATAGAGACCGGATGGAGCTGTGCGTAGTGTTCGCGTGTGGCCGTTTCATGACGCAGCAGGTAGCGGTCGGCTCCTGCCCGGTAGAAACGTTCGTAGGCTTCGCGGGTGCGTTCGCCGAGGGAAAGGGTGATGGCGCAGTCGGGGAATTCCCGGCGGATGGACCGCACGACCTCCTCTATCCATGCGTCGTCGAGCGCGGCGTCTTCCCCTCCCTGCAATACGAACGTCCTGAAACCCAGCGTATGGCCCGTCCGGCAGCATGTGAGTATCTCTTCCCGGGAGAGCCGGTAGCGTTCCACCCGGCGGTTGCTGCGGCGAATGCCGCAGTAGTAGCAGTCGTTGCGGCAGTAGTTCGTGATTTCTATCAGGCCGCGGATGAAGATGCCGGTACCGAAACGTGCGACGGCCACTTCGCGGGCCGCCTGCATGGCGTATGCGAGCAAAGGCCCTTCTGCCGCACCTTTCAGGAGCGCTGCATAATCTTCCGGTCCGAGGTCTCCCCCGAGGCGCAGCCTGTCCACCAACCGTTTCATTGTCCGGGATTTGTTCTTTTTACAAAGTTACTGAATATTATGGTACAAACAACCGGCCTTTCCCTGTCTCGGCGCTTATCTTCCTGTCATACAACGAGTATTATATGTTTTTATATTTCCATTGTTTTTGCTTATATTGCGTGTCGTTGCCGGGAAAGATATGTCGTCTTTCGGTTGTCGGGACGGGCTCAAACGAAAGACGTTCCGACGGTTTTCCGCCGGAACGTCCCGCTTTTCTGCCGTGCACGCTACTCCGCGGCCGGTGTCTGGGGGAACCGCACCGTATAGACGATGTGTTCGAGCTGGCGCATCATGTTGCGTTTCGGGTCTTTCGGGGAGTAGACGAAGCAGTCTGCCGAGAAGACGCGGCCGGTCGCCGGGTCTATGGTCGAATAGTTGATGAACGGGCCGCCCATGTAGTCGTTCTCCACATACCAGAAACCGCTCATTCGTGCCCACAGTTTCCCGTCTATCCGGATATACTCCACCTCCGGCCGGATGTAGTCTTCGGTCGCCATGAAGGAGCCTTCCGACGGGCCGGGGATGCGTCCCGTGAATTCGTTCCGGCGCTTTATCAGGTTCTCCGGTGCGAAGTCTTCCGCTCCCGCATAGGGATAGCTGTAGAGTACGAGCCCCTGCGTGGCGGTGCGGACATCGTTGCCCACCCAAAGGAAATCCTCGCCCGAACGTCCTTTTATCGAAAATCCTCTCGGAATATTCATATCGATGCCGAAAAGGCTGCGTATCTCCCGGTCGATACCCTTCTCTCCGTATTTGCGGTTGTTCTCCACGGCCCGGTTCCGTTCCGATATCTCGAACAACTGCTGCAGTTCCTGTCGGTTTTCGGAGAGGTAGCGCACCATGCCGTTGGTATCCGGAGCGGTCAGGGTGACGATAATCTGCGGCCGGGCATATACGTCGTATCGTGCGACGGACGAAGGTTCGGCCGTTTGCGGATTGAGCTGTATGATGAGGATGTTGCGGTGGCGCAGGATGAGGTCTTTGAGGGCGCCCGGATTGACACGCGAAATGTCGAACTGCGGTTCCACCTGATTGAACATCGGAACGGGTTCGAGCAGTATCGAACGGAGCGTGTCGCCCACTTCGCCGTTCCAGAGCTCTTGGTCGATGGATACGACTATCTCGTAAGGTTTTCCGCCGGCGTTGTTGAAATCGCCCGTGCCGCCCTGCGATTTGCAGGAGAGCATCAGGCCGGCTGCCGCGAGCAGAATGGCTGCGAACAGTGCGGATGCTGTCTTTTTCATGGTGCGATGGTATTTGTGTTCTGTCTTGCCTCTTTTTACTGTGCCTGTTCCGGCCGCAGGAGACCGGAGAGGGACACGGATACCCGCAGCGGGTGGCGTCGGTTCATTGTGAAACAAAGGTACGGAATATGGCCGATGAAAACAACAACGGCAGCCGAGTCGGTTCTTTGCAACAAATATGGTAAGATATGTCGGCATACGGCGGCTATATCCGGTAAATGGTGCTAACTTTGCACTCCAAACGAAGGACGCTTATGTTCAGACCGTGTTTCTTGAGGTTGCTCAGGCCGCTGCTTCCCGACATGACGTGGGAGATGGCGGACAGGAGTTCCGTATATCTCACCTTCGACGACGGTCCGACTCCGGGGATTACCGAGTGGATACTCAAAACCCTTGCCGGATACGGCGTCCGCGCCACATTTTTTTGCCTCGGCAAGAACGTGGAGCAGCATCCGGACCTTTACCGGGCGATAGCGGATGCGGGCCACAAGGTCGGCAACCACTCGTACAGCCACATCAAGGGGTGGGGAATGGCGACCGGGCAGTACGTTGCGGATGTAGACCTTGCCAACCAGTTGGTGGAGTCCGACATCTTCCGGCCTCCGTACGGGCGTATCCGCCGCCGGCAGGCGGAAGTGCTTTCGGAGCGTTACCGTCTGGTGATGGGGGGTATCGTGAGTCAGGATTACAGCCCTTCGGTAACGCCTCAGGAGTGTCTGCGTAACGTGACGCGGTATGTGGACGGCGGTTCCATCGTGGTTTTCCACGATTCGGCCAAAGCGTTCCGCAATACGGAATACGCGCTGCCGCGGGCGATAGAATACATCGCGGAGGCGGGGTTCCGGTTCGGAACGATAGGTGCCGCTGCGGAACCCGTGGGGCCGGCAGCGAAGGGTCTCCACCGGCCTGACGGCCACCGCATAGAGGCGGAACATCCGCCGTTGGTCGGTGCCGGCGGTCTTTCCGGCCGATATTGAGCCGTTCCCGTGTGCGGTTTGCACGGAGTTCAGGTTTTCCGATAGCGTATGAAAAGGATAATAGTTGCCGTAACCGGCGCGAGCGGCGCCGTGTATGCCCGGAAAGTGGCCGAGCGTCTGCTGCGCTCGCCGCAGGTAGCGCAGGTAGCCGTCGTGTGCAGCGCGAACGGGCGGAAGGTTATGGAGTATGAGAGGGAACGGCTTCCGGAGGGAGAAGAGCGTATGGTATGGTTCGACAATGACGACCTGTTCGCTCCGCCGGCTTCCGGTTCGGCCGGTTACGACGGTATGGTTATCGTTCCCTGTACGATGGGCAGCGCCGGACGCATCGCTGCCGGTATCTCCGGCGACCTGATAGGCCGTGCAGCCGACGTGATGCTGAAGGAGCGCCGACCTCTGGTGCTGGTGGTGCGGGAAACCCCGTTGAGTACGATACATCTGCGCAACCTGACCCTTCTTTCGGAGTGCGGGGCCGTCGTATTGCCCGCTTCTCCCTCGTTCTATTCCCGGCCTGCGGACATCGAGGCGCTGTGCGATACGGTGGCTGTCCGTGCCGTCCGGATGTTGGGAGTCGCTTCGGAGGGGTACGAATGGGGTGCCGAGGAGGAGTAACCGGCGCCCGGTTCGGTCTTTCCGCTGTGGCATGGGTTTCGGCGGAGAAGGAAGTGCATTTTCGGAAATAGGAAAAAAATAGTAATTTTGCAACCTAGCGTCCACGGGATATGCCTGCGGCGCAGTTCCCTTCGGCAGACAATTGATTATAAACCATAAATACATCAGCAAATGGCTACAACCGCAGACATAAAGAACGGCATGTGCATCGAGCTTGACGGCAAAACGTTCAGCATCGTGGAGTTCCTGCACGTGAAACCGGGGAAAGGACCCGCTTTCGTGAGGACGAAACTGAAAAATCTCGAAAACGGGCGCATCCTCGACAAGACCTTCTCGGCCGGTGAGCGGATAGAACCCGTTCGGGTGGAGCGCCGTCCCTATCAGTTCACCTACGAGGACGACATGGGTGCACACTTCATGCATACCGAAACCTTCGAGGAGATAACCATAGACAAGGCGATGATAGAGAACGCCGACCTGATGACCGACGGTCAGATTGTCGAAGTGATGTTCCACACCGACAAGGAGATGGTGCTCTCGGCGGAACTTCCTCCCATCGTGGATATGGAGGTGACCTACACCGAGCCGGGCATCAAGGGCGATACCGCCTCCTCCAACTCCCTCAAGGCCGCTACCGTAAATACGGGGGCTACGGTGAAGGTTCCCCTCTTCATCAATACGGGCGACAAGATACGGGTGGATACCCGCACCCGCGAATATTACGAAAGGATTAAATAATTCCGGAGAGTGTATTCGAAAACAGCAGGGAGCCGACCGACGGCTCCCTGCTGTTTTTTCGGAGCATTTCCTGCAGTGTATGGCTACGGCTGTCCTGTACGGGAGATTTCATCCCGAAAATTACTGCCGGAAGCATGCGGTCTTGTTGCGCACCAGACGGACGCAGGGAGCCGGCATGCACTTGAACATCGGGATGAAGAGACGGTTGTACCAACCCGGAATGAGGTGTTTCCGATGTCTGAAGAGGGCTCGGAGCGCCTTGCGGGCCACCTTGTCCGGCGTCATGAGCACCCCTATGGCAAGGCCCACTTTCTGCAGCCGGTGGCTCAGGCCGTAGAAATCCGTGGCTACTCCGGCGGGGGAGACGGCCGTAACCCATACGTTGCGTTCGCGGGCTTCCTTGGCGAAAGCTACCGAAAAGGTTTTGACATAGGCCTTCGTGGCGCTGTAGAGTGCGATGCCGGGCAGGGGCATCCACATGGAATAGGAGGCCATGTTGAGGATGTAGCCGCCTCCCGCCGCGGCCATCTCCTCCGCAAAGAGGCGACAGAGCGCCGTCACGGTGCGGATATGGAGGCAGATGATGCCGTCGATGCGCTTCTGGTCGGTTTCGATGATGTCGTTGTAGATGAACACCCCTGCATCGTTCACCAGCACTTCGGCCCGGATACCGGCCTCTTGGCAGGCGGCGAAGAGACATTCCGCCGCGTCGGGCAGGGCGAGGTCGGCGGCATAGGTTCGTACACGGATACCGCACTCTCCGGAGAGTTTCCGGGCACACTCGTCGAGGCGTTCAACGTCTTTGGCCGCGGCGAAAATGTTGTAGCCCCGCATGGCCAGCCTGCGGGCTATGGCAAAACCGATTCCGGAGCTGGCGCCGGTCACGACAGCCCATCTTTCGTTGCGCATACTCTTTTCCGTTTCCATCCTGCAATTCAGTTTGAGGGCAAAGATACGGTAAATGTAAAAAAAACGAGGAAAATTGGCGGTATCTTGGAAAGTTGATAACTTTGCCGACCGGACTTTTAAAAAACGACAGGGGTCCGGAAATCAAGTAGAAAAAACAATGGAGCAATTCACGACCGTAGAGGGTTTGAAGGCGGGACTTGCCTCCCGGAGAGGTTCTTCGGTAGGCTTCGTGCCCACCATGGGGGCGCTGCACGAGGGGCACGTTTCCCTGGTCAAGAGGGCCCGTGCCGAAAACGACACGGTGGTAGTAAGCGTATTCGTCAATCCTACGCAGTTCAACGACAAGGAGGACCTGCGTAACTATCCGAGGACGCCGGAAGCCGACCTGGAGGTACTGCGTGCTGCCGGGGCCGATGTGGTGTTCATGCCGTCGGTGGAGGAGGTCTACCCGGAGCCCGATATGCGGGTGTTCGATTTCGGTATGCTGGACAAGGTGATGGAAGGGGCGACGCGTCCCGGCCATTTCAACGGCGTGGCCCAGGTGGTCAGCCGTCTGTTCGAATTCGTGAAGCCCGACCGGGCCTATTTCGGGGAGAAGGACTTTCAACAGATAGCGGTTATCAAGGCCCTGGTGAAACAGCTCGGTTTGAATCTCGCCATCGTAGAGTGCCCCATCGTTCGGGAAGCCGACGGACTGGCGCTCTCTTCGCGCAACCGGCTGCTCACTCCGCAGCACAGAGCGGCCGCTCCGGCCATCCATACGGCCCTACAAGAGGGTGCCGCACAGGCAGGACGGCGGAGCGTAGCCGACGTATGCGGTGCGGTGACGGCCCGTATCGAAGCCGAACCGCTGTTGAAGGTAATCTATTTCAAGCTGGTGGATGAAGATACGCTGGCAGAGGTCTCCGACTGGAACGGTACGGGACATGTCCGCGGATGCGTGGCCGTACAGGCGGGAGATATCCGTTTAATCGACAATATGCGTTTCTTATGACGATAGAGGTATTGAAATCCAAAATACACCGGGTGACGGTCACCGAGGCCAACCTCAATTACGTCGGGAGCGTCACCATCGACGAGGAGCTGCTCGAGGCTGCCAACATCCTTGCCGGCGAGAAGGTGCAGATTGTGAACGTGAACAACGGCGAACGCATCGAAACTTATGCCATCAGGGGTGAACGCGGCCGCGGACAGGTGTGCCTGAACGGTGCTGCGGCCCGTAAGGCGGCTGTGGGGGATGTGGTAATCATCATCTCCTACGCCTCGATGGATTTCGAGGAGGCGAAAAAGTTCACGCCGTGGGTGGTCTTTCCCGATACGGCTACCAACCGTCTGATAAGGTAGGGCGTCCGCAGAGCTGCCTTGCCGTGTTGTGACTGCGGGGTGTTGCGCGCTCTTCGGTATCGGAGTTCGGTCGTTTGCGGGGGAGAATTTCCTTTGCATGTTATATTCATATTTTTTATATGCCTGAAAGAGGCCGCGTCGTTTTGAACCGTTCGTTCATGGGGCGCGGCCTCCTTATGTTTGGTGTCGGCAGGGTTTTGCTGCGGGCAGCGCGTTTTTCTGATGGGAAATGCCGACTGCGGTGCTGCGCCCCGTGCCCGCGGTCGGGTGCTCCGGAAGGCGGCCTTCCGATTTTTTCGGAATAAGGATGAAAAACTTTGTTTTTACGGGCTTTTGGTCTAACTTTGAAAATCCGCATTGATTGCCTTTTAAAACCGTATGACATTAAATGGGGTTTCTCAGCGCCATACCTGCCGGACTGTACGCATTCGCATTGCGGATACGGCACCTGCTCTATGATTCGCGTATCATAAAGCGTTACCGGTCGGATATTCCTGTCGTGTGCGTCGGCAATATCACGGTGGGGGGAACGGGTAAAACTCCCGTGACGGAGTACCTGATAGAGAAGCTGGGACGCGACTACACGGTCGCCGTCCTTTCGCGGGGATACGGTCGCCGGACGAAAGGATATCTGGAGGTCGGGACGAACGCTTCGTTTCTCGATGTGGGCGACGAGCCCAAACTGATAAAACGCAACCATCCCTCTACGGTCGTTGCCGTATGCGAAAAGCGGGCGGAAGGCATCGCCCGTATCCGCAGCGAACACCCGGAGGTGAATCTCATCCTGCTCGACGACGGATTCCAGCACCGGCGCGTGGAACCGAAAGTGAATATCGTCCTCATGGATTATACGCGGCCGATATGGGAAGACCACTTGCTGCCGTGGGGAAACCTGCGCGACCTCCCGTCGCAGATGCATCGGGCGAACATCGTGATGGTGACGAAAACTCCGCCGGACATCACTCCCATCGACCGCCGCATTGCGGTCAAATCGCTCAAACTCTTCCCCTATCAGAGCGTGGTGTTCACTTCGATGGTTCAGGGGGTACCCGTGCCGCTCTTTCCGGATGCCGAGGGGCTCGTGAAGCCCGGCCGAAATGCGGCCCTGCTGGCAGGTATAGGCAATCCCCGGCCGCTCGCCGCTTATCTGGCGGAGCGTTACGACCTGAAGGCCGAGTGGCTTTTCAGGGACCATTATGTCTATAAGGTACGCGACTTGCGGCGGATAGCGGACGAGCTCGCCTCGCTTCCGGAGGATACGGTGATAGTCACCACCGGAAAGGATGCGGTGAAACTCTGCAACCGGAAAAAAGTGCCTGCCGAATTGCAGCGCCGCCTCTACCGGATACCTGTCGGCGTTGCCTTCACGGACGATGACGAAAAGAGGTTCCTCCGGCTGCTGTCGGAGAATATCGTCTCGCGCGAATAGCCGTTCGGGAGCGTATTTCCGTTGCATTGCATTTGTAGATGCGGCCGGCAGTTGCCGGCTTATGATATATATTGATATGTATTTAAGATTATGGATATGCTGGAAAAGATAAAGCATGCCGCCGCTTTCATCGACGGACGCACTTCCGGATTCCGTCCGGAGGTAGGTATTATTTTGGGAACGGGTCTCGGCGGGCTCGTGGACCACATCGCCATTCGCCACTCCATCGAATATGCCGACATACCGGACTTTCCGGTGTCGACCGTGGAGGGCCACAAGGGACGGCTCATCTTCGGAGAGCTCGGCGGGCGGCGTATCGTCGCCATGCAGGGGCGTTTCCACTATTATGAGGGATATACGCCGCAGCAGGTGGTCTTCCCTGTCCGGGTGATGAAGTTCCTCGGCATCGCACGCCTTTTCGTCTCCAATGCGAGCGGAGGGACGAATCCCACCTTCCGGGTGGGGGACCTGATGGTGATAAACGACCACATCAATTTGATTCCCAACCCGCTGATAGGGCCCAATATCGAGGAACTCGGCCCGCGTTTCCCCGATATGAAAGGAGCTTACGACCCCTCTCTCATCGCCCTGGCTACGGAAATCGCGGGGAAGGAGGGGATTAAACTCCAGTACGGCTGTTATGTCGGGCTGACGGGGCCGACGTTCGAGACGCCGCAGGAGTACCATTACGTGCGTGCCATCGGCGGAGATGCGGTGGGGATGTCCACTACGCCGGAAATCATTGCGGCCCGCCATATGGGTATTCCCTGTTTCGGCGTGTCGATAATTACCGACCTCGCTTCGGACGACTCCGTGTCGCACGAAGTGGTGCAGGAGCAGGGACGCCGGGCCGAGAAGGAGATGACGCGCCTGTTCATCGGGATGCTTGCCGAACTTTAGAGTGGTATGTTGTCCGGCGAAGGGGTACGGCCCCGTCGGGACGATATGGATTCAGAATGCGTTAAAGAGGAGAGATATGATTAACAAGGTTATTTTGATAGGCAACGTTGGGGCCGACCCGGAGATACGTACGCTGGAAAGCGGAGTCAAGATGGCCCGCATCAGGGTTGCGACCACCGAACGGATATACAACCGCGAAGCGCAGGAGTCCCGCGACCATACCGAATGGCACAGTGTGGTGCTCTGGCGTAACCTGGCCGATGTGGCCGACCGTTTCATCCGCAAGGGGTCGCAGGTCTATATCGAAGGGCGGCTGCGCAGCCGCGAATGGACCGACCAGCAGGGAGTGAAACGTTATTCGATAGAGATATTGGCCGACGACCTGAAGATGCTCGGCCGCCGTTCGGACAACCCTTCGGCCGGACAACCCCTCTCTCCGCAGGGAGGACAGCAGGGGTACGGCGGTCAGCCGTCGCAGCCGGCCTATGGCGGCGGATACGGCCAGGGTGGCAACGCGTCCTATTCGGGAGGCGGGTATCAGCCGCAGCAACCAGCACAGACGCCGGCTGCTCCGGAGGTGAATCTCGACGACCCGGACGACCTTCCGTTCTGACGGCGGTCGGTTTTCCGCTGTGAGTTTACCGGCTCTTTCTGCTGTCGGCCGGGCACTCGTTCCCTTCTTTTTTATAAGGGGCGTTGTCGTGTACAACGGGTGGCTGCGGAAGAGCTCGCCTGAATGAATACGATGAACAGCCGGGCGTATCGAATACGTCCGGCTGTCGTTCCTCTGCGAGGAGTTTCCTTTCGTTTTGTCGAGAGAGAGGCATGTCGGCATCGGCATATTGTTAGGTTCCGGTCTCTGCTGCCATACCGTCTCAACCACACAAGAGAGTCCCACTGGGTTCGTCGCTCCTGCATGTATCTGTCCGTTCCGTATTTTGAAACGGATGCTTCCCTTTGCGGATACTTCCCGCTCCCGCAGTCGATAGGAAAGGATGACCGTCGCTCCGGATACCGCGTACCCGCGTTTCCCGGAGCATGGGTGCACTTTGGCAAGCGAGGTGCCGGGCAGTTACACGAGCTCCTTTTGCAGTCTCTTTATCGTGTCGGCGGCAGACGCCTTTTGGTAAAGTATCCGATAGACGGCGTCAGCTATCGGCATGTATATGTCGAACTTTTTGTTTATCTGATTGATACATGCCGAAGAGTAGTAGCCCTCCGCTACCATCGTCATCTCTATCATGGTGCTTTTTACGGAGTATCCCTTGCCTATCATCGTTCCGAATGTCCGGTTACGGCTGAATTTCGAGTAGCAGGTAACCAGCAGGTCGCCCAAATAGACCGAAGCGTTGAAGTCGCGCGGCGAGGGGTAGGTGCGTTCCATGAAGCGGCTCATCTCCATCGCGCTGTTGGCGATGAGTACCGCCATGAAGTTGTCTCCGTAACCCAGTCCGGTGCATATCCCGACGGCTACGGCGTAGATGTTCTTGAGTACCGCGCCGTACTCCACGCCATAGATGTCGGTGGAATAGACCGTATTGATGTAACGCGAGGCGAATTTTCGGCCGAGCACCTTGGCGTTGTCGATGTCCTTGCACACCATCGTCAGGTAAGTGAGGCGCTCCATAGCCACCTCTTCGGCATGGCTCGGCCCCGAAACGATACCTATACGGTCGAACGGAACGCCGTAATCCTGATTCATGAATTCGGCGATGGTGATGTATTCGTTGGCGATGATGCCCTTGATGGCGGAGACGATGAATTTGTTTTCGAGCGATACCCGGAGCGGCTGCAGCGTAGTCTTGATATAGGCCGACGGGACGGCCAGCACAACAAGGTCGGCCTGCTCGAACACCTCGTTCACGTCGCCCGAGATGTCGAGGCGGTCGGCGTCGAAGTGTACGTCCTGCAGGTAGAGGGCGTTGGTACCGTTCGCAGCGATGCTTTCGCGTATCTCCGGTTCGCGGATATACCACGCTATTCTTTTTTCGTTTTCAAGAAGTATTTTGACGATGGCGGTCGCCCAGCTTCCGGCGCCTATCACCGCGCAGCGGGCATTCGGGTCAATCGAGTATTTCATGTGTAAACGGTAGGATGGTTCATTCTGCAGGTAAAGGTACCAAATTTCCGGGAATTAGGTTATGCTCTGCTGACTATTATTCGGCCGGAGCAAGGTGTGTTCGCCCGACATGAAAAAGCCCCGACAGCAGATGCCGGGGCCAATTATGTGTCAATCAGCTGTTATTCGGTAGCTGCCGTTATTCCCATTCGATGGTTGCCGGCGGTTTCGAGGAGATGTCGTACACGACGCGGTTGATGCCGCGCACGCGGTTGATGATGTCGTTCGAAACACGGGCGAGGAAGTCGTAGGGGAGGTGCACCCAGTCGGCGGTCATGCCGTCGGTGGAGGTTACCGCCCGCAGCGCGACACAGCTCTCGTAGGTACGTTCGTCACCCATCACGCCGACGCTCTTGACCGGGAGCAGAATCGTGCCGGCCTGCCAGACCTTGTCGTACAGGCCCCACTCCTTCAGTGCGTCCATGTATATTCTGTCGGCCTCCTGCAGAACGGCTACCCGTTCCGGCGTCACTTCTCCGAGTATCCGGATGCCGAGTCCCGGCCCGGGGAAGGGGTGGCGTTCGAGTATCAGCGGGTCGATGCCCAGCGTCCGTCCCACGCGCCTCACTTCGTCCTTGAAAAGGAGGCGCAGCGGTTCGACGATGCGCAGGTGCATCTCTTCGGGAAGCCCGCCCACGTTGTGGTGCGACTTGATGGTCGCCGAAGGGCCGTTCACCGACATGGATTCGATGACATCCGGATAGATGGTTCCCTGTGCCAGCCATTGGACGTTTTCGATGGCTTTCGCTTCCGCGTTGAAGACCTCGATGAAGTCGCGGCCGATGATTTTGCGTTTCGCTTCGGGGTCGGTGACGCCGCGCAGGTCGCCCAGAAACTTCTCCCCGGCCTGTACTCCCTTGACGTTGAGCCCCATGTGACGGTAGGAGGCGAGTACGTCCGTAAATTCGTTCTTGCGGAGCAGACCCGTATCGACGAAGATGCAGTAGAGGTTCTTGCCGATGGCCCGGTGCAGCAGGATGGCGGCTACGGAGGAGTCCACGCCTCCCGAAAGGCCGAGCACCACTTTGTCGTCGCCGAGCTTCTCCCGCAGCTCCCGTACGGTGGCATCCACGAACGATTCGGGACTCCAGTCGCGCCGGCAGCCGCAGATGCCCGCCACGAAGTTTTCCAGCAGCTTGAGTCCGTCGGTGGAGTGGTAGACTTCCGGATGGAACTGAATGCCCCATGTCGGTTCGCCTTCGATGCGGAAGGCGGCATTGTGTACATCGTCGGTGCTGGCCGTCACCCGGTAACCTGCCGGAAGCAGGGTGATGGTGTCGCCGTGCGACATCCATACCTGTGTGCGTTCGGGCATCCCTTTCAGCAGGGCATCCTCGCGGTCGGTCACGTTCAGCATGGCACGGCCGTATTCACGGCTTGCGGCCGGTTCGACCTGCCCCCCGTAGTTCTGGGCGAGCCACTGCGCGCCGTAGCATACGCCCAGCAGCGGCAGTCGGCCCTTGATGGCGCCCAGCTCCGGATGCGGGGCCTGTTCGTCCCGTACCGAATAGGGGCTGCCGGAGAGTATCACCCCCTTGACACCCGCATCGAGCGTCGGTATCCTGTTGTAGGGATGTATCTCGCAATAGACGTTCAGTTCGCGTACACGACGCGCGATGAGCTGCGTGTACTGCGAACCGAAGTCGAGTATCAGAATCTTTTCCTGCATGGTATTCATACTGTCGTTTAGCTCTTCGTAGGAATGGGGAGCGTCCGTTGTCGTCCTCTCTTTGGCGGGAACCGTAATTCGTCCGCTCTCCTCTCTGTTATTGGCAAAGGCCGTTGTGCCGTCCTTGCTCGTTGGTGTGGGAGGCCGTTTGCGGCTGCTTCTTCCTTGAATCCGATGAGGATTTGCCTCGCGGGAATCCTCCCTGTACAAATCCTCATCCGATATATCACTCCTTTGCGGCCGGGATAACCGGCTGTTACTCTCCGCGGGAGTAGTTGGGTGCTTCGCGGGTTATCGTCACGTCGTGCGGGTGGTTCTCTATCACGCCTGCCGACGTTATTTTCACGAAGTCGGCGTGTTTCAGGGCGGCGATGTCCTTTGCGCCGCAGTACCCCATACCCGACTTCAGACCACCGATGAGCTGGTAGACCGTTTCGCTGAGATACCCTTTGTAGGGTACGCGTGCTTCGATGCCTTCCGGTACGAATTTGCTCGTATCGGTCTCTTCGCCCTGGAAATAGCGGTCTTTCGAGCCCTTGTTCATGGCCTCTACCGAACCCATGCCGCGGTAGGACTTGAATTTCCTGCCGTTGTAGATGATGGTTTCGCCCGGAGACTCTTCCACGCCGGCCAGCATGGAGCCGACCATCACGCAGTCGCCGCCTGCCGCGAGTGCCTTCACGATGTCGCCCGAGTAGCGCAGTCCGCCGTCGGCTATCACCGGTATGCCGCTCCCGGCGAGCTCCTTCGCGACGCCGTATATGGCGGTGAGCTGCGGTACGCCTACGCCGGCCACTACGCGGGTGGTGCATATCGAACCGGGCCCGATGCCGACTTTCACGCCGTCGGCTCCCGCATCGGCGAGTGCACGCGCTGCAGCCCCTGTGGCGATGTTGCCCGCCACGACGTCCAGCGAGGGGTATGCGGCCTTGATGGACCGCAGTGTCCTGGCGACGTTTACGCTGTGGCCGTGAGCGGTATCGAGTACCACGGCGTCCACATCCTCGGCGTAAAGCGCCGCTACCCTGTCGAGTACGTCGGCGGTGACACCTACCCCGGCGGCTACCCGCAGGCGCCCCTTGTCGTCCTTGCAGGCATTGGGGTTGTCCTTCATCTTGGTGATGTCGCGGTAGGTGATGAGTCCGATGAGTTTTCCGGCATGGTCTACCACCGGCAGTTTCTCTATCTTGTGCCTGAGCAGGATTTCGGCGGCGTTCTTGAGGTCGGAGTTGTGGGTGGTGATGAGCCCCTCCTTCGTCATGACCTCCTCTATCTTCCGCGAAGTGTCTTTCTGGAAACGGAGGTCGCGGTTGGTGACGATGCCTATCAGCGTCCGGTCGGCCGCAATGACGGGGATGCCGCCTATGCGGTGCTCCTTCATGAGGCGCAGCGCGTCGCCTACGGTATTCTCCTTGAAAATGGTGACCGGGTCGTAAATCATGCCGTTTTCGGCACGTTTCACCTTCCGCACCTGCGCTGCCTGCTGCTCGATAGACATGTTTTTGTGTATCACTCCGATACCTCCCTCCCGTGCGAGCGCGATGGCCAGCGGGGCTTCGGTGACCGTATCCATTGCGGCGGATACGATGGGAATGTTAAGACGAATGTTTCGTGAAAAACGGGTGGTTATGTCGACCTCCCGCGGCAACACCTCCGAATAGGCAGGCACCAGAAGGACATCGTCGAACGTCAGTCCCTCTGTAAGTACTCTTTCATCGATAAATGACATGGTATCGGGATTTTGTTGCCCGCAAAAATAGCAATAATTCCTGAGATAATCACCATGCGGTGCCATTTAAACCGTGCAGCGGGCCCTATTTTGTCCGTCGTTCGTCCGCTCTCCCCGCGGGTGTCCGCCCTCTTCGGAGCGGTGCCTTACCGGATGCTTTCGGCGAGGGCCATGAACCGTGGGTCTTCGCGGGCCGTCTTCAGGTCAGGGTCGTTCATGGTATAGGCGTAGTCGTTCCAGCCGTACCCCAATGCTTGTTTGAAGGCGTCCACTGCACCGTCCGTATCGCCCCGCAGCGACCGGAGACAGGCCAGGTTGTACCATACGCCGCCCATTATCGGTGCGGCCGTCTTTTTTACGCTGCCCGGCTGCTGTTCGTACATGACGACGATTTCCGTATAGAGATTCTCCATCTCCTCCTTATCGTCGTTATTCATGGCTGTCGCCATGCGTCCGTTGATGTTTTCGAGCTGTTCGAGAAATCCGGTCAGGTCGGGGTCCTGTCCCCACGAGATGCCTGCCGCCAGCAACAGGGCGGCCAGTGCTGTCGCTATCCTTTTCATGGTCGTTATCCTTTGTGCCGCCCCGTATGGGGACGGTCGGTGTTTCCGGACGGATGCTTCGGCCCGCGGGGGGTGCGCCTCACTCCGCCAGTTCCAGCATCTTGTCGTGCAGCAGGTCGGCGATGCGCTGCTTCTCGTCGTGCGGGTCGTTGTCGGGACTGAAGACCACCGGCTGCCCGATACGGAACGTATGGTTTCTCTTGCTCGCGTAAATGGGGTAGAACCGCAGGCATTTTCCCGTGGTCTCGTAGTAGAGGCGTCCGATGTTGGCAAATCCCGTAAAGAGCCGCCCTACCGAGTCGGTGAGGTGTTCGACGGTCATCTTGTCGCCCCGTTTCACTTTCCGCGGTCTCTCCGGGAATATCAGCACGTTGTCGCCCTCGGAGAGTACCTTTACCGTATCGTCGAAGGTGGTCATCACGTTCCGCAGGTTGTTCTTTTCGACGGGTATCGGATTGAACGAGTTCAGCGCCCATGTGACCGGCCCGGCCAGCAGGCGGGCGATGCGCATCTTCGCCTTCGGCGGGAGCAGCGGGATGCGGTAGATGAAACGTCCGTACATCTCTTTGGCCGCCATCTCCCTGTCCACCATCTTGCGGTCTATCCACGGCCGGAAATAGGTGGGAAGGTATATCACCGCGGCTATGGGGCCGTAGATGATGCCGTGGTTGCAGACGAAGACCGAAGGGAAGTGTTCCATCTCCATGTACTCCTTGCCGGAGACTTTGAGGTGGAGGAAGGGCCTCACGAAGAAGGCCAGTATCTTCACGCCGAATTTCACCCTTTTCTTCTCCACGAGGTTGCTGCGGAGGTTCTGTTTCGTAGGGGTGTTGTTGTTGGTTCCCTGTGTATAGTTCAGCAGTTTTTGCCGGCTGCGTTCGTCCAGCGGCTGCCTGAGCGCGAAAAATACGCTGACCAGCATGAACAGGACGGGTAGTTGTACCATGGTGCTGCGGAATACCCACGGCAGCTCCGGCGTGTGCGAAGCGGGAATGACGAAGACCCAGACCGTGACCACGCAGAGCATGATGGCATTGGAGAAGATGACCGAGATGATTTGCGTTATCATCGACCGGAAGTGCAGGTCGCGGTCGCTTACCTTGCGGCCGGCTATGCGGGCGACCATCTTGAAGTCTCCGTTGTAGCGGTTCAGTACCGAGGTGATACACGCCAGGCCGAAACCCCACAGGCCCGCCCAGAAGGTCGAGCCCCATAACCCCTTGAAGTCGAACATCATCAGGGAGCCGGTTATCCACATGGCCGCTCCCACGATGAAGATGTTGAGACTCAGTATCCATCCCCGTCTGTTGACGAGTTTGGTGAACAGTTCCGAAAAGAGCAGTACGGCGACTATCCACACGCCCATGTAGACGTAGGTGTCGGACGAGAATGCCGGCGTGCTGAAGCTGACGTAACAGATATACATGAGTACCCCCAGGCTCAGGGCTATCTGGGCGTAGAGGGACATGTTGGAAAATACGCGGTAGGAGAATATGTCGTGCAGCTTGTCGCGGCGGGTATTCGCTATGTATTTGGAGAGCGACGCCATGGTGCTGCTCTGGTAGGAGAGCAGGAATCCGGTCAGGGCATACCCTACGAGCGTCATCCACATGACCGGTTCGTCGTCGATTATCCATGCGAAAGCGAGGCACGGCACGAAGAAGAGTATCTGGAAAAGGCCTTTGTATATCCTGCGGGCCAGTCCCGGTTTGCTCAGCGCGTCGTTCACCTTCCATGTCAGTACGCTGCGGGCCGCGATGAGGAGGACGAAGAACGAGACGAAATTCGTGCCCGGAGCCCGCATGACGATGGGGTAGAGGAAGACCAGCGCGAGTCCGGCGAATACCGATGCCGACAGCAGTATCCACATGACGAAGTTGGTTTTCCGTGGCGCCGCTCCCGAAGAGAGCCGGCGCAGGTTGCCCTCGAAGTAGAGCGTCCAGATGTTGGCGAAAAGGAACAGGGCGGCTCCGTACAGGGGGTTGGCGATGATGTAATGGCTCACCATCATGCAGAGGATGAGTTGCAGGAAGTCCGCATTCACGTTGGACAGGCTCAGCGCCACGTTTATCCTGTATGCTTTTTTTACGGCGTTCATAGGTCGGTTCGGGCCTTTGAAACGGATATCGCGTGCGTTTCCGGTTTGGAACGGAGACCGTCTTTCCGTGGCTCGATAAACAAATATACGAAATATATTCGATGAAAACCGAAAGCGGTCGTCGGGCGGCAGCCCGGTCCGTGGTCGCAGGTGCGATTCGGTTGAAACAAATATAGGAAAATATTCGGTAAAAAACGGCAACGGTTGCCGGACAATGGCACAGTTGCGGGCGCAGGTGCGGTTGAGTCGGATATAGACGGGTATTCGGTGCGACGGGGGCTCGTGTGCGGGAAAGGCATGCGCTCGCGAAGTCCGTTTCCGGAGCGGAACGATACTGCTGACGTTCGGCCCTTAGGGAATGTGGGGCCGGTTTCCTCTCCGACCGACCGTTCCCCTTGCGGATATTGTCCGACCGCGGCGGCTTGCGTATCGTTTGCATGGAATGCACCGTCCGGTGCGCTTCCGGTCTTGGCACAACTATTGCGTTTGTCTTAACCGTGGCACCGCACACGATTGCGGCAGGGCCCCCCAACGGATATATTATTTTGAATCACTAAAACTTTTTGCCATGTATTGGTTATGGTACATCCTTATCGGGCTTGCGGCGGGTTACGTCGCCAGCCTGATTGTGAAGGGCAGCGGTTCGGGCATGTTGCTCAATCTCGTCATCGGTATGGTAGGCGGGGTATTGGGCGGATGGCTTTTCAGACTGATGGGCATCGCCAGCACGAACATGCTGGGCAGCCTGCTCACCTCCGTTTTCGGAGCGATAGTCCTGCTGTTGATAGTAGGGCTTTTCACTCGCAGGAAACGGGAGTGAACCCTTCGCATTCGTGCAATCCGTCCCTCGTGTGCGGCGACGGAATTTTTGTATAACTTAAAAAATGCTTGATTATGGAAAACAAGATGAAGAACGACCTTCAGAACAAGGTCGAGAAGACGGCCGACGAGCTGGCCGACAAGACACGCCACGCAGGGCATGTCGCAGGAGAGAAGGTTCAGCATGTGGAGAACCGCATGCAGGAGAAAGGTCAGCAGTGGAAGAACCGTGCCGACGAAGGTATTCATCAGATAAAGGACCGTATGCAGGAGCAGGGGCACCGGATTGGCAATAAGGTGGACGAGGTTTACGACCGCACCCGTCACGGAATCGATGATAAACTGGGTAGAAAATAGGATACCGTTTGCATGGCGGGTTCCCAAAAGGGGCCGCCTGTGACGGAGGATTCGCAATCGATGCGGGGCGCCTGAAGGGTTTGCGGAGATGTTCCGTCAGGCCGGGCGCCCCTTGTCTTTCTTCCCCGCGCTTGCGGCGGGGCACATGTAGAATGAAATAAAATTACGAGATTATGGCATATGATAAACATACGTCCGACAGGTTGCTGGCGAGCGACCGGCGGAAAATGCGCTCCACGGATTTCGGGATTCCCGAAACGCGCGAATTTCCGATGCCCGATGCACCCCATGTACGTGCGGCCGAGGCCTATTTCCGCTATGCGCCGGAGGAGAAGAAAGCGCTTCTGGCACACCGTATTCTGATAAAGGCACGCAAATACGGCGTTCATGTCCGCAGCGAAGAGATACTCGAATGGGCGTCGAAATACAGTAAGTGACAGCCGGGGCTTCTTTGCAGTCTGCGTCAGCCTTTCCGGCAGTTGTAGTCCGGCTGGGCCCGGCGCAGGGCGTCGAGGTATCTCTCTATATCGTGCTTCAGTTTTTTGTACAGGAAACACTCCTTGTAGTTCTCGTTGAAGGATAGCGCACTGCGCACGTCCTGAAGGGCGTTGTTGTAGTTGCTCTGCTCGTTCACGAGCGATACCCCCCTGCGGTCGGACCCGTTGATGCGGGAGATGGACATGTAGCGCAGTTTGTCGCATACGGCCTCCAGGACAGGCATGACGACGTTGTCCATGAGGGTGTGTCCCTGCATGAAGAGGTAGGTATTCTCCGGCGTGACGCCCCGTTTGCCGAGCATCTCGATGAAGGTGGGGAACTGCCGTTCGATGTCGGGATGCTGTCCGCGGAGACTCCGCAGCCTGCGCTGTACCTGTCGTTCCAGCCATGCGAGCGTCTCCGCCCCGTTCCCTTCCACTTCGAGGTAGTTCAGTTTGACGCTGCTCTTGAACTCTATCAGGGGGAAGATGTTCGGTGTGGCTATCTGCGCCGAGTAGGCGTACCACAGGAAAAGCGGGTATATCGTGCGCGAATAGTCGGCGAAGAACTTTTCGAAATCGAAGATGTTCGTATCGTTTTTGGTGGCCTTCACGCAGATGTTGTGCAGCGATGGGGCGTAGCACAGGTAATTCTCCGTGGCGTATGCGTAGGTATGGAAGATGTGCGGGGTACGGTTTATCTCCCGTGATACGGGCGTCTGGTCGGCGAAAAGATAGTCGAAGTCGCTGTCGATGCAGAAGAGGGTATCCCTGACCTCCGGGTCTTCGGCCAGATGGAGCACCACCTTTTTCCCTTTGGCAAGGTCGTTGCGCAGCGGTACGGAAATTTCGAACATGAATTCGTCCGATTCGTAGTCGTCGAAGACGCTGCGCCAGAAGGCCACGTCTTCGTACCCCTCCACATATACCATGATAAGTTTGCATCCGCGCTCCAGCGGTATCCGTTCGATAACTTGTTCGTGTTGTGCCTGCCGGATGTCGTAATCCCTGCGTCGCTGTTCCCTTTTGCGTTTTCCCATCTTTTTGGCAATAATCCGGTCGCGTCTGCCGTCGTCCGCCCGGCCAAAATTAATGATTTTTCATTAGCTGCGCGTCGCATCGCTGCGAAAACGGCCTGCCGCCTTTCCCGGCCTTCTAATCGACCAGCAAGTTGCATCCGCGCGTCTGTGTCCGGTCCATGCGGCCGAGTACGGAGAACGAACCGTCTGGATAGGCGATTCCCGCATCCTGTGTCTCGATGAATGCGCAGGAGTGGAGGTTGGCCAGGTCGGTGATGTTGATGCCGCCGCGTCGGCCGGCCGGCAGCGTCTCGAACGGGTCGTTGAAGTCGCGTATCGTGACGCGCATCCAGGGCGGGGTTCGGAATATCCCGTTCCCGGAGGAATAGGCCTGCGACGTGAGCTCGGCCATGCCGTATTCGGAATGGATGACGTCGGTGCCGAATGCGTCGCACAGAATCCGGTGGAACTCCTCTTTGGGCAGTTCCGTCCGGCGTCCCTTCATCCCTCCCGTTTCCATCACGACCGTGTCCCGCAACCGGGGGGCGTATTGCTCGGCCAGGTCGAGCAGTGCATAGCTCACGCCCAACAGGATTTTGGGACGGCTGTCCGCCGCCATACATTCGAGCAGTTGTTCGTATTCATCGAGGAAGAAGCCTCCCCCGCCGCTTCTTATCAGGTCGTCGGCCATCCATACCAGCGACGAACCCTCCCGTTCGAGGTAGCAGGGCAGCAGCGCATAGAACGACCAATTCTCCGGCCGTCCGTAAAAGAGCGAAAACGCCTTGCGGAGTGTCTGCCGGTAATTCTCCGTGTTCTCCACATAGTGCCGGGCAGGGGTGTCCCCGCCCGTCGTACTGCTCGTAAAGACCAGCTCCGGCTCTTTCGTGCTGCAATAGACTTTCCGGCTCTTGAAGAGTTCTATCGGCATGTGCGGAATGTCGGCGCTGCAGGTCACCTCGCCGGGCGCGATGCCTATCGCATCGAGGTAGTCGCGGTAGGGGGCGCACCGTTCCGCCTGGAAGGCGAAGAGTTCCAGGGCTGTCCGCTCGAAAGCCTCCCCGGAATCTATCGTAAGTATCTCCTCTATGGTCAGCATGTCTCCTGAATATGATTGTAAATTACCTGCGGTTTCGTGTAGGGCCGGTTCATCGGCTGTCGTCGGAGCCGTCTCCGACCGTGCGCCGGGAGTCGGCTTCTGCCCTCCGGTCGGGGAGGGGACGGTCGGGCGCTTTGCAGCGGCACCCCTCCAGGTGGTCGTTCACGAAACCGGTCGCCTGCAGGAAGGCGTAGCAAATGGTCGGGCCGAAGAACTTGAAACCCCGCTTTTTCATGTCACCGCTCAGGGCGTCCGCCTCGGCGGATGTGGCGGGTACCTGTTCCAGTCTTCGGAAGTGATGGACGACCGGTTGTCGGTCGGGGAAGAAGGAGAGAACGTAGTCGTAGAAACTGCCGAATTCTTGCTGAATGGCTATGAACAGCCGGGCGTTGGCGATTGCGGCGGCAATCTTCAGCCGGTTTCTGACGATGCCGCCGAACTGCATCAGCCGGTCGATGTCCTCCGATGTCATGCGTGCCACCCGCTGTATGTCGAAGTGGTGGAAAGCCGTTCGGTAACCTTCGCGTTTGCGGAGGATTGTAATCCAGGACAGCCCTGCCTGGGCGCTTTCGAGTACCAGAAATTCGAACAGGGTCCGGTCGTCGGTAACGGGCCGTCCCCACTCTTCGTCGTGGTATTTGATGTACAGTTCGTCGCTCCCGGCCCAGCCGCAGCGTGCGTCGATGATGTCGTTCATCTTATAAATTTATGGAGGGGATATTTTCAGAAGCAAAGAGGATAGGTGCGCTATCCCGTGGTCTATATCGGACACGAATCTCGGTCTGAATCGCTGTGAGTTGCCGCGTTTTTAATCGGCATCGGTGCCTGCCGTCATGTTTCTACCGGGATTTTCGGCATATTGCCTCCTGTCGCTCCTCATACATTCGAAAAGGCTGCGCCCCTTTGAACTGCATTCGTTCAATTTGACACAGCCCTTTCCGAAAAGCCGTTTCCGGGCGATTGCAGCGGAATCCCGTGCTCTCCCGGCCGGTACATCAGATATCGCCGCCCAGCATGAGGTACTTCTCGCAGTCCATTGCCGCCATGCAGCCGCTTCCGGCGGCGACGATTGCCTGACGGTAGCGCGGGTCGCGCACGTCGCCCGCAGCGAATACGCCGTTCACGCTCGTGTGGCTCGTGTTGCCGCGGGTTACGATATAGCCCTCGGGGTTGAGGTCGAGCTTGCCTCGGAAGAGGTCGGTATTGGGCTTGTGACCGATGGCGAGGAAGAATCCGGTGATGTCCAGGCGTCGTTCTTCCCCCTTCGTGTTCACAACGATGACGCCGTTCACGCCGTTGTCGTCACCGAGCACTTCCTTGGTCTGGTGTTCGAACAGGATTTCGATTTTCGGGTTTTCCTTTACCCGTTTCTGCATGACGTGGCATGCCCGGAGTTCGTTGCGGCGCACAATCATGTAGACCTTGTTGCAGATGTTGGCCAGGTAGCTCGCCTCTTCGGCCGCCGTGTCGCCGCCGCCCACCACGGCTACGTCCTGTCCGCGGTAGAAGAAACCGTCGCAGGTGGCGCATGCGCTCACGCCCATTCCCTTGAATTTGTTTTCGGAGGGCAGTCCGAGGTATTTGGCCGATGCGCCGGTGGCTACGATGAGCGACTCGGCTTCGACGGTGCGGTCGCCGTCCACGGTCAGGATGAAGGGATAAGCCTCCAGATTGACATCGGTGACGATGCCCCGGCGTATTTCCACGCCGAAGCGTTCGGCCTGTTTGCGGAGGTCCTCCATGAGCTGCGTACCCATGACGCCTTCCGGGTATCCGGGAAAGTTCTCGATTTCGGTCGTCGTGGTGAGCTGTCCGCCGGACAGCATTCCCTCGTAGAGGACGGGGCTGAGGTTCGCGCGTCCCGTGTATATTGCGGCCGTATATCCTGCGGGGCCGCTGCCCATGATGAGGCATTTTACTCTTTCTACGCTCATAATTGTCGGTTTATCTGTCTCGCAAAGATAGGCAATCTGCCTTTAATAAATCCAAAACGGTTATAATTAGTTGTTATGGTGCGATAAGCCCTACGTATTGCGGGGGCCGTTCCGATTTGTGTCTCAGGCATCGGAAGCGCCGTTTGCCGTCGGAGATTCTCCCGCTCCGTCGTCCTCGCCGGGCCTGTCCGGAGCGGGGGTGCCGTCGTGGAAATAGGCGTAGACCCTGCGGGCTTTCGCCGTTCCGACCGCATCGGCGAGCTCCTCTTCCGAAGCCCTGCGTATCCGGGCCACGCTGCGGAACCGGCGCAGCAGCAGGTCGGCTGTCTTGGTTCCTATCCCCTCTATCTCTTCGAGCTGGGTACGGACGAAACCTGCCGAGCGTTTGTTGCGGTGGAACGTGATGCCGAAACGGTGCGCCTCGTCGCGCAGGTGCATGATGACTTTCAGCGGTTCGCCCGTCCGGTCGAGGTAGTAGGGCATCGGGTCGTTCGGGAAAAAGACCTCTTCGATGCGTTTGGCCAGACCGATGATGGCGATGCGGTTCTCCAGTCCCAGTTCGCAAAGGACGCCGTAAGCGGCACTGAGCTGTCCTTTGCCGCCGTCCACGACAATCAGGTCGGGCAGCTCGGCTCCCTCGGCGAGCAGGCGGCCGTAGCGCCTGCCCACTATCTCGCGCATGGAGGCGAAGTCGTCCGGGCCGACGACGGTCTTGACGTTGAAGTGGCGGTACTCCCTGCGCGAGGGTTTGCCGTCGCGGAAGACCACGCACGAGGCTACGGGATAGGTGCCCTGAAGGTTGGAGTTGTCGAAGCACTCAATATGGCGCGGCTGTACCTCCATGTGCAGCGCCTTGCGCATGGACTCCATCAGCCGGTCGGTATGTTTTTCCGGGTTCTTGATTTCAAGGTTCTTCAGCTTTTCGAGGCGGTAGAGGCGTGCGCTTCGCTGCGAGAACTCCAGCAGCTTGAGCCGGTCGCCCCGGGTGGGCACCGTGAACTTTACCTCCTCGAAGAGCCCCTCTTCCGGCAGCAGAGGGACGATGACTTCGCGGGCGAGCCGGCCGGAGAGCTTTTCGCTGATGTCTGATATGGCCCGCGAGAGCACCTCTTTTTCGTCGGCTCCCGCTCCGACGGAGAGCTGTACCGTGAAGCTGTTCACCACCGTGCCGTCCGCGACCTTCACGTAGTTGCAGTAGGCCGTGCTGTCCGTCTCGTCCATCAGGAGCGAGAAGACGTCCACCCGCCGCAGGGTGGTGCTTACGATGACCGATTTGCTTTCATAGTTCTCCAGCAGCATCAGGCGGTTTTTGAAGTGTGCCGCCGCCTCGAAGTTCAGCTCCGCCGCGGCCTCCGTCATCTGCCGGTGCAGGAACTCGCGTGTGGAGCGCAGGTCGCCCCGCAGCGTCTTCTTTATCCGTTCGATGCCTGCGGCGTAATCCTCGGCGCTCTGCCGGCCGGCGCACGGCCCCTTGCAGTTGCCGATGTGGTACTCCAGGCATACGCCGTATTTGCCCCGGGCTATCGCTTCGGGCGAGAGGTTCAGGGAACAGGTGCGGAGCTGGTAGATGCCGTGAATGAGGTCGAGCATGTTTTTCTGCACCATCACCGAAGAGTAAGGACCGAAATACTGCGAACCGTCCCGCACCAGCCTCCGGGTGGACATCACACGGGGGAAGGGCTCGTTGCGCACCACTATCCAGGGATAGGTCTTGTCGTCCTTGAGCATCGTGTTGTAGCGCGGCTGCAGGGTCTTGATAAGCGAGTTTTCGAGCAGCAGCGCATCCTGTTCCGTGGGAACGTCGATGTGCCGCAGGGCGGCTATCTGCCGTACCATCATCCGGATTTTCGGAGCGTGTTCGCGCGACTCCATGAAGTAGGACGAAACGCGCTTCTTCAGATTCTTGGCCTTGCCGACATAAATTATCTCTCCGGCACGGTTGAGGAATTGATAGACGCCGGGAGTGGAGGGGAGCAGGGCAACCTGTTCCTTTACGGATAACGTGTGCTGTTCGTGGTCGGCCATAATAAAAAAGACGATATTGCATACAAAGATATGACCAATCTTCGTTTTATAAACGTGAGGGCTTTCCGGATATTTTGCGGAAGGGAAGTGCCGGCTGCTGTGGCTGCCGGGAAACGGGTGTTAAATCGCCGCGCTTTTGTGGTATTGCTTTCGGGTTTGCATCAAAAAATCCGGATGTGTTCCAAATGTATCGTTCCGCTGCCGGGAAAGGGAGATAAAAACAGCGCTTATGTTTTATAAAAATTCATAAAAGATGAATATGCGTATTTTTCAACACGGGTATATCTAATATGGATTTAATCATTATTTTTGGGAGCTTAAATTGGGAAGCAACCTTTATTTGTTAATTGTTCACAAGAACCTGTAAACTGTAAAAACATGAAAAAGAATCTATTTTTAGGAGGTATCCTCGCATTCTGTGCGGCAGCCGTACTGACAGGCTGTACTACCGGAACGGAAGAGACTCTTCAGTACGTCAATCTGAGCCAGGTGTCGTGCTCGTTCCTGGGCGAAGGGAATCAGCCGCTGGTCATCGAGGTGAAAGCCTCCCCGGCCACGTGGGAAGCCACTCCCGGGGCAACGTGGGTAAAGGTGGAGCGCACGGACGACCGGACGCTCACCGTGACCGTCGATGACAACGACACCGGTGCCGAACGCAGCACCACCATCGCCATCGTAGCCGACCAGGCTTCGCAGGAGATACGCGTGAACCAGCTCGCCAAGGACAACGAATTCGCCCGTTTCCGCAAGCTGGACACCTTCCAGATGGGGGCTGCCATGTCGCCCAGCGGCAAGTATGCCGGCGGTTTCACCGCTTCCATCGCACCGGACGACTCTTTCCAGTACTCCCCGACCATCGTGGACCTGGAGACCGGCGAAGTCTATGAATTCGGTCCCTATCCGGAATCGCTCTATTACCTGACCCAAACCATGGCCATCACCGACCAGGGTCTGCTCTTCATCAGCGACGGGTCGAACGGCGGCCAGATAGCCATCGACCTCACCGGCAATATCTTCATTCCGGAGGCACCGGCCGGCTTCACCAGTAAACCCGACATCCAGGGTACTTCGGCCGACGGCAAATATTGGGTAGGTTACGGCATGAAAGGCAAAGTAGGGGAGGAGCCTGCACCGTGCAAGGCGCT
This sequence comes from Tidjanibacter massiliensis, assembly GCF_900104605.1. Taxonomy (NCBI): domain Bacteria; kingdom Pseudomonadati; phylum Bacteroidota; class Bacteroidia; order Bacteroidales; family Rikenellaceae; genus Tidjanibacter; species Tidjanibacter massiliensis. Next base: position 1,798,431 of record NZ_LT629960.1, on the reverse strand, counting down.
GCTGTGGACGGACGGCGTTCCGGCCGAACTTCCCTGGCCCGACCTCAACTACCGTAACGAAGAGGTGTGGTACGGCGGCATGGCCCGCGGCATCTCCGCAAACGGCGAAATCATCTACGGTACCTCGTGGGAGAACTGGGACTTCGGCATGCTCTACTGGGTAAACAACGGTGCGAATACCGAAAAACCGAAATGGGTCGGCGAAGACGTGCGCGAAGTATGGGAAGAGACCATGAAGAACAGCGACGGTACCGAATATACGACGCATCTGGTAAACGGTCTCATCTGCCAGGCACAGCTTACCAAAATCAGCCCCAACGGCAAATGGATTGCCAGCTCGTACCGCACTGAAACACCTGCAGAAGACCGGCTTTCGATAGTCACGACGCAGACGGCCGCCTTCTACAACACCGAGACTGAGACGACGACTATCGTCAGCGACTACGGCGAATCGGTCGGCGTACACGTGACCGACGACGGTATCGGCTTTATCGGCATCGGTACGCTGGGCATCTCGTCGGGTGCGGTGTACGACCTGAATACGGGAACCGACCTGGGCAGCACGCAGGACTGGGTATATGACAACTACGGCATCATCATCCCAGCCGGTTACATCAACTACGTTTCCGCAGACGGCCGGTTCGTGCTCGGCACCAAGGCCGAATCTTCGGCAGGTGGGGTAAACTTCATCAACTGGTACATCGCTCCCCCCGTAGCAAAGTAACATACCTATCGGATAACCGCCGGCCTTTCCCAGGCCGGCACCAAAAATCGAAGGCAACCGACCGCTCGCGGCCGGTTGCTCTTTTTATGGCCATCCATGCCGCAACCGCCAATCCCTTCTATTTCTCTATTCCACTTTCTCCCCCGACACTTCACTTTTCCGACCTCCGATACCCGGCCTCCGATACCCGGCCTCCGATACCCGGCCTCCGATACCCGGCCTCCCGGCCTGACCCGCCTTCCGGCCAAGGAAGACCGGAAAGGGAAATCGTCCTTCATTTTGTGATATTCATAGCAATGACGCAGAAATACGTGAATTTCACAACAACTATATATATTATTGACTTATTTATATATAATTATTATGTTTGTTCGAAATGGACGACGGTCTGCCCAACGACCGCCGCCGAAACGATTAAATTAACCAATTAACTGACAAGCCATGAAAAGAATCTTATCAGGCAGTATCGCAGCTGCGATGTTCTTGTTATCCTCCCTGTCGGGATGCGTGAAAACGGAAGAGACATTCCATTACGTAAAACTCAGCCAGGTGGCCTGCTCGTTCGACGGTGACGGCAACACCCCGCTGGCCATTACCGTCGAAACTTCGCCCGCAGCATACGAAATCACCCCCGGCGACACTTGGGTGAAAGCGGAAAAGAGCGAAGAGGACAACACTCTCATCCTGACGGTAGCGGACAACGACACCGGTGCCGAAAGGAGCACGGTCATCATCGTCACGGCCGGAAGCGCCTCCCGGGAAATCACCGTACAGCAGCTCACCCGCGACAACCGGATTGCACGCTACCGCAAACTGGATACGTTCTCGTCAATGGGCGGTGCCATGTCGCCCAGCGGCAAATACGTGGGCGGGTTCTCAGAGCAAGTAGACGAAAACGACATGTGGTACTTCACGCCCATCATCATCGACACGGAAACAGGCGAGAAGCATGAGTTCGGCCCTTATCCGCAGTCGCTGTATGCTTTATCCCAGGCAAACGCCATCACCGACCAGGGACTGCTCTTCATCAGCGACGGCCAGAACGGCGGCCAGATAGCCATCGACCTTACCGGCAATATCTTCATTCCGGAAGCGGCCGGATACACGAACAAACCCGAGGTCTCGCAAACATCGTCCGACGGGAAATATTGGGTGGGATACATTCAGGCCGGCATGTTCAAACCGCTGCTGTGGACGGAGGGCACAGTCGCCGAACTCCCGATGCCGGCCTTGAATTACCGTAACGAAGAGTTCTGGGCAGGTGTCCTGGCCCGCGGCATCTCCGCAAACGGTGAAATCATCTACGGAACCTCGTGGGAAAACGACGATTGCGGCATGCTCTACTGGAAAAACAACGGCACGACCGTCGAAGAGCCCAGATGGGTAGGCGACGACATACGCCGGCTCACTCCGGTCATCGTCGAGGATTGGATGGGCGAGTATGAATACAACCTCGTGGACGGCTGCATCTGTACGGCCGAGATTACGAAAGTCAGTCCATCCGGCAAATGGATTGCCACCACCTACCGGAAAGAAGAGGTGGGCAGCGACGGCTTCATAGCATACGTCCAGCGGCCCGCATTCTACAACACCGAAACCGAAACGACCACCGTAGTGGAGGATTACGGTGAAGCCACGGGCATGCACGTCACCGACGACGGCATCGCCTTCATCGGCATCGGCACGATGTTCATCACCGAGGGCAAAGTTTACGACCTCAACACGGGTACCGACCTGGGCAACATGGCGGACTGGGTCGCCGAGAATTACGGTATCATCATTCCGGGAGGCGTCATCGAATACATATCGGCAGACGGCCGATACATATTCGGTACGTCCGTGAACGCGCTCGGCAGCGGCTTCGACGACTGGTACATCGCCCCTCCCCTGCAATAATCCGTGCCTGCACGGCCAGAAAGACAGCGGCAGTCCCGACAGGGCTGCCGCTGTTCCGTAGAACGGAAACGGTTCAGCCGCGAAAGTACCTGCACCCGCGGCCGAAAAAGGCAGGTACGACAAAAAAACGGCCCGCCGCAGTGCCCCGGCGATACCAGCCCCACACCGCCGCCATCCGTCAGTTCCCATTCAACCACGGCACAATACGTCATCATTTTACATGTACCCCACAGGAGCCTCTCCCGCCCCCTCTTTCTCCCCGGCAACAAACCACCACACAAAATATATAAATCAATAAAATAAATACAAAGAATCCGCTCATCTCATCAATCCCGCCGTTAAAAATAACACGCTGCAAGGAATATCTCCCCTTATACATGCAACACGCTGCCGTGACAATCTACAACCCGAACATGCATGGAACATCAAAAAAGAAATATGCAAATTTCACAACATGTGTTATTATTCATTTTATTTTATTATTATGTTTGTATCCGTACATAAAAACACTTCCCCGGGGCCTTGTACAGACAAAAAACCTAAAAAACCATCCAAACATGAACAGAAAACCATTTTACAAAAGCATGGCAGGACTTCTGGTTCTCGCAGCGCTGACAGGATGTACGACCGACCAAGAGGAGTACCACTACGTAAACCTCAGCCAGATTGCATGTACTTTCCTCGGCACGGATAATCAACCGCTCGAAATCACCGTCAAAACTTCGCCCACAGCATATGAAGCCTCGCCGGGGGCTACCTGGGTAAAGGCAGAAAAGAGCGAAAACGGAACAACTCTCACGCTAACCGTGGAGGACAACAATACGGGTACGGAAAGAAACACCGTCATCGTCGTAACAGCCGGACAGGCTTCACAGGAGATTATAATCAACCAACTTCCCACCGAAAACGAATTCGCCCGTTACAGAAGGATGCTGAATTTTTCGAGCGGGGGCGTCATGTCTCCCAACGGTAGGTACATCGGCGGTTATGTCCCCTCTCTGGCCGCCGATGATTCCTGGCTTCGTTCGCCAACCATCATAGACCTCAAAACAGGCGAAGTTTACGAATTCGGTCCTTTCCCTGAAGCACTGTACTATTTTACCAATACATCCTGCATTACCGATCAGGGGCTACTTTTTATTGATGACGGTTATAACGGCGGGCAGATAGCCATCGACCTCACCGGCAATATCACTGTTCCCGCAGCACCAAGCGGGTTCGAGTGTAAACCAACGATTTCAGAGACTTCCGCAGACGGTCGGTATTGGGTAGGTTACGCAAAAGAAGGATATGGATTGGAATATTTGTACAAGCCATTGCTCTGGATTGACGGTGTACCGCACGAACTGCCCATACCCGATAAAAATTTCCGCGATGAAGAAATCTGGGTCGGCGTCATGGCCCGCGGCATCTCCGCAAACGGCGAAATCATCTACGGCACCTCGTGGGAGAACTCCGATTTCGGCATGCTCTATTGGGTAAACAACGGCGAAAATACAGGAAAACCGAAATGGGTAGGCGAAGATGTACGAAAAGTAACCCCTGTCGTACTCGAACGTCCGGACGGAACAACCTACGAAACCCATATTGCCGACGGTCTCATCTGCGATGCAACCGCCACGAAAATAAGTCCCTCCGGAAAATGGATAGCCAGCACTTACCGTACCGAAGAAATAAGCGAAAACAAGCAGGCAATCAAAAAAATACAAAAAGCTGCCTTCTATAATACGGAAACAGAAACGACGACTATCGTAGAAGATTACGGCGAATCCATGGGAATGTATGTCACCGACGACGGCATCGCCTTCATCGCTATCGGTACATATGCCTCCACATCATCTGTCGTTTACGATTTGAATACGGGTACCGACCTCGGCGACATGGCCGATTGGATAAAAAACAATTACGGAATCATCGTCCCGGACGGAAACATCAGCCGTATAACACCCGACGGTTCATGTGTACTCGGATTTTCGCCATTGGCATCTGCATCCGGAGTAAATTTCTTTTGGTGGTACATCGCACCGCCCCTCGAGGAATAACTACACTAACCTAAATACATACAACTATGAAAAAGCTATTATTCATCGCGGCGGCCTGTCTGCTCGCCGCCGCATGTACGCCGCAGGACGGGGGCGGAGAGACCGCTTCCCTCGAGGTGTCGCCCAAGTCGCTTACTTTCGGGGCAGAGGATACGACTCCGCAGGAGATTACCGTGACCGCCACCGGCGTGGAGTGGGAATATGCCGTTCCTTCGTCGGCCGACTGGATTACCGTGGACGACGGGACGGCCGGAAAACTGCTGGTCTCGGTCGCCAAGAATCCGACGGCCGAGAAACGTACCGCTTCGATTCGGATAACTGCCAAAGATAACGATGACTTGGAACCCGTGAGCGTGACGGTTACGCAGGCCGGTTCTGAGACTCCGGAGGTCTATTCACTGACGGTAGACCCGGCGGCACTGACTTTCGAGGCCGAGGGTGCCGCAGGCCAGAGCGTGAAGGTGACCGCTTCGGGCGAGGGGATGACCTGGAGCGCCGCGGTTGATGAGGCCGCCAAAGAGTGGATAACCCTCTCTGCGACGGAAGGTACCGAAGGGGAGACGACGCTGACCGTCACGGTGCAGGACAATCCCGACACGGCGGAACGTTCGGCGAACGTCACCCTGACGCCGAGTGCGGAGTCGGTAGGCCCGAAGGCCATCCGCGTGACGCAGGAGGCCAAGGTGCTGCCCCCCTCCTTCTCGATGTCCTACAACGGCGGAGAGATTCCCGAAGAGGGATTCACCATTCACTATAAGGGAGAAACCAGCTACGATGTGGACGTGGTTCCGGTGAACGTCGAATGGAACGTGAAAGTGGAATACGAAGCCGGCGGCTCCGGCTGGCTCGAAGCCAATAAGGTTGAGAGCGAGAATGTAAACAAAATCCATATTGCCTGCAATCTCGACAAGCGGGAGAACACTTCCTCCGACCCGCGTACCGCCCGAGTGGTGGTCACCACGAATGTGGAAGATATCGGTCCGTTCGAGATTCCCGTGATGCAGGAGGGCAAGCCCGAATTCCTCAGTACGCTCGAAGAGGATGTCGATTTCGGAGTGCTTACCCAGAGCCGGGTACTGGTATATCCCAACAACGACTACAGGGAGATGCCTTATACCGAGTGGGATTTCATTTTGTGGGACGAGGGTATCTCATACGACGGGGTAAATGTGTTTACAGGCTCCGGCGATAAGATGTGCCTGAAGGTTGCCGGCGAGGTATTGACTCAGAACGATGACAACGAATATTATCTGGCGGACGGAACCTATACGGTAGTCGCCAACTTCAATAGCGGAACGATAACGCCTGAAGTCGGTCAAATCAGCGGCGGTGCGTTCGGTTTCTCCCATCCGCTTTTCCCGGAAGGTACGTGGTATATCCGGATGCAGGATGATGCCGTAACGGGTGATGCCTGCATCAGGGAAGGTACGATGACCGTGGCCCGCAGCGGGGAGACCTACACGCTGACGTTCGACTTTACGAGCGATGCCGGCTACAAGGTGACCGGTTCGTTCGAGGGTGCGCTCAATGTTCGTGCCCAATAATTGCAGGACAATCCGAAAGTATTCTGCATGGAAAGGGGAGAGCCTCAAAGGCTCTCCCCTTTCGCTTTTATGCAGGATGGACGGAGATGGGATAATAACAAGGGGTAAATGCCGTGGCTGAAAGCTGCGGCATTTGTCGTTTACGGCCCTGCGGCGGAGATGCATTTTCGGGATGACCCCGGCAGCCCGTGTCGTTCGGCGAGGTTGTTCCGGATGCGTGTCCGGGCATTTCTTGTTCCGATTGGCCGGCTGTCCGCTGCATCCGACGTAATGCCGCCGCCGTCCTGTCCTGCATGGCATCGTATGGGGGCCTGTATATATCTATTTTTTTGCATATATGCAGAATTTTTCGGATATCGCCGGGACCATGGCGGCGGCGAAAGGTACCATGACAATTGAATGCCGTGGAAAGCGTGAAAAAAGCGATGATATGTACGCTGTCTGTTGGATTTATGAATTTTGTTGCGGGTAATTATACATAAATGTCGCTTGTTCGGTGGCGGTTTGTTTTAAAAAACTCTTTTTGGTAAATATGAAAATGTTATAACACCGAATATTATTATATTGTTTTATGATTAGATTTGCATTCGTAGGGTGACAACAGCGTCGCCTGCGGTTTAAGAAGAGTAACCTAACAAATTATTCCAAACGACTTATGAAAAAAAATGCAATTCTGATTCGATTGGCGGCCGCCGCCCTTGTGCTGTCGGGCGGTTGTACGACCAATCCGGCCGAGGAGGTTCATTACGTGAATGTCAGCCAGGCGGCCTGTTCGTTCCTGGGCGAGGGGAGCGAACCGCTCGCCATTGTCGTGGATGCGGCTCCGGCCCAGTGGACGGCCGAGCCCGGCGCATCCTGGGTGAAAGTGGAACGTACCGATGCGACCACCCTTACCGTTACGGTGGATGACAACGATACGGGAACGGAGCGGAGTGCCGATATTACCGTGCAGGCGGGTGAAGCCGTAAGGCCAATCCGGGTTTATCAACTTCCCAAGGACAACAGCATCGCCCGTTACCGTACGACGAATACTTTCGACAACGGAACTGCGGTGGTCTCCCCGAGCGGCAGGTATGTGGGCGGCTTCGAATCGACGCTGCTGGAGGATGGCAATACGTTTGAGTTCTGGCCGGTCATCATCGATGTGGAGGCCGACGAACGGATTGTGCTCGGTCCCGTTCACCAGTCGCTCCACATGCTTCACGAGCCCCACGCGATAAGCGACCAGGGACTGCTGTTCATCGCCGACGGGCAGAACGGCGGGCAGGTCGCTTTCGACATCACGGGCAATTCGTTCGTGCCGGAGATTCCTGAGGGGTATAAGACGCTTCCCGAAATACAGGCGGTTTCCGCCGACGGCAGGTATTGGGTCGGCTATTCCAAAAACAACGACGGACTGCACTATACATTGGTGTGGGAGGACGGCGTATTGGCCAAACAGCTCCCCATGCCGGACAAGAATTTCGTCGGAGAGGATTTCTGGTACGGTATTCTGGGGCGCGGCATCTCCGCCGACGGTTCCGTCATCTACGGTACGACGTGGGAGAACTGGGACTTCGGCATGGTCTATTGGAAGGATTGGCAGAACGGCGGCCAGGCGGAATACGTCGGAAAGGATGTGCATGTGCGGAAGGTCGAGAAGGCACTGGACAGCCAGGGGCTCGAATACGATTACTATTGTGCGGACGGCATGATTTGTCAGGCGAACCGCACCAACATCAGCCCCTCGGGCAAATGGATAGCCGGGTCGTACCGGACGTGGACCCTCGCCGAAAACCGGATGGATGCGGTGACGTCGCAGGTTGCCGCCTTCTATGACGTCGAAACGGAAACCACCGTCATCGTGGACGAGTACGGTGAATCGACCGGAACGCACGTGACCGACGACGGCATCGGATTCATCGGCCTCGGTTCGCTCGGCATCTCCTCCGGCCGCGTTTACGACTGCAATACGCGGACCGACCTCGGTACGACGCAGGAGTGGGTGTACGATAACTACGGCATCATCATCCCGAACTGCTATGTCACCAGCATCTCTCCCGACGGAACGGTAGTCTTCGGCCGGTATCTGGAGTCTTCGGCCGGCGGACACATGAAGTTCCCCGGATGGTACGTGGCTCCGCCCGTGGCGGAGTAATGGAATGACGAAATGTTTTCATCGCTAACCTAATTGATTCGGACCATGAAAAAGTTTTTATATCTGGCGGCAGCCTGCCTGCTGGCCGCCTGCAACGGCGGGGATGAACCCGAACAGCAGCCGTCGCTGGAGGTAAAGCCGCTCCAGCTCGATTTCGCCGCGGCGGACGCGGCCCCGCAGGAAATCACCGTAACGGCGGTCGGTGTGGAGTGGGAGTACATACTCTCCGGAGGCGCTTCGGAGTGGGTGACGGTGGACGACAGCAGGGAGGGTGTCCTGACCGTTTCCGTGGCGGACAACCCCGCACAGGAGAGGCGCACCGCCTCCCTGGCGGTGAATCCGCAGGGGAATATCAAGGTCAAACCGCGCAGCGTGACAATAGCCCAGGCCGGGAACGATACGCCTGTCGTCTATTCGCTGACGGTGGAACCCGCCGCACTCACCTTCGAGCCTGAGAACGCTCCGGCGCAGGAGGTGAAGGTGACCACCGAAGGCGAGGGACTTACGTGGAGCACCGAAGTGGAGGAGGTCGCACGCGGGTGGATTACCGTTACCGAACGTGACGGCGGATTCACGGTGGTTGTTGCGGACAATCCCGGACAGGCCCCCCGTTCGGGGAACATCACCGTCGTGCCGGACAGCGAGGCAGCCTCGCCGAAGGTGGTGCGGGTGACGCAGCAGGAGCTGGTACTGCCTCCGTCGCTCGACATAGCGCTGAATAACGGCGCATCCCCCGAGGAGGGATTCGTCCTCGATTACCGCGGACAGACAGACGGCGATTACAATATTCTGGTCACTGCCGTCAATGTCGAGTGGCGTGTATCGGTACGGTACGAGTCCGGTACGGACGAAGGGTGGATTAACGCTAATGCCATTGATTTTGATGACGATACCCGTGTGAGCATTGTCGGTGGTATCGAGAACGAATCCCCTGAGCCCCGTGTCGGCTGGGTGGTCGTCTCTTCCGATGCGGAGGGGGTGGGTCCCTATGAAGTAAAGGTAACGCAGGAGGGAAAACCCGACTTCATCAGTACGCTGGAGGAGGATGTCGATTTCGGCCAATTTACCAAGAGCAGGATTATTGTCAGTCCGAATGACGACTGGCGTCATGACGAGGTGACCGCATGGGAGATAATGTGTTGGGATGAAGGTGTTGAATTTATAGAAAATCCGCCCTTCCCGGAGCAGCCTCGCTTCGAAGGCACGGGAGGCAGAATCTCTTTCATGTTAATCACGGAAGTGTTGGAGAAGAATGACGACAATGTGTATATTCTGCCGGACGGCATCTATACCGTCGTGGCGAACTTCGACGACAATCCCGACCTGAAGCAGCCCGGCAATATCAGCGCCGGCGTCGCAGGGACTTACCTGCACCCCATATGGCCGCGCTACGCATGGTTCGTCCGCATGGAGAACGGCGTTTACAACGGCGAGGCCTGTATCCGGAGCGGTACTATGACCGTGACGAATATCGGTGAGGATGAGTACGAAATCGTGTTCGAGTTTGAAAGCGATGCCGGATACCGTGTAGAGGGTTCCTATAAGGGAACGTTCGATATCCGGGTAGGTTGAGAGCGAAGTGTTAGTTAGTTGATAGGTTCTTTTCAGACGGCGCCGTACCGAGTGATTCGCTGCGGCGCCGTTTATTAGGGAGTCTCCCGATATGACGGACGGCAGGCCATCGGCCTGCCGTCCGTCATATCGGAACCGCACGCTTGCCGGGACAGCACGCTGTCCCGGCGAAGAGGCGCTAACGGCCTTCCGTATAGCCTTTCATCAGCCGGGCGATGTATTTGCCGATGATGTCGAATTCGATATTGACTACCGACCCCGGCCGGATATCCTTGAAGTTCGTATGCTCGTAGGTGTAGGGGATGATGGCTACCTGAAAGGAGCCGCTGCGGGAGTTCACTACCGTGAGGCTGACGCCGTTCACTGCTACCGAACCCTTTTCGACCGTCACGTTGTCGCCGTGCTGTTCGTATTCGAACGTGTAGTAGTAGCTGCCGTCGGCGCTCTCCACGGCGGTGCAGGTGGCTGTCTGGTCCACATGCCCCTGCACGATGTGTCCGTCGAGCAGGGCGTCCGGCCGCATGCTGCGTTCGATGTTCACCCGGTCGCCCGGCCGGAGCAGGCCGAGGTTGGATTTGATGAGTGTTTCGTATATGGCGGTCACCGTATAGGTGTCGTTCGCAATGGATTCCACGGTCAGGCAGACGCCGTTGTGGGAGATGCTCTGGTCTATCCGGAGCTCTTCGGCTATCTCGCTCCGCATGGTGAAGGTCTTGTTTTCTCCATCTTCCCGGATGTCCGCGACGGTGGCCATCCTCTCTACTATCCCTGAAAACATAATCGTATGGTTTTTTATCGGTTGTCGGGGTCGGCCGCATGCCATCCCCGTCGTCTTTGCCTAACGGTTGTAATGTATGTGTCCCCTGACGAGGAACAGTTTCCGCAGCCGGTACGGTTCCACTTCGATGTCGCCGAAAGCGGGATTGGCTGCGCGGAGACGGAGCGTTCCGGCCTCCGGATTGCGGAATACGTTGCGGACGGCGGTCACCCTGTCGCTTACGACGAGATAGGGATAGCCCGGTATCAGCGCACTCTCCTCCGTTTCCGACAGCAGCAGCGTGGCACCCACCGGAATTTCCGGTTCCATCGCCTTGTTCAGCATCAGTGCCGCGAATGTCACATGTTCCGCTCTGGGCAGCGAAAGGACGTATGACGCCTCGGGAAACCGTTCCATGCCCGCCAGCGTCAAGGCGTCGATGTCGTAGGCCGGAATCAGATTCCGCTCCTCCGTGTTGCCGATGAACATCCCGCCTTCGCCGGTGATTATCCATGCGCGGCTTATCTCCGGATACCTGGCCGCTATCAGTTCGGCGAGCTCCTTGCTGATGCCGTTGTCGCCCCGTTTTATCCGGTAGAGGTTTTCGCCCCTGTTCAGCCCGATACTCAGGGCGAACGAGTTGACCGAAAGTCCCGTCCAACGGACTATTTTCTCTATTCTCTGCCAGTCGTCCAGCAACATAACGGTGTGCGTACAAGTGGTGCGCCGGGATACGGCAGGCGGATTTTCCGCTCCCCTTACCCCGTCTCAGGGGCGTTTCCTGCCTCTTCAGGCCAAAATTAGGCAGATTCTCCCTATTTTTATTGGAAAATACCGGAAAAAAATCGCAAATTTGCAGACGCAATCGACTTCGGTCCCGTAGTTCAATGGATAGAATATAAGATTCCGGTTCTTACGATATGGGTTCGATTCCCGTCGGGACTACTTTTTTGAATGAGAAACCGCTGAATAACAGCGGTTTCTTTCGTTATCGGCGGAATCCTCGCCGAGTGTGCGTCGTTGTCCGGCCGTCTGTTCCCGTCCGTTCGGGGGTGTGTCCGTCCCTGCAGGTCGTGCTCTCCCTTGTGTCGTATCTGTTTCGAGCGGCGGATGTGCATTTTTTCAGGGCGTTTTCCGGCTGTTTTTCCATAGTTCGTTCCGGGTTCCGACGGCATGGCGGTATCGCATTTCCGGCATGAAAGAGATACGGCGCATGTTGCCGTATCCCGTTCGTTTCCTTGTACGATATGCCCGGTGTTTTTGAAAGGAACGCAGGCTCTTGTGAACGAAACGGTTCGTCGGTAATGTTTCCATTCATCAAATTTGCACTCGACGAACGGGGTGCTCCTGCTCGCCTGCGCGGTGGGGGGCCGTGCAGACCGGACGTGGAGAAGGGGGAAAGTTTGAGCGGGCGAGCACCCCCGCAGAAGCGGGTTTGTAGACATTCGAATCACAGGAGAAGGCGGGTTGCCTTTCCTATCGGTTTGCGAATATTATTGAAAAAACTGTACTGAAATGAAAAGATTGTTATTGCTTATGCTCCTTCCGGCGGTGGCTACTGTCTTGGGGGGATGCCGGAAAGAGAGGCAGGAAGCCATGACCTTGTCCATTACTCCGTCCGGGCCTATCGTGTATGAAGCGGAAGGCGGAACGACGAAAGTAACCGTGACGACGAATCAGAAGACATGGGAGGTACAGGCCGCTCGAAATCAGAAGTGGTGCACGGTCGAGGAGGTGGAAGGTTCGAGTTTCGTGGTGAAGGCCAGCGTCAATAAGAACAGAGAAGAAGAGAGGCAAACGAAAGTTACGGTGACTACCGGAACAGGTCGTGATGCCAAACGAGTCGTATTGGAGGTAACCCAACGGAAAGCTCAGGCGCCGTTTGATATAAAAATCACCGAGATTACCGATACGGAAGCGACCATAACGGTTGTGCCGCGCGATAAGGAGAACCGTTACTTCTGTGATATCATAGAAAAGAATTCGCTCCAGTATTTTAATGATGATATAGGTGAGTTTGTGAGTCAGTTGATGGATTTCGCCGCATCGTGGTATGGAAGCATGGAGGCCGCGGTTTTGATACTAACCGGTAAGGGCGAACAGACGAAGACGATTAATAAATTGCAACCGGGTGTCGAGTGTGTGGGTTATGCGGTCGGATTGAGTGAGGACGGTAAAATGAATACGGAGATAGAGAGCGTCGATTTCTGGACACAGAAAGCGCAGACGGATAAGAATGGGCAGCAGATAGAGGCTGTCGGTGATAGAATATGGTGGGAAAATAGAATCGGTAAAGAATAATTCGGTTGCTCTCGGCAGAAATTTTACGAGTGATGGCGGAAGGTCTCATTCGTGGAATGAGGTGGGTTTGGCGAACGCATCTGTCAGCAGCGAACGCCGACCGGTCATCGAGAGATTAGTTCTTTAGACGATAAAAACGGGAGTTGCCGTCCCGTCGGTGAATCTGTCGGCGTTCGGTTGCGTATGCTACGGTCCGGATAAGAAAATTGCAGACTTCCTATGGTGGTATCGCCGTTCCCGCCGGTTTCGGCGAAGGTCGCAGGGAATACATGCAGAAGTAGTTTTTTCATTTTCATGTTTTTCGGGCAATGCCCGAAGAGTTAATGGGTTAGTTGAAGGGAAGGGGATGGTCGTGATGACCGTCCCCTTTTGGTATGACGTTGCCTCTTTATCTGTCGAATGCACGGCGGTCGTATGTCGTTTCGTATGTATTGTTTGCATAATTATTGGCAAAATACCCCTTTTCGGGGGAAGATTTGGTCGGGAAAATGGAAAATTACTCCATAAAAGAGTCAGGAATGTTTGCAATATATGGTTTTATATATTACATTTGTTGTTGCAGGCGTAGGTAGGGAGAGCTGTTTGTTTTTTTATATACTTATAGACGTGTTTTTATTGCTAATCTAAAACCTATGGAAATGAAAAAAAATTTATTCTTTTCGACACTCTTGCTGGTGACGGCGGTCCTCATGGGAGGATGCCGGCAAGAGGAGCCAAAGACGGCTCCTCCGACCCTCTCCATCGAGCCTGCCGAAGCGCTCGTCTTCGAGGCGACCGGAGGGACGCGGGTGATTGCCGTCACGACGAATCAGGATACGTGGCGTGTGCTTTCCGACCAGACGTGGTGTGTCGCGCAGGCAGCGGATGATGCGAGCTTCACGGTGACTGCGGGTATCAACGAGAGTCCGGACGATATGCCGCGGGCGAAAGTGACGGTTACTGCGGGGACGGGAAATAATGCCAGGACCGTCGTTCTGGAGGTGTACCAGCGGGGTGCGGAAGAGGTGGTGCCTGAGGAGCCGCCTTTCGGGATAACCCTCTCCAACATTACGGCTACCGGGGTTGATATGCGGGTCGTTCCGCTCGATGCGGCGGGCAGCTATTACTTCGACGTAATCGCCAAGGCCACCCTCGACGAACACCACGGCGGAGATATAGGCCGGATGATGGAGCGTATGATGGCGGAGGCCGAGCAGATGTACGGGAGCATGGAGGAGGCGCTCGCCAACCTTGCTTCACGGGGGGAGCAGGAGCATTCCTTCACGAGGCTCTCGCCGGCCAGCGAACATGTGGCTTTCGCCGTGGGGCTCGGAGCCGACGGTGCGGTGAATACGGAGGTGGTCAGCGAACCGTTCCGGACGGAGGAGCTCTCCGATGCGGTGACTTTCGAGGTGGAGTTCACGAACCGTTATTACGACGGCGCGGACTTTACCGTGACGCCTTCCGACGATGAATTTCCGTACTATTGTACGATACGTCCCGCCTTCCAGTACGACGAGCTCTCCGACCAGGAGCTGCTCGAAAAGGTGGTCGCCGAGGACGGTTTCATGATAGATTTCTATGCGACGACAGGTGTTTACGAATATGAGAACGAAAACGTATGGCTGACCGATACGGGTTATCTCGTGTTGGTGTTCGGATGGGCCGACGGCGCAGCGACCACCAACATCCACCGTTTCCCGTTCCGTACGCTCGAACCGAATATCCCGCCATCGGAGTGCCGTTTCGACGTGGAGGTAACCGGACTTACTTCGCGCAGCGCGACCGTTGCGATAACCCCTTCGGACGAAACGTCGGTCTATATGTGGGACCTGATAGCGGATGCCGATTACCAACAGTTCAAAGGGAACATGAAACAGTATGTGACGGATTATGTGGCAGCTGATATCGAATCGCTCGACTACAACCGCGAACGGGGTGTGGGAGGCAACATCTTCTCCAAGATGCTTGAGCCCGGAACCACCTATTACGTCTGGGCCGCCTGCATCGACGAGTTCGGGAAGCCTGCGGCGGACGTCGTCGTCAGCGCCCCCTTCGAGACGCTGCCCAATCAGGTGAGCGATGCCGGGGTGAGCGCCGTTATCGGCAAATATTTCAACGGCGACGACCTTTATGCCCTCGATTCCGAAAAGTATGCCTCCGGTCGGGGAATGGCCTATGTGGAGGTGACGTTCAGCGCCAATGACGAGGCTGTGGTATGGTACGGCACGATGGTGAAGGAGGACCCCTCCGACCCGACAGGGGCCATTTCCGATGCTGAGATAGCCGAAACCCTCGTGGCGTCCGGTACCTGGTGCCCGACGGGCAAACTCTATTGGTGCGAATGGGATGCGGAGTACACCGTGCTCGGCGTGGCCATTGGCAGCGACGACAACAGCGGGCCCGTACTGCGGCTCAGCAAAACTTTCACGAAGGAGGGGGCTTCGCCCGTTTCCGAATTCGTGGAACCCGCATCCGCGGCGGCTCAGTATATTTACAACGCTCCGTTCGTGCGTTACGATGCTTCGGTGAAAGTCTACCGGGAACGCGCGCAGAGATAGTTTTTTCATGCGTCCGGGCAGTGCCCGGGACAGGTTGGGTTAAGAGGGGGGCGGTCTCAGCAGGCCGCCCCTGTTTTGTTTGTAGGGGGCGCCCGGCTGTTTTGGTTATCTTCGGGCGTTGTGGTATATTTGTGCGGCAGGGGTTCCGGATGCACCGGGAACTGCCGCAGGCATTGAAAAGGATTTCCGGATATATTCTGAAAACGGCGGTACGGGCCCTTCTGTGCGGTGCCGTCTTCTCGGTGGGCGGATGTATGAAGTACGGCCCCGTACCCGAGGAGCACTTCTCGTATCCGATGCCTCCGGGGGAGGAGCCCGAAGGGGTCTTCATCGTCTGCGAGGGTAACTTCATGTACGGGAACGCGTCGCTCTCTTTCTATCTTCCTTCCTCCGGCGAGTTGCAGAACGAGGTCTTCGCCCGGGCCAACGGGATGAAACTCGGCGACGTGGCGCAGTCGATGACGATACACGACGGGACGGCCTACATCGTGGTGAATAATTCGGGCATCGTTTTCGGAATCGACCCGGAGACGTTCCGGATAGAGCGGGTGATACGGGGTATCGGCTCGCCGCGCTATATCTGTTTCAACGACAGCGTGGCTTATGTGACTTCGTTGTATGAGCCCCGGATTGCGGTGGTGGATGTTGCAACGGCTGCCGTGGCGGATTATATCGAGACGCCCGACCACACCTCTACCGAGCAGATGGCCATATGGGGCGATACGCTCTATGTGTCGTGCTGGTCGTACGACGATGCCGTTTTGATGGTGGATTTGACCTCCGGTGAGGTGGTGGGAGAGATAGGGGTGCGGAGCCAGCCGCGCCAGATTGCGCTCGACGGCGATGGCCGGTTGTGGGTGCTTACCGACGGCGGATACGGCGAGGGCAGTTCCCCGAAGCCGCCCGCGCTTTACCGCATCGATGCGGCTTCGGGGAGCATAGAGCGGGAATTCGTCTTCCGTATGGGCGATACGCCGCGGGGACTCGCTGTCGGAGCTGGGGGAGATACGGTCTACTTCCTCAACGGGGATGTATGGCGCATGGATACGGATGCGGAGGAGTTGCCCCGGGAGCCTTTCATCCCGGCGTCGAATACCATTTACTATGCGCTGGGAGTGGACCCGCGCCGCGGCGACATCTATGTCGGCGACGCCATAGACTATCAGCAACAGGGGGTGGTTTACCGCTTTTCGGCCGACGGGCGTGGATTGGATACGCTGCGGGTCGGGATTATTCCGACGGATTTTTGTTTCAGATGACTATGGAAAAGATACGTTGCGCATATTGGATGTTGTTGGCCGGAATGCTGCTCGGATGCAACCGTTCCGGCGTGGTAATGCCCGAAACTTACGGGCCGCGGCCACCCCATGAAGGCAGTTCGCCTTACAGCGACCGGGTAATCGCCTATGTTCCCGCTCCGGGACAGTTCATCAACGATGCGATGGTCGGGTTCGACGGAAACGAGACGGGCCCGCAGTCTGCATTGGAGTATGCCGACCGGAGGCTGCATTCCGTCGATGCTTCCCTGCGGGGCATGGTTTCTCTCGGCGGATTCGGCGGTTATATCGTGGTCGGGTTCGACCACAGCATCCAGGCGTCGGGTGGGTATGGCGGGTACGATTTCTCGATAACCGGCAACCAGTTCTCCGGGAGTTCCGAACCGGGCGTGGTGTGGGTGATGCCCGATGAAAACGGCAACGGAGAGCCCGACGACGGGCCGTGGTACGAGCTCCGCGGAGCGTATTCCGACGGCTCCGTCCGCGGCTATTCGGTGACCTATTACCGTCCCGACCGGGAGGATGCAGCAGTCAGGTGGCGCGACAGTGAGGGGCACGAAGGGGAGATAGCGCGGGTATCGTCCCATCCGCAGTCCTATTATCCGAAATGGATGACGGAAGAGTCTTATACGCTCTCCGGCACGCTGCTTCCCGACCGGAGCGGTACGCTGGAGAACGGTCGTTTTACGACGGGCGATTACGGATGGGGCTATGCCGACAATTGGGGAGAGGATATGCTGGAGGCCCCGAAACAGAAGAATTTTTTCCGTATCTCCGATGCCGTGGATGCTGCGGGCGAAGCGGCCGGATTGGATTATATCGATTTCGTCAAGGTACAGACCGGCGTGAACATACAGGGCGGTGCGGGTATCGGAGAGCTCTCCACGGAAGTGTCGAGGTTCCGGGACGAAAACCTTTGAAACGGAGATTCGCCGGGCCGGCGGCCTGCCGGTAATATGGGCTTGAGGGAGAATGAAAAGGGGAAGATGGATTGCATGCCTGCTGCCGTTGCTGGCGGTTTGTCGGCCGGAAGCGGCCGGTGCGGAATATGCCGCCTTCGCCGCAGCCGTCGTCTGCGGAGTTGCCGTCCCCCCCGGCGGAACGACAGGCGAGACGGAGGAGCGCAGCGGAGCCATCGATTCGGTGACGGTGACGGCCCGTCGGCCGCTCTCCGACATCGGTATTCAGAAGACGGTGTTCGATGAGACGCTCCTGCATGAAGACGTTACCTTCTCCCTCGCCGATATGCTGGCCCACAGCACGCCGGTATTCATCAAGTCGTACGGCCGGGGAACGATGGCTACCGTGTCGCTTCGCGGCACGGGTGCTTCGCATACGCGCGTGACATGGAACGGCATGCGGATGAACTCTCCCCTGTTCGGCATGATGGACCTTTCCTACATCCCCTCCTACTTCATAGACGGTGCGGCGCTCTATAACGGGGCCAGTTCGGTGGGGGTGGCGGGCGGCGGACTCGGCGGCGCGATAGCGCTCGATACGAGACCCTCCGATTCCGACGGCTTCGGAATGAAATACATCCAGGGTGTCGCGTCGTACTCCACCTTCGACGAGTATCTTCGTCTCTCCTACGGCGGAGGGCGCATGCGCAGCGAGACGAGCGTGCTGCTGACCACCTCCGAGAACGATTTCACCTACCGCAACTACGCCAAGAAGGATTTCGTGCTGGATGGCAACGGGAATGTGACGGGCTGGAGCTATCCGCTGGAGCGTAACCGCAACTGCAGTTACCGGGATTTCCACATTCTGCAGGAGCTCTATTACGATGCCGGCCGAGGCGGCGATTTCGGATTGTCGGCCTGGTATATGGACTCCTCCCGCGGACTGCCGCTGCTCAATACAGACTATACGGAGAGCAATACCTCCTTTTCTCGGCAGACGGAGAAGACCTTCCGGGGCGTCCTGCGGTGGGACAAATACGCCGGTCGGGGGAGAGTATCGGCCAAGGCGGGTTACCATTACAGCGACATGCGCTATCTGGAGCAGTCGCGGCGCAGTTACGGCGGCGCGGCTGCGCCGGAGGTGCAGACGCGGTCGGACTGGAGGAGTTACATTCATACCCTGTTCGGCGATGCGGGGTGGGAGATGGGGCTCGGAGAACGGTTCTATCTGGTAGCCGACCTCTCGCTGCTCCAGCACTTCGTCTATACTGTGAATGACAAGCCGGTGCGGAACACCTCCGAGCCGAGCGCATACGACGATGCCCGTACGGAGCTTTCGGCGCTCGTGTCGGCCCGGTACCGTCCCGCAGAGCGTTTCGGCATCGCTCTGAATCTGAGGCAGGAGGTCATCGGCAACGAGGGCGCTCCTTTCATTCCGGCGCTTCTGCTCGACTGGAACCCCTTCGGACGGGTGGTCTTCAAGGCGTCGGTGGCCCGCAATTACCGGTTTCCTACGTTGAACGACCGCCATTTCGCCAAGAATACGCTGTTGCCGGAGGAGGGTTTCACCTACGATGGAGGTGTCGAGGCCGAGGGTTCCGCAGAAGGCGCTTCCTACGGGGTATCGCTGACGTTTTACGACAGTTATATCCGTAACTGGATATTCTGGTACCCGGACAAGGGGGCGACGCAGTGGTTGCCGACGAATATCCGGCTCGTGCATGCTTTCGGTGCGGAGGCATCGGCCCGTGCAGCCGTGGAGTGGGGGCGGGGCTGGTCGGCCCGGGTCGATGCGCTGCTGGCGTGGACGCGTTCGCTCAACATGCGCGAACCTCTGAACGAAGCCGACAATGCCGTCGGAAAACAGCTGCCTTATGTGCCCGTGTGGTCGGGCGCCGTGACGGTGCGGCTGCAGTGGCGGTCGTGGACGGTGGATTACAAGTGGAACTATTACAGCGAACGCTTCACCACGACCGATAATTCCGCCATGATAACGGGCCGTATCGTCCCCTATTTCATGAACGACCTGTCGTTCGGGAAAGCGTTCCGGTTCCGATGGGCCGACCTTTCGGTCGGCTTCAAGGTGAACAACCTGTTCGACGAGGAGTATGAAACGGAGCTTTCGCGTCCTATGCCGGGACGCAACTACGGATTCTCTCTGGAGATAACGCCGAGATTCCGGCATCCCTGAATGTCGTATGCGGAACGTTTCCGGCCCCCTCGGTCGAAACGGGCCGGTACCGGAGCCGTTCTTCCGGAAGCCTATGCAGCGGGGATGCCGTCTGTGGGGTTACGGATTGCAATATCCTCCTTTTTGGTTAATTTTGTCCGTGCACGGGGAAAGGTTCTTGCAATGGTATTGACGGTACAGGGGAGGAAGAAATAGGTCCCACAATCTCACGACTGCAGGACCCCCCAACTTAAAATACTGATTATGAAAGAATCACTAAAACAACCATCAGCGTCAATAATGATTGCGGTTCATTAAGATAACGCCCGGCAGCTTCAGTTATTGTGTGCACTGCAAAAATAGAAAAAAAATATTAACCGCAACCTATAAGACTGCAAAATATTTGTCGAACTCACAGTTTGTAATGACAGAAAGGGTCGGTTATATAATATAAAACAAGGTAAGTCATGGACAGGAAGGATTTCGACCCGGACGGAGTGGGTGTAGATAACGGTAATTATTTCGGATTTCCGTTCACCGAGGAGGATGCGCGTCTTGTGCTGCTCTCCGTACCGTGGGATGTGACGGCCTCCTATGGCGGAGGGGCCGCTTTCGGGCCCGATGCCATCATCGAGGCCTCCACGCAGCTCGATTTTTACGACCCTATGTCGCCCGGAGCCTGGAAGAAGGGGGTTGCTACGGTGCCTATCGACTACTCCGTGCAGGACCGCAGCGCCCGCCTGCGGCCCGATGCGAAGAAAATCATGGAGAGTCTGCAGGAGGGCGGCATTGCGTTCGAGGATTACCTGATGCCGCGCAGGCTGGAGCGTATCAACACTGCTTCGGCGGAGCTGAACCGGACAGTTTACGAGGCTGCTGCGGAACGGCTCGACGCCGGACATGTGGTGGGGCTCGTGGGAGGAGACCACAGTACGTCGCTGGGGCTCATCAGGGCGCTTGCCGAACGGGAACCGGGCATGGGTGTGCTCCATCTGGATGCGCACTGCGACCTGCGCAGGGCATACGAGGGGTTCGATTATTCGCATGCTTCCATCATGTATAATGTCCTGCAAGAGGCGCCCGGAGTGGCGAAAATCGTGCAGGTAGGGCAGCGCGACTATTCGGAAGAGGAGTATCGTCTGGCCCTCTCCTCGCCGCGGATTGAACTGTTCGACGATTTTTCCCTGTGCGGCCGCCGCTTTGCGGGCGAAACGTGGAACGCCATTTGCGACTCCATCGTCGTCCGGTTGCCGGAGAAGGTCTATGTCAGTTTCGACATAGACGTGCTTTCGGTCGAGTATTGTCCCTCTACCGGTACGCCGGTTGCCGGAGGGCTCACCTTCAACGAGGCGCTTTGGCTGGTAGACCGCATTGCGGCCGCCGGCCGCCGTATCGTGGGATTCGACCTGTGCGAGGTTGCTCCCGCACGCGAAGGTACCACGGATGCCAACGTCGGGGCGAGGGTGCTGTTCCGGCTCTGCGGAATGGCGTTGAAGACGAACTGACGGATTTTTTAACTGTTTGGAACGGAGACTGCCATGGGCTTTTCATTCGGTTACGGCTTCAAGCGCCGTTCGTATATTTTTTATCAGAAAGGGCGCAACTTTTTCAGTACCCAATGG
This sequence comes from Tidjanibacter massiliensis, assembly GCF_900104605.1. Classification (NCBI taxonomy): domain Bacteria; kingdom Pseudomonadati; phylum Bacteroidota; class Bacteroidia; order Bacteroidales; family Rikenellaceae; genus Tidjanibacter; species Tidjanibacter massiliensis. The sequence goes on along the minus strand of NZ_LT629960.1, from coordinate 1,776,950 downwards.
GCGGGCGGCGTCGTGCTGCTGTTTTTCGTGGTGGTCGCCATGCTCCTTGCCAATATTCCTGCGACAGCCGAATTTTACCATGCGCTGCTGGAGGCACCGGTAGGCATTACGGTCGGCAGCTTCCGGTTCGGTTTCGACCTCGAACGTTTCGTCAATGACGGCCTGATGATGGTGTTCTTTTTCACCGTCGGCCTGGAGATAAAGAGAGAGGTCGTTTCGGGACACCTTTCGACGTTCCGCCAGGCGATACTGCCGGTGGCGGGCGCGCTCGGCGGGATGGTCGTTCCGGCGGTCATCTACCTGCTGTTCAACCACGGGACGCAGTATGCGGCCGGATGGGGCATCCCGATGGCCACCGATATCGCCTTCGCCATCGCCATCATGTCCACGGTGGGCAACAGGGTTCCGGTCTCCCTGAAAGTGTTCCTGACTGCGCTGGCGGTCGTGGACGACCTGGGGGCCATCGTCGTGATAGCCGTCTTCTACGGGGCCTCCGTCAATTTCAAACTGCTGCTCGCGGCTGCCGTTTTCCTGTTCTTCGCATGGCTTCTGAATAAGTTGAAGGTGAGTTCGTTCCTGCCTTATGTGCTGATTAGTGTGGCCCTGTGGCTGCTCTTTTACCATTCGGGCGTACATGCGACAATCGCCGGTGTACTGCTCGCCATGTTCATCCCTTCTCAGCCCAAATACAACAAGAAGTATTTCCTGAACAAGGTACGGTTTTTCATGGACGACTTTGTCAGCAAGGACCGGGATGTGCCCGTTACCGAGAACGAAGCACAGATGCTCGACCTGCACAGGATAGGCGTCATCGCCGCCGATTCGGCCAGCCTGTCGCAGCGCTTCGAACACCTGCTGGCACCGTGGGTGAACTACTTCATCCTGCCGCTTTTCGCTCTGGTCAATGCGGGGGTGCAGATAACCTCCGCCGCTGACCTGAACCTGTTCGGCACGACGCAGGGAATGGGCATCCTGTTCGGTTTGTGGATAGGAAAACCGCTCGGGATAACCCTCCTGAGCCTGCTGTTCGTCAAGACCGGTCTGGCGGTGATGCCTGCCGGCGCCTCGTGGAAGATGTTCGCCGCGGTGGCGTGCATGGGCGGTATCGGGTTTACAATGTCCATATTCATGGATACCCTGGCGTTCGCTTCCCAACCGCAGTTCATCTCGACCGGCAAGATTGCTGTACTGGCCGCTTCGGTGGTGGCGTCGGTTACGGGCCTTGCGGCGGTCTGGGCGGTGCACCGGGCGGAGAGGGGCAAATCGAGCCCCGCTGCGAATGCGGAATCACCGGCAGATGGCGCAGGCCGATAAATTTCGGGATGGTGCTGCCTGTTTCTGGACAAAAATCATTAAGTTTGCATTTCGCGGGTGTAATCCTGCCGGATTGCAATTTCGGAACTTAACCAAATAAAAACAGACACAAAAGATGAAAAGATTATTTATCGTCCTTTCGGTTTTCGCGCTGGGGCTTACCGCCTGCGATTCGAAGACCGCCGCCACGGGCGAAAGCGACGCCCAGGCTGCCGATAATGCGAAACGCAAAACGGGCATGAAGCTCAAAAACGAGTCCGATTCGATTTCCTATGCGATAGGGGCGGATTACGGCCGCTACCTCAGGAATGCGAAGGAGACGATGGGTGCCGACCTGAACGACAAGGTGGTCATTAAGGCCATCCGCGAAGCGGTGGAAGACAGAAGTACGCTTACCCCGGAGGAGGGATTTGCCTTCATGCAGGAGTATTTCGCCGTGCGTATACCCGAACGCAACCGCAAGGCGGGCGAAGCCTACCTTGCAGAGGTCGCCAAACAGCCCAACGTGCAGAAGACCGAAAGCGGCCTGCTTTACGAGATAATCACTCCGGGCAGCGACAAGAAGGCCACCAGCCTGAAAGACGAGGTGAGGGTCAAGTACCGCGGTTACCTTAGGGACGGCCGTGACTTCGACAACAACTACGAGAAGCCCGATACTGCCCGTTTCGCGCTCAACCGTGTCGTGAAGGGCTGGGGCGAAGGTCTGCAGCTCGTGGGCGAAGGCGGTAAGATAAAACTTTACATTCCGTCCGACCTCGGTTACGGCGCAATGGGCCGTCGCGGTACCATCATCGGTCCTAACGAGCCGCTCGTGTTCGAGGTGGATGTGATAGAGGTTATTCCCGCTGCTCCGGCCGAACCCGCAGCGGATGCTGCCGCAAAAAAGTAATCCCGCCGGAATGAAAATCGGAAAGGTAATATTTGCAGTCTGTGCGGCAGCCGTCGGGGTTGCCGCACTTTCTCTCTCGGCCTGCCGTTCGTGCAGTTCCCGGACGCTGGAGGGGGCGGCTGAGGTTCAGGCCGCGCCGTCCGCCGGAGAGGTTCCGGTTGCGGCCGGCGGAGAGCGGAACGACATGCGGAAAGATAAGGAGAATATAATGACATACGCTGTTATCAGTACGGAGAAGGGCGATATGAAAGCCGAACTCTATACGAAAGAGACGCCCGGTACGGCGCAGAATTTCATCAAACTTGCCGAGAGCGGATTTTATGACGGATTGACGTTCCACCGCGTGATACCGGGGTTCGTGATACAGGGGGGATGTCCTGTGGGCGACGGTACGGGCGGCCCGGGATATACCATCAAGTGCGAAACCGATGCGCCGCGGCAATATCATGACCGGGGCGTACTCTCGATGGCGCACCGCGGCAAGGATACCGGCGGCTCGCAGTTCTTCATCTGCTATAACCGGGAGAATACGAAACACCTCGACGGAGTGCATACCTGTTTCGGAAAAGTGGTCGAGGGACTTGATGTGATAGATGCGATACGTCCCGGTGACAGGATACGTTCCATTCGTATCGTGGAGGAGTAGGCGTTGTTTTTGGCACGGAATGGAGGGTCCGCCCGGTTGTGAAAGACCGGGCGGGCCTTCGTCCGTAAAGACGGTTCTTTTTCCTGTCGGGGCTGTTGTCGTTTTGCGACCCCTCCCCAGGGGAGTTCCTTTGCGGAACGGTTCCCCGATACGGGAATAAATTCGTATCTTGCGGTAAATTTTCAAGACGTATGGAATTTGAAGGTACAGTTTATAAGGTGCTTCCCGTGGTAAAGGGAACGAGCCAGAGGGGGGAATGGATGAAGCAGGAGGTGGTGTTTGAGCTGCCGGGCGAATTCAACAGGAAGATATGCGTGGGCTTCTGGGGCGACAAGGCCCATGATGCCGGTACGCTTCGCGAAGGCGATAAGGTGGCGGTGTCCATCAATGTCGAATCGCGGGAGTACAACGGCCGTTGGTTCACCGAAGCGCGCGGATGGAAGATGACGCGGATGACTACGCAGCCCCCTGTTCCCGGAGTTGCCGACATGCCGCCTTTTGCGGAGGAAGGCACGCCCTACTCCGGCGAGCCGGCCGATGACCTGCCTTTCTGAGACAGCGTTCCGGGAGCTGTCCGTCGGACATTCGCAGCAGGACCGGTAAATTGGTATCCTTTTTGCGTCTTCGCTGTGAAAACCGTGTGTTATGAGTACAAGGGCAGAACTGGAAAAGGATGTCCAGGCGGCGAAGGAACGCCTCGACCATGCTCCGGCGGATACTCCGTCGGAGTTGTTGAAAGCGTGGCGGAAAGAGTATGACGACCTCGTCTTCCGTCTCGATAATCTCTACGACGATGAGGTGAACGAGTTCACCGATTAGGACCGGAATCGAAATGTGCTGCGGGCGGGAAACCTGGTTTCCCGCCCGCAGCACATTTCTGTTTTGGACTGTTCTGTCTTTTGCCACCGTAGATGCGGACGTCTTGTTTGCGTGCGCGTTCGCAGAGGAGTTGCCGTTTCCCGGTTACGGACGGGGCTGTGCAGGCCTGCCGTGCAGGGGACGTCGGGGATACCGATGTCCCGGCGTTTCGTGCGGGCCGGTGCCGCATCCGTTTTATTTGTCCGGTATCCCGGCGGGCATGTCGTGCTCCGTCCGGCTGCCGCGCAGCGCATAGAACAGCAGGTAGGCGAAACCGACCGCAACGAGCGCATAGCTTATCGGATAGGAACTTTGGTCGGCTATCCATGCCTGGAGTGCAGGCATGATGCCCCCGCCGCAGACCATCGTCATGAAAATGCCGGAGGCCGCTGCCGTATATACGCCGAGCCCCGATGTGGCGAGGCTGAAGATGGCGCCCCACATGACGGATGTCGCCAGTCCGCAGAGTATCAGGAAGAGCAGGCTGATGCGGACGGGTTCCGCTCCGAACGAAAGGTCGGAGCGGAAAACGGGCAGCGGCACGGTGGCGGCCACCCCCTGCAGGGCGATGAAAAGGCCGATGAAGAGCAGCCCCAGGGCTGACGCGAACGTCAGCATCGCCCTGCCCGATACCCGGCCGCCTATGGCCCCGCCTGTCAGCCTTCCGGCCAGCATGAGCAGCCAGTAGGTGCCTACTATCGTTCCGGCTGCGGAGGAGTCCATGGCGAGGGCGTCGGTCATGTAGAGGTTGGCGATATTGGGTATTCCCACTTCGATTCCCACATAGAGGAAGATGGCCGCCACGCCGAGGCTGAAGTGGCGGAAGCGGAGAGGGGTGTAGAACCTGCCGGAACCCCTGCCGCCCGCTGCCGTTCCGTAGGGTTCCGGTATGCGGGTGAAGGCGATGACCGCGAATGCGAGGACGAATATGCCCATGGCCGTGTACAAGGCCGGGTTGGCGCTGGCGATGGAGCGTGCCGACGCTTCGTTTCCCATGAGGTAGCCTACGAGTATGGGTGTCAGCGTCGCGCCGAGCGAGTTGAAGGTCGTGCCGAACTGAATGAGCTGGTTGCCCCTTTTTTCGTTGCTGCCGAGCGATTTCAGCATGGGATTCACCACGGTGTTGAGCATGCACATCGAGAAGCCCGAAACGAAGGCTCCGGCGAGGTAGATGCCGTAGCTTCCCGCACGCCCTGCGAACCACATGACGCATACGCCTGCGAAGCCTACTGCGATGGCCGTCAGAGCGGTCTTTTTGTACCCCATCCGCTGGAGCATCATGCCCGCCGGAATGCCCATGAACGCATAGGCGATGAAGTTGGCCAGGTTGCCGAGCTGGGACTGGAGGTTCGAGGCGGCGAACTGCGATTTGATGATGACGCCCATCGGATTTTGCAGGCCCGTGACGAAAGCTATGATGAAGAACAGGGCGAACATCACAGCGATGGGCAGTGCACGGTTGTTGTCTCTTTTTGCCATGTCGGAATGGGTTTACGCGTCCGGCCGCTTGCTCCGGCCGGTGTGTCGGTTCTGTATCGGGACGCTGCTCCGAGGGCAGGTTTTTTCTCCGCTTCCGGAACGGGCCCGAAAGGAACGGCGGCTTCTCCGGCCGGCGGAAGGAGGCCTTCCGTTTTCCGCCTTCGCGGCGGTCGGGCCTGTCCGTCCGGTTCGTACCGTTCCGGAGAACGGGCGGCATATTTTGTGCCGTACCCGCCCGTCGTCGGCATTATTTGCGGTTTTCCCGCCGGGTCCGTTCTCCGGAGAGGGTTTCCTGCCCCGAAAGTTGCAATATCGGGGATATTGTCTAACTTTGTTTACCTCTCCGGCGGTGCCTGCACGATGGTACTGTTTTCGCTCCGTGGGGAGAAACGGCATGCAAAAGCATGGTTTACACGGCGGTTTATAATTATAAATTATATTTTATAATTATAAGAATGATATATTGTGTATTTTTGCCTCCCGTAACCGACCGGATGCGGGAGGTGTCCGTCCGGGATTGCCGGGGACGGAGCGATACGCGGGTCTCTCCCGTGACGTGTGCGGAAAGGTACGGTTATTGATTGTTGCCTTGTGCAGCTCTCTTAAGATACCGGATTTTTGAAAAAGGAAAGTGTGTCGGAAAGTATGATAAGCCAGTTTCGGGAACGGATAGTCGGGATGCATTACCTGAACCAATGGATTGTGTTGATATTGGATACGGTCGCATCGGTACTCTGTACGTTCCTTGCCTGTATTTTGGCAGGACATCTCGTGCCCGGTACAATGGGGATGTCCGCCGTGCTGAAGATAACGCTGTTGGCGGTTCCTGCCAGCGGTCTCTCTTTCTATCTGTTCCGAATATACCGCAACATCATCCGCCACTCCACGCTCAGGGAGTTGTGGCGTCTGGTCGCCGCCTCCGCCGTGAAACTGCTCCTGATGGCTGTCGTGGTGTTCGGCATGATGCTGACCGACCGGCAGCTCCTGATAGGGGGCCTGCTGGACATGTTGATGACCACGGTGGTGCTGATATGTATGCGTGTGGGCATGGTGCTGGGATACGATGTCATCGTTTCCAAAATCTCGAAGAGCAACAGCCGGCTGCTGATTTACGGCGTGGACGACCGGAGCGTTTCGCTCGAGACCCGGATGCGCAACAGCAAACAGTACCAGATAGCCGGATTCTACAATTACGGGAAAGCCTACAAATCCTACCGTCTGGCCGACCTGCCCGTCTATTATTTCAACGACGAACAGGATTTCGTCCACATCGTTACCCGTTACAATATCGAGGGAATCCTTTTCCCCGACTACGAGAGCATACGTACCGAAAAGGAGCGGCTCATACGTTACTGCGAAATGCATCATGTCCGGATGCTGATTGCTCCTCCCGTAGACGAGGTGAGCGGCGACAAGCTCGTGCCCGGTATTCGGGAAATCAAGATAGAGGACCTGCTCGGCCGCGACGAAATAAACATGGAAGAGGAGGAGGTGGCAGCCGGTTTCCGCGACAGAACCGTATTGGTTACCGGCGCTGCGGGCAGCATAGGGAGCGAATTGTGTCGGCAGCTCGCTTCGTTCGGAGTGGGGCGTCTCATTCTGTTCGATTCCGCGGAGACACCCATGCACAACATCCGGCTCGAGCTGGAGGAGCGTTTCCCGCACCTGTCGTTCGTCCCGGTCATAGGCGATGTGAGGCTGAAGGCGAGGGTAAGGATGATATTCGAACGCCACAGGCCCGATGTGGTGTTCCATGCGGCCGCCTACAAACATGTCCCCCTCATGGAGGAAAACCCGTGTGAAGCGGTGTTCGTCAATGCGATAGGGACGCAGCATGTGGCCGACCTGTGCGTGGAGTACGGGGTCGAGAAGATGGTCATGATATCTACGGACAAGGCGGTGAATCCGACGAATGTGATGGGTGCGTCGAAAAGGCTCGCTGAGATATATGTGCAGAGCCTCGGCGTGTCGATAGCGGAAGGGCGTACGGCGGGTCGTACCCGCTTCGTCACCACCCGTTTCGGCAACGTGCTGGGCAGCAACGGCAGCGTTATACCGCGATTCATGGAGCAGATAAGGCACGGCGGCCCGGTCACGGTGACGCATCCGGAGATAACGCGTTTCTTCATGACCATACCCGAGGCGTGCCGTCTGGTGATGGAAGCGGCCACCATAAGCGACGGCAACGAGATAATGGTGTTCGAAATGGGCGAGTCCACCAGGATAGCCGACCTTGCCAAGCGCATGATAGAACTGGCCGGTTATGTACCGGGAGTGGATATCGAAATACGCTATACCGGGTTGCGGCCGGGCGAGAAACTCTACGAGGAGGTTCTGAGCAATATGGAGAATACCATCCCCACTTCCCACAAGAAGATTAAGATTGCCAAGGTGCGGAAATACGGATACGAGGAGGTGTGCCGTGCGTTCGGGGAGTTGGAACGTCTTTCCGTATCGGTGGATATCTACGGAACGGTGAAGCTCATGAAGGAGGTCATTCCCGAATTCGTGTCGAAGAATTCGCAGTTCGAGGCGATAGATGCAGAACTCGGCGAACGGAGGAACGAAAAAGAGGATGCACCGGGAGTACCTGCTGACGGGACCGTTGTCGGAATTGTCAAGAAATAGATTTTTGCGAGGGGAACGCTTTTGCCGTAGCGGTGCTATTCAACCCATGGTGGGACTCTTTCGCTCGACGAAAAAGCCGTTTATCATTATCTGAACGGCTTTTGTCGGTTTCATAGGGGAGTTTTTTCAACGGGAGTGCAGATTTGTTCGGAATCTTTTGTGCTGCAGGTAGCTTGTGCGCGCGAAAGCAAATGTGTCGATGTCGTGGGAGGAAGGGGTGCGATGGCCGATGGTGTCGTAGGGAGAACATGAGCTGTTGCGGAAGAAATGTATGTTTGAATCGCCGTCAATGGGCGGATAGACAATTGTGAGGACAGTGCATTCGGCCGTATTACTGAACCTGCTCTGAATGCGGGTATAGTTTTGTTTGGCCTAACACTTCTGTAAATGTCGGGGAAATAATGTATCTTTGACTTATACGTATAATAGGGAGATTCATCTTGCGAAAACATCGCGGATAGTGCAACTGTTATTCGTGTAGAGTCGGAACGGTGGTCAAAGGGTACTCCGATATGATGTATCCGGTCATCCTGAAATATAAAGAAAAACAGTTGAACATGTACAAGATACCGATGTTGCCTTTGCCCATTGAATTGGAGACAGTTAAGGTTTTGCGGCAATTGAATTCGGCCAATAAGAGATTGGCGGAGTTGAAAGGAGTGGCATTGACTATTCCCAATGAGAGCATATTGATTAATACGTTGAGTTTGCAAGAAGCGAAAGAAAGTTCGGCTGTTGAGAATATCATTACCACTCACGACGATATGTATAAAGCGGATGCGGAATTGAGATCGTTCGCTGCATCTGCCTCAACTAAAGAAGTGATTTCTTATGCTTCGGCTCTTAAACAAGGTTTCAGTTTGATTCGTCATAATAAAGTCCTGACTCTAAATAATATTAAATGTATTCAGGAAGTTCTGGAAAAGAATAAGGCGGGTTTTCGCAAGGTTCCTGGAACCAGTTTGCAGAACAGCCAGAAACAAGTTGTCTATACTCCTCCGCAGCAATACGATGATATACAAGAGTATATGGGTAACCTTGAGAAGTATATCAATGACGATACGTTGGAAGATATTGATCCGTTGATTAAAATGGCAATAATTCATCACCAATTTGAAAGTATTCATCCTTTTTATGATGGGAACGGCCGGACCGGAAGGATTATCAACTCCCTTTATCTCGTATTGAAAGGGTTGCTGGATTTGCCGATTCTCTATTTGAGTCGTTATATAATTAAGAACAAAGGAGCGTATTATCGGTTGATTCAGTCTGTCCGAGATTACGGTAATTGGGAAGATTGGATTTTATTTATGTTGAAAGGCATAGAGGAGACTGCATCTGAAACCATCGTTTTGGTCAAGGCCATTAAAGTATTGATGCAGGATTACAAAATGCAGATGAGGGCATTGTTAGGAAGGCAGTATAGTCATGAGTTGCTGAATAATTTATTCAGCCATCCTTATACGAAAATAGAATTTGTCATGCAGGAACTTCAGGTCTCCAGAGTTACGGCCAGTAAATATCTTAATAGCCTTGCCGAGCATAAGTTGTTGGATAAGGTAAAGGTGGGACATTCTAACTTTTATCTGAATCCTCAGTTAACCCAGTTGTTGATCAATCATAGTGAGTATGACAATACGGATTCATTTGAAAGAATAGATTCCATAAGTCGCGTAATTTAAATTCAGGGCGACCACAACCTTTACATAAGTTTTGGGGAATGTAAAGAAAAGCCGGAGAACCTTTACATAAGTTTTGGGGAATGTAAAGAAAAGCCGGAGAACCTTTACATAAGTTTTGGGGAATGTAAAGGAGGTTTGTAGCGAGCAGACCTGATAGCGAATCGTATAGTGCACTTGATTGTGATGGAAGGAGAAGGAGATGTTGGAATCTGGAAAAGGCGTTGCTGTTGCGGGGCGTCTTCTAAATTGCTTCTGAAATAAGATTGTTTCGTAACGTATTGAAAAACAAAAGGACACTCTCGAGCCTATGCGAGTGTCCTTTTTAATTTCCAACCGTCTACAGCGATGGGTTCTTCATAAATAGCTTGAGCTGTTGACGAGGATTGAACTCGTGACCTCTTCCTTACCAAGGAAGTGCTCTACCACTGAGCTACAACAGCGATTGCTGCGTCGGACGATTTCCGAAAGCGGGACAAAAATAGGCATCATTTTCCAAATTTCCAACAGCTGTGGCGGATATCGTATCATTTTGTTGTCATGAAGCCGGAGCTTTCGACAGTTTGTCCGGTTTATCGGCGGGTAGGGAATCGGCAACCGGATGGGGTGCGGGTATGTGCGGTTCCGTTTCGGATGTTCCGTTCGGTTGCCGGAAGAAGACCGGGAGGGGTGATGGTCTGGCGGCGGAAGGGAGTGCCCGCCGAACCCGAGGGTTCGGCGGTTATCGTTTTTCGGCGGGCTGCGGTAATAAAACGTAAGAATTATTACTAATTTTGGGCCAAAATTGTAACGATGGACAGATTCAAGGGATTACGTCGCGTGGTTGCGGTGCTGGCGGTGCTTTTCGTGTCGGGTTTGGCGTTGCTCGTATGGATGATACCCGTGCGCTCTTTCCTGACTTGGGCCGTGGTGGTAGCGCAGGCAGTGGTCGTCATCTATTATACGGTCTTGTCCGTGGGACTTATCCGGGAAGCCGAGGAGCGCGAGAAGACCGGAAAGTGAGGGCGGCCGGTGCAAGCCCGGTTCCCTTGTGTACAGGCATTGTTTAAATTATAAATAGGACATGAAAAAGATTCTTATCATCGGGGCCGGCGGTCAAATCGGTTCCGAACTCACAATGAGGCTGCGGAGCGTCTACGGGAACGAAAATGTCGTGGCTACGGATATGCGCGACTGCCCCATGCTGGCGGCGAACGGGCCGTTCGTGCAGCTTAATGCGCTCGATGGCGAAGCCTATGCCGAGGTGGTCAAAAAATACAAGATAGACGCCATCTACAACCTGGTGGCGCTGCTGTCGGCCGTAGGCGAAGCGAACCCGCAGAAGGCATGGCAGATAAATATGGGTGCCCTGATGAATTCGCTGGAGATAGCGCGTGAATACAACTGCGCCCTCTTCACGCCGAGTTCCATCGGCGCTTTCGGCCCCAACTCCCCGAAAGTGAAGACACCGCAGGATACCGTCATGAGGCCGACGACCATTTACGGCGTGTGCAAGGTGACGGGCGAGCTGCTCGGCGACTATTACCACAAGCGTTTCGGTGTCGATACGCGCAGCGTGCGCTTCCCCGGACTCATCTCCAACGTGACGCTTCCGGGCGGAGGAACGACCGATTATGCCGTAGAGATTTATTACGATGCCGTGAAAAAGGGTTCGTATGTATGTCCGATACCGAGCGATGTCTATATGGACATGATGTACATGCCCGATGCACTCGACGCCTGCATCCAGATTATGGAGGCCGACCCGTCGAAACTCGTACACCGCAACAGCTTCAATGTGACCTCCATGAGCTTTACGCCGGAGATGCTGTATGCCGAGCTCCGCAAGGCGATGCCCGGTTTCACGATGACCTATGACGTGGACCCTGTCAAGGAGTCCATTGCACGTAGCTGGCCGGACAGCCTCGACGATACCTGTGCCCGTGAGGAGTGGGGCTGGAAGCCGAAATGGGATATGAAGTCCATGACGGAAGATATGCTCCGCGCCGTTCGGGAAAAGAAGGAGAAGGGACTTATCTGATGCCGGGCGACCGGATGTCCGTGCCTGTCGTTGTGAGGGCGGCCGGGCCGAAATTTGAAACAGATACGGCGGAGCACTTGCTCCGCCGTATCTGTCTTCCGGACGGCGTACCGTCTGTATCTGGACGGCCGCGGCGATGCTGTCCGGATAGCGGTTGCGGAGAGAGGAGGCCGGCGCGTTTTCCGTATCGCTGCCGCGGGTAGCATCGTCCGGTATGCTCTCCTCGTTTCGTTTGCGGCAGTGCCGATGGCAGGGACGCATTTTCGTGTCGCAGGGAGGAAAGTGTGGAATAATGGGTAATTTTGTGGAAACGATTTCCTTTTGCATGCGGTTGTTATGATTGACAGGATAAAGATACGGGGTGCGAGGGTTCATAACCTGAAAGGGGTGGACGTGGATATTCCGCTCAACAAGATAGTGGGAGTGGCGGGCGTCTCCGGTTCCGGCAAATCGTCGCTCGCACTTGGCGTCGTCTATGCAGAGGGTTCCCGGCGTTATCTGGAGGCCCTCTCTACCTATACGCGGCGCAGGATGACGCAGGCGGCCAAGGCGCAGGTAGACGAGGTGACGTATGTTCCGGCGGCTCTCGCGCTGCACCAGCGTCCCGGAGTTCCCGGTATCCGCAGCACGTTCGGTACGGCTACGGAGCTACTGAACAGCCTGCGGTTGATGTATTCGAGATTGGCCAGCCACCGCTGTCCGAACGGTCACTATGCGCCTCCCTCCCTTGCCGTTGCCGCAGGGCGCGAACTCGTCTGTCCCGAGTGCGGAGAGCATTTCTATGCACCGGGGGCGGAGGAACTCTCTTTCAACAGTCAGGGGGCCTGTCCCGAGTGCGGCGGTACCGGGAGTATCCGGATTGTGGATGAATCGACCCTCGTGCCCGATGAATCCCTTACCATAGACGAGGGGGCTGTGCTGCCCTGGCAGACACTGATGTGGTCGTTGATGAAGGATATCGCCCGGGATTTGGGTGTGCGTACCGACGTACCGTTTCGCCTGCTGACACCGGAAGAGCGGGAAATCGTGTTCCACGGGCCGGCCGTCAAGCACCACATGATTTACCAGAATAGGACCAGCGGTGCTGCGGGTGAGATGGACTTTACCTATTTCAATGCGATTTATACCGTAGAGAATGCGCTGGCGAAAGTCAAGGATGAGAAGGGAATGAAGCGTGTCGCCCGGTTTCTGAAGGAGGAGGTGTGTCCGTCGTGCGGCGGAACGCGCCTGTCCGAAGCGGCGCGGGCGCCCAGACTGCGGGGTATCTCCCTCGATGAGGCCTGCCGGATGACGCTGGCCGAACTCATGGAATGGGTGGACGGTGTACCGGCTTCCCTGCCCGAAGAGATGGAGCCGATGGTCCGGAGCATCTGCGAATCTTTCCGGTCTGCGGCCATGCGGTTGATGGACCTGGGACTCGGCTACCTGACGCTCGACCGGGCTTCGTCCACCCTCTCGACCGGAGAGCGGCAGCGGATGCAGCTTGCCCGGGCGGTACGCAACAGGACGACCGGTGTGCTGTATGTGCTTGACGAGCCCTCCATCGGGCTGCATCCTTCCAACATCATGGGATTGAACGGCGTGATACGCGACCTGGTGGCGGATGGGAATTCGGTGCTGCTGGTCGACCATGATACGCAGATTCTGAAAGAGGCGGATTGGCTCATCGAGATGGGACCGGGTGCGGGTGCGGCCGGCGGTCGGGTGATTGCCGAAGGGAGCGTGGCGGATGTCGGAAACAATCCGGAGTCCCGAATAGGGGGCTTCCTCTCCGGGCGGGCGGATACCCGCATCCGGAGACCGGCAGGAGCCGAGGAGATGTTTTCGGAGGGGCGCATTCGGCTCTCCACCTCCGGCATCCATACGGTAAAGCCTCTGGAGGTCGAAATTCCCAAAGGAAGGCTGACCGTGGTGACGGGCGTTTCCGGTTCCGGCAAGACGACGCTGGTACTCGAAAGCCTTGTCCCCGCCCTGAAGGCCCTTGCAGGCGGGACGCGGCTGCCGGCTCATGTGCGGGCTGTGGAGGCGGAGGGTATCGGACATGTCAAGCTGATTGATGCCACGCCAATCGGAGTGAATGTCCGTTCCACCGTGGCCACCTATGCGAATGTACACGACGAACTGCGGAAAATCTATGCCAAGACGCCGGATGCGAAGAGTCGCGGGTATAAGGCCGAAGATTTTTCCTATAATACCGGTCGTCTGCGCTGTCCCGCGTGCGACGGGACGGGTTCCATCAGCCTCGACGTGCAGTTTTTGCCCGATGTGGTACTGACCTGTCCGGAGTGCCGCGGCTCCCGTTACGGAAAGGATGCCTGGCTCATCAAACATACGGACCGGCAGGGAAGAGCTTATTCGTTGCCGGAACTGATGGACATGGGTATAGATGCTGCATTGGAGGCCTGTGCCGACATGAAGGTCGTGTCGCAGCGTATGCAGGTGTTGCAGCGGCTCGGTTTGGGCTATCTGACGCTGGGGGAGGAGACGCCCGGTCTCTCCGGCGGCGAGGCGCAGCGGTTGAAGCTGGCCAGCGAAATGGGGAGAATGCAGGCGGATTCCGTGTTCGTTTTCGACGAACCGACCATCGGGCTGCATCCGCTGGATGTGCAGGTATTGCTGGGCGTTTTCCAGGCCTTGATTGACAGGGGGGCTACCGTAGTGGTCATCGAACACGACCTGGATGTGATACGCAATGCGGATTATATCATCGATATGGGTCCGGGGGGCGGTGAGGAGGGTGGCCGGATTGTCGCTGCCGGAACGCTCGAAACGGTTCGACAGGCACCGGAAAGCCGGACAGGACGGTATTTGTAATTGCACGGCTTGGTACGGAACCAATGTCAGGCCGGATACGGAGTATACGTCACCATAAAGGTGAAGGGGTAAAGACCAAATCGTCTTTACCCCTTCGGCTCTGTCTGACGGGACTTTCATCCGCTGCTGTCCCTCCGTCGCTACGCCGGGCGCTTCTGCTTTCGGGAAAGGCGTCGCCTCTTCCCGTTCATCCCGGCACGGGAAGTCTTACCAAACCAGGTGGATGCGGAAGGTCATATCCTCGGGGCGGTACCCCTCGTTCATGAAGTCGTTCTCCTGATAGTAAACCGCTACCGAACCCACTGCGAAGTCGCAGGAGATCTTCTTCTCCCATAATGCGTTGTCCGTCTCGTTGTAGACAATCAGGGGCAGCGGTACCTGTATGTTGCCATCCCACAGGTAGACGTTGTACATGCCGTATTCGTAGACATAGGTGCTGAGTTCGGGCATCTGTATCTCATGCCACCAGCCGATGAAATTGCCCGCTGCATCGGTATTCTTCTCCCAGTCGGCGGAGGCCAGTTTGTATGTCAGGGTGAACGTCTGCGAACCTTCTCCCTGCGGACCTTGAGGCCCCTGCGGTCCCATCGGGCCGGTGCATCCGAACAGGAGTACCGCAGCCCCAATCAGAATAAGCAGTTTTTTCATTGCTATGGAGTTTTGTGTTTTGTCGATTCCGTTCCGTCAGGCGGCAAATACCGTACCTTTCGCCCTCTGCCGTCTCTGCAAAGGTAATGTTTCCGGCCTTTGCGGAGTAACCGCCGCAGGTGAAACGTCAATATTTATACCTGACCCACTTGAACAGCTCTCTGAACGAGGGTTTCTTCCCGTACATGAAGATTCCGACGCGGTATATCTTGCCGGCGAGCCATACCGTGCCCACGAAGGTCAGGTAGAGCAGTCCCACCGATACCAGCAGCTCCCACATGGGAACTCCGTAAGGCAGGCGGGCCATCATGATGACGGGCGAGGTAAAGGGTATCATGCTGAACCAAAAGGCTATCTGGCTGTTCGGGTCCTGCATGGCGCTTACCATGACCACGATGGCGAGTATGAGGGGCACCGTGATGGGAAGCTGCAGGTTCTGGGTATCCTTCTCGTTGTCCACGGCGCTGCCTACCGCGGCGAACATGGCTGCGTAAAGGAGGTATCCGCCGATGAAATAAACGATGAAGCCTATGACGGTCGTGAGGATGTAGCGCATGTCCGTCAGGCGGCTGAGTATCGCCATCTCGTCGGCGCCGATGTCGCCCATGGCGGCCGGCATCCCTGCGGTTCCCGCATTCATGGCGGCCGCGGCGGCCATCGCATCCCCCGCGAAATAGTTTATCGCCGCGCCTCCCGCGACTGCGATGAATACCACCCAAATCAACAGTTGCGTGAGGGCTACGGAGGCGATGCCGAGTATTTTGCCCATCATGAGCTGGAAAGGTTTGACGGACGATACCATCAGCTCGAGCACCTTGTTGCTCTTCTCCTCGATGACTCCCTGCATGACCATGGTGCCGTACATGAATACGAACATGTATATGAGCAGGCCGAAGATGTAGGCGGCTGCCATGTTCAGTGCGCTGGAGGAGTCCCGCGTCTCTCCGGAGTCGGTAATCTCCTTGGTCTGGAGCTTGATGGGAGTCTGTACCTCCGCGAGTATCTCGTCCAGATTGTCTATATCGTATGTTTTCAGCTTCGCGTCTTCCACTATCTTGCGTATCTGTCCCGATATGGACTCCTCAATCATCAGTGTGGAGGATTCGTACGTGAAGAGCTGGGCGGCTTTTGGGTTGCTCATGATGTCATGTCCTATGACCAGAATGCCGAAGGCCCCTTCCGGTGCCTGTTCCTGCATCTGTTCGAGGGTGCGGTCCGCCATCCGGTAGCGGATGGAACTTTCGTTCACGAGATGCGGCGCCACCATGCCGCTGTCGTCTATCACGATTATCTCCCGCTCCTTGTCGCTTTCGCGCGTCATCAGCCAGGCCATGAGTACGATGATGCCGACCATGCACAGAGGCATCAGTATGGTGGTGATGATGAAGCTTTTCTTGCGTACGCGTTCGTTGAACTCCCTGCGTGCTATCAATCCGATTTTTCCCATTGTCCTTCCTCCTTCCGGTTTAAAGCTGGCCTGCGACGGCCTTGATGAATATGTCGTTCATGCTGGGGATAATCTCCCTGAAGGAACGTATCTCGACGGCGGAGTTGATTGCGGAAACCAGCTCGCGTATCTGTTCGTGTTCGGTCAGATGTATTTTGAGCGCATTCCGCAGCGCATCTTCCCCTTCCGTCTCCAATATCGTGTAGCGGTTGGAAAGCTGCGCCTTCAACCGTTCCCGGTCGCCCCGGAACTCCACTTCGAAAATGTTGGTTCCGTGTTCGTGGCGGATATCGTCGAGTTTTCCGGTAAGGATGTTGTGCGATTTGTTGATGAGCGTGATGTGGTCGCATATCTCCTCCACCGACGACATGTTGTGGGTGGAGAAGATGACCGTCGCCCCTTTATCGCGCAGGGCGAGTATCTCCTCTTTCAGCATGTTGGCGTTGATGGGGTCGAATCCGCTGAACGGTTCGTCGAAGATGAGCAGCTGGGGTTCGTGCAGGACGGTGACGATGAACTGGAGCTTCTGCGCCATGCCCTTGCTCAGTTCGCTCACTTTCTTGTCCCACCAATATTCTATGCCGAATTTCTTGAACCACACCTTCAGCCGGGCGGTCGCTTCTCTGCGGGAGAGACCTTTGAGCTGTGCGAAATAGACGGCCTGTTCGCCCACCTTCATCTGTTTGTAGAGTCCGCGTTCCTCCGGCAGATAGCCTATCTTGTAGACGTCCTCCGGAGCGAGTTCGCGGCCGTCGAGGTACACCTTGCCGCTGTCGGGGGCGGTGATGCGGTTGATTATCCTGATAAGCGTGGTCTTTCCCGCTCCGTTCGGGCCGAGCAGGCCATAGACCGAGCCGCGCGGTATCTCAAGCGATACGTCGTCGAGGGCCGTATGGTTGGCAAAACGTTTTGTAACGTTTTCAACTCTCAATATAGCCATTTGATAACTGTTTTGGGTTTTGGATAGCAACGGAACAAAAGTAATATTTTTTTCCGATGACCGGCTGCATTGCTGCGCTTATGTTGAGGCCGGACAATCGGTTCGGTTCGCCGTGCGGCGGAAAGTGCCGCAGCGGACGCCTGCCGGTATGCGGCATTTTGCCGTCACGGAAGGCGGGCGGATTCCCCCTTTCGGCCGTCCGTACAGGGCTGCAAAGGGGCATGAAGGAGGTTCGGGAGGCAACGATTCTGTCCTGCGGAGGATTCGGAGAGGCGTTTATCCGCCGTAATATTTGTTGTTATCGAAAAATAGCGTATATTTGTTACGCGACTTCTCATATTACCCCCCGTACAGTTTTTAAGAAGGACAATATAAAGCCCTTCGGTTGGGGGTTACGGGGGCTTGAGAAGTCGCCTTTTCTACAATGCCCGCTCTGGTGAGCACCCCATGACCGGAGGGCGTTTTTGTGATAACAATTATTCTGCCATTATGGTCGGCAGCCTTTAAAATAGCAGGGCGGTGGTTCCACCGCCCTGCTTTGCGTATCTTCGTTTCCGTTATTCGTCCTTGTCGGTATCCGCATACGCCTTGAGCAGTTTCTCCTGAATATCGGAGGGAACCTGTTCGTACGAAGCGAACTTCATGGTATAGGTCGCACGGCCATTGGTGAGCGAACTGAGCGTAGTCGAGTAGCGGTAGAGTTCCGAGAGCGGTACCCGTGCCGAGAGGCGGTCGAGACCTCCTTCAGACGACATGCCTTCGATAATGGCGCGGCGGTTCTGCATGTCGCTCATGACATCCCCCATCTTGTCCGAAGGCACGAGCACCTCCACATTGTAGATAGGCTCCATAATTTTCGGACCGGCATTGCGGAACGCCTCCTTGAATGCGTTGCGGCCGGCGAGCTTGAAGGAGATTTCATTCGAGTCGACCGGATGCATCTTGCCGTCGTACACGATGACGCGTATGTCGCGGGCATAGGAACCCGTCAGCGGTCCCTCTTCCATCTTCTCCATGATACCCTTGAGGATGGCCGGCATGAAGCGGGCGTCTATCGCACCGCCCACGACGGCACTGTAGAACTGCAGTTTGCCGCCCCAGTCGAGGTCGTACTCTTCCTTGTTCTTCACGTTGAGCGTGAGCTCCTTCCCGTCCACCTTGTACTTCGAGGGTTCGGGCATGCCTTCGTAATAGGGTTCGATGACCAGGTGCACCTCCCCGAACTGTCCTGCACCGCCGGACTGTTTCTTGTGGCGGTAATCGGCTGCCGCGGTCTTGGTGATGGTCTCGCGGTAGGGTATTCTGGGTGCGAAATATTCGATGTCTATCTTACTGCCGCCCATTATCTGGTCGCGCAGTATCTTGAGATGCAGCTCGCCCTGTCCCTGTACGATGGTCTGTTTGAGCTCCTTGGAGTACTCGACCAGCAGGGTGGGGTCTTCGTACCGGGCCTTGTTGAGCAGTTCGCCGAGCTTCTCTTCGTCGGCCTGGTTCACGGCCCGGACTGCGGCGCGGTAACGCGGTTCGGGGAAGACCATCGGGGAGATGACCGTATGCGAACCTGCGGGGGCGAGGGTGTCGCCCGTGCGGGTGGATTTCAGTTTCACCGTACATCCGATGTCTCCGGCACTCATTTCGCTGACCTTCACGCGGTTCTTTCCGGCAACGGCGAAGAGCTGGGACAGTTTCTCCTTATTCTCCGTGCGCATGTTCAGCAGCTCCATACCCTCGGTGACCTTGCCGCTGACTACGCGGAAATAGCTGATTTCACCTACATGCTGTTCTATCGAGCTCTTGAAGACGAAGAGTATCGTCGGACCTGCCGGGTCTGCCGGTATGTCGTTCCCCTCGGTATCCGTCATGGGAGGACGCTGGTCGGGGTTCGGTGCGACCTTGATGATGAACTCCATGATGCGCTTCGTGCCGATGTCCTTTTTCGCCGAGGCGCAGAAGATGGGCATCCAGTCGCGGTTGGCGATACCCATGCCGAGTCCCTTGCGGATTTCGTCGGGTTCAAGGTCGCCCTTTTCGAAATAGGTGTCCATCAGAGTTTCGTCGTTTTCCGCTGCAGCTTCCAGCAGTGCCTGATGCAGTTCTGCGGCCCTTTCGGCATGTTCGGCCGGTATGGGCAGCTCTTCGCGCGTGCCGTTGTCGTCCTTGAAGCGGAACATCTTCATGAGCAGTACGTCGATGAAGGCATCGAAGCCGAGGCCCGGGTTGACCGGATACTGTACGACAATCGGTTTCACTTTCGAGAAAGAGGCGATGCTCTCCAGGGTTCCCTCCCAGTTGGCCTTCTCGCTGTCGAGCTGGTTTATCACGCCGACCAGCGGGACGTTGTATGTCTTCGCATAACGCGACTGTATCTCGCTCCCCACTTCGAAACCGTTCTGCGCATTGAACAGCATCAGTCCGACATCGGCCACCTTGAACGCCGCGAAAAGGCCGCCGCTGAAGTCGTCGGAACCGGGAGCGTCTATGATGTTCAGCTTGTGGTTCATGAACTCCGTGTAGAGTATCGTGGAGTAGATGCTTCGCCGGTTGGAGTGTTCGAGGTCCGTGTTGTCGGAGAGGGTGTTTTCGTTCTCTATGCTGCCCCTGCGGTCGATGACTTTTCCTTCGAAAGCCATCGCCTCAGCAAAGGTAGTCTTCCCCGAGCCAGGGGCGCCGAGCAGGACCACGTTTTTAATCTCTGAAGTTTGATAGTTTTTCATGCGCCGTTTATTATTAGGTTAATGATTCGCAACGGACATATCCCTTCCTCCGGCAGGCTGGCCTGCCGTTTCCGCGTGCGCCGCCCGGCGGCCCGTAACGGCCTTCATTCCGGCGGCGGAGATATATCGACCCTAAATATAGGAAAACGCCGGAAGAAAACAAAGCGACGGTTGCCTAAATCATCAATAATTGTCATGTGCTCCGGCTGCGGAGGATGTCCTCCGTGTGGTTGTCCGCTTTCGGTCCGTGCGGCCGGTCTCCTCGCAGCGGGCCTGAAACATCGGGTATCCGCTGTGATACTTCGACGAATATTTCCTATTTTTGCCCCGGTTACTGAAGGTCACTTTACACGGGAAAATCATGGTAAGGGCGGTATTTTTCGATATAGACGGTACGTTGGTGAGTTTCAAGACGCACAGGATGCCCGAGAGCACCCGAAAGGCGCTGGAGGCGCTCCGCGGGCAGGGGATGAAGCTATTCATCTCCACGGGTCGGCACGAACTGCTCATCGACAACGTGGACAAATCCCTGTTCGATGGTATCGTGTCGCTCAACGGACAGTGCGTGCGGATAGGAGATGAGGTCATACATACCAATGCCATGCCTGTCGAAGATGTCCGTGCCGCGGTAGCCTTCGTCCGGAAGCACGGGGTGGCCACCATATTCGAGGGGGTGGATTTCATACGGATGAATGCGGTGACGGATATGGCTCGCGAAGGGGCGGCCCTCATCAACCTGGACCTGCCCGAACCGACCGATATTTCCGACATTCCGAACCATCCCATCCTGCAGCTCATCTTTTTCGGGAATATCGAGCAGGAAGAGGCCGTGCTGCGCGGTATGCCCGCGTGCGAGGCTACGCGCTGGACGCATCTGCTCTGCGACATTATTCCCCGCGGAGGCGGCAAACATATCGGTATCCAAAAGGTTCTCGACCATTACGGGTTTGCCAGGGAGGAGTGTATGGCGTTCGGCGACGGCGACAACGACATTACCATGCTCCGCTATGCCGGAATCGGTGTCGCCATGGGAAATGCCGATGCGGCGGTAAAGGCCGCGGCGGATTATGTGACTACCGGTACGGATGCTTCGGGCATTGCCAAAGCCCTCCGTCATTTCGGGATGCTGTAATTATTATTAATAAGGTATGCCCCGTGTCGGCCGTTGTGGTTTTCGGCTGCATTCGGGGGCATCTCCTGCGGGCGGTGTGTGCGGTCGCTCTCGGTTCATTTTATCAGTCCGTATTGCCGGAAGCTGTATGAAGAACCGTCGGCGATGATGATATGGTCAACGAGGCCGATATCGAAGAGTGCTGCCGCGTCGCCGATGCGTTTGGTGATGGATATGTCTTCGGGACTCGGTGCGGCCACGCCCGAAGGGTGGTTGTGGACGATGATGAGGGAGGAGGCGAGTACCTCCACCGCGCGTTTCACGATGAGTTTGTAATCCACTACCAGGGCCGTGACTCCGCCCTGGCTCACGCGCATCTTTTCGATTACGCCGTTCGCGGAAGAGAGGTAGAGTGCCCACATCTCTTCGTGCGGCAGCCGGGCGAGGAGCGGGGCGAAAAGCGCCGTTACGTCGTCCTTGGTGCGGATGGAAGCCGGAGCGGCGGCCTCCTGTCTGTGCAGGCGCCCGGCGAGTTCGAAAACCGCTGTCAAGACCGCGGCCCGTTTAACGCCGATGCCTTCGGTCATGCGCAAGCGCGTCATGTCGGCCCGGGCCATGGCCGGCAGCGAACCGTCGTAGGCATCGAGAATGCGGCCGGCGGTCTCCACGGCGCTGTATCCCGCGCTGCCTTCGCCCAATATGATGCTCAGCAGCTCCCGGTCGGAGAGCGACTGCACTCCGCGGGAGACGAGTTTCTCACGTACCTCCCTGTCAGTTAACTTTTCCATCTCCGGAGGTGTATCGTTCGAAACTCATGTCGATGGTGTCCATGAAGAAGTCGCCGATGTCGTCGTTGCCCACTATCTGGGTGACGGCCCATGCGGCTTTCTGTTCCGCCTCCTTTTTGGAGCTGCCCGTTCCGTGGCCCAGTTCGATGCCGTCGATGATGATTTTCGAGAGGAACCGGGGGTTCCGCATGGTAGACTCTTCGTCCGAGGCGGTGTTGAAGTGGATGGAGCGTTTACTTTTCTGGCACCACTCTATCAGACGGCTCTTGAAATCGACTTCGGTGGTGGTGATGTCGCTCAAGTCGACATACCGGCGCAATACCCCGTTGATGACGAAACGGTTGGCGAAATCGTACCCCTTGTCAAGATAGACCGCTCCGACAAGGGCTTCGAAAGCGTTGCCGTTGAGGTGTTTGTGACTGTACGTCCCGTTAAAGTTGGCGACGATGTACTTGTCTATTCCCATTCTGGACGAGATGTCGTCCAGGGAGGCGCGGCTGACGATGCGCGAGCGCATCTGTGTCAGGAACCCTTCCGTCTGTTCCGGATATTCGATAAAGAGGAAGTCGGAGACGATGGTTTCCAGAACCGCATCGCCGAGGAATTCGAGCCTTTCATTGTTGGCGGGGTTCCCGTCCGGCAGCATGACCGATGCGGAGCGGTGTATCAGTGCGAGTTTGTAGAGGTCGATGTTGTCGGGAGTGATGCCCAGCAGGTTGTGTACGACGACGTAGAACTCCCGGTCTTTGCCGAAGTGTTTCCTGCATGTCCTTTTCAGATAGTCGAACATAAAGCGGTTGAAGATGAGATGCGCCGCGGTTTTCCATCCCTTCCGGACGGGGAGGGGGAAAACTTTCCGGCTGCGTGTGTAAAAAATCCCCATAAGAACCGTCGGCGGGCCCTTATGGGGAGATTGTCTGTCAGTTGTCCCGCGCCTGTCAAATCCGTTTCAGCAGGACGGTGGCGTTGTGGCCGCCGAAGCCGAACGTGTTGCTCATTGCAACCCGCACGTCGCGTTCCTGTGCCGTGTTCAGCGTGAGGTTGATACGTGCGTCGATATTGGGGTCGCGGTTGAAATTGTTGATGGTGGGCGGAATCACCCCTTCGGTAATCGCCATGATGCAGGCGAGGGCCTCTATTGCACCGGCGGCACCCAGCAGGTGGCCCGTCATGGATTTCGTCGAACTGAGGTTCGCCTCGTATATCCTGTCGCCTATGGCGCCCTGTATGCCTATCAGTTCCGGTATGTCACCCGCGGGGGTGGAGGTACCGTGCGTATTGATGTAGTCCACCTGGTCGGGCGATATCCCGGCCTCCTTCATCGCATCCTCCATTGCGTGTTTTGCGCCCAGTCCTTCCGGGTGGGGGGCGGTGAAGTGGTAGGCGTCGGCGCTCATGCCGCTGCCGCCTACTTCGGCGTATATCTTCGCGCCGCGTGCCTTGGCGTGTTCGTACTCTTCCAGAATGAGACCGCCGGCGCCTTCGCCTATGACGAAGCCGTCGCGGTCGGCATCGTAGGGACGCGATGCCGTGGCCGGGTCGTCATTACGTGTGGAGAGCGCCTGCATGGAGTTGAAACCACCCACGCCGGGCTGATTGACCGCCGATTCCGAACCGCCGGTTATCATGATGTCGGCACGCCCCATGCGTATCTGGTCGGTCGCCAGGATGATGGCATGGTTGGACGACGCGCAGGCCGAAACCGTACAGAAGTTGGGACCCATAAACCCGTATTTCATGGAGATGTATCCGGCCGCTATGTCGGATATCATCTTCGGGATGAAGAAGGGGCTGAAACGCGGTATCTGTCCGCCTTCCAGAAAACCCGCTATCTCGTCGAACATGGACCTGAGACCGCCGATGCCCGAAGCCCAAATCACTCCGGAACGCAGTTTGTCCACCTTCTCGAGGTCGATGCCCGAATCGGTCATCGCCTGGTCGGCGGCTATCATGGCGTATTGCGAGAAAAGGTCGTATTTACGTACCTCCTTGCGGTCGAAGAAATCCTCCCAGTTGTATCCCTTCACTTCACAGGCAAATCTCGTCTTGAATTTTTCGGCATCGAAATGCGTAATGGGCGCAGCGCCGCTGACGCCCGCCTTCAGGTTGGCGAAGTATTCCTGTATGTTGTTGCCAAGCGGATTAATCGTGCCGATACCGGTCACAACAACTCTCCTTTTCTGCATAGCGAAATCTTTTATTGGTTAATGGCGGAACCGGCAGCCGAAGCGCCCGTACCGCCGCGGAGGGTTTTTGCATCCCCTCCTCTCCGTACATAATAAAGTAATAAGGTAAAATAAGTTAATATTTTACCTTATTAAACTTTTCATCGTGTCGGAGTTATGCTTTGTGGGCTTCGATGTAGTTGATGGCGTCGCCGACGGTGGTTATCTTTTCGGCGTCCTCGTCCGGTATGGAGATACCGAATTCCTTCTCGAATTCCATGATAAGCTCTACGGTGTCGAGGGAGTCTGCGCCAAGGTCGTTGGCAAAGCTCGACGTGAGCTCGATATCCTTTTCGGCAACGTTCAACCTGTCCTTTATAATCTCAACTACTTTTGATGAAATCTCAGACATAACTTTTAATTTTAGTTCAACAATATTTTGCAAGTAAATTTGGCTTCCGTTCAAAGAAAACTCCGTGGCAAAAATAACACTTTTTCCGTTAAAACTAAAAAAGCGCTCCCTTTTTTGCCTTGCGTGCGCGCAATGCGTTGATTTGTATGCGTTTTAGTAAGACGTCGCGCCGGTCGCGGAAAGGGTTCCCGTCTGGCATTCCATCCTGCGGCAAATACTTGTTTTGGTATGTATTCGTTTTGATTATGAGTGCCTTGGCCTGTAGAAACATTGCGCTGCTGAAAATCGTGTCCTCCCGGACGGGATGCGGCATGCTTTTGGCACCGTCCGGGTAATTCCTTATCTTTAGATGCGTTTTGTATCGCATGAGCCAATTATTTTATATATGTATAAACGACTGTAATTATGAGACTTTTACTTATCAGCAACTCGACCAATGCCGGCGAGGAGTATCTCAAGTATCCGATAGGCGATATTGCGGAGTTCCTCAGTTGCGCCAACGAGGTGTTGTTCATCCCTTATGCCGCCGTTACCTTCTCCTATGACGAATATGCCGCGAAGGTGCAGCGGCGTTTCGACGAGATAGATATTCGGGTGAGGCCCATACACCGCGAGGCAGACCCCGTGAGGGCGGTCATGGAGGCCGAAGCGGTCGTCGTGGGCGGCGGCAATACGTTCGCCCTGATAAAGAAGATGCAGGAGCAACGTCTTCTCGGACCGCTTCATGAAAGAATAATGGACGGACTCCCCTATGTGGGGTGGAGCGCGGGCAGCAACGTGGCGTGTCCTACCATTCGGACTACCAACGATATGCCCATCGTGGAGCCCGAGTCGTTTCGTGCGATAGGGGCTGTCGGATTTCAGATAAATCCGCATTATCTCGACGCCAATCCGGTCGGTCATGCGGGCGAGACGCGCGAACAGCGCATCGAAGAGTTCATCGCCGCGAATCCCGGTGTGTACGTGGCCGGCCTGCGCGAGGGCTGTATGCTGCATGTGGAGGGGAACGGGATGACGCTGAAGGGGCCGAGGCCTATGCGCGTGTTCCGATTCGGCGAGGCACCGCGCGAAATAGAGCCCGGCGCTGACCTCTCGTTCCTGATGGAGAAGGCATAACTCTTCTCTTCCGGAACCTCTTTTCGCCTCTTCCCGACGGTTGCCGGCCGGGAAGGGGCTGTCTGTTTTCCCCTGTGGCAGTGCCCGGTGGCGGCGGAAGCATCGGGAAGGATGCGGGGCGGTCCGGGATGACAGGGGAGATACGGCATGGCTGTCGGTTATTATCGGATACGGATATGTCGAGAACCGGAGAACTCGGAGCCGCAGGGGAGGAACTTGCGGTGGCATGGCTCAGGGCGCACGGATTCATCATCATGGACCGTAACTGGCGCATGGGCCGTTATGAACTGGATATTGTAGCCGCACGCGGGGATCGGGTGCATTTCGTGGAGGTGAAGCTGCGCCGCGAAGGGGGACTGACCCGGCCGGAAGAGGCGATGACCCCGGCCAAGGGCAGGGCACTGCTCCGGGCGGCCAACTGTTACATAGAGACCTGCGGGGTGATGCTCGACTGTCAGATAGACCTGATAGCCGTGGAGTATGCTCCGGACGGAAGTACGGAGGTACGTTATGTGCCGGATGCCGTAACGCTCAGGTGGTAGGTTTGTCCGTCCGGCCAAAATTTTATACTTTCGCGCCGTGCGGCCGCGCCGGCATACCGGCCGCGGTGTACGACACGATAAGAGATGCTTGCAGATGTGGTGGTATAATTTGGGTATCGGTGTCTATTCCGGTGCCGTGAAGATGGTCTCCCCGTTCATGCGGAAAGCCGCGTTGTGGTATCAGGGACGCAGGGACATTTTCCGTAAGCTGGAGCAGGCCGTGGGCAGTAGCGAAAGGATAATTTGGTTCCACGCTGCGTCGCTCGGCGAGTTCGAACAGGGCCGGCCCGTAATGGAGGCCGTCAGGGAGTATTATCCCTCTTATAAGATACTCCTCACTTTCTTTTCGCCCTCCGGGTACGAGATACGCAGGAACTACTCCGGGGCCGACTGGGTTTTCTACCTGCCGGCCGATACACCGCGCAATGCGGCCCGTTTTCTCGACACGGTGAAACCGGAGATGGCTGTCTTCATCAAGTACGAGTTTTGGCTGAACTACCTTGCGGAGCTCTCCCGTAGGGAGGTACCTACCTATATAATATCGGCTGTATTCCGGCCCGATTCCATATTTTTCCGGCCGTGGGGGGGAGCTTTCCGTCGGGCGCTCCGTTCTTTCCGTCGGTTGTTCGTACAGGATGCCGATTCGCAGGCGCTGCTCGCCGGGATAGGCGTCACGAATGTCACCGTCGCGGGGGATACCCGGTTCGACCGTGTCGGGCGAATAGCCGACGGGGCCCGCAGGCTGCCTGCTGTGGAGGATTTCGCTGCCGGCGGTACGGTTTTCGTGGCGGGCAGTACGTGGCCTCCCGACGAAGAGATACTCGTCCGGCTCATCAATGCCAATCCGGGGATGAAATTCATCGTTGCGCCCCACGAGATGGACGAGAAACGGATAAAAGAGATGGCGGGAGCCGTCAGGGGCGGTGCGGTCCGCTATACCGAATACGGCGAAGCCGACGACGGAGGGGAGAAACAGCTCCTTATCATCGATACCATAGGAATATTGTCATCGGTCTATGGATACGGTTCGTATGCTTATATAGGCGGCGGGTTCGGCGTCGGGATTCACAATACGCTTGAGGCGGCTGCATTCGGGATTCCCGTGGCTTTCGGCCCGAATTATGCGAAGTTCCGGGAAGCCCGCGACCTGATAAGCCTCGGCGCCGCCCGCAGTATCTCTTCGTACGAAGAGCTTGCCGTCTGGCTCGCCTCGCTGCAGAGTGACCGGCAGGCATACGGCCGGGCGGCAGCCGAGGCCGGTGCGTATGTGCGTTCCCACCGCGGTGCGACGGAAATAATCCTGCGGGGACTTTTCGAGGGGCAGGAACGGGAGTGACCCATGCCGGCTGCGGACAGCGGAAGGAACCGTCCGGTTGGTCTGTCGTGCAGCCGCAGTTTTGCAAATACATGTCGGATATCCGGCAGGGAGATTCATAAAAACAGTATGACCCATGTTGAAGGAAGGGGACAAGGCGCCTGATTTTACGGGCATCGACCAGGACGGTAAGGCCGTTTCGCTGGAACAGTTCAGGGGAAAGAAACTGATACTCTATTTCTATCCGAAAGACAATACGACCGGCTGTATGGCGGAAGCATGCAGTCTGCGGGACGGTTATGCGGAGTTGAAGCGGAACGGTTTCGAAATCGTCGGCGTGAGTCCCGACGGCGAAAAGTCGCACCGCGGGTTTGCCGACAAACACGGGCTGCAGTTCACGCTGATAGCCGATACCGACAAATCCATCGCTTCCGCCTACGGCGTATGGGGGCAGAAGAAGTTCATGGGTCGTGAATACATGGGTATTCTGCGCACCACGTTCGTCATAGACGGCGAGGGATATATCGAAAAGGTATTTCCGAAAGTCAATACGAAAGACCATTTCCGTCAGATAGCGGATTCCTATGGCATGAAGTAGTCTTCCGGCAGTCTGGTACCGGCCCGGGTCTCTGTTGCGGTGCTTCGTTTTCCGTACTTCGTCGGCCGGATAAAAGCTGGCGCGGAATCCGTGGGAACGGGCCGCCCTTTCCGCATCCGAAAGGCAGGCGCCGACTTTCCCCATTTCGGCGAACAGTATCGGGAATCCACCGGTGTCTGCCGTTCGGATAAAATACAGGGGTATTCGGCGATATGGTTTTCGAATGGTTGTATAGCTATGCTGTAACCACAAGCACTTGAATAAGTTTTAAAACAGGAGAGGCTATGCGTCGTTTCCCGTTCATCGGTTCCGCATAATATATAAAAGATAAGGATAATTCGGATTCGCCGATGTGTCGTATGCCCCAAACGCTCTTCTTTTTCCTTGATATATTTTTAAATTTGGCTGCTTAATGAATAGTCATTAAATTGCAGATAATCGAGCATGCATCTCCATTACGTATTTTCCATATATGACGCGATGAAACAAAATATTTACACAATATCATCCATTGTCAAATTGGCATTGTTGGTCACGTTCGTACTGGTAGCCGTAATTTTCACGGGGTGTACCAAAGGGCCGGAAGTAGAAGCCGAGGAGCCTTATTTGAACATTCGGTCGGAACTCTATCCGTTCGATGCTTCGGGCGGAAAAGATCTGCTCGTCTTCTCCACGAACACACCGTGGGAGGCGAAGATAGAAACGCCGGAGACCGCTGCGCCCGCCGACGCATGGTGCGGCGTAACCCCCTCTTCGGGAGAAGCGGGCGAGAACCTGCGGCTGCAGGTGACCGTCGGAGAGAACGACACCTATTCCGAACGGGGAGTGTTCCTCGTGCTGCGTGCCGGGACGCGCGAGGAGCGCATCGCAGTCCGTCAGCGTCAGAAGAATACGATTCTGTCCGGACAAAACGATTATGCAGTCTCCTGCGAGGAGCAGACGCTGACCGTGGAGGTGCAGGCCAACGTCGCATACGAAACGGTCGTAGAGAGCGGACAGCAATGGATAAAAGAGGCGGAAGCGTCGGCCGATACGAAAGCGCTCGAAACGACGGCACACGTCTTCCGCATTGCCGCCAATGCCGAGGAGCGGGAACGCAGGGGCGTGGTGCTGTTCCGCAGCACGGAGACGAAGCTCTGCGATACGCTGACTGTCATACAGGAAGCGTGGGTGGATCCCGCGCCGGAGCTGACCGCGCTCACGGCACTGTACGAATCTACGGGCGGCGACGGCTGGACGCACAACGACAACTGGTGCAGCGACAAGCCTCTGAACGAGTGGTATGGGGTGGAAACCGATGAGGAGGGATACGTCATCTCCCTAAAGCTCGCGGATAACAATCTGTCGGGAACTCTGCCGGAGCAAGTGGCCGACCTGTCGCGCCTTTCACATATCGACTTTAGCCGTAATGCGTTGGGAGGAAATCTTCCCGAATGGAAGACAATGGGCAAAGTACGGTACATGAATCTGTCTTACAACCATTTCGAAGGTTACATACCGGATTGGTCGGCTCTGTTCGAAAACGGTCGTTCGGTGGAGATTGTTCTCAACAATAATAAACTATACGGTTGGCCCGAATCTTTTATGCAATATCATGAACCGGGACGCCTATGTATGGCTGGCATAAGACAATACTATGATGGGAAACATACATTTTTTCTGGATGGATTGAGTGTGCCGGACTTTACGATATGCGATTTGGTTTCGGGCGGGGAGGTCAGTGTCCGCGACATTTACAGCCGGAACAAACTGACCATGCTGCTCGCATGGAACCCTCTGCAGGAGGAGTCCGTCCGATTCATGGAGACGACGGTAAAACGTCTCTATACACTGTTCCATACGCAGGGCTTCGACGTCATTGCCGTCACGCCTGAAGGCGATGCATACCGGACGGCGGCGCAGGCCTACGTGCAGGAACACGCTGTGCCGTGGTACGTTTGTACGGACTATCACGATGCGGATGGCGAACGGTTCGTATTGCCTTCAGACCCCTATCCCAGCTATTTGCTCTGCAAGCAAGACGGGGCGCTTGTGGCCGACATGTTTGTGGGCGGTCGGGCTCCTCACTTTTTCGAATCGCTCGGCGAACGGGAAACGTTCGAGGATATGTTGTCTTTTCAGCATGCGAGTGAGTTGAACACGATTGTCTGCGATATTTTCGGACAGAGCGAGTATGAAAGCACGGACTTCTCGATGGACAAACAGTACGAGGTACTCCAGCGTGCTACACGCGGAAACGGTATCGGCATCGCGTTGATAGGCGAAGCCTTCACAGATGTCGATATTGCTACGGGCTGGTACCGGCAAATGATGGAGTTTGCCATGGAGTCGTTCTTCGCAATAGAGCCTACCAAATCCTACAGGGAATATTTCGATGTGTATATGGTGTATGCTGTATCAAAGAAGGATCATATTGCTACATCCATAATGGCCGGAGATACCGAAACGGCATTAGGACTGACAGGGAGCAATAATGACGATCTTGACATAATTCATTCATCAAGGATTTATATTCCCCAAAAATACGGTAGTATAAGCCCGGAACTCAGTAGTGTCGATGTATGGTCTGCAATGGTAAACAACATATATGCAGGCATGACTCATACGTATATTTCTAATACGGGATATGTGGAACGCCCCTCTTGTGCTTTTACAGGGTGTATCCAGGATCGTTTATACATGCGTGGAATTTTTATCCACGAGACTGTCGGGCATGCTTTCGGGTGGTTGGCCGAGGAATACGGTAATTCGGCATTGCTTCCCAGTCAAGAGATACCGGAATATAAGAAACTTAGCTTGATAGAAAATCAGCAAAAATCAAGATTCTCTTTGAATGTTTCTGTATCGAACGATCCCGCAACCGTTTCTTGGGCGCATTTGATAAACCATCCACAATTCCCATATGTCAGCGTTTACGAAGGTGGTGCTGGATATAACCTTGGTGTATGGAGGTCTGAAAATCAAAGCATTATGCGAACATCAACGACGCTGTATTTCGCGGCGATTTGCCGAGAGTTGATTGTAAAACGGATATTGGAACTATCCGGTGAAGGTTATACGTTCGAAAAATTTCTCGAAAAAGACAGCGACGAAGGGAGAATGTTTTAAACCCTTAAATGATTTTGGGATGTGAAATTGATTTTCAGCTTCCAAGCTCAGAGTGTAACAGACTGTACAATTGATTGTTGTCAAATTCAGTGGCTCTTTGGGCACTGAGAAAGACCCGCGAACAGGATACTTGTCAGGTGTTTTTTAGTCTTCTTTTATATCACTGAGGAAATTAAGTCACTGTAAATAATGTCCTGTGCGCGTTGTCTGTGGAAAGAAGAGGTTGCTTTCGCTTCGCTCGTTTTGCTTTGTAGGGGGAATATTGCAAAGACGAACTTCTGGCAGGAAGTCCCTGAAAAAATGGAAGGCAACTTCAAGATAACTTGCAAGTTGCCTTTGTTAGATACCGTACCCTGCGGTGCGGTTCGTTTTTGGCGGAAAGAGAGGGATTCGAACCCCCGGTACAGTTACCCGTACACCGCATTTCGAGTGCGGCCCGTTCGACCACTCCGGCATCTTTCCCTTGTTTCGCAGACGAACGAGTGTCTGCTTACGGGCTACAAAAGTAATAATAATTTGCAAATTAACCACCCGGTCAAAAAAATTGCGTCTTTAAATTTGCCGGATTGTCCGGTGGGAGCGAACCTGCGGATGCCGTCGTGCGGTTTACCGTGCGGCGGTATCCGTTGCAGACCGGTCAATATTTTCGTATCTTGCAACGCTTTACGATTCAGTGTTGCAGCAATGGGAAAATTTCTCGATAAATTCCGGCCGGGGGATTACCTGCGGGAACTTTCGGTCGTAATACTCGGTGTCGCCGTGACTTTTGCGGGGTCGGCCATGATTACGAACCATACCGTCAGAAAAAACATCAAGGAGAATATGCGGCTTATCAAGATAGAGCTGGAGAAGAATGTCATGAAGCTGCACGAGGCCATGGATTATATCGCCGCTGACGTACACATAGGCCGTGAGATGCTTTCGAGGGATTACAGGAGCATTCCGCCGGATACGCTGCGGATGTACGCCCATGCGATATCGTATTTGCAGCCCTATTCCTATACGGATGATGCGCTGGAGATGTTGGAGGCTTCGGCGCTCATGCCGGACGTTCGGAACAAACATCTGTTGCTGTATATCATCCGGTGCTACGAGGCGTTCGGCAATTTCGGCAGCGTGATGGATTTTTATAACAGCAAGAAGCGCGGCGCCCTGACATACAATGACGATAAGGACTACCTTGTATTCCGCGACGGGAGCGTGTACGACCGGTGGGGGCTTTGGCTGGAAAGCGATTATATGTGCGAGTTTCTGTCCGTGAACGGTACGATAGTCGACGAGGAAGCTATCGAAGCAGTGCTCGGCGAGATACAGAAGGTCATAGACGGCATCGAGGAGGAGTATGGTGTGACCGACAGCGGTTATGACGGGATGGAGGAAAAACCGGACGGTCTCTTGACGGAGGCCGGTCCCGCGTCGTAGGAGATTCCTGGAGAGATACATGTATAGGGTCTGCCTTTTCGCAGTGGTGGGTGTCGCTGTGTATCGGAGCCGGTGCGGCGATAGGGTGCAGGGGGGCGGTCAGCAGAAGGAGACGGTGCCGGTTATGCCTTGCAGTGCCCGGGGACGGAGCTCGGCGGCCATTACGAATTGCGGTGGAATGTCGCCTGTGGGCCGGATACCGTAACGGGCTGTGGAACGGAAGCCGAAGCGGTGGTAGTAGGCGGGATTGCCGCATAGGAATGCTGCGCCGAATCCCATGACGCGGGCCCGCCGCATGCCCTCTTCGAGCAGTGCCGCGCCCAGGCCGATGCCGCGGTGGGCGGCGAGTACGGAGAGCGGTGCGACGAGCAGCCCCTCGAAGAGCCGGCCGTCGGGGCGTTCCACCCGTGTCCGGGTGAACATGACGTGTGCGACGGGCCTCTCCTTGCAGGTCGCCACAAGGGCGAGTTCCGGAATGTAGTCCCGGCTGTTGCGCAGCCGGGCGGCGAAATCCTGTTCCGTCCCGTCGCTGACCGTCGCTGTTTCGAAAGCCGTCCGGACGAGGCGGCAGAGTTCCTCCTCCTCGCCGGGCCGTTCGGGCCGGACGACGTATCCGCCTGAGGCGAGCAGGGCGGAGGCACGTATGTCGAAACGATAGATTGGTATCGCCCCTCCGTCCGGGCCGTATCCTTCGCCTATGTAATCGTAACCGTGTTTCTCGTAATAGCCCTCCAGTTCGGTCGAGAGATAGAGGGCCCGGTATCCCGAACGTTCCGCATCCCTGCGGCACCGTTCCAGCAACAGGCCGGCATAGCCGCGTCCGCGGAAAGTCTCTTCCACATACAGTGCGCACACCCACGGCCACAAGTCGCCACGGCTGATGAAGTCGTTGGAGATGAGTCCCGCACAGCCGACAATCCTCTCCGAATCCAAAAGGAGATACCATTGGGGCAGGGGGCCAACAGCATACAGCGATTCCGAAATACAATCATCGTAGAGCGCCTGCGGCACCTCCCGCCAGCGGGAGGAGATATATTCTATGGCCTGCCGTGCGTATTCGGGATGTTCCCTGACGGAGAGAATGCGGGGTTCGTGTTCCATGTTCGGTTCGAGTCGAAAATTGCGTGTCCGTTCGTATGCGGCCCCTGGCCGGAGATGGCCGGTGCGGTATCCGGCGGTTTCCCGAAGCCGGACAATGGAGGCCGGTGCATATCGCCTCTGCAGCCTGCATTCGCGGGCCGTGAAGAGATAGGCCGCATTGCAGGATGCTGTCGGCATAGAAACGCAAGCCCGGTCGGTAAAGATAGTCGGACGCGGCTCCGCGGATGCCTCGGCGTTCCGCAGGCGGGATTTATCTGCGTTCGAGTTTCCGCAGCTCTTTCCATACCAGTGCCGATGCGCCGAGTATGGCCGCATTGGCCCGGTCGATGCCCGAGGGGAGCAGTTTGACCATTCCCTTGTAGTTGCGGAGCATGTTGGTCTCCATGTGCCGTTTGGTCGGTTCCCACAGCAGGTTGCCCGATTTGGCCAGCCCTCCGAAAAGAAATATCGCTTCGGGGAAAGAAAAGGCTACGAAATTGGCCAGCGACTCGCCGAGTATCCGGCCTGTCTCCTCGAAGGCGGCCCGTGCGAGTTCGTCGCCGTCCAGGGCGGCTTCGGCTATCATTTTGGAGTCTATCTTCTCCACAGGAACGCTCCGGAGCCTGCTTGGTCGCGTATCGTCCGCGAGAATCTCCAGCATGGTACGCACGATGCCGGTGGCGGAGACATAGGTCTCGAGGCATCCCCGGCGTCCACAGCCGCACAGTCTCCCGCCGGGCCTGACCGTGATGTGGCCGAGTTCGCCGGCCGTCCCACCGTAGCCGTACACCATTTCGCCGTTGGCAACGATGCCGCCGCCCAGTCCCGTGCCGAGCGTTATTTCGATAAAGTCTCGCATACCCCGCGCTCCGCCGTATATCATTTCGCCGATGGCGGCGGCATTGGCGTCGTTGTCGATGACGACCGGCAGCGACGGGTAGTGTTTCTTGACCGTCTCCACGAACGGGATGGTCAGTATCTGCGCTCCCTGCGAGCCGTCCCGGTTCCGTTCATACCACCGGATGTTGATTGGGTTCTCGGCCACGCCGCTGAAATAGTTGCCGTTCGGAGCCCCGATGCCTATGCCCGCGAGTTCCGTACCGGGGGCGATGCGCCTGAGCGACTCGATGTCCTGCACCAGGCGTTCCACGTAATCCTCGAAATAGGGGTACTCCCTGGTCTTGAAGCTGCGTTCCCCGTGCGTCTTTCCCTCCGTATCTACGAGTCCCGTCACGGTATTCGTACCGCCGACGTCGACTCCTATGGCCAGTTTTTCCGTCATGTCTCCGTTATCCCTTGATGTTCTGCCGGTTCGTCTCCCGTGGTTCAGCCGTACCCGTACCGGCTGCGGGCACCTGTCCGCGGAATCCCGCGAACCGGGATGTAAATTTATCCAAATGCAAGGATTGTGCAAAATAATTGTCCGGGCTTTACCTATCTTTGCATCGAAAACGAGAGCGGGGCTGCGGAGTCCCGACAATATGCAACTTACCGAACCAACCCGGAAAACATGTACAGCAAAGAAGAACTTTCAGCCATCATAGAGGAGTACATCCATGCACTTCCCTTTCCCGAAGAGCCGGATACGCTTTACGAGCCCATTGTCTATTCGCTCAGCAAGGGCGGCAAACGGCTCCGGCCGCTGCTGGCCATGATGGCATGCAACATATTCAGCGACGACGTGGCGTGTGCGCTGCCGTGTGCTGCGGCGGTGGAGGTTTTCCACAACTTCACGCTGCTGCACGACGACATCATGGACAATGCTGCCGTCCGCCGCGGCAAACCTGCCGTACACCGCAAATGGGGTGTCAACAGCGCCATCCTTTCGGGCGATGCCATGATGATTTACTCCTACCGTCTGCTCGAACAGGCCGACCCGGCCATCCTGCCCCGTATTTTCCGCATCTTCAACGATACCTCGCTGAAGGTGTGCGAGGGACAGCAGTACGACATGGATTTCGAAGCGCTCGAAAGGGTTCCCATGGAGGATTACCTGCACATGATATCGCTCAAGACGGCCGTCTTGCTCGCCGGTGCCGCCGTCATAGGTGCGGTTTGCGGCGGGGCCTCGCAGGAGGACTGCGACCGAATATACACCTTCGCTACGGAACTGGGCATGGCATTCCAGATACGTGACGATATTCTCGACAGTTACGGTACACAGGATTCGCTCGGGAAGAAGATAGGGGGCGACATTACCGAGGGGAAAAAGACGTTCCTGACCACCGCAGCGATGGAGATTGCCGACGAGGATACGCGCAGAAAGTTGGGAGGCCTGATGCACAACCGGGAGATGATAGCCGACGAGAAGGTGGCGCGGGTGCTGGCCATTTACGACTCGCTCGGTGTGCGCGAACAGGCAGAAACGGCCGTGGAGCGTTATACGGCCCGTGCGACGGAGGCGCTCGCCGCTCTGTCGGTATCGGGCGGGAGGCGGGAGCCGATGGAGCGGCTCGCGCTCGAACTGACCAAACGGCTGAGCTGATGCGGCGGGTTCCGCCGGCGGAGAGGGGTTCTGCCGCTTCGGCCCATTAACGATTACGATATCATGGCGATAAAACGCAGCGACATAGAGATAATGGCCCCGGTCGGTTCCTACGAATCGCTCATGGCGGCCGTGGCGGCCGGTGCCGATTCCGTCTATTTCGGCGTGGGACAGTTGAACATGCGTTCCCGGTCGGCGGCCAATTTTACCCTCGACGACCTCGCGCGCATCGTGGCGACAGCCCGGCAGTACGGTGTCAAGACCTACCTGACAGTCAATACGATACTTTACGATGACGAGGTGGAGGAGATGCGTCGGGTCGTGGACTGTGCCCTGCGCGAGGGAGTGGATGCAGTGATAGCTTCCGACCAGTCCGCTATCCTCTATGCGCGGAGTGTCGGCATGGAGGTGCATATCTCCACGCAGCTCAACGTGTCGAACACCGAGACACTGCGTTTCTACTCCCGGTGGGCGGACGTGGTGGTGCTCGCCCGCGAACTGAACCTCGGACAGATACGGCAGATATACGACAATATCCTCGCGCAGCGCATATGCGGTCCCTCCGGGCGGCCGGTCAAGATAGAGATGTTCGCCCACGGTGCCCTTTGCATGGGTATATCGGGTAAATGCTATCTGAGCCTGCACGAGTGCGGGGAGTCGGCCAACCGCGGAGCGTGCCGGCAGATATGCCGTCGTTCCTACGAACTGCGCGACCGGGATACCGGTGAAACCATCGCCGTGGAAGGACGTTACCTGCTCTCTCCGAAAGACCTGTGCACGATACCTTTCCTCGACCGGTTCATAGAGGCCGGCGTGCGTGTGCTGAAGATAGAGGGACGTGCCCGTTCGGCGGAGTATGTGAAGCGGGTGGTCGAGACGTACGACGAGGCACTGCGGGCCATCGAGGAGGGAACCTACTCTCCGGAACGGGCGGCCGTCTGGACGGAACGTCTTGCGGAGGTGTTCAACCGCGGTTTCTGGGGCGGCTATTATCAGGGTGCGCCTGTCGTCGAACTCAGTGCCAATTACGGGTCGTCGGCGACGGTACGGAAGGTGTATGTGGGTAAAATCACCAATTTCTTCAAGAAGATAGGCGTTGCGGAGATACAGGTGGAGGCTTCACCGCTCGAACGGGGTGCCCGTTATGTGGTTCTCGGTGAAACGACCGGTGCCCTCGAAGGGAGTGCCGACGAGGTTTATGTGGCCGACCGTCCGGCAGAAACAGCGCCGCAGGGGGTGTTCTGTTCGGTGAAGACGCCGGGGCCTGTCCGCCGCGGCGACAAACTCTATAAAATCGTCCCCGCATCGGAGGTGGTCACGCAGTAGGATATCGCGTGGGATATTTTAAATATTTATACTTTAATATTATGATGCGGAGCAAACTTTTTTATGTGTTTGTACTATGCCTTGTTCCCATTAAAGCTACGGCACAGGAGATAGATCCGGACACCGTTATTTACAACGGAATATCAGGTACATACACGTTGAGTGAACGTTGGAAGCTGTTCGACCAAGTGGTCAAACAGAGAA
The DNA here is from genome assembly GCF_900104605.1 of Tidjanibacter massiliensis. Lineage (NCBI taxonomy): Bacteria > Pseudomonadati > Bacteroidota > Bacteroidia > Bacteroidales > Rikenellaceae > Tidjanibacter > Tidjanibacter massiliensis. Next base: position 1,739,202 of record NZ_LT629960.1, on the reverse strand, counting down.
AGAATATTTATCAGGATGAAATTAAATTCACTCCGACTTCTGCACAATTCGACCAAGCAAAAAAGGACTTATTGAAACTGAATGACGAGTATAATGTTTTTGAGGATAGCGAAGCTGTTTATTACATCTCGAGCAAAGCTGGAAATGGACTCATGTTGTCAGGCTCCTTGATGTCGGGAGCGCAGGATATGAACGATGTATATTCTGCCTCGATGATGATATTGGTTCCCGACTATATATTGCCTGGCCTGAAACTACTCCCCGGTTCTACGATCGTGTATGCAGTCAGTAGGAATGGGACTGTCGCATGGGCTCCATTGAAATTCTTTCTGCCGAGTGAATTGTATGATAATGCTTTTGAAGCAGGAGGCTATTATGCATTCTGTCAAAGACCCTCATCCCGGGATATCCAACAATATGGTATTCTCGCCTATTATAGGGATAAAGATAAACTTTCCGGTATTTATGGAGCACCAACAGAAATTCACGCATCTGATATAATAATTTCTACTGTTAATCTGCCCGACAATATTGCGCGTTTGGTGGAGCAGGGTAAATCCTCTTTTATCGAGTATTTGAATCATTTTGCCAAAGAGGATACAAAATATCTGAATAGGAGCTATGAGATTACAGTCACATATATGGGAGAGAAAAAGGGGCATTTCAATGTCAGAACATATGTAAAAGGAGAATACGAGGAAAGTCCTTATGGTCTTATATATCGACCCAGCGTGGAGATATTGAACGCATTGGGAGCGTTGAAAGATTATGTGGTATATTCTTTAGCGTCCACTAATTATGAATATGCAAATATAGTAGCCGGATTTACGCAATCCATAACCCAATGGAACGGTGATGGAGAATTGACCGTCGAAGCAAATAACAGGTATGAAGATGGTGTCAGAGGATATTATTTCAAACAGCATTGCTATTTCGCTAAAGACGATAAGCAATACCTTATTCGCAGTATAGACGCAAATACAATCTTGTCAGGGACGTATGTCTTTCCGTCTGAAATAATAGGTTTGAACGGAGAAGCGGATACTGGAATCCAGTGGTTAAAAGAATTTTTAGAGGAATAGGAACAGAAGATATTTTATGTGGACAGCCTTTGTTTTTACAAAGGCTGTCCGCTTTTTCCCAACATTAGTGTAAACTCGTTTTAAATTGCTTTTATATGTAATTGCAATTATATTTTTTATTTGATATCTATATCATTAGAATATAAAATCGTTCTGTCTCGGAAGTAGTTACGCAATAGGGTATGCGTCCGCTGGTGCCAGAGTCGGAGTCTTTTCCGTGTTCCATGTAATGGTGTCGGTTGCATCCACCGATAAATAGTCCGGCCTTCGTCCTTTCGGGACGAAGGCCGGACGAGCGTATGCCGGGCTGTGCGTGTCAGCTACAGCGCGACCAGCCGCACGAGGTGCAGTGCGGGCACTTCTCTTGAAAGACGAGCGACTCTTCGCCGCAGTTGGGGCATTTCTGTTTGCGTATCTTCGTGCCGTCCTTGATGTATTGCTTCAGGGCGCGTGCCACGCCGCTCTGCCAGTTGCTTATCGTTTCGCTGTCGAAGCTGAGGCCGTCCACGAGATTGACGACATCCACGATGGGCATTCCGTTGCGCAGCACACCGGAGATGAGTTTCGCATAGTTCCAGAACTCCTTGTCGAACAGACGCGATATGCCGCCGATGACGTGCGGGTAGCCGTACTTGTCCTGATAGCGGAAATCGTACCGTTTTTGTCCGTCCTCCTCCTTTACCTTGATGATGAATCCCTTGTTGATGGATTTGGGAATGTAGAGAGAGTCCTCCTCTATCTTACCGGTGAATATTTCGTAGGGGTGTCCGTTATAGATGCCCACGAAGGCTATCCAGTCCTCGGTACCGTTCTTGAAACGCACCACGTCGGCCTCGAGCTCAATCGGGCGTGCCAACGGCGGTTTGTATTCGTCGCAGTCGCACTCCTCCTTCTCCTTCTTTTTGGGTTTCGTGTCCACGAGCACGCCTGCCCGCGAACCGTCGCGGTAGACCGTCACGCCCTTGCAGCCGCTCTCCCAGGCCGCCTGATAGACCTTGCTGACAAGCTCTTCGGTGACGCTCTCCGGCAGATTCACGGTGACCGAGATGGAGTGGTCCACCCATTTCTGGATGGCACCCTGCATCTTTACCTTGGCTACCCAGTCGATGTCGTTGGCAGTCGCCTTGTTGTAGGGCGACTGTTCGACGAGCCTGTCGAGTTCGGCATCGCTGATGCCGTCGAGTTTCGACAGGTCGTAGCCGGTGACCTGCAGCCATGTGAGGAACTTGTGATGGAAGACATTGTACTCCTCCCACGAGTCGCCCACCTCGTCGGTGAAGGTGATTTTCACGTTCTTGTCGGTCGGATTGACCTTGCGGCGACGTTTATAGACGGGACGGAAGACCGGTTCGATGCCCGAAGTGGTCTGCGACATGAGCGATGTCGTTCCCGTGGGTGCGATGGTGAGCATGGCGATGTTGCGGCGGCCTACCTGCGTCATCTCCTCGTACAGGGCCGGGTCGGCTTCGCGGATGCGTTCTATCATCGGATTGCCCTCCTCCTTGAGGTTGTCGTACATCGGGAAGGCGCCCCTTTCGCGGGCCATCTTTACCGAGGCGCGATAGGCTTCCACGGCCAGCGTCTTCTGTACCTCCACCGCGAAGGCTATCGCTTCGTCGGTGCCGTAAGTGAGCCCCAGTGCGGCGAGCATGTCGCCCTCGGCGGTGATGCCGAGTCCCGTGCGGCGGCCCTTGAGTGCCTTCTCGCGTATCTTCTCCCACAGGGAGAGCTCTACGCGGCGGATGTCGAGGTCTTCCGGGTCGTGTTTTATCTTGTTGTAGATGATGTCTATCTTTTCGAGTTCGAGGTCGATGATGTCGTCCATCAGTCGCATGGCCGCCTCCACATGGCTGCGGAACTTGTCGAAGTCGAACTTTGCCTGCGGGGTGAAGGGGTCGTCCACATAGCTGTACAGGTTTATCGCCAGCAGGCGGCAACTGTCGTAGGGACAGAGCGGAATCTCGCCGCAGGGGTTGGTGGATACCGTGCGGAAGCCTTCGTCGGCATAGCAGTCGGGTACCGATTCACGGATGATGGTATCCCAGAAGAGCACGCCGGGTTCGGCGCTCTTCCAGGCGTTGTGGATGATTTTGTTCCACAGCGTGCGGGCATCTATCTCCTTGACGTACATCGGGTCGTCCGAATCTATCGGGAATTTCTGCACGTACTTCTCGTTGTTGAGGACGGCACGCATGAATTCGTCGTCTATCTTGATGGAGACGTTGGCGCCCGTTACCTTGCCCGTCTCCACTTTGGCGTCGATGAAATTCTCCGCATCCGGGTGCTTGATGGAGAGCGAGAGCATCAGGGCGCCGCGCCGGCCGTCCTGCGCCACTTCGCGGGTGGAGTTGGAGTAGCGTTCCATGAAGGGAACGATACCGGTCGAGGTGAGCGCGCTGTTGAGTACGGGGCTTCCGGTCGGCCTGATATGCGAGAGGTCGTGTCCGACTCCGCCCCTGCGCTTCATGAGCTGTACCTGTTCCTCGTCGATGCGTATGATGCCGCCGTAGGAGTCGGCGGGATTCCTGTGGCCGATAACGAAGCAGTTGGAGAGCGACGCTATCTGGAGGTTGTTTCCGATGCCCGTCATGGGACCTCCCTGCGGGATGATGTAGCGGAACTCCTTCAGCAGGTCGTATATCTCCTGCGCCTTCATCGGATTGGGGTAAGTGTTCTCGATGCGGGCAAGCTCGTTGGCGATGCGCCAGTGCATCTGTTCGGGCGATTTCTCGAAGATGTGGCCGAAAGAGTCTTTCAGCGCGTATTTGCTGACCCACACCATGGCGGCCAGGTCGTCGCCCTTGAAGTACTCCTTGGCGCCCTCTATCGCCTCGTTGTACTGGTATTCGGTAAGGGTGCGCCCGTCAGCACCCACGTTTTTCTTAACGTCGGACATAAGTCAAAATATATGATATTGGTTCTTAGATAATTCTATTGCGATGGTCGGTCCGTGGCCGCCAAGTGCAAGTTTAAGTCCAATTTTCCGGACCGTCCGGCCTCCTGTCGCTTAGTTATCAACAGCCGATTAACAATTTGCAAAGTCCTTATCGGCAGAGTGTTACGGAAACCTTGCGTATTTTGCCCCCGAGAGGGGGAGCGAGCTTGGATACCGTCGCGCGGACATGGCGGAGCAGGGGAAATTCCGCATACAGTGCCTCTATGATGCGCAGGGTCACGTTCTCCAGGATGTCCGATTTCTGTTTCATGCACTCCGCGACGATGGCATATACCCGAAGATAGTTGATGGTCTTCGTTACGTCGTCGGCATGTGCCGCTTCGTCAAGTTCGGCGTCGAGGGAGATGCTTACCAGAAAACGGTTGCCGACCAGTTTTTCGAGGTCGTAACAGCCGTGGTAGGCTTTGAACTCCATTTCGTCCAGCGTGATGGTGTATATCATGGCGTATCGTTTTTCGTGCTGCGGGCGCCGGGCCCGTACCCTGCCTGTGCCGGGAGAACAAAGGTACGATTATTTTCCGGCATTGCACCGGTTTTTTTGTCCGGCGCAGGGCGGTGTTTTCTCTGTCCCGGGCCTTGCGTTCCGGCGGCAGCGGAAGGCAGGGCGCTCTCCGAAGAGGGCGGAAGGCCCTTTCCGGGTCTTTGGTTGATAAAAAACGGAGGTTCGCTGAATATTCCGTCTGTTTTTGTTTTCGTATGTTTATCTTTGACATCGGAACGCTCGGGGAGCCTTGCCCTGCCGGATTTTGCCTTGGCCGCGTTCGTCGCGGTCGAGGAAGCAGAGAACGGTTGATGGAGTTAAGGACGGCTCGGGATATTCCGGTTTGGAATCCGACACGGCCGGATGTACGGAGCCTCAGGGCTTTTTTCGTCCGTCCCGTGTAAACGGGAGGAGACGGGGCGGACGGAGGGCCGTCACGGCAGGAAGAATGCTTTTCCGGAGTTCCTCATAGGTTGATTTCCCGGAACAGGTTCCGGTACCGGAAGAGTCGGGTACCGGAATTTCATAGGGAAAGGGTTAATAGGTTGGTGCCGCCGTTATGCTGTCTTTGCATGACGGCGGCGTATGTAATGCCGGACGGCTTCCGGAACGATTGACAGCACGATGAAACGACAGATGAACCAGACCATTCTCGAAAACGGCGTCTATGGGTTGCTGTGGGCGGTGGTACTCGTCGTGCCGCTCTTCGGGTACCACGACGGCAGCGGGATACGTTGGTGCGGCGTTTTCCATTTCTGGCTCGGCGTACTGCCCTTTGCGCTGCTTTTCGCGCTTCATAATTACCTTCTGGTGCCGTTGCTGCTGATGCGGCGGAGGTACGGCGTTTACGTATTGTGCGTCGTTGCACTTATCGGTTTGATTTTCACGGCTGTCCCTATGCTCGTGATACGGCCCGAGCCGCCTGCCTTTTACGGCCGGGAGGTGCGGGCGTATCCGAAGGAACCGGCGGCTGTGGCGGAGGTGCCGACCGCGCAGGTATTCCTGCCGCCGGCCGGTATCAGACCGCCCGGCATTCCCATGCCCATCAGGTGGGGCCGGATGTTCAACGACTGGCTGCTTGCCGTGCTGGTCATCGGATGCAACCTCGCGATAAGGTTCCTGTTCAAGTCGATACAGGACGACCGCCACCTGAAAGAGCTGGAGAGCCAGCGGCTGAAGACAGAACTGAACTATCTGAAGGCACAGGTCAATCCGCACTTCTTCATGAATACGCTGAACAATATCCACGCCCTTATAGACATAGACGGGGAGAGGGCCAAGGAGACGGTCATCGAACTGTCGCGCATCATGCGGTATGTGCTGTACGATGCCGACCGGCCGACGGTACCGCTGCGGAAAGAGATGGAATTCATCGACAACTACATCCGTCTGATGAGGATACGTTATGCCGGAGAGGTGGAGATACGGACCCTCTGTCCGGCCGACCCGCCCGACGTGCAGGTGCCTCCGCTTATGTTGATAACCTTGACGGAGAATGCCTTCAAGCACGGAATGAGTTACCGGGAGGGGTCGTTTATCGACATCCGGCTGACCGTGGAGGAGGGTGTTCTCTCCTATACGGTGGAGAACAGCGTCGCTCCGGATGCGGAGAGGGGAAGCGGCGTGGGACTCGAGAATCTCCGGAAGAGGCTCGGTCTGCTGTACGGCAGCGCCGGTTCGCTCGAAACAAGAAATGCCGGAGGGCGTTACACCGCGAAATTGAAGATACCTGTAAAGCGATGATGCGTTGTATTGCGATAGATGACGAGCCGTTGGCGCTCAGACAGATATGCTCCTATATAGAGCGGACGCCGTTTCTGCGGCTCGCCGCTTCGTGCCGCAGCGCGGTGGAGGCTGCAGCCGCGATGTCCGATGCCGGTGCCGACCTGCTCTTCGTGGATATCAACATGCCCGGACTCAGCGGGCTCGATTTCGTGCGGGCACTTCCTTCCAGGCCGCTCGTTATCTTCACTACCGCCTATTCGGAATATGCATTGGAGGGATTCCGTGTCGATGCTACGGATTATCTCCTGAAGCCTATAGGATATGCCGATTTTCTGCGTTCGGCCGAGAGGGCCTATGCCCGGTTCGGCCTGTTGAAGGCGTCGTCGGGCCGTCGGGGTGACGACGGACGCAGCCTGTTCGTTCGGTCGGAGTACCGTACGCTTCGGATAGACATTGCGGATATCGTGTACGTGGAGAGCATGAGCGAATATGTCCGAATCTTTCCTGTGTCGGGGCGTCCCGTCACGACACTCGGAAGCCTGAAATCCTATGAGGGCCGGCTGCCTGCCGATACCTTCATGCGTGTGCACCGGTCGTATATCGTGAATCTGGACCGGATAGTGGCTGTCGAACGCAAACATATCGTGCTTACCGGAGACAAGTGCATTCCGGTCGGCGACGTATACGAGGATAATTTCCGCCGTTACCTGGCTGAACGTTCCCTCGGGTGAAAAGATGAAAATGCAGGAGCGGCACGGTCAATCCGTGCCGCTCCTGCATCGGTGACGGGAAAACCTGCGCTGCGGGCTCCCGTAGCGGTTATCCTATTTCCTGGTCATTTTCGCGCCGACCTCTATCTTGTTGAAGCCCTCCAGCATCGTGTCTACCTGGGGAATGACGGCTGTCAGGATGGCGGCTATCTCCGGATTGTCCTCTCCGACGAGAGCGAGTATGCCGTTCATGATTGCTTTGCCGGCGCTCCATGTCTCGGATATCATCCCCTTGTCGATATAGAGGGTGAGTTCGTTCTCCGTGAGTTTGTATTTGAAGGTGACCTTGGCGGTATTGTCGGCTGCCGAATAGGTGAAGATACCCTTGTTGAATCCGGCGAGCAGCTGCTTGATGGCGGCAGCCTCCTGCGGGTCGGTGGCGGCATCCAGCATGTTGTCGATAGTCTCGGAGGAGAGGGTGAATATCACATTGCTGCCGTTGAGAGCGTAGGTGATGGCATCGGCCGGTATCCCCTCCGCTTCGTTCGGCAGCAATGTTACGGTGCCGTCCTCCGGGTCGTCGAATACGATGACCATGGAGCCGTCCGGCTGGAAGGTGATGTCCGATGTGCCGCCCAGGTCGGCGGACTGGGTCAGCGAGAAGAGGGCTGCGATTATCTGCGCATAGGTCATGTTCATGCCCTCCATCTCGATGGCCGTCGCGTTGGGGTCTTTCGCCTCCATTTCGGAGTAGAGGGGTTTGGCCTCCATGCGGTACTCTCCGGCGAAAGTCGTGTCGCCGCCCGTTGTCGTTCCGTTCTTCTTGTCGCATCCCGTCAGGGCCAGTGCTGCGGCCATTGCCGATACGGCGAGGATGCCTCTAATCAACTTTTTCATTTCTTTTGGATTTAATGGTTGATATGGGTATTGTCAGTCTATGATTTTCAGGTTGGCGTAGCGGCTGAGAAGGCTCTTTCTGCCCGCCGTACCGTCGTCAAAGATAACGGTAATTTTCATGTCCGACGCTAATTCTTCGATATTCGTAATCTCGCCGCGGCCGAACTTGGCGTGTTCCACCCGCATTCCGACGGCATAACGGGAGGCTGAGACGGTATGTTTCGGCGTCGTCTCTCCCTCCTGGGCCGGTCGTCGGCTGCCCATACTCTTCATGTTGCGCGTGTCGGGCGGTGCGGCGGCGATGTGCGGCGTGCGGGGAGCCGGCGATGTGCGGCGTGCGGGGAGCCGGGGAGGCCGGCCGCTCCGGGTGTCCGGAACCGCCGGCGCCCGAAACCGCGCGGTTTCCGTATGCGGGTCGTTCGGGCCGGTATCTTTCCTGGCGCTGCTTCGGCAAGGAAGCGGGACTGTTCTCCGCGGACTCCTCGTCCATATCGGCGGGAAGGTCCACGTACCGTTCGTCCATCTCCGTGATGAAACGGCTCGGCGAGCAGAATTCTGTATTGCCCCATTTGAACCGCTGTCGGGCGAACGATACGAAAGCTTTCTTCCGCGCCCGTGTGACCGCCACGTAGAAGAGGCGGCGCTCCTCTTCGAGTTTCTCCTGCGAGGTGGCACTCATCAGGCTGGGGAAGAGGTTCTCCTCGACGCCGACGATGAATACCGTATCGAACTCCAGCCCCTTGGCCGAGTGGACGGTCATCAGCACTACGCGGTTCTTGGAGTCCTCCCCCTCCTTGTCCATGTCGGTCATCAGGGAGATGTTCTGCAGCCACTCTTCCACGGTGGGTTCGGCGTCCGCTTCCCTGTCGTCCTCCTCGTAAGCGAGTACGATGCGCTCCTCCTTGAAGTTCTGCATGGAGGAGAGCAGTTCGTTGATGTTCTCCAGGGCATTTTCCGATTCGGGCGAAGGGTTCATGCGGTAGCTCCCGATGAGTCCCGACCGCGTGGCCACTTCGAGCCCGAATTCATGGAGCGGCTTCGTGCTCCGTTCGAGCGAGAGGGAGCGTATCAGGCCGGTGAAGTCGGCGAGTTTCTTCGCCGCCGTCTTCAGTTCGGGTACCTGCTCGCTGCCGGTTCCCTCCAGCACCTCCCACATGCTCACGCCGCGCTCTGCGGCGACAGCGGCCACGCGGGCCACCGTGACCGCGCCGATGCCCCTGGCCGGCGTATTGATGATGCGGCGCAGCGCTTCGTTGTCGCGCGGATTGACTATCAGCCGGAAATAGGCCACGAGGTCTTTGATTTCCTTGCGGTCGTAGAACGAATGGCCGCTGTAGATGCGGTACGGCACGTCGCGCCGCCGCAGGGCGTCTTCGATGGCGCGCGACTGGGAATTGTTGCGGTAGAGTACAGCTATTTCGTTCCACCGGCCGCCGTTCTCCCGGCCCTCCCGTTTGGCCAGGTCGGCGACGAGATAGGCCTCTTCCTGGTCCGTATAGGCCTTCAGCACCTTTACCCGGTCACCCTCGTCGTTCTCCGAAAAGACGTGCTTGGGTATCTGGCGGTCGTTCTTGGCGATGATGCTGTTGGCGGCGTTCACGATATTCTGTGTCGAACGGTAGTTCTGTTCCAGTTTAAACACCTTCGCCTCCGGAAAGTCGTTTTGGAACCGGAGGATGTTCTCTATCTTGGCTCCGCGGAAGGAGTAGATGCTCTGCGCGTCGTCGCCCACCACGCAGACGTTGGAGTGGGTTTGTGCCAGGCGGCGTACGATGAGATACTGCGCGTAGTTGGTATCCTGGTACTCATCTACGAGGATGTACCGGAACCGGTTCCGGTATTGTTCCAGCGCGTCGGGAAAGTCCCGGAAAAGGATGTTGGCGTATATCAGCAGGTCGTCGAAATCCATGGCGTTGTTGGCCTTGCACCTCCGGGCGTATTCGAGGAAGATGGCGGAGAATTCGGGACGCTTCCGCTGCCGGTCTTCGGCGACGAACGAGGTGTTGGCCGCATAGGCCTCGGCAGTCACGAGATTGTTTTTCGCCAGCGAGATGCGGGAGTGGATGTCGCGCGGCTTGTATTCGTCGGTATTGAGGTTTCGCTCCTTGATGATGGTCGAGAGCAGGCTTTCGCTGTTTGCCGTGTCGTATATCGTGAAGTTGGCGTCGAAACCGAGTCTCCCGGCCTCCTGCCGCAGGATGCGGTAGAAGACGGAGTGGAACGTTCCCATCCAGATGTAGCGTGCCCGGCCGTCGGGAACGAGCTGCTCGATGCGTTCGCGCATTTCCCGTGCTGCCTTGTTGGTGAAGGTGAGCGCGAGTATCGAGCCGGGATGGACGCCCTGTTCTATCATGTAGGCGATGCGGCTGGTGAGTACGCGCGTCTTGCCCGAACCTGCTCCGGCCACGATGAGCGAGGGTTTGTCGTAGTTGAGGACCGCCTCCTTCTGGGCGGGGTTGAGGGTATCTGTAAAATGGGACATCGTTGCTGTATGGGTATCGGGAGCCTCACTGCGGGACCCCCGTCGGTGCGGCAAAGTTAGCTAAAATCGCCGGATTTCTACCTGCTCCTTCCCTGCCTCCCCTCCGCCGGTTTCCCGGTCCTGTGTCGGAGCCCGGGCCGAGCCGGAGAAAAATTTCCGTTTTTTATACTAACTTTGTGTACCTTTCGTTATTACTCCGCAAGTAATGAACGCGATAGGCCCGCGGCTGCGGTGCGCCGGGGGATATACGGTAAAATATTAGCTCGGAAATGAACGAAGTAGTAAACATCAATGAACTGAACGAGCGCATCGAGCGCGAAAGCCTGTTCGTGGATACGCTGAGCAGGGAGGTAGGGAAAGTCATCGTGGGACAGCGGCACCTCATCGACACCCTGCTGATAGGCCTCCTTTCCAACGGGCACATCCTGCTGGAGGGGGTACCTGGACTTGCCAAGACGCTTGCCATAACGACGCTCGCCAAAGCGGTGGACGCGCGTTTCAGCCGCATTCAGTTCACGCCCGACCTGCTGCCGGCCGACATCGTCGGGACGCTGATATACTCCCAGAAGAGGGAGGAGTTTTATGTCAAGCGCGGTCCCATTTTCGCCAATTTCGTGCTTGCCGACGAGATTAACCGTTCGCCCGCCAAGGTACAGAGTGCCCTGCTCGAGGCCATGCAGGAGCGGCAGGTGACTATCGGCGACGAGACCTGGCCGCTGCCGGAGCCTTTCCTCGTGCTGGCCACCCAGAACCCGCTCGAACAGGAGGGCACCTATCCGCTGCCCGAGGCGCAGGTGGACCGTTTCATGCTCAAGGCGCGGATAACCTATCCCAAGAAGCAGGAGGAGCGCGATATCATCCGCATGAACCTGCTGGAGGGCGGCTGTCCCGAACCGGCGAAAGTCATCGAGCCGGAAGACATCGTCAAGGCCCGTCGGGTGGTCTCCGACGTCTATATGGACGAGAAAATCGAGCAGTACATCATCGACATCATCTTCGCCACGCGCGAACCGCAGGAGTATAAACTCCAAAAACTCGCTCCGATGATAGCCTACGGCGGTTCGCCCCGTGCGAGCATTTCGCTGGCGAAGGCGGCCAAGAGTTACGCCTTCATCCGCCGTCGGGGGTATGTCATTCCGGAGGATGTACGGGCTGTCTGCCACGACGTACTGCGCCACCGCATCGGGCTGACCTACGAGGCCGAGGCGGAGAACGTTTCGACCGAAGAAATCATCACCGACATACTCAACACCGTGGAGGTGCCGTAGCGGTGCGGCATCGTTTTGCAGATTATCCGATATGGAGAGCGACAGCAGCGACATACTCCGGCAGGTACGCAAGATAGAGATAAAGACGCGCGGACTGAGCAATGACATTTTCGCCGGCCATTACCACAGCGCCTTCAAGGGGCGTGGCATGGCTTTCAGCGAAGTGCGCGAGTACCGTGTGGGGGACGACGTGCGCGACATTGACTGGAATGTCACCGCCCGCAGCCGCAGTCCGCACATCAAGGTCTATGAGGAGGAGCGCGAGCTGACCATGATGCTGCTGGTCGATGTCAGCGGTTCGCGTATGTTCGGTACGGCGGACAAACTGAAGAAGAACGTTATCACCGAAATCGCCGCCGTGCTCGCTTTTTCCGCTACGGAGAACAACGACAAGGTGGGATGCATCCTTTTCAGCGACCGCATCGAGAAGTTCATTCCCCCGAAGAAGGGTCGTTCTCATATCCTGATGATAATCCGCGAGTTGATAGAGTTCGTTCCGCAGCACGGAGGGACGGCGCTCTCGGAGCCTTTCCGTTATCTGACCAACGTCCTTAAGAAGCGCTGTACGGCTTTCGTGCTTTCGGATTTCATGGAGCCGGAGGAGGACAGAAAGCGGTTCGAGGATGCACTGAAGATAGCCTCCGGCAAGCACGACATCGTGGGCATACGTGTCTATGACCGCCGTGATGCCGAGTTGCCCGATGTGGGAATCATGGAGGTGCAGGATGCGGAGACGGGGCGCAAGATGTGGATAGACACGTCGCTCGCCGCGCTGCGAGACCATTACCGCGGAGAGTGGGAGCGGCTGAGCCGCGAGACGGCTTCCGTGCTGAACCGCAGCCGGGTGGATAACGTATCGGTCGCTACCGACGAGGATTACGTCAAGGCGCTGATAAAACTGTTCAATAGGAGATGATGAAGAGAGCCGTCATACTGTCGTGTCTGTTGCTGGCGTTCGCCGCGGGGATACCGGGCGTACGGGCCGCCGCGCCGGTGGTTCGGGCCACGCTGAAGCCCGATACCGTCCTCATCGGCGACCGTTTCTCGATAGAGGTTCTTATCGACAAGGATATGATGCAGGTGGTGGAACTCCCCACCTTCGGCACGGATATGACGGGTGGCGGCAGCATCGAGATACTCTCCGAATCGCCGCTCGATACGCTCCGGCAGGAGGGGCGCAGGCAGGTGCTTCGCAAACGGTACGAACTGACCTCGTTCGATGCGGGGATTTACGAGCTGGGGCGTTATCCGGTGCTTTACGGCGACAAGAATATCACCGATACGCTCTATTCGCAGGCGCCTCTGCGCATCGTGGTCGATACCTTTCCGGTCGATACCCAGAAGAGTACCGTCTATGACATCAAGGGCCCGGAGCAGGCCCCGCTGATGGTCGGTGAATTCGCGGGCTATGCGGCGGCGATACTGGTGTTTGCGGCGGTGCTGGCGGCCGTGGTGATACAGGTCTGCCGTTATCGGGCCCGTCGGCGCGGTACCGTACCGGAAGGCCGGTCCGTACCCGTCGTACCGCCCCATGTGCAGGCGATACAGGATTTGGAGACTCTCCATAACCGGAAGCTGTGGCAGAGCGGTCGGGTGAAGAGCTATTATACGCAACTGACCGATATCGTGCGGGCCTACCTGAACGGACGTTACGGCGTCAATGCGATGGAGATGACCTCGGACGAAATCATGGGGGCCGCGGCGGCTCTGCAGATGTCGGACAAGAACCGTCGCGACCTGCGGGCCATCCTGCTGACGGCCGACCTCGTGAAGTTCGCCAGACATGTACCCGCCGGGGAAGAGAACGAGAACCTCTATTATGCGGCCTATTATTTTGTGGAGGATACGAAAGAGGTGCCGGCTGAAGCCGACGGAGGGGAAAAGGAGGAGAACGATGGGAAGGAGAGCCGTTAAACGGGCCGTCGGGGCCGTTCTGTTTGCAGCCGCGCTCCTGTGGTGCGGCGGGGTTACCGCGCAGCAGCATCCCGAGCGCCGTCACCTGCGCGCCGGCAACCGCAGTTACGAGGCGCAGGAGTATGCCGCGGGGGCGGAGGCTTTCCGCGAGGCGCTCGCCAAGGAACCTTCATCGTTCGCGGCCGCGTTCAATCTGGCCGATGCGCTTTACAAGCAGGGAGATTATGCCGGGGCCGCCGAAGTGCTCGGTGCATTGGCCGAACGTTCCGACCTGACGCCCGGTCAGCGGGCCAAGGTTTTCCACAACCTGGGCAACGACATGTTCGCACAGCAGAAACTGAAAGAGGCGGCCGATTTCTACAAGCAGTCGCTTCGTGAAAATCCGGCCGACCTTGAAACGAAATACAATCTTGCGTATGTCCAGAAACTGCTCGAAGAGCAGCAACAGGAGGGCGGCGGAGGCGACGACCGGAATCAAAACCAGAACCAGGACCAGGACCAAAATGGAAATCAGAACCGCGACGGCGACCGGGAGCAGAATCGGGACGGTTCGGAGAACCGTGACGAGGGTGGAAATGACCGTCCGGATGACCGGAACGACTCCGACGGGGACGACAGCTCCGACGACCGGGACGACGGCGGAAGTGCCGGGGATGACTCCGGGCCGAAAAGGGAGTCCCGAGAGCAGGAGACTCCGGGCGGCATGAGCCGTGAGGATGCCGAGAATATTCTGGATGCCATGCAGCAGCAGGAGGACAGGACGCGTGAGAAGGTAAATGCCCAGCGTGCGGTCGGTGTGGCCCGGTCGGGAAAGAACTGGTAGCCGGGTGCTGCCTTTGTTGAGAACCATTGAGTTGATAGCATGAAGATAACGCAATTCGCCAATCCGGAACTGTTGTGGCTGCTGGTCCTGTTGCTGCCGATGGCCGCGCTTTATGTGTGGCGCGTCCGCCGGGGCGGTTCTGCGTTGCGCATCTCTTCGGTCGTCCCGCTGGAGGGAGTGTCCAGAGGGGTGAGGTATTGGGCGCGGCACCTGCCGTTCGTATTGCGCTGTACGGCGGTGGCGCTGCTCGTGGTGGCGTTGGCCCGGCCGCAGAACTCCGAGAAGGGGAGCTCCACGACCACCGAAGGTATCGATATCGTGCTGGCGATGGACGTATCGACCAGCATGCTGGCCCGCGACTTTGAACCCGACCGTATCACGGCGGCAAAGGACGTGGCCGCCAAATTCGTGGCCGACAGACCCAACGACCGCATCGGTATCGTGGCCTTCGCGGGTGAGAGTTTCACGCAGAGTCCCCTGACGACCGACCGGAGTACGCTCCAGACGTTGTTGGGGCAGATTAGTACCGGCATGATAGAGGACGGTACGGCGATAGGCAACGGCTTGGCCACGGCTGTCAACCGGCTCCGCGAAAGCGATGCCAAGAGCAAGGTGGTCATCTTGCTGACCGACGGCGTGAACAATGCGGGCCAGGTGTCGCCCGCCACGGCGGCCGATATCGCCGCCTCGTACGGAATACGCGTTTATACGATAGGTGTCGGGACGCGCGGAACGGCTCCCTATCCGGTGCAGGACATGTGGGGCATGGTGCGTTACGTTCCCATGCCGGTGGAGATAGACGAAGAGATACTCACCGACATCGCTTCGCGTACCGGAGGGGAGTATTTCCGGGCCACCGATGCGGGGACGCTGGCGGAGGTGTATTCCCGTATAAACGAAATGGAGAAGAGCCGGGTAGAGACCAGCGAGTATATGACGCATACGGAGCTGGCCGGAAGGTACATGCTTTGGGCGTTCATTCTGCTCGCGGCGGAGTTCCTCGTGCGTTTCCTTTGGCTCAGGCGGCTGCCGTAAGGCTGCCGTCGGTCGGGGAGGGGAGAATTTCCGTGTCGGAGCCGTGTGACAACGGCGGTTACGAAGAGGAAGAACGTTGCGGCGCTTTCTGCAAAGGAGAGGCAATAGGGTCGGCGGAGAGCACCGCCGGGTAAAAACAGATGGATAGGAGATGTTGAAATTCGCGGTTCCGGATTATTTGTACCTGTTGGCGGCGATACCGCTGCTGACGGCGGTGTATCTGTTTGCCGTTCGGTCGCGCCGCAGAAGGCTGGAGCGTTTCGGCAATCCGCAGACGCTTGCAGAACTCATGCCGGAGGCTTCGCCGACGCGTATGCGCAACAAGGCGGTGTTTTTTTTGACGGCGCTGGCGTTGCTTGCAGTGGCGATGGCCCGTCCGCAGCTCGGTTCCAAACTCCGGGAGGTGGAGCGCGAAGGGGTGGAGATAATGATAGCGGTCGATGTCTCCAACTCCATGCTGGCCCGCGATTTCGAACCCAACCGGCTCGAACGTACCAAATATGCCGTAGAAAAGGTGTTGGAGGGGTTGGAGGAGGATAAGGTGGGCGTCATCGTCTTCGCAGGGGACGCCTACGTGCAGCTTCCCATTACGTCCGATTATCTGACGGCCCGCAACTTCGTGGCGCAGATATCGCCCAATATGGTCTCCAAACAGGGTACCGCGCTCGGCAGTGCCATTTCGCTCGCAGCTTCGTCGTTCACGTCGGGGAGCGAGAACAGCCGTGTCGTCATCCTCATCACCGATGGGGAGAACCATGAAGACGACCCGCTCGCGGCCGCGGAACATGCCGCTTCGCAGGGCGTGAAGATTTATACCATCGGGATAGGTACGCCCGAGGGGGCTCCCATCGAGCTCGGCGGTGATTTCATCCGGGACGAGAACGGCGATATCGTGGTGTCCAAGCTGGATGAAAAGACGCTGCAGGAGATAGCCCTTGCGACCGGAGGGGCCTACGTGCGTGCCGGCAACCAGTCGATAGGACTGCAGGAGGTAATCGCCCGGATAAACGAAACCGAAAAGGCGCACCTGTCGGAGATGGTCTTCGAGGAGTACGACGAACGTTACCAATACCTGCTTGTTGCAGTGCTTTTCCTGCTGTTGGCTGAGTTCGCCCTTCTGCCCCGCCGGAACCGCCTGCTCGCCCGCTACAACATCTTCGGCCGGAAAGATTCCGGTACGAGCCGTTAGACGCGGCCTCCGTTCTTCTTTTCGCTTGCGGTGTGGCGCCGGCCGCTTATCTCATTGTCCGAACCAGAAACGGTACGAATACTCCCTTTCCACCCTTTGCTCCGTACTGTCCGGCAGATTGGGGTAGAAATCGAGGGAGGTGAAAGCCTGCAGACGCTCTATCGGGACGGCATAATCCGCATATTCTCCCTCGAAGTGCGTTGCGTTCGGCAGCAGGAATCCGATGGCCTCGAAGTCGTTTCCCTCTCGTGCCAGTATCGCCTTGTAGAAGTATTCCGGTATGCCTATGCCCGAGGGCAGGGTATCGAGACCGGACGTCAGGACGCCTCCGGCAACGATGTAGAGCGTGTCGCACCGCACGGCCCACCGTCTCGCCTGTTCTTCGAGCTCTTTCCACGGGCCACGGTTCAGAGCGGGTGTCTGTGGAGCGATGTTGGAGAGGTAGAAGGTGCAGTCGTTCTCTTCCTGCGAACGGGAACGGTCGGCCGAAGGGCAGAGATGCCCGCGGTCGTATCCGCTCCCCTTGTAAGAGGCGGTGGTCGCGGTGGGATATCCGGCTTTTACTACGGTGGGGTCGGGTACGAACCGGTCGCGGCGTTTGGCTTGGCCGGGGGCCGCATCCTCGCCCGTCAGGACGTAGGCCACCCACGAAGCCTGCCGGTACGCCGTATCGTACCGCAGCGTATATCTGCCCTCTGCGTTCCGGATGAGGATGTCGCCGCTGTCGAACGAGGGCAGTTCCAGCGGGCCGGTCATGCTCCGGGTTCCGGCAGCGGCCGTTTCCGTTGCAGGCTCCGGAGCGGTATCTCTTTCGTTGCGGGCCTCTCGGTTCGACATGTCGCGGACGTCGGCGCGAAGGTACCGGGTATCCCCTGCGGAGTCCTGCGGGTGTGCCTCGTGGGCTATTGTAGGAGGGGGGCTGCCGAGTAGGGGGTTATGCAGGCAGTAGTCGTAATACAGCTTGCCTGCCACGGCGAGCAACAGGAAGAGTGCCGCACCTGCCAGGCGGTTGCGGCGCCGTTCCCTGTCTGTCGGTTCGTTCCTGCGTTTGTCCATTCGTTCCGGATGCTTGCTGCAAAGATAGTATCCGGGAGAGGAAAGCGGTTTCCGCCGCTCCCTGTTTTTCCTTTCTCTGGATAGCTCTGCCCTTGTGTCGCCGGTCGCCGATATCCGAAACGGAAACGCCGACAGTCTGCGGAAACGGGGGTGCCGGTCGGGGGGCTTCAGACCTCCGGTTTGTACTGTTACTTAATGTGGGGGTTCAGCCGTTCAGCAGTTTCGTCAAGTCTCCGACGGAAACATCCGTTCTGACGGAGACTTCTTCCAGTGTCATGCCCGTGGCGAGGAAACGTTCGATGACCGTTTTCATCTCTTCGCCGACTTCGATGATATGTCCGTCCGGGTCGTAGAAGCGGACGACGCGCTGTCCCCAGCCCTGTTCGGTGACCGTGCCCAGCCGGTCGATGCCGGGAAATCTTTCCAGTCTCTTCAGAAAACCGTCGAAGTCGGATTCCTCAAAACATATCTCCATATTGTTCGGCCGCTTCGCAATCCGCTCCTCCGGCAGGCCGACCAGCCAGCCGAACGCTTGCTGCAGTGCCAGACCGCACGTAAAGGATACGTTGATGCCGTAATCCTGCCATACTTCCAAGCCGAACAACTCTTCGTAGAATTTCCTTGCGGCGGCGATATCCGCTACTGCAAGCACCGTGCAGATGGATGTCATAAGCGTGCGTTTTATCGACGGCTAAAGATACGAAATTCCCCGACAGGACGCCGTCCTGTCGGGGAATTTCGGTTGTGAAGAGGAGGTCAGCCTTCGGTCGCCGTGACCGGGATGGGAGAGAGTGACGCACTGTCCAGCGTAATGGGCGAATTCCCGTCCATTTCTCCGACATAGGGAAGGTGGCACCATGTCTGGTCGGTCAGCGTTTTTGTCACCGATTCGTCCGATTGGTCGTATAGGGCCCAGGAACCGATGGTGATATTCGTCAAGACCAATTCGCCCCGTTTGTTGGTGCAATCGCCCAGAAGCGCTGCGCTGTCGAAGTAACAGTCGCTTCCATAAATGTATGGGAAGCCGTGATTGGTGACTGTGATGCCGTCGGTTACGGCAGCCTTTATCGTTTTTTTGCCTGCGCCTTGGATGCCTCCTATGAGTCCGGCGATGGCGTAACTGCCGTGTACTTCGGCGTTCCGGATGGATACGTTGCTGATGGCCGCATCCTTGTCGCCGCTCCAGAATCCTATCATGCCGCCGATACGGTATGAGTAGCGGTAGGGTTCCTGAGGGAGCGTCTCCTCATAGGGGTGTATGAGCGCATTTATGACGTGTACGTTCTCGACGGTACCGTTCCACAGATAGCCGACCAGCGCGCCTTTCCATTTCCCGGCACCGGTGACGGTGATGTCGGAGAGGGTCAGGTTGCGGACGGTACACTCCCTGCCGTAACCGATGATTCCGCAGGCACGTCCGTCGGAAGAGAGGTTCACGTTGGAAATAGTCCTTCCGTTACCTTCGATGGTGCCTTGGAACGGATGGAGGGGGAGCGAGGTGTCGGTCATGTAATCGGCCTCCATCCCCATGGATATGAATTCGATACCGTCGAAGTCGAGGTCTTGGGCGAGGGTGATGGTCTTGCCTTCGAAGGTGTTGCCGGTATCTACCTGTGCCGCCAGCCAGTTCCATTGCTGGGGAGTGCTGACCGTATAGACATTGTCCACCTCTTCCACCTCGTCGGTCGGTGCCGTCGTTATGGTTTCGACCTTGAACGAATTGACCGTATTGCGTTCGAAGACGAGCCCTTCGCCGAGAAGCCCTTTGACGTATGAGATTTTCTGTCCGTCGGCCGTATAGACATCCACCGTAATTCCCGAGTAGGTACCGGCCGGCATGACGAAATAGAAGTCGGTCGGTGCGTCTGCCTCGAGCGCGACGTTGTCGCAGTTCAGCGTGATGCTCCGGTTGTTGTCGGAGCTGCCGTCCAGTTCGAAGACCGGTTCGCTGTCGTAGTCGTTGAAGCAGACTTTGCCGCTGCCGGCGAGATAGAGTTTCTGGTTCGGCAGGCCGTTATCTTTGCCGGCCGTGATGACGATTTTGTCCAGCACGATGCCGTCGCCCTGAAGCTTGACGTCGAGGTAACTGCAGGCGTTCCGGAAAGCGTATTCGCGTCCGTCGGTCGAGACGGCTACGGCAATGTTGGCGTTGGTGGCGAAGGAGTTCTTTTTATAGGTCTGTACGGCCGGAAGTACCAAAGATAGTTCCGCTTCGTCCGTCATGCAGCAGTCGTTCGCGGTACGCGGATAGTAGGCGTAAAAAGTGTCGCTTTCCAGTTTGATGTCGGCGTCCAGCGTGAATATCCCTGCGGAGCAGTGCTCCTGTTCCCGGATGGCATAGGTCATGTTGGCGTCGGGTTTTTCGGGAGTCATCACCCCTATCTGGTCGCCCAGCGACCAGATGATTTTCATGTTGCTGTCGAATTCCGAACGGGTGGTGGCGTCGCTGAAGACCGGTTCGATGGTCGCCCTGATTTGGTTTTCGCCCGGAGCGGGAAGTTTCGTTTCGTTGTCTGCCTCTTTGGAACATGAGGCGGCGAGCAGAAGGATGCCCGTCGCAACTGTCAATATTTTTCTCATGACTGTCGGATGGATGAGGTTAGTATTCGGTACCGATGTTCACATCTTCGTGGGAGCCCTGTACATTGTCCGGACTGCTGATAGCAATTCCCTGTTCGACCGCAACGGAGATAATCTGCATTACGGGAGATTCGTAAGACATTCTTTCCAATTTTTTCATATTCGATTGAGTTTTGGTAATGTCGTAAGCGCTGTGTCGGCGGGACGATGCGGATGCGCAGCAGGTCTGTGTCGGGCGGATGTCCGGTCGGCGCGACAAATATACGTCTTTTACAATAATATATGCAATAATATTGTTAACGGTAATTTTGTCGGTAGATGGACAGAATGCGTATTTTACGTTCCGAACGGGACTGCTGTTTGCTTCGGGATTGTGCGGGCGCCAAACCCGGTCTTCGGCGGATATCCGTACACCGGTGTCTGACGTTTGCGAGCATGCTGTCTGGCGGCAGCGGATATGTCTGATAACCGATTTGGAGAGTCGGTCGGAAGGGATGATGTTTTCGGAACTGCCGGATGTGGCAATCAGTACTGGGGATGCTAATGCCATGTCTGCTGATGGATTGCTGTTTTTGTTCGCAAAAGATTGCTGAATCTGTTTTTTATGCTTATATTGTGAACACACGTAAGTTTCACATTAATTGCCAGAACTGTTATGAATAGGTATTTTTTTCAGGCAGGATTGTTCGCCGTTGCTGTTGCGGCATGTACATCCTGCGGCGGACGGGCATCCCAGGCAGAGAGGGATAAAACGACCGTTTCGACTGCTGTCGAAACGAAATCCATGATTGAGCTGAAAGACTATGGCGCAGAGCCTGCGGTACTCGATATCGAAGCCTATACGCTTGGAAACGAAAATTTCCGAACGGCATTGTGGACGGGAACCAATCTTCAGGTGACGCTCATGACCATTCCGGTCGGCGGCGAGGTGGGGCTCGAATTGCATCCCGATATCGACCAGTTCCTGCGTATCGAAGAGGGTGAGGCCAAAGTGATGATGGGCGACAGCAAGGAAGACCTTAATTATGTACGGACGGCGAAAGCGGACCATGCGGTATTCGTACCGGCCGGCAAATGGCATAATCTGGTAAATTTGAAATTAGCGTAAGTTTTCTATATATAATTCGCTTATAATCAATGTAGTGATATTTTTACACATTTGATTAAGAAACAATACAGAAACAAAATCATCGATTAAAGCAGATTCAGACCTTTTCTATTTTCATTAGGTTTCATTCCCTTCACTTGTTTGCACAAGGAGGCCGAGCTTTACTGCGAGCAGTTATTCTCTCCGCTCCGAGGAATATTTATTGGTAAACATACTTGCAGCCAAAAAAGAAAAACATCCGATCTCTCTTCAGCCTGTGAATCCCTTTTATTGGCAACCAATACCGATTTTACCGTAATAGCCATAGGCATACTGACAAGCAAGTATGCCTATCTAAATATAGTTTACTTTGGTTTAGCTTATATATAGAGCTAACCGACCAAACTAAACTGAATTTTCGTAGCCTCTACCTGTTCAACAGAGTTGCAGCCAAAAGAAAAAATAACTGAAGCCAATAAGTCTTGGCGCAGCCATCTCCTTTCTTCCCTTTGTTTGACTTTACTTTGATGAATGTATATATGAGACGGGAATAAAGTAAAGTTCGTATTTTTCTTTTCGCTGCAATCATAGTTCTGCCATAATTAACATCTCTAAACCATACACGAACAACTGAAACTCTTAGGATAGTAAAGTTTGGTACACACAGATGGTCGCGCTTTCAGAAACTTGTTGTTTTTATCTTTTTATTGCATTTTATTTTATATCTTTGTAGCAAAGATAAACGGATTAACATGGACAAGCCAAGGAATCGCATAAAAGAGGTGCTCGAAGAAAAAGGCATCAAGCAAACATGGTTAGCAGAAAAGCTCGGAAAGAGTTTTTGTATTGTTAATTCTTATGTATGTAATCGACGTCAGCCGAGCCTGGAGGTATTGTTTGAGATAGCCAATATTTTGCAAGTTGATCCAAAGGAGTTGATTAAAAGTGAATAAATATGATAATTGCGTTGTGTGTAATAAATTGGACTGCAATAAGTGCTGTCATTACGGCTATTACGGCATTGGTCGCTGTTATAGCATTGTGGCAGAATAAACAACAGCTTAAAGAGATGCGGCAGCAATGGTTGGAGGACCGTCGTGCTCGACTAAGTTTTAGTATTATATCGAATGATGGGCTTTTCTTGCTGCGAATAACCAATGTGGGGAAAGAAACGGCGTACAATATATCCATAACGTTAACTGGAGATCCTATCGACAATCATTACTCCGAAGCGGTAAAGAATTCGTATGCAAGGTTGCAAAACAGACCATTTGCCATAGAGGCCGGGGTAAGTAAATATTTCTACTTGTCGAGAATAAAAAGCGATATGGATAGCGAGATAATTCTATACCGCGAGAAATTCATGCAAAGTGATATAAACAAGTGGCTTGACAATAATATGGATTCTCCACTGCATATAGCCGGAACATATTGCGGCAGATATTCAATTGAAGAATCTTTCTGCATAAGCGACTTTATTATGGAGGGCAGTATGAAAATCAAAGACGAGTTGGTTGCATCCATAGAAGATATTCAGAAAGGCCTTGTACTGAACAACAAGCAATATATGCCCATACAGAAAAGTTTGGACGTTATAGCGAAAAAAATTACGAAAGAAGAATAAGCATATGCCTACACTGACTTGGATAGGAAAGGAGAAAGTTGTCAATCACCATCAGGAGGTGCCGTATCGGGTGCTGGAGCATAAATACGGATTCCGGGCAGATGATCCGGCTGACACGACTCCCACAAATAGCGGTAATAAAATCATTCACAGCGACAACCTTGAAGCGCTGAAATCCCTGCTGCCCGAATACGAAGGGCGAATCAAGTGCATCTATATCGATCCGCCCTACAATACCGGGAACGAGAAATGGGTCTACAACGACAATGTGAATGATCCGAAAATCAAGAAGTGGTTAGGCGAAGTTGTCGGTAAGCAAGGGGAGGATTTGAGCCGCCATGACAAATGGCTCTGCATGATGTATCCCCGTCTGAAGCTGCTACATAAGTTGTTGGCTGAAGATGGTGCCATCTTCATTTCGATTGATGATAATGAACTTGCCAACTTGAAATTGCTTTGTGATGAGATTTTCGGAGTGAATAATTTTATCGGACAATGGCATTGGTTTAAATCAGCAACACCGCCCAATCTCTCTTATAAAATCAAAAAGAACATAGAGTATGTTCTTTGCTACGAAAAGCAAAAAAGCAGCACTAAATATAAGGGTGTCCAAAAGGTTAGTGGTAGCGATGATCCCATGACAAAACCTCAGAATTCATTGAAAATTTTGAAATTTCCAGCAGGAAGTATTCATGTCAAGGGGGCAGACCGGATTATTCCTGCGGGTATATATGGAACGGACAAATTCCCTAACAAGCTATTAAATGATTTGATTGTAACAAACGGGGTAAATGCAAATGAAGTCGAATTCGAGAACAAGTTTATATGGCTACAAGAGAAGTTGGAAAACGAGCTTGCGCAGAATACGATCATAAATTGTTCGAACAGACTCGTTTTATCCTATAAAAAACAAGAATACGATCCCGAAGTCCCACCTAATTTAATAGATTCAGAAGTTGGCGTAAATACTACGGAAGAAGCGGGGAAAGTTTTATCTGTGATATTCAATGGGCGAAATATTTTTGACTACCCCAAAGACGTTTCGCTAATCGAATATATCATAAACTTTTTATGTAGTCCTAACGATATTATCCTCGACTCCTTTGCAGGTTCTGGAACGACAGCCCATGCCGTGCTGAATCTGAATAAGAAAGACAAAGGCAACCGCAAGTTCATCCTTGTGGAGATGGAAGAGTATGCCGAAAATATTACCGCCGAACGTGTGCGGCGAGTAATGAAAGGTTACGGCGAGGGCAAAAACGCAGTGGTCGGTACTGGCGGCGCATTCGACTATTACGAGTTAGGCGAACGGATGTTCGACGAGGATCAAAACCTCAACGAACGTATCGGTGAGGAAAAAATCCGCGAATACATCTACTACACCGAAACGAAACGACATTTGGATCGTGAACGTACCGAAGCGGCGAAATATCTGTTGGACACCTACAATGCGACGGGGTACTACTTCTATTATGAAAAAGAACGTCTTACGACGCTCAGCATCGATACGCTAGGTATCGTAACGGAGCGTGCCGAGCAGTATGTCATCTATGCCGACATCTGCACTGTGCCGCCGCAAGTGCTGGCAGCCCGAAACATTACTTTCAAAAAAATTCCTCGTGACATCAAACGATTCTGACTTTATGGAACTCAAACAATATCAAAAAGAGGTAATCGCCGATTTGGATGCATATATCGAGTATGCCGAGAAATACAACCGTCTCGATACGGCTTTTCATAAATTTTGGGAAGATAAAGGCGTTTCGATTTCATCGTACGATAACTACTATCT
Source organism: Tidjanibacter massiliensis (assembly GCF_900104605.1). Lineage (NCBI taxonomy): Bacteria > Pseudomonadati > Bacteroidota > Bacteroidia > Bacteroidales > Rikenellaceae > Tidjanibacter > Tidjanibacter massiliensis. The sequence continues at coordinate 1,714,501 of NZ_LT629960.1, read as the reverse complement.
GCATCCATATGACAACAGCATTACCGGTGTACCGCATATAACGGTCAAGGTGCCGACCGCCGGCGGCAAAACTTTCATAGCCTGCAATGCATTGAATACGATATTCAGGCATATGCCTGCCGATAAGCCGAAAGTCGTGACGTGGTTCGTTCCATCGGATACGATTCTAAAACAGACCTACAAGAATCTGAATGACCCGTCGCACCCCTACCGGCAGAAGATTGACAGCCATTTCGGTAATGCCGTATGCGTTGTAGACAAAGAGGCTGCATTGTTCGGGCATGGCATCGGGCCGACGGAAATCCGCGAGCAACTGACCATTTTCGTGTTGAGTGTGCAGTCGTTTGCCGCCAACAATAAGGATGGACGGCGTGTTTACCGTGAAAACGAGAATCTGGTGGAGTATGCCAAGTTATACGACAACATGACCAAGCGTGTAAACGGATCGGACGAAACGGGGTTGATTCAGGTGCTGTCCTATCTGAATCCGGTGGTCATCATCGACGAGAGCCATAACTTCGAGGCAGACCTGCGTGTGGATATGCTTAAAGCGATCAATCCGTGTTTTATCCTTGACCTGACGGCCACACCACGCAAGAAAAGCAACATTATCAGTTTTGTGGATGCCATCAAGCTCAAACGGGCGAATATGGTCAAATTGCCCGTTATCGTCTATAACCACCGCTCAACGAACGATGTTATTTCGAGTGCGATACAAATGCAGCGCAGTCTGGAACAGAAAGCCGTTGCGATGGAGGCTGAAGGCGGTCGGTACATTCGCCCGATCGTGCTGTTCCAAGCCCAGCCGAAAACCGATGATGACAATATTACGTTCGATAAAATCAAAAACAAACTTGTCGAAATAGGCATTCCCGAAGACCAGATAAAAATCAAGACAGCGAATAAGGACGAAATCAAAAACACCAATTTGATGTCCCGTGACTGTCCGGTTCGTTATATCATTACGGTCAATGCGCTCAAAGAGGGTTGGGACTGTCCGTTCGCCTATATTCTCGCGTCACTTGCCAATAAGACCTCACGGGTGGATGTGGAGCAGATATTGGGTCGTGTGCTGCGACTGCCCTATACGACCAAGCACAAAGAGGAGCTGCTCGACCTGTCGTATGTATTTACCTCGTCCAACGATTTCCGGAGTACGGTAGAGAATGTTATAGAGGGCTTGAACCGTGCGGGCTTTAGCAAAAAGGATTACCGTGTTGCCGAAGTTCCGGCAGAACCAGCTTCTGTTCCAACGGAATTGCCGTCTCGCAGTCTGTTTGATAATGATGACGCAGATATGCCTGCCATTGCGCCAACCGACGACATTGACGAACAGATAAACCCCGAAACGATCAAAACGACAATTGCGACACCCGCAACAAATACGGGTACGGTCGAATTGGAGGCTTTTGCCCGACAGGAAAACGAGAATTACAACCAACAGGCGGCGCAACAGACCGATAATAACGACATCCCGAATGATATTAAAGGCATGATAAATACATATCCGATTAAAGATGTTTTCGCGGACAGCGCAAAAGAGTTGGCATTACCCCACTTCGTGAAAAAGATAAATGCCAATTTGATCTTTGCCGATGAATACGTACCGTTGGACAAGACGATGCTTGCCGAAGGTTTCGATTTGGACAAGTGCGACCATAATATCGACTTTACCCCAGCCAAAAGCGAAGCGGTGCGTGTGGACTTGGAAAAATCCAGCGGCGAGGAATATGCCGTCACAAGAAGAAATTTGAATGCCAATCAATTGTCATTCATCAAACGACACTTTGCGACCTTATCGCCGGAAAGCAAACAGAGGCAGTTGGCTGAAATGCTTGCGAAGAGTATTCGTTTCGATGAAATCTCCGAGCCGCAGGTCGCGCGTTATATCAAAAAGGCGATCGAGGGCGCAGATACCGAACAACTCGAAGTTCTGTACTCGAACGATTGGCAGACGAGAAATACGATTCGACAGAAAATAGAGTCTCTGCTGTCCGCTTATCAAGAAAAGAAGTTCAAAGAGTGGCTCGATACCGGTCAGGTAAAATGTCAGGCCGCCTATCGTCTGCCTGAACGGATAACTGTGAGAATTAAGTCTATCGGACTGGCTAAAGGACTTTATACGGAAGAGGAGTCGATTAACGGCTTCGAGTATGAGGTTATAAACGCTGTCGCCAATCTGGACAACGTTTTGTTTTGGCATCGAAATCCGAGCCGCACGGGGTTCTGTATAAACGGTTATATGAATCATTATCCTGACTTTATCGTCCGATTGAATAGCGGTATAACCGTTCTTCTTGAAACGAAGGGCGATGACCGGGATAACTCGGATAGTCGGGCTAAAGTTGAGTTAGGCAGAACTTGGGCCAATAAAGCCGGCGAACAATATCGCTATTTCATGGTTTTCGACAAGCAGGAGATGGAGGGCGCTGTTACGATCAAAGAGCTTTTGCAAAGATTAAGCGTAATGTAATTGACCAGTAAGCCAGAAGGAAATATCCCGGATGAATATACTATTAGATACAAACATTATCATTCCACTGGAAGATACGAGCAAAATACTCGATTCTTCCTTTGCAGAACTGCGGAAACTCTCTGTAGAGCAGAGCCATTGTCTGTATATTCATCCGATGCAACTTGAAGACATTAACCGAGACAAGAATCAAGAAAGACGGAAAATCGTATTATCTCGGTTAAAGCAATATTCAAAGATAGAAAATCCACCAATCTTATCCGATCAGGAATGCCATGAACTCGGTTTATCGCAATCCAACGATAATGATAAAGTAGACAATAACGTTTTGTTCGCTTTGTATCGAGGTGCAGCGCACCTCGATACAAACGACGAAGGCATTCACCGGAAAGCCTCGAAAATCGGATTGCAGGATAAAGTATATCGGTTAGAGCAATTCTTGTTATTACTTCGGCGATATACGACTGTCCCATTTTCTTTCGATTACACTGGTGTAAAAGAGCGCTTTCTATATGAAATAGATAAAAAACAGCCGTTCTTCGAATCTTTACGGCAATCGTATGACGGTTTTGATAAGTGGTTTCAGAAATGTGCTACAGATAAGCGGAAATGTTGGTGTATCGAAGACGGGACCGGCAACATCGTCGCAATCTGCATCTACAAACATGAGCAAGATGTTCAGCTGACTGATAACGGAGAGGTTATTCCCGAACGCATCTTGAAGCTTTGTACATTTAAAGTCGATATAAAAGCTCGCGGAAAGAAATTAGGTGAGCGACTTTTGTATATCGCATTCGATTATTGTGTAAAAAACAGGTTGGACTGGGCATATTTACATACGTTCGGAGAGGAACAAAAAACTCTTGTAGGGCTTTGTTTAGATTATGGCTTTTATTGTCTCGGTAAATACAAACAAGATGATGTTTATATTAAGCCAATGAAATTAATGGATGATGATTGTGGCAGTTTGGATTCTTTGATAAGATATTATCCCTACTTCAAGGATAATGAATCTGTTCAAAAGTTCATTATTCCTATTCGACCGCAATACCATGAAGACTTGTTCCCGGACTTCAGCAGCATGAAAGGTTCTTTGTTCGAGAAAGATCAATCGCTGTATTCTTGCCAAGGAAATACGATTAAAAAAGCGTATTTGTGTCATTCCAAAATAAAAACGATTCGTAAAGGGGATATCATCTTGTTTTACCGAAGCAAAGACCGGAAATCCATACAATGTATGGGAATCGTCGAAGATGTTCTATTTTCAGAAAATATCGACGAAGTATTTCCTACTATTGCCAAAAGAACCGTCTACAGTTATTCGGATTTACTTAAAATTCTGGAGAAAAAGACGCTAGTAATACTTTTCCGGTATATCGCTCTTGATAAAGAAATATCCTATCAACAGATAGCTAAAGCTAAAGTTGAAGGATATATCCAGAGTATTAGAAAAATTGATAATCAACAATATTCAGCATCGATACATGAGAACTGACACGATTATATTATCCATTCATCCAAGTCATATTGAAAAAATACTATCTGGAGAGAAGCGATACGAATATCGCAAGCGTATTCCTACGGATATACAATACATTGTCGTATATGCAACGGCTCCGATCAAAATGATCGTCGCCTTGATTAAGATAGATTCTATTTTAAAGGGGACACCAGAAAGCGTGTGGAAAAAAACCAAAAAACATGCAGGTGTTTCCAAAGATTTTTTCATGCTCTATTTTGCCGACCATCAAGATTCTTATGCTATCAAATTTAAGACGGTTTTAAAATTAGAGACGCCGAAATCTTTAATGTGCTTGGGTAATAATATTGCTGCTCCACAATCTTATACATACCTAACAGAGACAACAGAGGAATTGTGTAATAAATTAGGGATAAAGTAATTGAGCTATGATTAATTTCGACGAATATATGCGTCAATGCGAGCCGCAGAAGCGGGAGAAAGGATATGCGTGGCAGACTGCAATCGGCTTGCAGGCCGTTGATGGGCTGAAGCCGTCAGACTACCTGATTGAAACCGCGCGCAAGGACATCGAGGGAGAAATTACTATCGATGAAGCTGAACAACTCATAAAAAGTTACTACCAGTCGAAAGAAACGCGTACCCCTGAAGATGCGGAAACGCATGAAGCAGATACGGCATCAACCAATATTCGTCGGCTTCTTACCGAAAAGACCTTTGCTTTTACGCTTGTCGGACTGACATCGATTCATCGGCGTATTTTCGACGGAGTATTCAAGTTTGCAGGGCAAATCCGTGATTATAATATCACAAAAAAGGAGTGGGTACTCCGTGGAGATACGGTACTCTATGTTTCTGCGCCAGATATTCGTAAAGCTATTGAATACGACTTGGAGCAGGAACGCCAGTTCGATTATTCCAAAGTAGACAGGAATAGTCTTGTGAACCATATCGCCCAATTCGTATCGGGGCTGTGGCAAATCCATCCGTTCGGAGAGGGAAATACGCGAACGACTGCCGTATTTACGATTCTCTATCTCCGTTCTATGGGTTTCGACGTAACGAACGACCTGTTTGCCAACCATTCATGGTACTTCCGCAATGCACTGGTACGAGCAAATTATCAGAACGTACAAAAAGGTATTATGCGTAATTCCGAATATTTGGAGCGGTTCTTTCGCAATCTTCTATTGGGCGAAACTAATGAATTACGGAATCGATATATGGTGATTAATGCTCCGGAAGAACTGGTTACAGAGCAAGCACAACATAATGACCGTACAAGTACCGAACAACCTACCGTACAAGTAACCGAACAAGTTCGCACTTTATTGCTTACCTTATCAAATGAGCAATTATCTTTGAAAGGGCTAATGGAGAAGATCGGCTTAAAGCATCGCCCAACATTTGTAGAAAACTACATAACTCCCGCTTTAAAAGCTGGTATTCTCAAAGTACTATATCCAGACAAGCCGAATCATCCTCGACAGAAATATTTGTTGACGGCAAAAGGATTAGCATTATATAACGAAATCAAGGCAAAGCAATAATCCTGATGGTTACATTTGTTGTGTATCTTTCGCTTCTGTTGTGATATTTCTACTGGAAGGTTCTCGATGGTAGGCTACATTGTAGGAGTCTGTTGTCTTCCAATGCTATTTTAGCTCGGGCTTGCCCGTCTGCCACAATATTTCTTTCGGGGGAGCCTAATACCCCTCCAGCCATTCGGCGGCGGGAGGGATGCCACACAATCTGCAAGCAGAGGCAGTCTCGTTGTCCAATGTTGGCCTGATTATAAAGTGGCAAACAGGTTGGTATGGTTCGACGCAGAATTGCCATCAAAGTCTCTTCGTCAACATGCACATCTATCAAGCAATAAAAGGGGAAAAGAAAGACAAAACTGAATCCGTTATATCCGACTGGGTAACATTTCCAGCAACCTGTCCAGAGATATTTTTCATTGGCAGGAGGACAAATGTCGGACGACATGTTCCCCTTTATACAAGCCTGAAAAAAGCCCGTATTTGGCTCAAACTTTCACCGTCGATTTTCTTTAAGTTGTTTGCACGAAAACGGTTTACTTTAGTTTTTCTCCCCTATATATAGATATTAAAGTAAACTAAAATATATATGCCCGCGCCGGTGTAAAGAACCGTTCGTGTTTCAGTCGAACAATCCGTTTACCAGATTGACCGCATCATCCTTTTTCTGATTGATGATTTTGGCGTATACCTGCGTCATCTTCACGTCGGCATGACCGAGCAACTTCGAGGTGGTATAGAGGTCGGCGCCAAGCGTCAGCATCATCGTCGCGAACGTGTGCCGAGCCGTATGGAATGAGAAACGCTTGTCTATGCCTGCCGCTTTTGCCCAAGGTTTGAGCAGCAGGTTTATCATCGTTGGACACGGCAAGTCGAAGACGTGGTCTTCTGCCATCTTGTCTCCTCGCTCCGGCATCCACTTTAACGCTTCTGGTGAAAGCGGCAAATAAATCGGCTCTTTGGTTTTCTGCATGGACACAGCAAGACGGTATTGTCCTCTATCCACAAAAACATCTTTCCATCTCAAACCGATAATGTCGCTTATTCGCAATCCACAGAAGCAAGAGAACAAATAAGCCTGTTTTACGGCCTCATTCTTCATCGGAGTAGCAATCAGTGCCCGGACCTCTTCAATGGTCATATACGAGCGTTTGCTCTCCGGCAAGCGTATCTTATCCGAGTTGTTGATCTTTGTAAATGGGTTGGACTTGATAATATCCGCACGAACAGCAGCATTCAAAGCGCCGTTCAGGATACGGTAGTAGGTATGAAGCGTAAAGTTAGACACCCGTTTTCCTTTGGGGCGGTATTCTGTCTGCAGATAGTCGAGATAGTTTTGACAAAAGGTCTTGTCGATCTGATCCATCATTACCCGAGCTCCCGCAAAATCCTTCAGGATACGGATAGTAACATTGATTTGATTGCCGTCCTTCTTTCCCCTCTTCGCCTGATTCTCTTTGTAGGTCTCCATCCAATCCAAAAGAAAAACCTTTTCTCTGTTTTCGATTCCGGCTTCACCATTGGTAAGTTGGATAATGCGTTTCGATTTGATGGCATTGGCGGCAGCCATTGTCGCTTGATTCTGTCTACGGGCATTATGGTCGATTTCGGGGATAATATAGAGCTTCAAATACTCATACGACCGTTTGCCGTTGCGGTAAATGTCCAGATACAGGCTCTTGTTTCCGTTGACCAGTTCTTTCATCCGCAGACGGACAGGTTCTTTGACTTTCGAGGGTTTCTTTATGCGCGGCATGGATTCTCCCTTATTCTCGTTATTCTGCCGTAAAGTTAGAAAGAATCCCGCGAATCAAGAAACAAATAAGAAACAAAAATGTACCGAAAAAGAACCAATCAACTGAAAAGAATGAAAACAACAGAAAATATCAAACCCCAGATAAATCACTGTAAATTAGTGAATTTATTTGCACTTATTTAGCTCTTGTTTTCATTTAACACCCATACTTTGGAAATCTGGTAAATATCGGCGATAAACCGCTGAAGCTTTATTCGATTTATGCTCCGGTAGAGCACCCGTACGGTACGGTTCACAAGACCTACGACGACGCGATGGCGGCCGAACATCTTCATTGATAACGATAGAACTGTGGCGGACGACAGGCACAGTCTGTCTATCCTGCCGGAAACGTGCGTTTGGTTGCGTTTCTCCGGTCGGAATGTCGGTCGTGCTATATCAAGGAGTGAAGTTTGCCGAGACGGATGCGGTGGTTTTATGCCGCATCCATCCTCGTATTGATTCGGATATAAAGGGTATCTGGCCGGGTCGAGACCGAATTTATTTGTAATAGAATCCGGTTATTTCGTATCGGAATATATGTTGGTCCAAAGTATAGGGCGTACCGTTGAAGATGTCGTGGGGCAGTTCGCAGGTCGAGGAACCGACCGGTATCAGGAACGTACCCTGCTCCTGTATGGTAGAGGAGACCGGTTCCGAGTCGATGTCGTAGTAGTCGTCCCACAGGATGTAGCTGCATTCGATGGTGTTTTCGGTGGAAGCTATCCTGCGCGTACATGCGGCGTCAGAATAGAATCTGAGCGAGAAGCGTGATACGGCTTCGTTGTTCTTCAGGTATCCGTATTCTATTCCGACGTACTCTTCGTACATCTTGTAAAAGACCGGCGTCCTGTCGATGGATGTTATCTGCAGCGTCTTTTCCGCCGTTTTCGTCTCGCCGAGCCGGTTGGTAACGGTCAGGATGATTTTGTAAGTACCCCTGTCGGGAAATCTGAAATACCATCTGTCGGCGGTTTCGGAGAATCTGAGGGGGACTTCTTCTGTGGTTCCCGTATCGACCATCTTCACGCTTTTCGTGTATTCCTGCCAGTCGGGGAAGTTGGTATCGAATTCGCATTTGACGACGTATTCCCGGGCAAGGTCGATGGTTTCGTTCTCCCTCGCATTGGTCCATATCCGGGGCTGCGTCTGCCAGAACTTTACTTTTGCCTCCCCGCATAATACCGACTCAACCAAGACGCCGTATTGCAGCGTGTACTCACCGTAGGGAATGGAATAGCTTTCGTTCGCTTTGCCGAGTGCTACGACCCTGCCGTTCGCGTCCGTTATTCGGATGTATTTCTGTTTATTCTCGTGGTAATACCAGAAATCGCCGGTCTGTTTTACGTAGTTTTGGAATACATACGGCGTGTCTTCCGAAAAATCCCGCACGGAGAGTTCGATATCGAAATCATCTTGCGAGTATATCCAGGGGATTGAGGGGTCTATATCCGGCTCCGGCTCCGGTTCCGGCTCGTCGGTGGGATATATGGCCTTGAATGCCTTGATGTCGTTTTCGCTGAAGCCGCTCCAGCCGAGCGGGTCGGATTCTTCTGCCATAATGGATTTTGAATCAGGCCTAAGGTGTTCTATTCCATCAATGGGGTATTTCCCGAAGTCTTCCTTGATATTATCTCCGTTATTTACGAATGTGTGACCGAACCCTATGGCGTGTCCCATCGCATGAAGCATCATATACATGGCTTGAGAACTGTTCGGGTCGGGTTTGTATTTGCAGTCGGTATTGAATATGATTTCACCGCCGAGTTCTCCGGATGCGGTAGGCGGCGATACCAGCATCAGGATGCTTTCATCGTCCATGCTTTCTTCGGATATGCGCAATTCGTTTTCGATGCCGGTTACATGGAACTGAACACCGCATTTCGATTTGGTATTCCAGTAGTTAGCTGCTTCCGTGTAGGCATTGTTGTATTGCCATCCCGTGTAATTGAGGTAAACCTCCCGATTCTCTTCGCTGAGCGTGTTGCCGTTGGTCAAGCCCTGACGGGTTTGTGGTATACGCTCGAAATCACGAATATGGCGCTGCGTGATGAGAATGTGTTTTTCTACGACATAACTGCTGTCGATTCGGTAAATGTCGGAAATGTCGTATCCCATCTGACTGATTGTGTAAACGTCTCGGTCGTATTTTGATTGAATCGGCGGCTGAACGGTTTCTTCCAACAGCTGAGTGCATGCCGTTAGACAAAACAACAAACAAATGTTGAAAAGATAACTCGGTTTTTTCATGGTCGTAGTTTTATAAATGATAATATATTTCTACTGTTTTTTGTGCCGGATTTTCCGGGCCGAGGAATGCTACCCGATACGCGACATCAAGGAAGTTGTTCCCGGGATAATAGTAATTCGACCCTTCCTCGCCATGTGTATAACGCTCTTCCAGAAATCCGATAATTTCTTCCTGATATTTTGTGTATGCTGTCAGGTAAATCATCGTAATCCGGTAACAGCCTTCGCCGTCTAAAGCGCAGTAATATGTCCTGCCTGCCAATTTCGGATTGTCTTCTTCTACGGAAACGAGCCGCAAACTGTTATGAACTTGTTCCGTCTTAATAATTTTTCTGGGTTCCAACGATTTAATTACTTCCATAGGCTGCATCAACAGTTCGATAATCGGTTCTTCGAACGTATCGTAACGGGGTTGTACTTCCACGGTGCAGACGGCGCTACCGGAGTCGGCTGTTGCGGTCACGGTCGTGGAGCCGACGTGCCGGGCGGTGACGGTACCGTCGGCGTCCACCGCGGCATAGAAGTCGTCCGCGGCGCTCCACGCGACGGGCCTGTCGGCCGTGATTCGTACCTGGTCGCCCACATAGAGCCGGACGGCCTGCCGGTCGAGTTTCGGTGCATCCTGCTGTTTGCACCCTGCCGTTCCGGCAGCGATGCCTGCCAGTACGGCCAATAAGAGCATACGTTTCATAAGCATGAGTAGTGAAAGGTTTATATTTTATCAAAACATGTATCGTAAAGTTAATATTAATCCGGTTAATGACAAATATTATATAATGGATAATTGTGGAAAAGTCGGATATGCCGGGGAAAGTCTCCTCGCTGTCGACAGCTTCGGTTGCGGAGTGAGCTTATGGCAGGGCGGCATGCGTATCGTGCCGTCAGGCGGCTTTTCGGGGTTTCGGGTGCAATCCCCGGTTTGGCCCCGGCAGGATTGTGAAACTCGTTCCAAACCGCTATATTTGTATCCGCGTCCCGCCGGCGTGCGATGCGGGTGCGGAACAGGAATACTTATACGACAAACATAAAAATCAAGACGTAAATGAAAAAACTCTTCCTTTCGGCGCTCGGTGCGCTGGCGCTGGGGCTGACTGCCTTTGCGGATGAGGGGATGTGGCTGCTGCCCTACCTCCAGAAAACGAATTACGCCGATATGAAGGCAGCCGGACTGAAACTGAAGGCTACCGATATCTACAATCCCGACGGGCCGTCGCTCAAGGATGCCATCATCATCTTCGGGCCCGGTTGTACGGGCGAAATCGTATCGCCCGACGGGCTTATCTTCACTAACCACCATTGCGGTTACAGCAGTATCCAGCAGCTCAGCACGACCGAGAACGACTATCTGGCCAACGGTTTCTGGGCAATGGACCGCTCCGAGGAGATACCCGTTCCCGGCCTCTCGGTACACTTCATCCGCAAGATTGAGGAGGTGACCGACCGCATGACCGAAGGGCTGGAGGGGCTGCCTTTCGAGGAGTATACCGCAAAGGTGAATGAACGGCGCGGCGAGCTGACCGAAGCCTACCGGGCGGAGTATCCCGGCAAGAAGATACTCGTGGAGAGCTTTTTCGGCGGGAACCAGTATTTTCTTTTCGTCATGGACGAGTACACCGACATCCGTTTCGTCGGTGCTCCGCCCAGTTCGATAGGCAAGTTCGGGGGCGATACCGACAATTGGATGTGGCCGCGTCACACGGGCGACTTCTCCGTATTCCGTGTCTATGCTGCTGCGGACGGGACGACGCCGGCCGACTATTCGCCTGAGAACGTGCCTTACCGGGCTCCCGTGCACCTGACCGTTTCGGCCAAGGGCTACAAAGACGGCGACTTCACCATGATAATGGGTTTCCCGGGAACGACGACGCGCTACATGACCACGTACGAAATCGACGAGATGCTCGACGTGGCCAACCCGAACCGCATCCTCATCCGCGGCGAACGCCAGAAGATACTGAAAGAGGATATGGAGGCGAGCGACCGGGTACGCATCCAATATTCGGACAAATATGCCAACTCTTCCAACTATTGGAAAAATTCCATCGGCAAGAGCAAGGCCGTGCGCAAGCTCGGCATCCGTGACCGTCGACAGGAGCAGGAGGCGGCTTTCACGCGGTGGGCGCAGGCCGACCCGGCAAGGAGCGAATACCTGCGTGCTCTGCCGCTTATAGCCGCATCGAAAGAGGTCTCCGTACCGCTGGAGAGTGACAGGCAGGTGCTCCGCGAAGCCATCGTGAGCAGTGTCGAGGTGGCGTCGATAGCCGCCGTGCTCAGCCGTGCGCTTCCCGACCTGCTTTCGGCCGAGCCGCTCGCGGCTGAGGAGACCATTGCCGCGGTTTATAAGGACTACAACGAGCCGACCGACAGGAAAGTGGCCAAGCGCATGATAGAGCTCACGATGGAGATGGTGTCGCCCGACAACATGCCCGAATTCATCACGACCGAGGTGGAGGGTCGTTTCGGCGGCGACGTGCAGGTTTATGTGGACTGGCTGTACGACAACTCGATTTACGCGAACAGGGAGAAGCTCGAAAGTTACCTGGCCGGCGGCGGGGAGCTCCCGGCGGACGACCCGGCCCTGACGGTGTTCAATACGACCGTCGCCAAACATAACGGCCTCGTGGAACAGCTTCGGGAGCCGGCGATGCAGTTCGCCGAAGGGCACAAACTCTATATCAAGGGACTGCTTGAGATGGATGCCGACGGCAAGCACTATCCCGACGCCAACTTCACCATCCGTCTCACCTACGGCAACGTGAAGTCGTACTCTCCCGCGGATGCCGTGGATTACGACTACTTCACCACGCTGACGGGCGTCATGGAGAAAGAGGATGAGCTCAATCCGACCGAATTTACCGTCCCCGAGAAGCTCAAGGAGCTCTACATCGAGCAGGACTACGGTCCCTATGCCGACCTTTCCGGGCTTACCCGTAAGGAGATACGGAACGGTGCGAAGGGGCATGTGAATACCTGCTTCATCTCCACGAATGACATCACCGGCGGTAACTCCGGCAGTCCCGTGCTCAACGACCGTGGCCAGCTCATCGGCCTCGCCTTCGACGGAAACTGGGATGCCATGAGCGGCGATGTGCTCTTCGAACCGGAACTCCAGCGCTGCATCAACGTGGACGTGCGTTACGTGCTGTTCGTGATAGACAAGTTCGCCGGAGCGGGCCACCTGCTCGACGAAATGACGATAGAGTGGTAGCCGGGCATATGCCGGCTGGAAATACGGGGGCGGGTTCCGAAGGGGCCGCGCCCCCGTTTCGTTCCGTTCGTGCGGGAAGGCGGATGCGGCGAGTCGTACCGTGTCGGACGGAAAATTTTTCCGACCGTATCGGGTCGCGTACCTTTTCCCGGACAAAATATGTAACTTAGCGAACGCAAAAACATCGCTATTCCGGAGATGCTCGAAAGGTTGTCGATAGAGAATTACGCACTTATACAGCAGCTTGAGCTGGAACTTTCCCCGTCGCTGAATATCATCACGGGCGAAACGGGTGCCGGCAAGTCGATTCTGCTGGGGGCCCTCGGACTGATAATGGGGAATAGGGCCGATACGGCCGTGCTGAAGGATTCCGGGAGGAACTGCGTGATTGAGGGGCTGTTCGATATGGGCGGATACGGGCTCGAAACGTTTTTCGACGAGAACGAGCTCGATTACGAACGGCATACCGTTATCCGCCGCATCGTCACGCCCGCCGGCAAGAGCAGGGCTTACGTGAATGACCTGCCCGTACAGCTTGCCACGCTTCGGGAGCTTGCGGCGCACCTGATAGATATCCATTCCCAAAACCAGGGGGTACTGGTGGCCGACGGGGAGTTCCGCATCCGTGTGCTGGACAGCCTGGCCGATAACCGCGGCTTGCGGGCCGAATACGGCAGGGCGTACCGTGCCCTGCGTGAACGGGAGCAGGAGTTGGCGCGTCTGCGCGAAGAGGTCGGGCGGAACCGCCGCGACGAGGAGTATATGCGGTTCCAGTGGCAGCAGATAGCTGCGTTGGGGCTGCATGAAGGAGAGCTGCAGGAGCTGGAGGCCGAGCAGCGGGAGCTGTCCAATGCCGAGGGGATACTCGCTGCACTCTCCGAGGCGTGCGGCCTGATGGAGAACGACGAGACGGGGGTGCTTGCAGCCCTGAAGACCGCAGAGGCCGCACTGCAGCGCCTCGGCGGGGTGTTGGAGGGAACCTCCGACCTGGTTGCCCGCATACATTCCGCCTACGTGGAACTGAAAGATGTAAGCGGAGAAGTCGCTTCACTGGCCGGACGCATAGAAGATAATCCTGCGCGGCTGGAGGCTGTGGACAATCGGATAGGGGCTGTTTCCGACCTGATGAGGCGTTACGGCGCCGCTTCGTCGGATGAGCTGCTGGCACTCGGGAACGACCTGGCCACCAGGCTTGAGGCCATCACCGATTCCGATGCGGAGATAGCGGAACTGGAGGCCGAGACCGGAGCGCTCAGGGTGACCGCCGAAGGACTTGCGGCTGCCGTGACGGCGAGCCGTACCGAGGCATCGGCCTTGTTCGACGAAGCCGTCGGCCGGGTACTTGCCCGTTTAGGAATGCCTTCGGCGCGGTTCGTGACGGAGATAACCCCTTCGGGTGCACTCTCCCCTTCGGGCGCGGACAGTGTCCGGTTTCTGTTCAATGCCAACGGCGGCGAAGGGCTCCAGAGTCTCGAACGCATTGCCTCCGGCGGGGAGACGTCACGCGTCATGCTGGCCCTGAAATCCATCGTGGCCCGGAGTACCAAACTTCCGACGATACTGTTCGACGAGATAGACACCGGCGTATCGGGAAAGATAGCCGATGCGATGGGGAGAATAATCGCCGAACTGGGCGACTCCATGCAGGTAGTCAATATCACCCACCTGCCGCAGGTGGCGTCGAAGGGGGAGACGCATTTTCTCGTTTACAAGGAGGCGTCGCCTTCGGGAAATGTTACCCGTATCCGCCTGCTCGACCGTGAGGCGCGTGTCGGCGAGATTGCCAAGATGTTGAGCGGCAGCGAGGTGACGGAAGCGGCCGTGGCGCAGGCGCGTGCCCTGTTGGGATACGGCGGCGAAAAATAGGCGGCGGATTTGTCCGTTTGCGGAAAAAACGTTATATTAGGTACGGCCATCGGAATAGGACGGCATGGAGTGCCGGAGAGTCCGCCGGTCGGCTACGGATACCGCGGGGGTTGCCGCGGAGGATCTCCGGGAGAGGGGATATGTTGTCGAACCTTTAAACCTTATCGTTATGGATTATTCGGTATTACTTCAGAAATACGCTCCGGTGGCTTCGGACAGCCTGGTGGAGTCGGTGGTGGCAAAGGCCAGGGCCGAGATGGACAGGAACCGCAACGAGGAGGTTTACAGGTTCTGTTTCAGTGCGCTCGACCTGACCACGCTCTCCGGGAGCGATTCGGTGCGGAGCGTAGCGGAATTTGTCAAGAAGGCGGTGGACGTACCGGTACGTTTTCCCGGGATGCCCAATGTGGCGACCGTCTGCGTCTATCCCTCCTTTGTGGACATTGCGGGTCTCGGCGTGGAGGGGACGAACATCGGCGTAACGAGCGTAGCGGGCGGTTTCCCCGCGGCGCAGACCTACCTCGAAGTGAAGATGCTCGAAGTGGCGATGGCTGTTGAGAACGGCGCCGACGAAATCGATGTGGTGATGAATGCGGGAGAAATGGTGGAGGGCGAGTTCGACCGGCTGGCCAACGACCTCGAACTGCTCTGTCGGGAAGCCGGACAGGAAGTGACGTTCAAGGTCATCATCGAGTCGGGCATGCTCGAAACTCCGGAGGATGTCTATCGCGCCTCCATGCTGGCAATCCTTTCCGGTGCCGATTTCGTGAAGACTTCGACCGGCAAATCGGCTTACGGTGCCACGCCGAAGTCGGCCATGGTCATCTGCAATGCCATCAAGGATTACTATTTGCAGACCGGAATCAACGTCGGCATCAAGCTGGCGGGCGGTATCCGTACCGTGGACGATGCCGTGCTCTATTATACCATCGTGGAAAATATGCTCGGCCGCGAGTGGCTTACCCCGTCGCTGTTCCGTTTCGGGGCGAGTGCTCCGTTAGCCAACGCTTTGCTGTCGGCCGTAACGGGCGGTACACAGTCTTACTTCTGAACCTCCGTCTCTTCGGCAACTGTTCGGAGATAAGCGGTGCACAAGACAACCGTTGCATTTGCAAGGCAGGGCCGCCGAAAGTATCTTTCGGCGGCCCTGCCTTGCAAATGCTTTCACAAATGGGAGGCGATTCCCGGAATCGAATCGTTCTTTCTGTTCCGGCCGGTATCTTCCGTTCGGTCGTACATGCCGCTGCTCCGCGGAATTGCGGTTGCGGGCGATTCCGGAGACAGAACGGCAGAACGACCTGCCCTGTGGACGGGATTATTCGAGTTCCAGTTCGAGTTCCCGCCGAAGTTCGTCAAGCGCGGCGTTCTTGCTGCGCAGGTGGGCGAGCTTGTCTTCCGGCTTGACGGGGCGGACTGCGCTCCGGTCCTCTTTTACTTCGATGTCGAATACGACCGTTCCGTCGAGCCCCGAGATGTCACGCAGCAGGGAAATCAGCTCCTTTTGGTGCTGAATGATGTCGTCGCGCAGCAAATCGGTGGAGACGGTGGCGCGAATGGTGTTGCCCGTGACCTCCATGTTGGCGAATGCCGTGGCGAAACGGGGCCTGCGGCGGCCGAGCTCTGCGATGAAAGTCTCTTTGGCCGCCGTGATTTTCTGCTGGCTGTCGGGATCGACTGCCTGTCTCGCCGCCGTTGCGGCCGGTTCTCCGGCCGCGGCTTTCTCTTTGGAAGTTCCTCCTTTCAGGATACTGTGGATGGATACGCCCGAAACCGACCTGCCAGCCGGTTTTGCGGCTTGAGCGGCAGCCGGTTCCGGAGTCGTCTGCGCAGCGGGCGTATGACTATGGGGAGCATCGTTGCCTCCGGCCGGTGGCGCAAGGGGACGTTCCGTCTCTTTCGTCGGCTGCGGAATAGGGGGTATCTGCGTTGCCGCTCGCTCTGCCGGAGAGGCGGTATGCTGCGGTGCCGGTCGTGCGGGTTCGGATACCGGCTGTGTTGCAGCCGTCCCTTCGTGCGGCGGGACGGAGGAAGGATATTGCCCTGCAGCCGCCCCGACAGGAGACTGTCCGGCGCTGCCGGGTGTTTGTACCGAGCGCGGTGCGGTTCCTCCTGTGAGCGGAGGAAGCTGCGGTCCGTCAGGCTCTAAGCTGTTTTTTTTTTGCCCCATGCCGCAGAGCTTCATCAGTCCGAGCTCTACGTGCAGCCGGGTGTTCGTCGCGCTGCGAAGGGTGGCATCCACACCGTTTATCAGGGCTACCGCATCAAACAGGAATCCGATTTCCAGCCGGGCGCTCTGGGCTTTGTAGCGTTCCAGCAGCGTCCCCGTGGCTTCGAGCAGGGGAGCGGTCGCCGCGTCCTTGCACATCAGCAGGTCGCGCAGGTGCGCTGCCAGGCCGCCCGTGAAGGTCTGGGCCGAGAAACCTTTGCGCAGCACGTCGTCCAGCAGCAGCAGTGCTGACCGGTAGTCGCCTGCCGCGGCAAGGTCGGTGAGGTTGAAGTAGGTGTCGTAATCGAGAACGTTCAGCGTGCGGGCCACTTCGCGGAAGTCGAGCGATGTGCCGCAGAAGGCCACCGCCTTGTCGAACATGCTGAGCGCGTCGCGCATACCGCCGTCCGCTTTTGCCGCAATCAGGTTCAACGATTCGTCGTCGTAGGTGATACCCTCCTTTTCGGCGATGTATTTCAGGTAGGCCACGCCATCCTCCACGCGGATGCGGTTGAAATCGTATATCTGGCAGCGGGAGAGGATGGTGGGGATTATCTTGTGCTTTTCGGTCGTGGCGAGGATGAAGACGGCGTGTGCCGGTGGTTCTTCGAGTGTCTTGAGGAAGGCGTTGAACGCCGCCTGAGACAGCATGTGCACCTCGTCGATGATATAGACGCTGTACCGTCCTATCTGAGGGGGGATACGTACTTGTTCGGTCAGCGTGCGGATGTCGTCCACCGAATTGTTCGAGGCGGCATCCAGCTCATGGATGTTGAAACTGCGTCCCTCGTCGAAAGCGCGGCAAGATTCGCATTCGCCGCAGGCCTCGCTCCCCTGCGGGTTGAGGCAGTTGATGGTTTTGGCGAAGATGCGGGCGCAGGTGGTCTTGCCCACGCCCCGCGGGCCGCAGAACAGGTAGGCATGGGCAAGCTGTCCGCGTGCGATGGCATTCCGCAGCGTGGAGGTGATATGCGACTGTCCGACCACCGACTCGAAAGTGGCAGGTCTGTATTTTCGGGCTGAAACGATGAAATTGTCCATACGGAGAGCGGTCATGTGGCAGGAGGGCAATCCCGCCGTCCATACAAAGGTACGAAAAAAACACGGAATGTCGCTTCCTGTGCTTATTCCGCCGCCCGGTCCTTCGGTGTCTGTCCGCATGAACCGGCTCCCCCGGCGGAAATACGGGGGAGCCGAAACGCGAAAACGGCCGGCATATAAAAGTATCGGACAGACTGCCGGCAGAAAGACGGACGCCGTCCCTCCAAATCGCTACCGGTATTCGATACCGACGATTTCATAGTCGTACCGGTATCCGTGGAGCGTGAGGTAATCCTTCGCCTCGAATGTGTAGGGCAGGTTGTAGGTCGTAACTCCCGCCGGAAGCATGACCGTATCCTCCATCACCTTGTCGTTCTTCGTCGGATTGCCTTCTGCGTCGTGGTGACGCCTCCATACGATGTAGTGGCAGGCGGCGGAGTGCTGCAGCGAAAGCTTCTCCGTGCAGGCTTCGTCCGAATAGAAGTCGATGTAGTATTGGATGACTTTATCGAAGTCTATCGCCCGCCAGTTCAGCGTATGGTAGATGTCTTTGGGATTCGTCAGTTCGGGAAGGACGAAATCTTTGCGGATAACGAGGGTCTCGGAACCGTTCGATACGGTGGCCACCGCACGATAGGTGCCCCGTTCGGTCAGCCTGAAGGCCCAACGTTCGTTCGGCGTGTAGGATTGGTGCGTTATCTCCTCCCCGGTCCGCAGATTGACGAGTTGGACGGAGCAGGAGAAGTTTCTCCATGCGGCATCGTCGGTCTCGAAGGAGCAGCGCACCACGATTGTGCGCGAGAGGTCGATGTCTTCGGGATGGGAGAGGATGGGCATGGTGAGTTCGAATCCGGGGAGAGTCACCTCGAAATCCGCGGTGCCGTAGCGGCACTCGAAGGTGCCGTCTTCGCGCCGGACGGCCGCCCCGTAATGGAGCGTGTACTCGCCTGGCTGCAGCCGGCAGCTGCCGGCCTTTCCGCGCATGACCTCCTCGCCGGTGTACAGGTCGTATATCCGCATCCCCCTGACCTGACCGTCCGCCCATTCGCTGCCTGTCAGCCGTACGCGAACGTCGATATTCACCGAACCGTAGGCATACGGCCCGCCCATGGCGATGGCGAAGCCGTCATCCGCTATCCATTCCATGGACCGGTCGCTGAAATCGACTTCCGGTTCCGGCTCCGGCTCGGGTTCCGGCTCGTCGAGGGGATACACGGCTTTGAACGCCTTGATGTCGTTTTCGCTGAAGCCGCTCCAGCCCGAATGCGATTCCTTGACCATAATTGATTTCGCATCATAGGGTTCAGTGCCTGGAATTGGTACTCCAACCTCCTCCTGCGTTTGGCCGCTTCCGTCATTATAGTCTCTCAATGTATGGGTAAAGCCTATGGCATGACCGACGGCATGCAGTATCATATATTTGGCTTGCTCCGTAGAAGGTTTAGGCAGATAAGAACTCTGCGAATTGATTTTTATACTTCCCGGATAACCGTCGCTTGTGGGTGGAGTAACGAGCATGAGCGTATTGAAATCTTCGTAGCCATCCACCGTTTTGAAAGGTTCGGTGATGATGTCGATGATACTGTTCCCTCCAGCTCCTGACAAGACGATGCTGCATTGGGATTTTTCATTCCAATACTGAATGGCGTCGAGGCAGTCTAACGAAAAGTCTACATACGGAAAAGCAGAATTGATTTGTATCTTTTGATTGTCTTTGCTGACAGTCAGCCAATATTGATTAAAATTCTGCCGGGTTTGAACTCGCGACTCGAATTCGTCGAGGTGTCTCTGGGTCAGTAATATGTCGCCTTCGACAATGTATCCGTTCGCGGCGGAACGTATATCGGATATATCGTACCCCATTTCTTTGATGAGATAGACGGTCCTTTCGTATTGTAACTGCTCCGGACTTTTGGTGGTATCGGGATTGCCCTGCCGTACACAGGCAGTTCCGATAGACAAGACACCGATTATGATGGAAAAAAGAAGACGTTTCATGGCTTTTTGAGTTAAATGGTTTCAGAATTAAGCATGTGTGCGGTTTATAGTTTATGGGTTTGAAAATAGGTTACAACGATGTATTCCGGCTCCGTTTCATCGAATGCTATCATTATGGGAGGGATTGACCGGAAATTATAAAAGCAATCGTTTGACCCATCGTATTCATAGCGTTCGAAAAAGAAGTTCCTCATCTCTTCTTTGTACGATTTTTCGATGAAAATATTGGCATAGAACACGACAGGGTCTTCGCCCTTGTCGAATCTGTACTGAACTTTCGCTATGTAAGGCCGTTCTCCCTTATAGAAAATAGAGGTATCGTTTTCTTCCAATATTTCCCGTGTTTCCGCCTTTTTGAGTACGGACAGCGGTTGTCCGAACAGTTCGTACAGCGGTTCTTCGAACGTATCGTACCGGGGCTGGACTTCCACGGTGCATGCGGCGCTGCCGGAGTCGGCTGTAGCGGTCACGGTCGTGGTGCCGACATGCCGGGCGGTGACGGTACCGTCGGCGTCCACCGCGGCATAGAAGTCGTCCGCGGCGCTCCACGCGACGGGCCTGTCGGCCGTGATTCGTACCTGGTCGCCCACATAGAGCCGGACGGCCTGCCGGTCGAGTTTCGGTGCATCCTGCTGTTTGCATCCTGCCGTCCCGGCAGCGATGCCTGCCAGTACGGCCAATAAGAGCATACGTTTCATAAGCATGAGTAGTGAATGGTTTATATTTTATCAAAACATGTATCGTAAAGTTAATATTAATCCGGTTAATGACAAATATTTCATGCTGAAAAACACGGCGGAGGGACGGGTTCCGTCTGATTCCGTTGTGGAAGATGGTAGGGACGAAGATAAAAAGCGAGGTGCGGACATTGCCGTACCTCGCTCATTTCTGTGCGGAGATTGCCTAGGGTCAGGGCTTTTCGTATATCCAGAGTTCGTTGTTCACCCCTGCGAGTGCCCGCTTGCGGGCCTCGACAGCGGCGCGGTCGGTCGAGGAGAAGACGCTGACGAGCGTCTTGCCGCCGCTGAAACCGACTTTCCGGTAGTTGGCGCTTCCGATACCCAACGGGTCGGCTGCTATCAGCCGGTCGGCATTCGCCGGGTCGGAGAATACGCCGGCTACAAGGTGGAATTCCGGCCCTGAAGCGACGTTCGGAGAGGCGTATTCTTCCAGGCTGCGCTGTATCTCGTCCGCAATCGCATCGTTCGCCGTACTGTTCTCCATGTCCGTTGCGGTGGCCACAGTGCCTGCGGAGCGGTTCTCCGTTTCGGCGTTCTTTCCGGTTGTTGTCCCGACCGTCCGGTTGTCGGCGACGGTTTCCTCTTTCACCTCTTCCGCTACGGCGGGCGCTATCGTGCTCTCTCCGCGGGATGAGGCGCCTGCGGCCTCTTCACGGGCGATGCGTATTGCGGCGGGAGTTTCGCCGGTATCGGCTTTGCGGTCGGCGGGCGTATTGCGGCGGGAGTTTCGCCGGTATCGGCTTTGCGGTCGGCGAAGCGGCTGATTTGAACGACAACCGCCATGACGAGGGCTGCAACGGCTATCACGCCGATGCCGATGAGCAGCTTTCTGCCCGTCCCGTAACGGGGCTTCACCGGTACCGGTTCCGTCCCCTGCGGATTGAGCAGTTCGTACAGTTCGACGGCGGGATAGAATACGCCTCCGCGCAGTACGCCTACGCCGTTTATCTCCCGGACATCTCCCTCCTGCTGCGAATGGAGTGCCCACTCCTCATACCCCTCCAGCGTGCCTGCGGAAGGATATGCCGGATTCTCCGCCGGCGAGAACGCTATCCGGTTGTATGGCGGTCGGAGTGATTTTCCGGAGATGAACTCCGCCGGTTTCTGCTCGACGTAAAGCGCTCCTATTCCCGGCAGGTTGATACCCCGGCCGGCCGCGAGCGTGTCGAATATCGTTTTTTCGATGGCGTTCATAGCGGTATGGTTTTAAGGTCGGAAATGCTGCATCGGACGGTCCTTTTCCCTGGAGAGGAGGCAATCCCGTCCGGAAACTCCCGCAGTGGCGGCCTTTTCCGCCGCCACTGCGGCCCCCCTATTTCTTGCGTTTGCCGTTGTTTTTGGCATTGCGTGCTGTCGTCTGCGCGTCGCGTTTTGCGGCAAGCGCCTGTACTTCTGCGAGCGGGGGAGGCGTCTGTTTGTGATGCAGGGCGTAAACTATCATCACGATGCCGGCGATGATGAACGGCACGCTGAGCCACTGGCCCATGTTAAGGAACATGGTGGCCTCGAAATCCACCTGGTCGTTCTTGACGTATTCGATGAGGAAGCGTGACAGGAAGATGCCTATCAGTCCCACGCCGAACAGCAGGCCCGGGTAGCGCCTGCCCGCATCCTTGCGGTAATAGAGGTAACAGAGCAGGGCGAACAACACGAGGTAGGCGAGGGCTTCGTATATCTGCGTCGGATGGCTGGGCGGCCCGTACACCGGTTCGGCGCCGTTCATCCAGGCGTTTACGTTCTCGATGAACCGGAATCCCCACGGCCTGTCGGTCGGGTGGCCGTATATTTCGTGGTTGAAAAGGTTACCCATCCGGACGAAAGCACCGCCTACGGCCACGGGAATCATCACCCGATCCAGCGACCACAGGTAGGGCATCCTGTTCTTCCGCGAAAAGAGCCACAGACCGATGAGGAGTCCTATGGCCGCTCCGTGGCTCGCCATGCCGCCGTCGCGGAAGGCCAGCAGCTTGAGCGGATTGGCCAGATAGTACCCCGGTTCGTAAAACAGGCAGTGGCCCAGGCGGGCGCCGATGATGGTGGCCAGTGCCCCGTAAATGAATATCGAGTCGGCGAGCTTTGCGGGAAGCCCCTCTCGCTTGCAGAACTGTACGAAAAAGAAGGCTCCGAGCCCGATGGCGATGGCCCACATCACGCCGTACCAGCGGATGTCGAGCGACCCTATTCTGATGAATGTGGGATTGAAGTGCCAGACTACCGTAAGAAATTGGTTGAACATCTCTTGTATGGTTGGTTTACAAATCGTCGCGGCACAGCCGCATGCTCCTAATACTGCCAAAGGTACGAAGAAAATCCTTTTTCCTGTATCGCTGCCGGTTATTTGTTGCCGGAGCCGGCCGTCGCCGGGGGTATCGCGGCAGGGGAAGTGGCGGGCCGGAAGAATCCGAATATTTGCCGGTATGATTATATATGTTTGAAAATCCGTATCTTTGTAGCATTGGAATAAGCGGTTTTATTTGGTTTCCGGTAATTTAAAAAGTTCAGTATGAGAAAATTTTACACGAATTATGTGCTGCCGGCCGCGGTATTCGCCGTATCTCTCCTGTCGTACGGGTGCGTGGACAGGGAGTACAGCCTCGACAATATCGACGGCGGCGGGAGTATCAGTGTGGGCGATGTGATAACGACGCCGCCGGTGACCGCCCACCTCACCTTCGAGGGTATTTTGGGCGGTATGGACGAAGTGGAGAGGATACTGGAGGAGAACGGCCTGTCGTTCGAGGACATAGGTTTCGTGGAGATGTATATCGGCGAAGAGCTCTTTCTGGTGAATCTGCCGCTCGACATTCCGCTGATACCGGAAGGGATGACGGATACGTTCCTGCCCGAGGGCGACGACAAAGTGGAACTGCTGCTGGATATTGCCAGTACGCTTCCCATGGCGATGGATTTGAAAATCGAGTTTACCGATGCGTCCGGCGCGGTCGTGACCGCTTTCGACACGATTTCCATAGCGAAGGCCGGGGAGGGCGAAGAGTTCGGTGCGCAGGAGCGGCTGGATATCACGGATGTGATTGGCCGCATATCGGATATCGAGGGGATGAACGTCACCCTGTTGCGTCCCGATTTGGAGAAGGTCAAATTCCTGCTCGACAACTATATCGAAGTCGGAGTCCGGCTTGAGAAAACGGGCGGTATCAAGTTGCCGCTTTAAAAACCCAATCCTGCCATGAAGAGACTATGTTTTGTATCCGCCCTGATGCTGTTGGCGGCTTCCGGGGCTTCGGCCCAGCAATACCGGACCTCCTATTTCATGGAGGGTTCCACGATGCGCGGTTACCTCAATCCCGCCCTGCGTCCCGACAGAGGGTACGTTTACATCCCCGTGTTGGGTACGACATCCGTAAATTTTAATTCCAATGCACTTACGTTCAAAACGATATTCTATCCGGTAGGGGACAACGGGCAGTTGGTGTCGCTGTTGGACGACCGGGTGACGTGGCATGACATAGAACCGAATCTGAAGACGATGAACAAGGTCGGTTTCGACCTGCACATGACGCTTCTCGGTGCCGGTTTCTATACGGGCCGCGATTTCTGGACCATCGAGGCAGGACTCGATGTGACAGGGGGATTTCATCTTCCCAAAAGTTTCGTGGAGTTCGTCAAGCTCGGCTCCAAGGCCAATGCCTACGACATGGGTGGCCTGATGGCCGGTGCCGATGCGGTGATGAACATTTCGGCGGGATACTCGCGTCGTATCAATGACGAGCTTACGGTCGGCGGACGGGTGAACTTCAAGGGAGGGCTCGCCCGGGCCAACATGAATTACGACCGGCTCAACGTTACCCTGAACGGGGAGAAGTGGGCCGTGGATGCGGGCGGGAATCTCGCCCTGAGCCTGAACGGACTGGATGTACCGACCGATGCGGAAGGATACGTCGACATGGACAGGCTGGATGCAGAGTCGTTCTTTTCGAATATCCGCGGCCTGGCGGGTTTCGGCCTGACGTTCGACATAGGCGCCGAATACGTGTGGATGGAACGGTTCAAATTCTCGGCGGCCATTCTGAACCTCGGCTTCATGAACTGGAGTGAAAAACATACGTTCGTGGGACGTTCGGAGGCTTCGTACGACTTCGTGGGAATGCGCTACGATTTCAATCCGGAGACGAATCAGTGGGAGACCGTCGGAGAGGGCGGGGATTTCAACTTCGATGAGTTCGCCAAGTTCAAGGAGGCGTCTGGTAGGGCACGGACCAAAATGTATCCGGGCTTCGTGCTGGGTGCCGAATACGACATTTTCGGCAACAACCTGCTGGGTGCAGGTGCGTTGTTCACCCACCGGAAGAACGAATATTATGCCCGTACCGAAGTGGCGCTGTCGGCGACGGTACGCCCCATTGAGTGGTTCACGGCTTCGCTGAGCTGGTCGGTCGGCAACTACAAGAATATCGGCGACAATTTCTTCAATTCGTTCGGTTTCGCCTTCAATTTCCATACGGGGTGGATAAACTTCTTCGCCGGGACGGATTTCCTCATGTTCAAGGTCAATCCGCAGTTCATACCGGTCGGGCAGAAGGTGTTCAACATCACTGTCGGCCTCTCCGTTCCGCTCGG
This sequence comes from Tidjanibacter massiliensis, assembly GCF_900104605.1. NCBI lineage: Bacteria > Pseudomonadati > Bacteroidota > Bacteroidia > Bacteroidales > Rikenellaceae > Tidjanibacter > Tidjanibacter massiliensis. The sequence goes on along the minus strand of NZ_LT629960.1, from coordinate 1,689,325 downwards.
CCCTTCGCCGTACTGCCGTTACGGAAAGTGCTGAAAGACGATGCCGCAATACCGTATCGAGAGTATATTGCACGGGGGATGTCCGGTCGGGGCATCCCCCGCGGTTTTGTCGGCCGGTTCCGCGGCGGATATCCGGATGCGGTGCGCCGGTTTCCCGCAGGGGATACCCGTGCCTGTCCGGCGATGAAAATTGCCGATTTGTTTGTTATTTAAAAAACAATGGGATACCTTTGCGAGCGGTAACCATTTGTAGGTATAGGCGGCCTGCCGCCGGACTTTCCGGGTCAATACAAACACAAAATAACATATTCGTTCTATGGCCAACATCTTTACTTCATCTATCGGCAAGAAGCTGATTATGAGTATTACGGGAGCGTTTCTGATACTGTTCCTGACCTTCCACATGATTATGAACGGGGCGCTGGTCTTCTCCGACGACGCTTACAACGCCATCGTGAATTTCCTCGGGGCCAACTGGTATGCGCTCGTGGGGACCGTCATCCTGGCGGCGGGCGTGGTGTTCCACTTCGTGTACGCCATCGTCCTCACCGTGGGTAACCTTCGGGCACGCGGAAAGGTTCGCTATGCCGAGACCAAACGCGAGAACGGCGTGGAGTGGTCCTCCAAGAACATGTTCGTTCTCGGACTCGTCGTATTGGGCGGACTGCTGCTCCATCTCTTCAACTTCTGGTACAACATGCAGTGGACCGAGATAATCGGCAGGCATGTGAACAGCCTCGGCTTCGGTCCGAAGGAGGGTGCCGAGATGGTGAGGTTCGTCTTCTCGCACGTAGGGTATGTCATCGCCTATATCGTATGGCTCGTGGCGCTCTGGTTCCACCTCACGCACGGTATGTGGAGCATGATGCAGACCGTGGGATGGAACAGCAAGGTGTGGATGAAAAGGCTGAAGTGCATCGCCTATATCCTTTCGACGCTTATCGTCGGCTGTTTCATGCTGATAGTCATTATCCTGTATGTACAGAGCCTGATGTAGTTTTAACTAACCGCTGAATAATAAAAAAGCAAGATATGACAAAGATAGAATCCCATGTGCCGCAGGGCCCCATTACCGAGAAATGGAGCAAGCATAAGGCCGACATCAAGGTGGTCAGCCCGGCCAACAAGCGTAAACTCGATATCATCGTCGTAGGTACCGGCCTCGGCGGCGCGTCGGCTGCTGCCTCGCTGGGCGAACTCGGCTACAATGTCAAGATATTCTGTATCTCCGACTCGCCGCGCAGGGCGCACTCCATCGCCGCGCAGGGCGGTATCAACGCTGCGAAGAACTATCAGAACGACAACGACTCCGTCTTCAGGCTCTTTTACGACACCATCAAGGGCGGCGACTACCGTGCTCGTGAAGCGAATGTCTATCGTCTGGCGGAAGTTTCCAACAATATCATCGACCAGTGCGTCGCACAGGGCGTGCCGTTCGCACGCGACTACGGCGGGCTGCTCGCCAACCGTTCGTTCGGCGGCGCGCAGGTATCGCGTACCTTCTATGCCCGCGGCCAGACGGGACAGCAGCTTCTGCTCGGCGCTTATGCGGCGCTCAACCGGCAGATAGCCAAAGGGTCGGTGAAAAGCTATCCGCGCCATGAGATGCTCGACCTGGTGATGATAGACGGCAAGGCGCGCGGTATCATCACGCGTAATCTCGTAACGGGCGAAATCGAACGTTTCGGCGCACATGCCGTGGTTATCGCCACGGGCGGTTACGGCAACGTCTTCTTTCTCTCGACCAATGCGATGAACTCCAACGGTTCGGCCGCCTGGCAGTGCTACAAGAAGGGGGCGATGTTTGCCAACCCCTGCTTCACGCAGATACACCCGACCTGTATTCCGGTGCACGGCGAACACCAGAGCAAGCTGACGCTCATGTCGGAGTCGCTCCGCAACGACGGCCGCATCTGGGTACCCAAGAAGAAGGAGGATGTGGAAAAGCTCCGCGCCAAACTCAAAAAGGCTTCCGAAATCGCGGAGGAGGACAGGGATTACTACCTCGAACGCCGGTATCCTGCATTCGGTAACCTCGTTCCCCGCGACGTGGCTTCCCGTGCCGCCAAGGAGCGCTGCGATGCCGGTTTCGGCGTGAACGAAACGGGGCTCGCCGTATTCCTCGACTTCAAGACCGCTATCGAAAGGCTCGGCAAGGATGTCATCAAGGCCCGCTACGGCAACCTGTTCCAGATGTACGAAAAGATTACCGACGTGGACCCGTACGAGGAGCCGATGATGATTTATCCGGCCGTACACTATACCATGGGCGGCATCTGGGTGGATTACAACCTGATGACCACCATTCCCGGCCTTTACGCCATCGGCGAGGCCAACTTCTCCGACCACGGTGCCAACCGCCTCGGTGCATCGGCCCTCATGCAGGGACTGGCCGACGGTTACTTCGTACTGCCCTATACCATTGGCGATTATCTGTCGCATGACATCCAGACGCCGAAGATAGATACCAACGCTCCGGAATTTGCCGAAGCGGAGAAGAACGTCCGTGCACGCATCGAGAAGCTCTTCTCCATCAAGGGCAAGCAGACGGTGGACGAAATCCACAAGAAACTCGGCCATATCATGTGGGAGAACGTAGGCATGGCCCGTTCCAAAGAGTCCCTTGAAAAGGCGCTCGTCGAGATAAGGAAGGTGAGGAAAGAGTTCTGGGAGGATGTCAAGGTTCCGGGTAAGAACGAAGAGTTCAACCAGGAGCTCGAAAAGGCGCTGCGTGTGGCCGACTTCCTCGAAGAGGGCGAACTCATGGCCCGCGACGCGCTCCAGCGCAACGAATCCTGCGGCGGCCACTTCCGCGTGGAGTACCAGACACCCGACGGAGAGGCGCTCCGCGACGACGAACATTTCGCTTTCGTCGCCATCTGGGAATACAAGGGAGAAAACGAGGAACCTGTCATGCACAAGGAACCGCTCACTTTCGAGGCCATCAAGGTGGCACAGCGTAATTACAAGGACTAACCGGTAAAAACAAAGGACGATGAATTTCAAACTTAAGATATGGCGTCAGGCGGACGCCAAGGCAAAAGGCGGGTTCGAGACGTACGAGGTGAACGATATCTCCGAAGACACGTCGTTCCTCGAAATGCTCGATATCTTGAACAACAACCTGATACACGAGGGCAAAGAACCGGTGGCGTTCGACCACGACTGCCGTGAGGGTATCTGCGGCATGTGTTCGCTGCATATCAACGGCGAGGCGCACGGTCCGGATACCGAAGTGACCACCTGCCAGCTCCACATGCGCAAGTTCCATGACGGCGATACGATTACCATCGAACCGTGGCGTTCGGCCGCTTTCCCGGTCATCAAGGACCTCGTCGTGGAGCGAAGCGCGTTCGATAAAATCATGCAGGCCGGCGGATTCATATCGGTCAATACGGGCGGCGTTCCCGATGCCAATACCATCCCCGTACCGCGTGACGATGCCGAGGAGAGCATGGACGCTGCCGCTTGCATCGGTTGCGGTGCCTGCGTGGCTACCTGCAAAAACGGTTCGGCCATGCTGTTCGTAGCGGCCCGCGTTTCGTCGCTGGCCAAGCTGCCGCAGGGCAAGGTCGAAACTCTGCGTCGAGCCAAGGCCATGATTGCCAAGATGGACGAACTCGGGTTCGGCGGCTGTACGAATACGCGTGCCTGCGAAGCGGAGTGTCCGAAGAGCATCTCCATCTCGCATATCGCACGTCTGAACCGCAAATTCCTGACGGCCAAGTTCAAAGACTGACGGTAAGAAAACCTTCTCCGAGCGGTGTCCGAGCGGCGGAACGGTTTCGGCTTTCTTCTCATATCCGGCGTACATGAATGTACGCCGGATTTTTTGTTGTCGGAATCTGGAAATGGAGTTGACCAATTGCCGTTCAACGGGTTGCGGAGCGGGGCTTCCCCGGCTCCGTATCGTGAAACGGTTCATTCATGTCGCCCGATGCGGTTGGAAGCCAGCATGCTTCCGGATGAGAATCGTCCGATTGTGTCAATTTTTCACGTTTGGCTGACAATTTTGCAGTCAGAAGCCCTTTTGCGGTCATGGCATACTCTTTGTCTATTCTATAAATGACTTCGGGCAGTGGCCTGAAGGATGGAATGAAGCGGACGGCCGTAAGGCCGGACAAATATTGATAATACTGATTAAAGTTAGGAGGACAAAATTATGATGCCAGTTAGAAGAACGCAGGGATGGTTACCGGGGATTCTGGATGATTTCTTCGGGAACGAATGGGTGGACAAGACCAGCTCGACGGCTCCTGCCGTGAACGTGATAGAGACCGACAAGGAGTACAAGGTCGAAATAGCTGCGCCGGGTTTGACCCGCGACGATTTCAAAATAGATATCAACGAAGATAACGAGCTCACCGTTTCGATGGAGAAGAAGGTCGAGAAGAACGAAGAGTCGGAAAAAGAGGGCAAGAAACATACCTATCTCCGCCGCGAGTTCTCGTACAGCAGTTTCCGTCAACGCATGATACTGCCCGACAATGTGAATGTGGACAACATCGACGCGAAGATGGAGAACGGCGTTCTGACTATCGATATTCCCAAGAAGACCGAGGAGGAGAAACGTAAAAACATGCGCCAGATTGATATTAAATAGGGAGCAGAAGCGAGGGCGGTACCGCTCTCATCGTGGTGAAAGACCGGGGTACGGAGTGTCCGTACTCCGGTTTTTTCATGCCGTTCGCGGCGGGTTCCGGCGGCAGGCAAGTCGGACGGTGATTCCGGCGAGGGGGCGACGGGTTTCGTAGGGCTGCGGTTCCCCGTATGCGTGCGGAACCGTTACGCCCCCTGTCGTCCGGGCCTGATTTTTGAAACGTAAGCGCACGGCGCTGCCGGCGAGGAGCGATGTCCGGGGCGGCGTAACATAATCGTAATATTTTTTTAACACCATGTAAGGGCGGCGGTTCGTACCTTTAGGGCCGTTTGGCATGTGGATATTAAAGCGGTTCGTTTATGGAGAAAGATTATGTGGAGAGGGATGTCAGTTGGATGTATTTCAACAGGCGTATCTTGCTGGAGGCTGAGAAAGAGGAGGTACCGCTGCTGGAACGGCTCGGTTTTCTCGGCATCTATTCCAACAACCTCGACGAGTTTTTCCGTGTCCGGGTGGCGACGCTCAACCGTATCATCGAGTATGAGGACAAAGGCATCAAGCGGGAGCAGCAGACCGCTGTCGATACGTACAGGGAGATAACGAGGCTCAATGCCCAGTACTCCGTGCGGTTCGAGGAGATTTTCGCCCGTCTGAAGGAGGAGCTCGGACAGCACGGTATCTGGCTGCTGGACGAGACGCAGTTGAACGAAGTGCAGCGCCAGTATATCTGTTCCCTCTACGATACCCGGCTCAACGGTTCTACGAATCCGTTGTTCGTCTCCTGTTTCCGTCAGCTCGACGACCAGCCCGACGATGCGATATACCTCGCCGTCCGGCTCCGTGCGGAAGAGGGCAAGGTTGCGGATGAGTATGCGCTTATCGAGCTGCCCGTACAGGAGTTCGGGCGTTTCGTGCGCCTGCCCGACGACGGGGAGAGAAAGTGCCTGATGTTCCTCGACGATGCGGTGCGTCTCTGCCTGCCTTTCATCTTCGAGGGGCTGCCCTATACGGAGTTCGAGGCCTATACCTTCAAGTTCACCAAGGATGCCGAGATGGAGCTCGACAGCGACATGCGCAACGGGGTGCTTCAAAAGATATCCAAGGGGGTGAAGAGCCGGAAGAAGGGCGAACCCATCCGGCTTGTCTATGATTCGGCCATGCCCCGCCGCATGCTCCGCAGCATCGCCAAGATGTTGCACATAGATAAATGGGATACGCAGGTGGCCGGCGGGCGTTACCACAACATGAAAGACCTCATGCGTTTCCCGGACTGCGGCCGCAGTGACCTGCGTTATCCGGCACTCGAACCCGTGCTGAAACCCGAATTTACGGCGCATGGCAGCATGCTTGATGCGATACGCGCCCGCGACCGGTTTCTGCACTATCCCTATCACGGCTTTTCGTCGTTCCTGAGGGTACTGCGCGAAGCGGCCATCTCTCCCGACGTTACCGCCATACGCATGACGATGTATCGGCTGGCCCGCAATTCGAAGGTGGTGAAGACGCTGATTTGCGCCGCTCGCAACGGCAAGAAGGTAACCGTCGTCATCGAACTGCTGGCCCGTTTCGATGAGGAGTCGAACATCAACTGGTCGAAACAGATGCAGGATGCGGGCATCAACGTGGTGTTCGGTATGGAGGGGCTGAAGGTGCACTCCAAACTCGTGCATATCAGCAGCCGCAAGGGGGACGTCGCCTGCATCAGTACGGGCAACTTCCACGAAGGCAACGCGGCGCAGTACACCGACGTGACGCTCTTTACCGCCCGCAAGAGGGTGGTGCAGGAGGTCGGCACCGTCTTTGGTTTCATCCAGAAACCTTATGTTCCCATCCGGTTCAAGGAACTGCTCGTATCGCCCAACGACATGCGCCGCCGGTTGCTCGCCCGTATCGACAAGGAGATACGCAATGCCGCTGCAGGCAAACCGGCGTATATTATGGGTAAGCTCAACCACATCACCGACCGTGCTCTGGTGCAGAAGCTTTACGAGGCTTCGGCCGCCGGCGTCAGGATAGATCTCCTCGTGCGGGGCAACTGTTCGCTCGTGACGGGTATTCCCGGCAGGAGCGACAACATCCGGATTAACGGCATCATCGACCGGTACCTGGAGCACTCCCGCATCCTCATCTTCGCCAACGGGGGCAAGGAGGCCTACTATATCGGCTCGGCGGACTGGATGCCGCGCAATTTCGATAACCGCATCGAAGTGATGGCTCCGGTACACGATACCGAGATACGCCGGGAACTGAAACGGATAATCACGTATGGACTGCGCGATACGTTCCAGGGACATACCGTAGACGGTACCGGCAGGAATCTGCCCTGGACCTTGCCGGAGGGTTGCGGCGAGGCGCTGCGTTCCCAGTCTGCCCTGTATGCGTATTATCGGGAGCAGGCGGAGCAGGCCGCCCTGCGCGGAAGCCTTGCCCGGCGCCGTCGGCCCGGCCCGGATGCGGGAGAGGAGAAGAAGATTTTGATATCGGAATAATATGGAAAAGACGAATTATGCGGCGATAGACATCGGGTCCAATGCCGTCAGGCTGCTTATAAAAAGCGTGGATATGGAGGAGGGGACAGCCTCTTTCGTAAAGGAACAGCTTCTCAGGGTGCCGCTGAGGCTCGGAGAGGATACCTTTTCGGTCGGGACAATCTCCAAGGAGAAGGGAAAGCGGTTGCTGCGCCTGATGAAGTCGTACCGGCAACTGATGAAGATATACGGCGTGAAACGTTACCGGGCGTGCGCTACCTCGGCTGTCCGCGATGCGGCCAACGGGCCGGAGCTTATCCGGGAGATAAGCCGCAAGACGGGAATAAAGATAGAAGTAATCGGCGGAGAAGAGGAGGCCCGTCTGATATATGACAACCATATTGAGGAGATGCTCGACAGGAGGTACGATTACCTGTACGTGGATGTGGGCGGCGGAAGTACCGAGATAAGTCTCATCAGCGGCGGGGTGTTGCAGAGCTCCCGGTCGTACGACATCGGGACGGTGCGCCTGCTCGAAGGGCGCGTGAAGGAGGAGTCCGTGGCCTCCCTGCGGAACGACATGCGGGAACTCGGAGCAGGGCATCCCGGTTTGCGTATCATCGGCTCGGGCGGCAATATCAACAAACTCTACCGCCTGGCCGCTGCCGGATGCAAGAACGGCATGGAACTTCCGGTGAGCGAACTCTCCGTTATCAACGGCGTACTCAAGTCGATGTCTTCCGAGGAGCGTGTGCGTGTCTTCAGGATGCGTCCCGACCGGGCCGACGTCATCACCTTCGCAGCGGATATCTTTCTGGAGATAGCCGGGCAGTGCGGCGCCTCGGTCATCCTCGTGCCGACCATAGGACTGGCCGACGGCATCATCGACAGCCTTTATGCCGAGGATACGGAGCGGGCAGGCAGGCGTTGATTCGTTTTCCTGCCGTCGGTGGCGGCTTAGAATATTTCGCCGAGGATGCGGAGTGACTGCACCTTGTTGATGGCATCGAGGTGGTAGCCGAAGTAGTGCAGCATGTCCGAAAGAAAATCGGCCCGCTGCGTGCGTGACAGGCGCAGGGTGCCGAGCTCTTCCGCTTCTGCGGACATGAGCGTGGCCAGCAGGGCGGCGTTGGGGCGGTTGATGGCGACGGCATGTTCCGGGAAACCGGCAGTGAACGACCCTTCGACGATGTCGAACCAGTCCCCTTCGGTGTATTCATTGCCCGGATAGAATCCGAGGAAAGCGCTTAACTGGACGAGGAACCACAGGTGGAAGTTTGAGATTCCCTCTTCCATCTGGTCGAGCGCCATGACCGAGGCGCGGACGAAACCGAACAGCGGAGAGTTGGGTTCGACCTCCTTGATGAGCCTGTAAAGGACTTCGGCCATGAAGAGCGAAATGGTGCTTTTGCGGACGTCGAACGGGATATGCTGGAGGGGGTGCGACAGCCGGACGTCTTTCATGCGGTCCATCTGCGACCGGTGCGAGGGGATGCCTTCGAATTCCAACAGGAACATGGGTTGCAGCAAGGCGGCCTTGTTTCCCTTTCCCTTGCCGCTTTTTACCCCTTGTACCAGGTAGTTCCGGCGACCGTAGGTGTCGGTCAGAATGTAGGCCACTACCGACGTATCGCCGTATTTTATCGTGTGCAGTACGATGCCGTGTGCTTTGTAAGAGTCCATCTGGAGGCGTCGAGTTCGGGTGTCCAAGCCTGTGAATGAGGCAAAATTACGAAATATAAAATCAGCAGGCCGAACTTTCGGCAGAATAAACCTATGATTTTTTTCTGTAATTTAATATGTTTGCAGAAGCGATTTAAAAATCTTTTCCTTATATTTGCATAAATATGTGACAGAAAATCCATGTGTTATGAGCAAAAAAACTGAAAGACTGGATGTTATAAGGAATCTGATAGATTCCGAGCAGATATCTTCACAGGAAGAGCTGTTGTCATGGCTGAAAAGGGTGGGCATCGATGCTACTCAGAGTACCCTTTCGCGCGATATGAAGGAGTTGCGGGCCATCAAGGTTCCCGATGCGGAGAAGGGCTATGTCTATCTGCTGCCCGAGACACTGCAGGGAGAACAGACCTCGGGCAAGGTCTCCTCATCGGTGACGGACAACATCAGGTACATCGAGTTTTCGGGCAATATGATTGTCATACGCACGAAGGCCGGTTATGCGAAAGCCGTGGGGGTGATGGTTGATAATGAAGATTACGACGATGTGTTGGGTACGCTTTCAGGCGATGATACCGTATTCGTACTGCTGGCCGAAGGGGTGAAGCCGCTCGATTTCCTGCCGTCGTTCGATTCGATACATCCTAATATCAAGACGCTTTACAATCCCGAAGGACGGAAAAAGAATAACGGTGCCATGCGCCGCCGTTTCTTCTGACCGAGGACGGGGTGGAATTCGGCCGCGGGGACAACGCATGTGCGTTGTCCCCGCGGTGTTTTCGGACCCGGAGAAGAAATTCCGGAAAAGCCTCGCGGGCGGGCGGAGGCTCCTCTTCGTTGGAAAAAGCAGACGGTTTCGCAGGAAGACAGGCGATTTTTACAGGTAGCGATACGGTGCAGATGCTGTTGTATAATGCAATGAAAATTAATATCTTATATGTCGGTTCTGCGCCGGCCGGCTGCCGGGGAGGTGTGCGTTTTCCGCAGATTGAAGTATGCACAAGGAAGGTTTTGCACATAATTTGTTTATCTATCGGGAGAAAGGGTCGTTTCGTGCGGCCTGCCGAACCGCAGAACGGTTCGTAAAAGATGATATTCACATTAAAATTACTGAGATGAAAAGAATTACGTTATTGTTGGCAGCGGTGGCCCTGTTGGTAGGGAGTGCCGCTACGGCGCAGGACCTCAGGCGTGAGGAGCGTACCATGAAACGGTACGGGCAGCAGGCCGAGAACGAGATGCGCAGGGAGATGCGCGGAGTACGCGCAGAGGAGAGGCGTGCGGAAAACGAGATGCGCAGGGAGATGCGCCGTGCGGAACGCCAGATGCAGCACATGCATACGCCTGCCCGTCAGGCCGTGAAGGTCGTGTCGTACCGTTCTACCATGGTGGGTGACCTGACCGACCTGGATTTCATGATAAACTTCGACGGCGTCATGCTTGACCCGAACGAGGAGTTCGTAATTACACCCTATCTCGTCAAGGGCGAGAACATGCTATGGCTGGAACCCGTCGTGATAGTGGGCGAGCGGCGTTACAAGGAGTTGGAACGCGGCGGGGAACTGAATGCCAATCCTTCCGGGCTGATGCCTTACGAAACGGTGGTGCAGTCGCGTCGGTACGTGCGCGAGATGCGTCGCGAGGCCCGGAAAAACGGTATGCAGTGGGCGCCCGATTCACCCAATACGGTGATGTACTCCGCTTCGTTTCTTTATGAGGCGTGGATGGACGGAGCCGAAATAAAGCTTGACCATGTCTATTCGAGGCGGAGCGTGATAGCCGAGTATCCCACGCTCGTGGGAACGCTTTACAATCCGATGCCCCCGCAGGTGATGTTCCTCGTTCCGGAAGTGGAGGTTGTCAAGGCCCGTTCGGAAACCATGACGGCCCGTATCGTGTTCCAGGTAAGCAAGACCACGATAGACATGAACATATTCGACAATGCTGCCGAGCTGGAGAATATATACAGGTTTACCGGCCGTCTTGCCGGTGACGACAAGGTGAAGGTCACGGGTATCCGGATGACGGGATATGCGTCGCCCGAAGGCTCCTACGACTTCAACGCGAAACTGTCGCTCGGGCGCGTGAATACCATTCGCGACCTTGTACAGAAGCGGTTCCCCGGTATCGCAAAGTCGCTTTATACCGTTGGCAATGTGCCGGAGGATTGGGACAGTGTGCGCCATTGGGTAGCTGCTTCCGATATCCGTTACCGGGATGAGGTGCTCGCCATTATCGACAACTACGCTCCCGATGCCCGTGATGCGAAGATACGTGCGCTCGACAAGGGCGCTACCTACAACATGCTGCTGCACGACGTCTATCCCGGTCTGCGCCGGACAGACTATACGATTGATTACACCGTGCTGCCTTTCACGGTAGAAGAGGGAAAGAAGGTTATTCGGACGAATCCCCAATACCTCAGCCTGAACGAACTGTACCAGATAGCCCTGTCGTATCCGCAGGATTCACCCGAGTACGAGGAGGTGTTCATGATAGCCCTGCGGTATTATCCGGACGACCCCGTAGCCAATAACAACATGGCGGCCATTGCGCTCCGCAAGAACGACCTCAAGGAGGCTCACAAGTATCTCGACAGGCTCGGCGACTTCGCCGGTGCACATAACAATATCGGTGTCTTGAAAGCCCTCGAAGGGGATTACCGTGCTGCCGAGGCGCACTTCCGCAAGGCCATCGAGCACGGCAGTAAGGAGGCGAAGTTCAACCTCGAAAACCTCACCTCGCTGCGCAGGCATTGATGCCGGGCCATTGTCCGGAGCGCCGCCCTTGCGGAAAGAGTGTTCCGGACCGCCAGCCGATACTATGGATGAAGGGACTGCCTTTTAAGGCAGTCCCTTCATCGTGTCGTCCGTGTATGGGGGAGCCGGCGGTTCCGTACGGAGTCTGCCGCCTGCTGCACACAGAGGAGGGGCGGAGAGCTTTCCTTTTTCCGATGTCAGTACGCCCTATCGGACAGGCTGCGGCGGAGAACCCTTACCAGAGTTGTTCGGGGTATTCGCCCGCATCCACCAGGGCGCGTATCTTCTCCACTACACCCGGCCGGTCGGCCGCATAGGTGACACCGAACCAGCTTGCGTCGGTATCGAGTACCTTTACCTTCGCCGCTCCGCAGCGGATGGCTTCATTGACGACGGTCGGAATGTAGAATTCGCTTTTCAGTTCGTGGCCGCGCTCCGCCAGAAAGCGTGCGAACAGCCGGGCGGAGAAATCCATGTAGTCGGGCGTGAAGCCCCACATGTTCATGGAGACCGGTGTTTCGGGAGCCAGCGCATGGTATTCGTCCTGTTCGTCGCGGAAGATGATGCCGCGGCCCTCCTGACGGCGTATTTCGGTGCGTTCCGTGACCGATGTAAGGAATCCGTTCGTATCGGTTTCACATACGCCGCGCGACACCGACCCGCTTTCGGAGAGGGTATTGCCGACCCGGTAGCCGACCATGCAGTATTGTCCGGTACCGTCGGTCCCGGCGAGGAACCGTGCGAGCACCTCAAAGCCATTGCGGCCGTAGAAGTCGTCGGCGTTTATCACGGCGAACGGTTCGCGTACCGTTCCGGCGGCCGTCAGTACGGCGTGTCCCGTACCCCACGGTTTTACTCTGTCGGCGGGCGGAACGAATCCGTCCGGCAGCGCATCTACCGATTGGAATACCACTTCGGTCGGAATGCGTCCTTCGTACTTGGCGAGTACCTTTTCGCGGAAATCCCGTTCGAAGTGGCGGCCTATGACGAAGACCACCTTTCCGAATCCTGCCCTCGCGGCATCGAAGACCGAGTAGTCCATGATGGTTTCGCCCGAAGGGCCCACCCCGTCGAGCTGTTTGAGGCCGCCGTACCGGGAACCCATGCCGGCCGCCATTATCAGTAGTGTCGGTTTCATGTGAATGCTTTTTTACCGGTGCAAAGATAATGGTTTGTCGGTGGTTCGCATAGGGAAACGGAGAGCCTCTGCCTTCTGTTCGCTCTTTTCGCCTTTGCTGCGGAGACTGTCGGCGGACTGGGGAACGGCGTTTCCTTCGTTCCCTACATCTTCGGCGGTATCCGCCGGATGTCCGGTCGTTCTCCGTGCCTTCCGGCACCCCGTTCCGTTTCCTCTGCGCGGATTAGAATACCCGTTTCAATATCTCGCAGATGTTTCCCGAACGGCTCATGGTATAGAAATGGATGGCCGGTACACCCGCCGCCTTCAGCTCTTTGGCCTGTCCGACGCTCCATTCAATGCCCACTTCCTTGGCCTGTTCGTCGGTACGGCAGCGCGACAGCTCCTCGGTGAGCGCTTCCGGCATATCGATGTGGAACGTCCGCGGGAGCATTTCGAGGTGTTTCAGCGACGAGACGGGTTTCAGTCCCGGTATTATCGGTACCGTAATACCTTCGGCGCGGCACCGCTCCACGAAGTCGAAGAAACGGGCGTTGTCGAAGAAGAGCTGCGTAACGATGTAGTCGGCCCCCGCGTCCACTTTTCGCTTCAGGTTCCGGATGTCCTGCGAGAGGTTGGGCGATTCGTAATGTTTTTCCGGATAACCGGCGACCCCGATGCAGAAGTGGGTGGGGATGGGGTTCTGCTGGAGTTCGTCGAGGTAGACGCCCCGGTTCATGTCGCTGATTTGCCGCACGAGGTCGGAACAGTAGGCGTGTCCTCCTCTGGTGGGGGTGAAGAAGCGTTCGCCCGGAGCGGGGTCGCCCCGCAGCGCCATCACGTTGTCGATGTCGAGGAAGTTGAGGTCTATCAGGATATTCTCTATCGTATGGCGGTCGAGGCCGCCGCAGACCAGATGGGGAACCACCTCCACGTCGTAACGTTTCATGATGGCCGCCGCCAGTGCCACCGTTCCGGGGCGTTTCGTGACCGTGATGCGCTCCAGTGTTCCGTCCGGCCGCTGGCGTATCACCTCCTCGTCGCGGTGGTAGGTAAGATTGATGAAGGAGGGCGAGAACTCCATGAGCGGTTCAATGGCGTTGTAGACCTTCCCGATGTCGCCGCCCTTCAGCGGCGGCAGGAGCTCGAACGAGATGAGCGTCCTGTCCGATGCTGCCAATATCTCTTTTACTTTCATTGTGCCGTGTTTGCGTGCCGTTCCGTGCGAGCGCAGGTACAGGGATATTCGCCGGAAACCGCGGCCGGTTTCCGTATCCTTCTGTCCTGCGTTCGCTTTCGGAACGGTTCCCTTATCTTATCGTATCAGGGGTTGTTTCCATATTTTGAGTCCGTATTCGCCGCAGATGCCGAACATGTCGTCCTTGATGCAGATGGCTCCCGAAATGGCGGGGATTTTCCGTATCTCGGCGATTACGTTGTTGATGTCCTGTTTGGTGTGTATCTTGTTGGCGAAGGCGGTCGCGTAGCTGTCGGCCAGTGCTGCGTCGCTGCAGACTATCATCACGGCATCGGCCATTCCGAAACTGAGTGATGGCCCGACCGTGCCGGAAGATGTGCAGATGCTGATTCTTCCTCCCTCCGGAATGAAGATGCCGACCTTCTCCGAGAGCGGCGACTGTCCCGCGAATACGGGTATGTCCATCCCCTCGACAATGTCGGCGTAGATGTCGCCGCCGTTTTCGACGATGACTTCCCGGCAGTCGTACTCCGTCTTGAGGCGTCGGCCGATGTACTCCGCTATCGCTCCTGCAACGGCGGCCATGGGGCCGACGCCCGCCGTTGCTGCGGCTTCTGCCATCCGTACCAGTATCCCGGGCGCACCGGCGGCCGGGAAATAGGGGGAGAGGATGACCGCGTAGGTCGGGTCGTTCGTAATGTATGCGTCCATTTCGAGCCGTAGTTCACGGAGAATCTGTCCGGCGAAGAGATTCATTTCGGGGACGTACGATGCAGTGTCGATGCCGATGCAGAGGTCGCTCTCCTTGTAGCTTATCGTGAAGGTTTGCCAACGGTCGCGGTTGAAATTGTCGCGGTATATCCGAATTTTGTACTCTTTCATCGTTAGTCGTTTGCTATGGTGAATAAATGTTGCGGGCATGCCGTCAGGCACAGTTTGCACAATATGCAGTTTTCCCGCTGGAAGGAGAGTTTCCAGTCGGGCGGCCCGATGGTCAGTGCTTTGGAGAAGCAGGCCAGCGCACAACTGCCGCACTGTACGCACCGCTCCTCACGGAAGATGATTTTGTCCGTGACGAGGGCTGTTCCTACCCCTTGGGCGGCAAGGAATTCAAGTGCCTGTGCGATGTCCCCTTCAGGAGCGCTGAACTCCGCGAGCATGGACCCGGCCAGTCCCGGTGCCATCTCCGCCTTGATGATATTGATGCATATGTCGAAACGTTTTATCAGGTCGTGTATTATCGGTTTGTCGCCCGTGCTCTCCGAGAACGACAGCATATATTTCCTTTTCATGTTTTTTCGTATTTCAATGGTTTCTTCCGGGTTCTTCGCGTATTTGCAGTTTCTTGGTCGTAGTACCCGTAGGCATGGGGCGTACCGGCTCGCTCAGCAGGAATTTGCCGCTCCGGATGCGCTCCCTGAGCAGTTCCGCTATCTCGCGGGCTTTGGCGAGGCTCGACACGGGGGCTGTTCTTATCCGGTGGCCGCCGACCTCTATCTCGCCGCTCCGCAGGGCAGCGTAGTTGGTTTTGCCGAGCACTCTGTTGCCGTTGCCGTAATCCACCACGGTCGTTTCAATCTGTTCGTTGCGGATGGATACGCGGCGGGCCAGGTCGGCGTCGAGTATCGGTATCGGAATACCGATGCCGACGAAGAGACTGCATCCGTACTTCTCGTAATACATGCCCCGCAGGTATTCGGTACTCATCTCACGCAGGTCGCCTATGACGGCGATGGTGCGGGCATTGCTTGTCGGGATACCGTATTCGTTCGTCTCCTTGGAGGTGTTGAACTGCGTCCCGTTCCACGCCACATACCCTTCCGCACCGGCGAGAAAGATGCGCGTACCGAGTCCTATCGTGCGGCACTCCGGGTCGTTCAGCAGGGGCGACAGCTCGCCGGAGGTGGAGTAGCTGGCGTTCTTCATCTTCGGTAGGAGCGTACCCATGTAGGTATGGATGGTGCGGTCGGAGGTGTTGGTCGCCACATTGTAGTTCTGGTAGGCGTTGCGCGGATTGTAGAGATAGGCTTCGTTCACCGTATCCCGGTTGATGTAGGTGCGGATGTGGCGGCGGGGATAGCAGTCGGTCCCTTTGCCCCAGGCCTCCAGCAGAATGTCCTTGCCGTTGATGAAGTCTTCGATGATATGCGCTCCGCCGTATTCGGGATTGGCCGGGTTGCAGTCGGTGGCTCCTATGTAGGTATCCACGGCAGCGAGTCCGCCGCTTACGCCCACACCGTTGAGTTCGATGCGTTCCATGCGGATGGGCGGGTCGGAGTGTCCGAAGTTGATGAAGGCGCCCGAAGAGCACATGGCGCCGAAAGTACCGGTGGTTACGACGTCCACCTTGTCGGCTATCTCTTCCGGCGACATCGTGAGGGCGAGTTGCGACACCTCCTCGGCAGTCAGTACGACCGCTTCGCCGTTCTTAATCCGTTCGTTTATCTGTTGATATGTTTTCGCCATGGTAATGAAATTACAGGGCATAGCTAATGCTATGCGTTGATTGTTAATAATATGCGTGTTTGATTACATGATGCCGTAAGGATACGGCGAACTATGCACGGCCTGTCTTACAGGTCTGTCGATAGTATGTTCCGGGAATAAGATAAGATTAGCGCGCTTGGCGCATACGCATATCCATGGAGAAAAGACTGCGCGACGAACCGCCGCAGTAACATGTCGTTGAAAAAGCTTCTCCTGAAATAGTCGTTTTCATAGCCTTCATGGTTAATTATATTTCCTGTCCTTGGCAGGTCGGGACGTGGCACCTTATCGTTGCGATAGGTTGCCGAAGTTTCATAGAGCCCGTTCTCTCCGCTTCTCGTTATAATTCGGCACTACTTTCACTCATAGTGTTGCCACAAAGGTATGCAAATTTTCATTAAAACCAAACATATTTTTGAAAAAGTGGGAAACTATACAGAAAACGGCTTTTGAAACGGTTCCGTCCGGGTGTTCCGGTCAAGGTCGCATTCGCAGACCTGTCGCGGAGCGGTGCTGCGGCAGTCGGTTTCGGACTCCGGATGGAGCGGAAAACGGAAGGTCGGGAGCCGCCGCGAGGCCGGTTTGCCGAATGGCCGCCGCGTTCCGGGGTTTCGTCTGCTCCCTGCTGTTTCCGTGTATCGGGATAATCCGTCCGTTTCGCTTGGCGGCATTGGCTCCGCCGCCGTGTTCCGATTCGGCATCCCCGGCTTGTACCGTTATATTTCGATGATATATTTCCTATCTTTGCGGATGCAAGACAAAAATACGAAGACGAATTTATGGAGTACAATTTCCGCGAAATAGAGCCGCGCTGGCAGAAGGAGTGGGAGCGGCGCAGGACTTACAGGGTGGATGCGGACGCTTCCCGCCCCAAGTATTATGTGCTCGACATGTTTCCTTATCCGTCCGGGGCGGGCCTCCACGTCGGGCATCCGCTGGGGTATATCGCTTCGGACATCTATACGCGCTATAAACGGCTCTGCGGGTTCAACGTGCTGCATCCGATGGGGTTCGATGCTTTCGGGCTTCCGGCCGAGCAGTATGCCATCCAGACGGGGCAGCATCCCGCGGTCACCACGGCGCAGAACGTGGCGCGTTACCGGGAACAGCTCGACAAGCTCGGATTCTCGTACGACTGGGACAGGCAGGTGGTGACCAGCGACCCCGCATATTACCGGTGGACGCAGTGGGCGTTCCTGAAGATGTTCGACAGCTATTACTGTTACGACCGGCAGCAGGCGCGCCCCATCGCCGAACTGACCGAGGCGTTCGCCCTCCGGGGAACGGAGGGGCTGCATGTCGCTTGTACCGAGCGGATGGAGTTCACCGCCGCCGAATGGAATGCGATGGACGGGAAACGGCGGCAGGAGGTGTTGCTGAACTACCGGTTGGCTTACCGGGCCGACACGACGGTGAACTGGTGCGAAGGGCTCGGTACGGTGCTTGCCAACGACGAGGTGGTGAACGGCCTTTCGGTGCGGGGCGGTTTCCCGGTAGTGCAGAAGCGCATGAAGCAGTGGCTGCTGCGGGTGAGCGCCTATGCCGAACGGCTGCTCGACGGCATGGAACGGCTTGACTGGAGCGAATCGCTCAAGGAGATACAGCGCAACTGGATAGGGCGCAGCACCGGAGCGCAGATGTTCTTCGGCATCCGGGGCAGCGGGCGGAAACTGGAGATATTCACCACACGGCCCGATACCGTTTTCGGATGCACGTTCATGGTCATCGCGCCGGAACATGAACAGGTGTGCGCACTGACGACCGACGCACAACGGGCGGAGGTCGAGCGCTATATCGAAGAGACGAAGAGGCGTTCCGAGCGCGAACGGATGGCCGATACCAAACGGGTCAGCGGCGTTTTCACCGGTTCTTATGCGATTAATCCGTTCACCGGCACGGAACTGCCGGTTTATATCAGCGACTACGTGCTGGCGGGGTACGGTACGGGAGCCATCATGGCCGTACCGGCGCACGACGCGCGCGACTACGCTTTCGCCAAACATTTTGGACTCGGCATCGTGCCGGTGGTCGAGGGGGGCGATATCGACGTCGCAAGTTACGATGCGAAGGAGGGGCGGATGATGAATTCCGGGTTCCTCGACGGCCTGGACGTGAAGGAGGCCATCGAGCGGATGTTCGCGGAGATAGAGGCGCGGGGCATTGGCCGGAAGAAGGTCAATTACCGCCTGCGCGACGCCATCTTCAGCCGTCAGCGTTATTGGGGAGAGCCCTTCCCGATTTATTATAAGGACGATACGGCCTGTCCGTTGCCGGAGGATGCGCTGCCGCTTACGCTGCCCGATGTGCCGGAGTTCCGTCCGACGAGCTCCGGAGAACCGCCGCTCGCCCGTGCCGAGGGGTGGCATACGGCCGAAGGGTATCCGTATGAGACGAGCACCATGCCGGGTTTCGCCGGTTCGTCGGCCTACTATTTGCGTTACATGGACCCGCACAACGACCGGGAGCTGGTGAGCCGCGAGGCGAACGCCTACTGGCGCAGCGTGGACCTCTACATCGGCGGTATCGAACATGCCACGGGGCACCTCATCTATTCCCGTTTCTGGAACAAGTTCCTGTATGACATCGGTGTGGCCGTCGAGGACGAACCGTTCCGCAAGTTGGTGAATCAGGGGATGATACAGGGACGTTCCAATTTCGTTTACCGGGTTGCCGGGACGAATACCTTCGTATCGTTCGGTCTGAAGGACGGGTACGAGACGCAGCCGATTCATGTGGACGTGAACATCGTGAAGAACGATATCCTCGACCTGGAGGCATTCCGGGCGTGGCGGCCGGAGTTCGCCGACGCGCAGTTTATCCTGGAAGAAGGCCGCTACGTTTGCGGCTGGGCGGTGGAGAAGATGAGCAAGTCGATGTACAACGTGGTCAATCCCGATTATATCGTGGAGCATTACGGAGCCGATACCCTGCGCATGTACGAGATGTTCCTCGGTCCGCTCGAACAGAGCAAGCCGTGGGATACGAACGGCATCGACGGCGTGCACAAGTTCCTGCGCCGCTTCTGGAGGCTGTTCCATGCCGGGGGCGGGGAGCTTTCGGTAAACGAGGAGGCGCCTTCGCCGCAGGAGCTCAAGGTGTTGCACAGGACGATAAAGAAGGTCAGCGAGGATATCGAGAACTTCTCGTTTAATACGTCGGTCAGCGCTTTTATGATATGCCTGAACGAGCTCGGCGACTGCAGCAAGCGTGCCGTGCTCGAACCGCTCCTTGTCCTGTTGTCGCCTTTCGCTCCCCACATCGCCGAAGAGCTGTGGCACGAACTGGGGCACGAGGGAACCATTTTCGACGAGCGCTACCCGGTCTTCGACCCCGCCTGCCTCGTGGAGAACAGTTTCGACTATCCGGTTTCGGTGAACGGGAAGATGCGCTTCAAGAAGGAATTTCCGCTCGGTGCTGCGGTCAGCGAAATCGAAGCCGCCGTGCTCGCCGACCCGCAGATGGAGAAATACACTGCCGGGAAGGAAGTTCGGAAGGTCATCGTCGTACCGGGCAAGATTATCAACGTCGTCGTGTGACGTCCGTCGGTGTCGTGCGGCATTGCGGTGCCGGTGCGTGCGGCTCTTCCGGAACGTGACCGAAGGCCGGTCGGAAAAACAGACTTTTCCGACCGGCCTTCGTCGTTTCTCGGCTGCGTAGCAGTTGCGGTCACCGGCTTGCGCCGTTCTCTCCTCGCCGCAGCGCGGAGGCAGGCCGATGTCATTTCCGGAAGAGGTAGAACTTCAGGTCCAGAGTGGCGCTGTGTTCGTATCTCCACGGTCTTGTAGTGCCGAATTGGAAGAAGGTGGGACGATAGGTGGCTCCGAACATGATTTTGGGCGTGATGTTGATGTAGGCGGCCACCATGATGCCTGCCGCCCAGTACCGGTCGTCGAGGCGCGTATCGCCCAGGTAGTTCGTTCCGAAACCGGGGTAAGGCGGTTTGTAGGTGTACTTGTTCCGTGCCGCATTCAGGCCGTACCCTACGGTGAAACGGCGGAAATGGAAGTATTCGGCTAGGGAGATGTGTATGGCAGACCATTCTTCGTTGGGCGGCGGGTCGATGCTGGCAGCCGGTCCCCAGATAGTGGCATATCCGGCCAATGCACTTGCTTCCAGTGCGATGCCGCGCTTGTCGCGGTAGAGGTATTCGATGCCTGCGGCGATTCCGATACATCCGCCGTTGTTTCGGCGTATTCCTGTCGAAACGGGAGAAAACGAATAGAGTTGCAGCCACGGGAAGGCCAGCGAAACGTTGACGCGTCCTTTCTGGAACGAGTTTGCATAGCGTGTCGCACGGCGCCCCCCGCGTCTTTCGGTGGCTTTCAGTACGGACCGGTATCGCGGGCGTACGCCCAGCGTCCAGTCGTTCTTGCGGAAGGTACGGTAGCCGTCGCCGGTCCAATAGAGGTCGGGATGTTCGTAGCGGTTGTCGTTGCCGCGGTCTTCGAACATTCCTATCCCCAACGAGAGGAAATTGAGCCAGAAGAGGTCGCTGTTGTAGGCTGCCAGACGGTAGGAGTAGGTGGTGTCGGCGGCGTGTATCTCCACCGACAGCGGTTCCGGGGTGGCGTCGTAAAAGCCGTAGGCCGTCTGCGGCGAGTTGGCTGCATAGACAATCCGGGACATTCGGGCGAGGTTCTTTCCCGACGGTTCCACTCCGAGTTCCAGGGCCATGTCGCGGGGCGTGAGGCCGTAGCGGAGCGTGTCGCCGTTCATGACCACCGTCTCCCCTTCGGGGGTGTCCACGGCGACGTATTTCCGGGAGGTGCTGTAAGTCGTCACGCATGAGGCGAATAGAAGACATGCGGAGAGCGGCAGGAGGAGTGTTCGGTTCATAGGCATTGGCGTTTTGGGTTTGTAATATACAGATGCATCTCCCCGTCGTTTTGTTGCACGGCCGGTCGTTTTTTCGGAAAGGCGCTCTTCCGGTGCCGGAAGGGTCGCCTCTGCCGTTCCCGTAGCGGAACATCCGGACGGCATCTCTCTCCGGAGGCTATCTCAGCAGGTAGAATTTCAGTTCGATGGCAATCGTATGTTCGTATCGCCACGGTTCGGGATTGCCGAACCGCAGGAAGGTGGGCTTGTACGATATGCCGAAAAGAATTCGGGGTGTGATGTTGACGTATCCGGCGACCGAAACGCCCGCCGCCCAGTAATGGTCGCGGAAGCTTTCGCGTCCCAGCGGTGCCGGCGGCATTTCGCCCTCTTCCGGTATGTCGTAATGGTAAGCCCAAAGATAGCGGGTGCAGTTGAGACCGTAGCCGAATGTGAACCGGCGAAGATGATGGTAGGCCGAGATGCCGGCCGTCATGACGGAATACCCCTCGTGGGGGCTGTTCCATACAATGTCGAGCGGTGCCAGGACGGGGATGAAGGAGAAGAGCATCCCGCTCCACTCGGCGGCTATTCCCTGTTTGTCGCGGTAGAGGTATTCGATGCCGGCTCCTGCCCCGATGAAACCGCAGAAGCGCCGTCCGCCGCCTGCTGCTGCGGGGTGGCAGGAGGAGAAGTGTGTCCACGGAAGAGACAGGGAGAGGTTGAGACTGCCCGGTCGGAATGTGCCGTCGAAACGCATACGGCGCAGTTGTTCCCGATGCCTTGTGGGAAAGAAGTCCCTTTTCGGGGTGAGGCGGTATCCGGCTCCGTCGCGGCAGATGTCGGGGGCGGGCGAATACTTCTTCTGCCGACGTTGTACCGTTGTTTGCCGGTGTGACCTTTTGTCCCGTTCGTTCGGCCCGATGGCGAAGACGAAGGTCGAATCGCGGGTCTGTATCTCGACCGTTACCCTTTCGGATGTCGTCGGAAATACACCGTAAACCGTCTGTGGTGGATTCAGGTCGTGGATTATCTGGGCGAATTTGTCGAGTTCCTTCCGGTCGCTTTGGAGATGCAGCTGTTCGACCAGCCGCTCCGGTGTCATGCCGTAACGGAGGGTGTCGCCGTCGAGGAGGACGGTTTCGTCGCAGGGCGTCTCTACCGCTACATAATCGTAGGCGGGCGGGGCGGGCGGTTGGTAGAGGAGGAATTGGGGGGTACAGGCATAAGCCGCAGTGCAGCAGATGGCGGAAAGGAGCGCGTAAATGGAGTGTTTCATGCCGTTGCTTTTCTGTAAGATGCACCGGGGAGCGGGAATGTTGCACCGGTGCGAAGAAATTTTTATGGCGGGAAGGGCGGGGTGTCGCCTGCTGTGTGCAGTCGTATCCCGTCGCAGCGACATGCGGCCGCACACGGCAGGAGCGATTCGTCGGATGTATCCGCATAGGAAGCTGCCGACGTTTGAATGCGGAAAGACTTGCAGCGGGCCAGTCGGGAAAAAGTCGGACAGCGGATTTTGCCGGACCGTGGACTGAAGCGGGAGAAGAGTGGCGGCGGAATTACAGGTAAAGGTCGAGGAGCCCTTCCGGGAGCACAAAGGTTATCTCCCGTGCGTCGATGTCGAGGGCCGATATCATCTCTTCGGCGGCGGGTACGAGGATTTCCCTCCCTTCGGCCGTAATTGCGAACAGCGGGTTCTGTTCGCTGTCGATATAGTCCGTGATTTCTCCCCGAAGCGGATGACCGTCGAACGTCGCCCGGAAGCCGACCAAATCCTCCAGATAGACGATGTCGTCGTCCGCCTCCTCATCGTCCGTGCGCAGGGAGAGTTCCAGACCGACAAGTTCCGCGGCCCGTTCCTGCGTGTCGAAATCCGCGAATGTAACGAGTGCGCTGCTGTGGCCGCGTCGCTCGAATTTCTCGATAAAAAGAGGAACCGCCAACGCATCGATAGATGCGAAGAGCGGTTCCCTTTTATCGAATTCTTCCGGAAAAGTGTCGTACAGGTTGATTATCAGTTCGCCTTCGCGGCCAAACGGTTTGGATACCTTACCGACGGTTTCCAGCGTATTCATCGTCTTACTCGGCGGCGGGAGCTTCCCCTTCGGCAGGAGCCTCCGCTTCCTCGGTTTGTGCGGCGGCAGCGGCTGCTGCTTCAGCCCTTTTGGCCTCGATAGCCTTCGCCTTCTTTTCGTTGGCTTCTTTCTCCGCTGCGAGGCGTGCCTTTTCGGACTTCTCCTTTTCGCCGGTCAGCTTCTGCGTCTTGGCGGATATCTTGGCGGCCTTCTCGCTCATCCATTTTTCGAACTTGGCATCGGCTGCGGCTTCGTCGAAAGCTCCTTTGGCAACGCCTCCGAGGAGGTGCTTCTTGTACATCACACCCTTGTAGGAGAGGATGGCGCGGCAGGTGTCCGTGGGCTGTGCACCCTTCTGGAGCCATTCCAGGGCTTTGTCGAAATTCAGGTCGATGGTAGCAGGATTCGTGTTCGGATTGTAGGTACCAATCTTTTCGATGAACTTGCCATCGCGTGGCGCCCTGCTGTCTGCGACAACGATATGATAAAAGGCGTAGCCTTTCTTACCGTGGCGCGCAAGTCTGATTTTTACAGGCATTTGTTTGAATGTGTTAGATTAACAATCGTTGTTGTCCTGCCGTTTTCACGAAACGGCCTGCAAATGTAAGGAGTTTTTGCCGAACTGCCAAACGCTCCGGGGGAATAACTTCCTGCGGTACCGGTTGCGGAGAGGGACTACCGGGCCGTCTGTTTCCGGTGCCGTGCCCGTGCGACGGCCCGCCACGCCTCTCCTGCCCACAGCACGAGCGAGGTGCCTGCCGTGATGAGGAGCCATTCGTGCAGCGGCAGCGGTTCCGTCCGGAATACTTCGCCTCCGAACGTGACGATGATTATCTGGCCGGCGAGTATCAGCAGGGCGGTCCAGAGCAGTCCCTTCGCCCGCGAAGCGTCCCGGAAGACGGAGTGGTCGGTGCCGAAGACGCCTGCGTTGAAGAGGTTCCAGAATTGCAGCATGACGAATACGGTGAAAAAGACCGTCAGCCGGTGGGTATCCATGCCGCCGGGGAGGGTGTTCATCCAGGCCAGCAGCCCCATGAGGAGGACGATGAAAGCGATGCCGACGCCGAGGATGGCATTGCGCATGGCGGGCGTGATGATGAAGTCGCTTTGTTTGCGGGGCTTCTCGGCCATTACGTCCGGGCTCGGAGGTATGGAGGCCAGCGCCATGGCGGCGAAAGTATCCATGATGAGGTTCACCCAGAGCATCTGCGTGACGGTGAGCGGCAGCGCCGTGCCGAAGAAGGCGCCCAGCAGGACGCTCAACAGCGCCACGATGTTGATGGTGAGCTGGAAGACGATGAACCGCTGGATGTTCTTGTAGAGCGAACGCCCCCACATGACGGCCGTGGCGATGCTGCGGAACGAGTCGTCGAGCAGGGTGATGTCGCTCGCCTCCTTGGCCACCGAAGTACCCGTGCCCATCGAAAGGCCCACCTGGGCGTGGTTGAGTGCCGGGGCGTCGTTCGTACCGTCGCCCGTAACGGCTACCACCGCTCCCTTTTGCTGGAGCAGTTGTACGAGCCGCTGTTTGTCCATGGGGCGTGCACGGCTCATCACTTTCAGGTCGAGTACCCGGTCAAGCGCCTCCTCGTCGCTCAGCGCGGCGAATTCGGCTCCCGTAATGCGGTTGCGGTCGGTGTCCTCCGGTGTCCAGAGCCCTATCTGGCGGGCTATTTCGGTTGCCGTGCCGGGTGTGTCGCCGGTCACTATCTTGACCGCTATCCCGGCCGATTGGCACTGCCGGACGGCATCGGGGACATCGGGACGTATCGGGTCGCTGATGGCGAAGATGCCCAGGAAGGTGAGCCCTCCTGCGGCGACGAGCTCCGCACAGTCGGTTGGAGCATCGGCTGGAATGACCTTGTAGGCCAGTCCGAGGGTACGCATGGCCTTGTTCTGGTAGGCGAGCAGTGCCTCTTCGTACTCTCTTTTCCGGGCTTCGTCCAGCGTACACCTGCTCATCACGATTTCGGGCGCCCCCTTGACGTAGAGTACGCGGCTCCCCGCAACAGGCGACTCCACGAGCGTCGCCATGTATTTGCGTTCGGTGGAGAAGGTGAGCTGGTCGAGCACCCGGGCCTGCGAACGGAGCGCCATGTAGTCCCTTCCGCGGCCTTGCAGCCACAGCAGCAGCGCCACCTCCGTCGGGTTTCCGACCCCCGCGGGTCGTTCCCCTTCGCCTTTCTCCTCCAGGAAGGCCGTCGAGTTGGCCGCGATGCTTTCGGCGACGATGTCGGGGCATGTCTCGTCGAGCTGCGTTTCATAGACCTGCATCAGGTTCTGTGTCAAGGTGCCCGTCTTGTCGGTGCAGATGACCGTAATCGCTCCCATCGTTTCGCAGGCGTGCATCTTGCGCACGAGGTTGTTTGTCCGGAGCATGCGCCGCATGTTGAGCGCAAGGCTGAGAGTAACGCTCATGGGCAGCCCTTCCGGAACGGCCACGACGATGAGCGTCACGGCCATCATGAAGTATTTCAGGACGATGTTGGCGATGTCGAGCCACTGCTCCCAGCCCGTCACCGTGTGGACGGAGAGATAGGCGTAGAGGTCCTTGCCCGTAAAGATGAGGAAGGTGAGTATCGCAATGGTGAAACCCGCCCGCCCAATCAGCTTCGCCAGCCGCGAAAGCTGGATGTTCAGCGGTGTCCGTTCGGTTCCCTGTTCGGTCGCCTGCCGGGCTACTTTCCCAATTTCGGTCGCATCTCCGACGCGCTCCACCCGCATGACGCCGTGGCCGTCGGTGACCGTCGTGCCGCGCATGACGGCGTTGGAGGGATAGGTCGCTTCGGCGTCGAAGGCCGTCTCCTCGACCGTCTTGTTTACCATGAGTTCCCCTGTCAGGTTCGATTCGTTTATCTGCAGCGAGACGGCTTCGAGCAGCGTGCCGTCCGCGGGAACCTCTTCGCCGGTGTTGAGGATGACGATGTCGCCCACTACGATATCCTTGCGGGGAATTTCCCGGATTTTCCCGTTGCGGACGACCGATACGGGCGTCTCTTCGCCCACGGTGTTTAGCAGGTCGAATTTCCGGTTGGCGTCGTACTCGAACCAGAAGCCGATGCCCGTCGCCAGAAAGATGGCGAAGAAGATGCCTATCGTTTCGGCGTATTCGCCCTCGATGACGGAGATGACCAGCGAGAAGCAGGCCGCTACGAGCAGTACCTTGATGACGGGGTCTTTGAACTTTTCGAGATAGAGCCTCCACATGGAGGGGCGTTTAGGCGGGGTGAGCAGGTTTTGGCCGTGCTGTCGCCGGCTCTCCTCCACCTCGCGGTCGGTCAGGCCGGTCAGGTGCGGCCCGTTCGCGTTTTGTGTCATGTCGTTTCTGTGCGTTTGGTTCGTTTTGCAGTTTTCGGGCCCGGGAGACTGCGGAGTCGGGATAGCTTGTCGTACCGCTCCGCAGGTGCATTGCCGTCGGGTAGGGATTTTGCCTTTCGGCATCGGCCCCTGTCGTTTTGGGAACGCTGTTCCGTTCGGCCGGAATCTGCTTGTCGGCTGCAAAAATGGTGTACATATGGAAAAATATCGTTATGTTTACGGGAGAAAAAATGTGTAAAAGGTCGGATTGAACGGATATGGAGCCTGATGGAGATTTGCACGGAATGGCGGCGGGCGAGCCGTCGCAGGAAAAGGAGGTTTCGGTCGGGGCAGGTGTCCGCTTCTCCCTGCACGACAGAGCGGAGCATTTTTACCACGGCGAGACACCGTTTATTCTCGACGGCTTTATTCTGGGGCTCTGTCTGCGGGGCAGCGAGGAAATCCGTGTGAACGGGAAGACTTATTCCGTCGTTCCCGGCACGGTCGTCCTGCTGTCGCCGAATCAGTTGGTGGAGCACGGCGGGGCTTCGGAGGATTTGGAACGGCACACGGTAGCGATGTCGCTGGAACTGGTATTGGAGTTTCCTTCGCCGGTCGATATCGAAATACTGAGTATGGCCCGCACCATGCCTGTGGTGCGGGCTTCTGCGGAGGAGATGGATGGATTGACGGTATATTACCGTTTCCTTGAGAAGCAGTATGCCTCCGAAACGGGCGTCTACCGCGAGGAGATAGCCAAGGCGTTGCTCTATGCGCTGATGTTGAAACTCTGTGAAGTGTACCGTCGGGAAGCGGGGACGGCCTCGCATGTCGCCAAGCCTCGGAACGAACAGCTGACCGACGATTTTTTCGTCCTCCTGTCGCGTCACTACCGCAGGGAACGGAGCGTGAAGTTTTATGCTTCCCGAATGAACCGCACACCGAAATACCTTTCCGGGGCGGTGAAGCGTATTACAGGCCGTTCGATATCCGACTGGATTGACGAGGTGGTGGTGATTGAAATCAAAAGGCAGTTGAAGACGACCGACCGGACCGTTCTTCAGATATCCGAAGAGCTCAATTTTTCGAGTCCCTCGGTGTTCGTGCAGTATTTCAGGCATCATACGGGGATGACGCCGCGGCAATACCGGAAAGAGGGGCTTTGACGGATACCCTACTTGTTTTGGCAGGGTCGTTTCGTATTCTTGTGTCCTGCTTCATCGCCCCGATTACGGCCCTATTTGCACAAGTGGCGGAAAAGCATTACTTTTGTGGACCTTTGTGGACCTTTGCGGACCTTGAGGCCGCAGGGGTTCTATCGATAAGGTTCCGTAGCTCAGTTGGATAGAGCAACAGCCTTCTAAGCTGTGGGTCTTGGGTTCGAATCCCAACGGAATCACGCAGCGGGTATTCCGGAGAAGTCCCGGTACCCGGCTTTCCGCTACCGGAAGGTAATCGCATTTACATACATGACGCGGCGGCCGATGGTTATTCCGGTCTGTGTCGGCTCGGAAAGCGTCTGCTTCGCAGCGGGTGGTCGCTCCTCTCTTTTTGCATCCTTTTTTCGTTTTGGAAATCGGTTCATTCCGCAGGAGTGCGGTACGTTATGCCCCGTTCGAACACGGACATCCGGCAGGCCATTGCGCGCTCATGCGGTACGCTGGCGGTTTTCAGGTGCGGATTCCATGCTGTGTGCAGGTATGTTGTTTTCAATCATGTGTTTACGTTGTATGTTTCTGTTTCTTAAATGTGTATTTTCTATGCGTTTAAAAAAACGATAAGCAAAAAGAATAGCGCAAAGGGGCGGCAGACGTGAAAAACGCTGTAAATCCGGCCGAAACAGGTGAAAAAAGTTGTCGCTTCATATACCGTTTCGGAAATTTTGCCTATATTTGCACTCCGTTTTGATTGCGGAATTACGAGAAAACAACAGTTAAGTTACTCAAACTAAAGGACAAAAGTTTTAAAGATGCCAACTATTCAACAGTTAGTTCGGAAAGGACGGGTGCAGATGGAGGACAAGAGCAAGGCTCCGGCACTCGACGCATGTCCGCAGAGGCGCGGCGTGTGCGTGCGTGTGTACACCACCACACCCAAGAAGCCTAACTCTGCAATGCGTAAGGTCGCCAGGGTGAAGCTGACCAACCAGAAAGAGGTGAATGCCTATATTCCCGGAGAGGGGCATAACCTGCAGGAACACTCCATCGTGCTTGTGCGCGGAGGCCGTGTGAAGGACCTCCCCGGTGTACGTTACCACCTCGTGCGCGGTGCGCTCGACTCGGCAGGTGTGGACGGCCGTCGCCAGCGTCGCTCCAAATACGGTGCGAAGAGGCCCAAGGCAGGCGCTGCTCCCGCCAAGAAGAAATAGCGGCCCGTACTTTTCGTGATGCGGACGCGGCTTCCGGTGCCGGGCGCGTGACGCAGGGAATCGACAAACGAGGCGCCGCCAAACAAACGAAGAATTTTTAAATAAAATGAGAAAAGCTAAGCCTAAAAAGCGAATTCTACTTCCGGATCCCAAGTTCAACGACGTACTTGTGACAAGGTTTGTAAACAACCTGATGGTGGATGGTAAGAAGAGTATTGCTTACACGATATTCTACGATGCGTTGGATATCGTCGGCGAGAAGATGAAGGACGCGGACAAGGCTCCTCTGGAGATTTGGAAGCAGGCATTGGAAAATATCACACCGCAGGTGGAGGTGAAATCCCGCCGCATCGGTGGTGCCACGTTCCAGGTTCCTACCGAAGTGAGGCCCGAGCGCAAGATTTCCCTTTCGATGAAGAATCTTGTCCTTTATTCTCGTAAACGCGCCGGGAAATCCATGGCCGAGAAGCTGTCGGCCGAGATAATAGCTGCCTACAACCAGGAAGGCGCTGCCTTTAAACGGAAAGAGGAGATGCACCGTATGGCCGAGGCCAACAAGGCGTTTGCTCACTTTAGATTTTAGGAGGCTGCAATCATATGGCAAGAGACCTTAAATTTACACGCAACATAGGCATCATGGCCCACATCGATGCCGGCAAAACCACGACGTCCGAACGTATCCTTTTCTACACCGGCAAGACGCACAAAATCGGCGAGGTGCACGAAGGGGCCGCCACGATGGACTGGATGGTGCAGGAACAGGAGAGGGGTATTACCATTACCTCCGCCGCCACCACCGCTTTCTGGCGTTATGAGGACAAGACCTATCAAATCAACCTCATCGACACTCCCGGACACGTGGACTTTACCGTGGAGGTGGAGCGTTCGCTCCGTGTGCTCGACGGTGCCGTGGCTACCTTCTGTGCAGTCGGCGGCGTGGAACCCCAGTCCGAAACCGTATGGCGCCAGGCCGACAAATACAATGTGCCCCGTATCGGTTACGTCAACAAGATGGACCGTACCGGTGCCGACTTCCTGGCCGTATGCGCACAGGTGAAGGAGCGCCTCGGAGCCAATGCGGTGCCCATCGCCCTGCCTATCGGAGCCGAGGACAAGTTCGCCGGCGTGATAGACCTTATATATAACAGGGCGCTCATATACGACGATGCCAAGAAGAACGAACTCGTCAACTATACCTACGAGGAGGTTCCGGCCAACATGAAGGCCGAGGTGGAGGAATACCGTGCGAAACTCATCGAAGAGGTCGCTACCGTGGACGAGGCTCTGATGGAGAAGTTCTTCGAGGACCCGGATTCGATAACCCCCGAAGAACTGAAAGCGGCCATCCGCAAGGCGACCATCGAGATGACCATCGTACCGATGCTCTGCGGCTCCTCGTTCAAGAACAAGGGTGTGCAGCTGTTGCTCGACTCCGTCGTGGCGTTCCTGCCCTCGCCGCTCGATATCGAAGCCATCAAGGGTGTGAATCCCGCTACCGGCGAAGAGGTGGTACGCCATCCGTCGGAATCGGAACCTTTCTGCGCCCTCGCGTTCAAGATAGCCACCGACCCCTATGTGGGCCGCCTCGCTTTTGTGCGCGTCTATTCGGGCAAGCTCGATGCGGGAAGCTACGTGTTCAACTCCCGGTCGGGCAAGAAGGAGCGTATTAGCCGTATCTACCAGATGCACTCCAACAAGCAGAATCCGCTTGAAACGGTGGGTGCCGGCGACATCTGTGCCGTAGTTGGTTTCAAGGATGTACGCACGGGCGATACGCTCTGCGATGAGAAGGCTCCGATAATTCTCGAATCCATGACCTTCCCCGAACCGGTAATCGGTCTGGCGGTAGAGCCCAAGACGCAGAAAGACCTCGACAAACTCGGCGTCGCACTCGGCAAGCTGGCCGAGGAGGACCCGACCTTCACGGTGGAGACCGACGAGGAGAACGGCCAGACCATCATACGCGGTATGGGCGAGCTTCACCTCGATATCATCGTGGACCGTCTGAAACGCGAGTTCGGCGTGGAAATCAACCAGGGACAGCCTCAGGTGAATTACAAGGAGGCGCTGACCGCTCCCGTGGAACACCGCGAAGTGTTCAAGAAGCAGTCGGGCGGCCGCGGTAAGTTCGCCGACATCGTATTCCAGCTCGGTCCGGCCGACGAGGGCGTTACCGGACTCCAGTTCATCGACGAGGTGAAGGGCGGTAACATTCCGAAGGAGTATATTCCCTCAGTGCAGAAGGGCTTTACGGCTGCCATGGCCAACGGCCCGCTCGCAGGGTTCGGCGTGGACAGCATGAAGGTGATTCTCCGCGACGGTTCGTTCCACCCGGTGGACTCCGACTCGCTCTCTTTCGAAATCGCTGCCCGTAATGCGTTCCGTGCCGCAGGCGTGAAGGCCCGGCCGGTCATCAAGGAGCCGGTGATGTCCGTAGAGGTGGTGACTCCCGAGGAGTACATGGGCGATATCATAGGCGACCTGAACAAACGCCGCGGACAGGTATCCGGTATGGAGCAGAAGGGCAATGCCCGTGCCATCAAGGCGAAGGTGCCCCTCTCGGAGATGTTCGGTTACGTGACCGTGCTCAGGACGCTCTCTTCGGGTCGTGCGACGTCCTCCATGGAGTTCTCGCACTTCGAGGAGGTACCCGCCAACATCGCCAAGGAGATTATCGAGAAGAATGCCGGACGCCGGAAAGACGTGGAGTAACCCTTTACAGACAATTTGAATAACAATTAAAATTAAGGTTCTAACGATATGAGCCAAAAAATCAGAATAAAGCTTAAATCTTACGACCACAATCTGGTCGATAAATCGGCTGAAAAGATTGTGAAGACCGTAAAGGGTACGGGTGCCGTGGTGAGCGGTCCGATACCGCTGCCTACCCAGAAGCAGATTTTTACGGTAAACCGTTCGACGTTCGTCAACAAGAAGGCACGCGAGCAGTTCCAGCTCTCCACCTTCAAGCGGATATTGGACATTTACAGCTCCACGCCCAAAACCATCGACGCGCTCATGAAACTGGAGCTGCCGTCGGGTGTCGAGGTCGAGATTAAGGTCTGACCGGAGCCGGCGGAACGTGCGGAGCCTGCCTGGCGGGAGGCTTCGCATGAAACGTACGGCATGCGTACGGAACCGCCGCGAGTGCCGTGCCGGGTCCGGGTAAACCGCAGACCGGAAGAGAGAATATACGCAAAAGATTCATAACAACACCAAGTAACAAGTAATCAGACGACTAAAATGTCAGGACTAATTGGAAAAAAAATCGGAATGACTTCCGTTTTCAGTGCCGAGGGTAAGAATATACCATGCACTGTTATCGAAGCTGGTCCCTGTGTAGTTACGCAAATCAAAACCGTGGAGAAGGATGGCTACGAAGCGGTTCAGATTGCCTATGACGACAAAAGCGAAAAACACACCAGCAAAAGTCTGTCAGGACACTTCGCGAAAGCAGGTACGACTCCCAAACGCAAGGTGGCGGAGTTCAGGGATTTCCATGAAGTGAACCTTGGTGATACCATCACGGTGGATTCCATTGCCGACGGCGAATGGGTGGATGTGACGGGCATCTCCAAAGGAAAAGGTTATCAGGGCGTCGTAAAGCGCCATGGCTTTGCAGGTGTGGGCGGACAGACACACGGTCAGCACAACCGTCAGCGCAAACCGGGTTCGCTCGGTGCATCTTCGTATCCTTCGAGGGTGTTCAAAGGCAAGAGGCTTCCCGGCCAGGCGGGCGGTACGCAGGTTAAAGTCCTTAACCTGAAGGTTCTCAAGGTAATTCCCGAAAATAACCTTATCCTCGTGAAGGGTTCAATCCCGGGAGCAAAGGGTTCTTATTTATTAATCGAGAAGTAGGAGATGGAATTAACTGTTTACAAGACCTCAGGAGAGGAGACCGCCAAGAAAGTAGTCCTCGAGGATACGGTCTTCGGCGTGGAGCCTAACGACCACGCTATATACCTGGACGTGAAGCAATATCTCGCCAATGCACGCCAGGGTACACACAAGTCGAAACAGCGCAACGAAGTCGCAGGTTCGACCCGCAAACTGAAACGCCAGAAAGGTACCGGCGGCGCCCGTTCGGGCAGCATCCTTTCGCCGCTCTTCCCCGGCGGAGGCCGCGTATTCGGTCCCGTGCCGCGTGACTACAGCTTCAAGCTCAACAAGAAGCTCAAGAGGCTGGCCCGCCGCAGCGCACTCTCTTATAAGATGAAGGACGAAGCCATCAAGGTCGTGGAGGATTTCGCTATCGAGGCTCCGCGTACCAAGACCATCGTAGCCATGATGAACGGTCTCAAAGTGAGCGACAAGAAGATACTGGTCGTTCTTCCGGAGTCGAACCGGAATATCCTGCTGTCGGCACGCAACCTTCAGAACGTAAAGGTAATCCCTGCCGCAAACCTCAATACCTACGACGTGATGAACGCTTCGAGCGTACTGATTGCCGAGGGGGCGGTCAATGTAATCAACGAAATGTTAGCTTAGGAGAATCATGGAAATGCAGATTATTATCAGGCCGGTACTTACCGAGAAGATGACCGCGCAGGGCGAGAAGCTCAACCGCTTCGCCTTCATAGTGGACCGCAGGGCTAACAAGATTCAGATTCGCCAGGCCGTGGAGGATATGTACGGTGTCGTGGTTACGGATGTGAATACCGTGAACTACATGGGCAAGGAGAAGAGCCGTTATACCAAGAGCGGTCTCCTCGAAGGGCGCTCGAACCACTTCAAGAAGGCGATTGTAACCCTGAAGGAGGGAGATACCATTGATTTTTACAGTAATATCTAAGAGAGATGGCAGTAAGAAAGTTCAAACCCGTTACTCCGGGTACAAGACATAAAATCGCCGGAACGTTTGAGGAGGTTACCAAGAGCGCTCCCGAAAAGTCGTTGCTCGAACCGAAAAAGAGCACCGGCGGCCGCAACAGCAACGGCAAGATGACCGTCCGCTACCGCGGCGGCGGCCACAAGCAGATGTACCGTATCATCGACTTCAAGCGGACCAACGACGGAATGCCTGCCACGGTGAAGGCCATCGAGTACGACCCGAACCGTTCGGCCCGCATCGCGCTCATCGTCTATGCCAACGGCGAAAAGAGCTACATCCTCGCTCCGAACGGCCTCAAGGTGGGGCAGACCATCGTGAGTGGTTCGGGTGTCGCTCCCGAAGTGGGCAACACGCTTCCGCTGGCCGAGATACCGCTCGGTACGGTGATACACGCCATAGAACTCTATCCCGGTCAGGGTGCCGCCATGGCACGCAGCGCCGGTACTTACGCGCAGCTTCTCGCCCGCGAAGGTAAATATGCTATTATCAAACTCCCTTCGGGTGAAACCCGCATGGTGCTGACCACGTGCCGCGCAACCGTAGGCGTCGTGTCGAACCCCGACCACAGCCTCGAACAGCACGGTAAGGCCGGCCGCCGCCGCTGGCTGGGCCGCAGGCCGCATAACCGCGGTGTCACCATGAACCCGGTAGACCACCCCATGGGTGGTGGCGAGGGCCGTTCCTCGGGTGGGCACCCGCGTTCGCGCAAAGGTTTGCTCGCCAAAGGCTACAAGACCCGCAACCCGAAAAAGACTACCTCGAAGTTCATTATTTCAAGGAAAAAGTAGGGCCGCATGAGCGCCTTGCCTGAACAAAAAGGAAAATTTAAAAGGTAAAAAATAGTAGCATAATGAGTCGTTCATTAAAAAAAGGACCATATATCGAACCGAAACTCGAAAAGCGCGTCATTGCGCAGAACGAGGGCGGTAAGAAAAGCGTCATCAAGACCTGGTCGAGGGCAAGCATGATTTCCCCCGATTTCGTGGGGCAGACCATCGCCGTCCACAACGGGAACAAGTTCATCCCGGTTTATGTAACAGAGAATATGGTAGGCCACAAACTCGGTGAGTTCGCGCCGACGCGCAACTTCCGCGGTCACGCCGGTAACAGAAAAAAATAAGTAGGAAATGGGCTCGAGAAAACATGAAATGGCCGAGAGGATGAAGGCCGAGAAGAAGCAGATAGCCATTGCCTCCCTGCGTGACTGCCCGACCTCCCCGCGCAAAATGCGTATCGTTGCGGATACCATCCGCGGCGTCGAGGTGAACCGGGCGCTGGCACTGCTGCGTTACTCCAAGAAAGAGGCTTCCATCAGGTTGGAGAAGCTGCTCCGTTCGGCTATTGCAAACTGGGAAGCGAAGAACGAGGGCGAAAGACTTGAAGACAATACCCTTTACGTAAAGGAGATTATGGTCGACAGCGCACGCATTCTCAAGAGGATACAACCCGCTCCTCAGGGGCGCGCACACCGTATCCGCAAGCGTTCCAACCACGTTACGATTGTAGTAGATAAAAAGATAACCGAAGAAAAAGCGAACTAAGATGGGACAGAAAGTAAATCCGATAGCTAACCGCCTCGGCGTAATCCGCGGCTGGGACTCCAACTGGTACGGTGGGAAAGACTTCTCGTCCAAGCTGGTGGAGGATGCTAAAATCCGCGAATACTTGAACGCCCGTCTGGCCAAGGCAAGTATCTCGAAGATTATCATAGAAAGGACGCTGAAGCTCGTCACCGTTACCATCTCGACCGCACGCCCCGGTATCATCATCGGCAAGGGCGGCCAGGAGGTCGACAAACTGAAGGAAGAGCTTAAGAAACTCACCGGCAAGGAGGTGCAGATAAACATCTTCGAGGTGAAGCGTCCGGAGGTGGATGCGGTGATTGTCGCCAACAACATCGCCCGCCAGCTCGAAGGCCGCGTATCGTACCGCCGTGCCGTGAAGACCGCTATCGCATCGACCATGCGTATGGGAGCCGAGGGCATCAAGATACAGATATCCGGTCGTGTGGGCGGCGCCGAGATGGCCCGCAGCGAAACTTACAAGGAGGGACGTATCCCGTTGCATACTTTCCGTGCCGATGTCGATTACGCACTGGCCGAAGCCATCACCAAGGTGGGTATTCTCGGCGTGAAGGTGTGGATTTGTACCGGCGAAGTATATGGTAAGCGCGACCTGTTCGAGATATCGGGCGCAAGCTCGTTCTCCGGTACGGGTGAGGGCGGCCGCAGGGATGACCGCGGTCCGCGCGGCAAGCGTGACGGTAACAGGAAGAGAAGGGGAGGCGACCGTCCGGCACGTTAATGTCGCCGGCCGGTATCCGGCAGGGTCCGATGCGGAACGCTCCGCGCTACGGAGCGGAAAGGCTGAGGGCCGATGCGGAGCCGAACCGATTAAATGCAACAATTAAAAAACAGAAATAACAATGTTACAGCCAAAAAAGACCAAATACAGAAGGATGCAGAAGGGGCGCATGAAAGGTCTTGCCCAGAGGGGTAACCAGCTTGCGTTCGGCTCTTTCGGAATCAAGGCGCTCGACTCTACCTGGATTACCGGACGCCAGATTGAGGCGGCCCGTCAGGCTATCGTGCGTTACATGAAGCGTGAAGGTCAGATATGGATAAGGATTTTCCCGGACAAGCCCATCACCAAGAAGCCTGCCGAGGTACGTATGGGTAAGGGTAAAGGTTCGCCCGAAGGGTTCGTGGCTCCCGTTACCCCCGGCCGTATCCTCATAGAGGCCGAAGGGGTGCCGTTGGAAGTCGCTCAGGAGGCACTCCGTCTGGGTGCGCAGAAGCTCCCCATCGCAACCAAGTTCGTCGTAAGAAGGGACTATACCGAAAACCAAAACTAACAGATAGACCATGAAAGCAGTAGAGATTAAGGAGCTCTCCGTGGCAGACCTGCAGGAGCGCATTGAGGCTGAAAAGGCGAATCTGAACAAGTTGAAGGTGACGCATGCAGTCTCGCAGATAGAGAATCCGCAGAACATCAAGAAGGCACGCCGCGACATCGCACGCATGATGACCATTCTGCATGAAAAGATGAACAAATAATTACCGCTACTATGGAAAGGAATCTCAGAAAAGAAAGAATCGGGGTGGTTGTCAGCAATAAAATGGACAAATCCATTGTGGTGGCAGTTAAGAGGAAGGTTAAACACCCTATCTACGGCAAGTTCGTGAACAAGACGACCAAGTTCACCGCTCAGGACGATACCAATACGTGCAACGAGGGCGATACCGTCCGTATCATGGAAACCCGTCCGCTGAGCAAGACGAAACGTTGGAGGTTGGTTGAAATAATAGAAAGAGCTAAATAGTCATGATACAACAGGAAAGCAGACTTACAGTAGCCGACAACAGCGGTGCGAAAGAGGTTCTTTGCATCCGCGTGCTGGGCGGAACGCGCAAGCGTTACGCCACGATAGGCGACAAGATAGTGGTTAGCGTGAAAAGCGCTACGCCTTCGGGGGATATCAAGAAGGGGACGGTTTCCAAGGCCGTCGTCGTAAGGACCAAGAAGGAGATAAGGCGCGCGAACGGCTCTTATATTCGTTTCGACGACAATGCCGTGGTACTTCTGAACAACCAGGGAGAAATGAGAGGCACCCGTATCTTCGGGCCGGTGGCACGCGAACTCCGCGACCAGTACATGAAGATTATCTCTCTTGCACCCGAAGTATTGTAGAACTGATTATTCATTTTAGTTTAGCGCGGCGGTCGGCCGACAAGTGCGAACGGCGCTTCGGCGCAGGGAGCGGAAACGGCAGTACAGCGGCGCGGAACAAGAAACAAACAGGAAAATGTCAGCAAAATTACATATCAAGAAAGGGGACACCGTCTATGTGATTGCCGGTGAAAGCAAGAGCAAGGAGAAAACGGGCCGCGTGCTTGAGGTCGATGTGAAGAACCAGCGGGCTATCGTCGAGGGTTTCAACATGGTCAAGAAGCACACCAAACCCAACTCTGCACACCCCCAGGGTGGAATCATTGAGCAGGAGGCTCCCATCCACATATCGAACCTGATGCTGGCCGACCCCAAGACGGGTGCACCGACCCGTGTGGGACGCCGTGCAGGTGAGAAAGGTAAATTAGTTCGTTACGCTAAAAAGTCAGGGGAGGAGATTAAATAATGGCAACGTACACACCTACACTCAAGACGAATTACAGGGAGCAGATAGTTCCTGCCCTGATGAAGGAGTTCGGTTACAAGAGCATCATGCAGGTACCCAGGCTCCAGAAGATAGTGGTAAACCAGGGAATGGGCCAGGCTGTTGCCGACAAGAAGCTCATCGAAGTGGCTGCCGAGGAGCTCTCCCTCATCACCGGTCAGAAGGCCGTTACCACCAAGTCGAGGAAGGACATTTCGAACTTCAAGCTCCGTAAGGGCATGCCCATCGGCGTGATGGTGACCCTCCGGTCGGACAGGATGTACGAGTTCCTCGAAAGGCTTATCGCCGTTGCCCTGCCGCGTATCCGCGACTTCAAGGGCATCAACGAGAAGTTCGACGGCAAGGGGAACTATACCCTCGGTGTTGCCGAACAGATAATCTTCCCGGAAATCGACATCGACAAGATTACCAAGATATTCGGTATGGAGATTACGTTCGTGACCAGTGCGAAGAGCGATGAGGAAGCTTATGCGCTGCTCCGGGAATTCGGCCTGCCGTTCAAAAACGCAAAAAAGAACTAACGAATATTGTGGGCACTCCCCGGAACGGCTCGATGCCGGTGCCGGGGTGGGCACATGAAAATAACAGACATTCGATATGGCAAAAGAATCGATGAAAGCCCGCGAGGTAAAACGCCAGAAACTCGTGAACAGGTATGCTGAGAAGCGCGCTGCCCTCAAGGCGGCCGGTGACCAGGAGGGTTTGAGCAAGCTCCCGCGCAACTCGAACCCCATCCGTCTGCACAACCGCTGCATGATTACCGGACGTCCGAAAGGATACATGCGCCAGTTCGGTATCAGCCGTATCCAGTTCCGCGAGATGGCTTCCAAAGGGCTCATCCCCGGAGTGAAGAAGGCTTCCTGGTAGGAGCGCTGCCACCGGCCGGTTTCCGCAATGCGGAGCCGTCGCCGGAGGAGTGGCCGGGAGTTCCCGGAGCGCTCGGCAGGAGAGACGGAAGCGGACCGAAATGGAGGATTTACGCTTTTTTTACGCTCGGGAATAGTGAATTGTGCCGATAAAAGTGTACTTTTGTGCGGTCTTTTTGTGGACTAACGGATATTTTCCGGGAGGACATCCGCCCGGAATATCCGTAAAATCCACATTATATGATAAATAGGTGGCTTGTGTCTATCTGCAGTACGGCGGGCGGAATGCTCCGCTTGTGCTGTTTCCGCAGTAGCGATGCAGGTGCCGAATGATGAAACTTTAATTTTTAACTTCTAAATCATTATGACAGATCCAATTGCGGATTTTCTGACAAGAATTAGAAACGCGGTGAAAGCCAACCACAAGGTGGTTGAAGCTCCCGGTTCAAAAATTAAGCAGGAAATTACCAAGATTCTGTACGATCAGGGGTATATCCTTGCGTACAAATTCGGGGAAGACGAGAGGGGGCATGCTACCATCAAGATAGCCCTCAAGTACAACCCCCAGACCAAGGTCAATGCAATCAAGGGACTGGAGCGGGTGAGCCGTCCGGGCCTGCGCCGCTATGCGGGTGCGAAGGAGATGCCGAAGGTGCTCAACGGTCTCGGAATCGCCATCGTCTCCACTCCGAAGGGCATCATGA
This sequence comes from Tidjanibacter massiliensis, assembly GCF_900104605.1. NCBI lineage: Bacteria > Pseudomonadati > Bacteroidota > Bacteroidia > Bacteroidales > Rikenellaceae > Tidjanibacter > Tidjanibacter massiliensis. The sequence continues at coordinate 1,649,886 of NZ_LT629960.1, read as the reverse complement.
CCGACAAGCGTGCCCGCGAGGAGAACGTAGGCGGGGAAGTATTGTGTTATATCTACTAAAACGGAAGGGCCGCGAGATATTTTCCGCGGGAGAATCCGCCGGTGTGCTGCCGGGAGGATGTGCCTCCGCAGAAGCGAAGATATCTTCGGGCGCTTTCGCAAACCAAGCAAAATAAAAGAACAATGTCAAGGATTGGAAAATTACCTGTAAACCTGCCCGCCGGGGTTACCGTGACGGTATCCGATAAGAACGTGGTAAGCGTGAAAGGACCTCTGGGCGAACTGAGCCAGAAGGTAGACCCGGACATCAAGGTCGCCGTAGAGGGGAACGTATTGACAGTGACACGTCCTACGGACCAGCCCCGCCACCGCTCCATGCATGGTCTCTACCGTGCGCTTATCCATAACATGGTGGTCGGCGTATCGAAGGGATACGAGATAAGGCAGGAGCTCATCGGCGTCGGTTACAAGGCCGAGGTCAAAGGACAGATTATCGAATTCTCCCTCGGCTTCTCGCATGATATCTTCTTCATGCTGCCGCCGGAGGTGAAGGCCGAAGTTATCCAGGAGAAGAAGAACGCTCCTATTTTAATCCTCAAGAGTTGCGACAAACAGCTTATTGGTCAGGTTGCCGCCAAGATACGTTCGTTCCGCAAACCGGAACCGTACAAGGGCAAGGGTATCCGCTTCGTGGGTGAAGAGCTCCGCCGCAAGGCTGGTAAGAGCGCTAATGCTAAATAGTAAAAACGTAAGGCTATGTCAATTAATAAGATAGAAAGACGCAACAGGATTAAGATGCGTGTCCGCAAAAAAGTGAGCGGAACCGCCGAGAGGCCTCGTATGACCGTGTTCAGGAGTAACAAGCAGATTTACGTTCAGTTCATAGACGACCTGCGCGGGGTTACCTTGGCGTCGGCATCTTCGCTGGACAAGGAGGTTGCCGAACAGATGAAGGGCATCAACAAGTGTCAGGAGGCGGCCATCGTCGGCAAGCTCGCAGCAGAGCGTGCCGCAGCCAAGGGCATCACGATGGTATCTTTTGACCGCAACGGTTACCTTTACCACGGACGAGTTAAACAGTTGGCCGACGCCGCAAGGGAAGGCGGACTTAAATTTTAAGCGATTATGTCAAATACCAACATAAAGAAAGTAAGAACGAGCGACCTCGAGCTCAAGGACAGGCTCGTGAGCATACAGCGCGTCACGAAAGTGACGAAGGGCGGTCGTACATTCAGCTTTTCCGCGATTGTTGTGGTAGGCAACGAAAACGGCGTGGTAGGCTACGGGCTGGGCAAGGCCAGCGAAGTTACCGCCGCCATTGCGAAGGGCGTGGAGGATGCCAAGAAAAACCTCGTGAAGATACCGATAATCAACGGGACCATTCCTCATTTCCAGGAATACCGTTTCGGCGGTTCGCAGGTTATCGTGCGTCCGGCTGCCCCCGGTACGGGAGTGATAGCCGGCGGTGCCATGCGTGCCGTGTTCGAGAGCGTGGGTATCAAGAACATCCTCGCCAAGAGCAAGGGTTCGTCCAACCCCCACAACCTCGTGAAGGCGACCATAGGCGCGCTTACCGAACTTCGCGATGCGCATACCGTGGCACAGGCCCGCGGCATTTCGCTCAGTAAAGTGTTTAACGGTTAATACGAAAGCGTTATGGCAAAATTGAAAATCACTCAGGTACGCAGCCGTATCGGCGCTACCGAACGTCAAAAGAGGAACCTCGACGCGCTCGGACTCCACAAGATGAACCAGACCGTGGAACACGAAGATTCCGCCATCATCATGGGGATGCTCGAAAAGGTGAAGCACCTCGTCCGTGTAGAAGCGGCGAAATAGGAGGTATCCGTTGCGGAGGATGTTTGCTGTAGGCAGGCATCCGGCCTGCGGCGGATTGTGCGCCGGATTCTTGCAAGGAAGTTGTCCCGTACAGGAGGAAGGCGGCAAAACGGTTTGTAAATTAAAAAACAACATAACGATGAATCTGAATAATCTTAAACCCGCAGAAGGCTCGACCCATCACGACAGACGGATTGGCCGCGGACAGGGTTCCGGGCGCGGCGGTACTTCCACCCGTGGCCACAAGGGGGCCCAGTCGCGTTCGGGCTATTCGCGCAAGCTCGGTTTCGAGGGCGGCCAGATGCCTCTGCAGAGGCGCTTGCCCAAGTACGGTTTTACCAACCTCAAGAGGATCGAATACAAGCCTATCAATCTGAGCGTCATCGATGCGCTCGTGACCAAGGGCAACCTTACCGAAGTCAATGTCGAGACGCTTATCGAAGGAGGCTACGTTTCGAAAAACGACCGCGTGAAAATCCTCGGTAACGGTACGCTCAGCAAAGCGGTCAAGGTTACGGCCCATGCTTTCAGCAAGAGTGCCGTGGCGGCCATAGAGGCCAAGGAAGGCTCCGTTGTAAAACTCTAATATTTCGACGACCGTGAAGAAACTTATCCAAACATTCCAGAACATATTTAAGATAGAGGAACTGAAGAAGAGAATACTCTATACTTTGGGCCTTCTTCTTATATATAGGTTCGGTAGTTTTGTGGTGATTCCCGGTATCAATCCCAATGCATTGTCTTCGCTCGCCGACCAGGTGTCGGGGACCGGTTTGCTCGGCCTGCTGGATATCTTCTCCGGCGGTGCTTTCGCCAACGCGTCGATATTCGCACTGGGCGTGATGCCCTACATCTCCGCCTCCATCATCATGCAGCTGGTGGGTATGGTGATACCCTATTTCCAGCGGATGCAGCGCGAGGGGGAGAGTGGACGCCGCAAAATGAACCAGTGGACAAGGTACCTTACCATCATCGTGCTCCTGTTGCAAGGTTCGGCCTATATCGCCAATCTTTACCACAAGCTCCCGAGCGAGGCATTCGTCCTCGGGCCCGACAACTTCCTGTTCAAGGTCAGCACGATAGTGGTACTTACCGCCGGCACCATGTTCGTCATGTGGCTCGGTGAGAAGATTACGGACAAGGGTCTTGGTAACGGTATTTCGCTCATCATCATGGTGGGTATCATCGCCCGCCTGCCCCAGGCGCTTCTGGTGGAGTTCAACATGCGTTGGGCCGAGGCCGTCGGAGGCATGGTGATGCTGGTTGTCGAGATAGTCATTCTCTACCTCGTCTTCATGGCCACGATTTCCGTATTGCAGGCCGTGAGAAAGGTGCCCGTACAGTATGCCAAGCGTATCGTGGGCAACAAGCAGTACGGCGGCGTACGTCAGTACATTCCGCTTAAGCTCAATGCTGCCAACGTGATGCCTATCATTTTCGCCCAGGCGATTATGTTCATCCCGATGCTTTTCGGAGGGAAGGTAGGCGCTGCAATGGCCAACTATACCGGCTTCTGGTACAACTTCGTATTTGCGATACTGGTAATCCTGTTCACTTATTTCTATACAGCGATTATCGTGAACCCCAACATGATGGCCGATGAACTGAAGCGTAACGGCGGTTTCATTCCCGGTGTGAAACCCGGCAAGGAGACCTCCCGCTATTTGGACACCATCATGACGAGAATCACACTTCCGGGCTCCATCTTCCTTGCTATCGTGGCTATTCTGCCGGCGTTCGCATCGAAGCTGGGCATCAGCCAGCAGTTCTCCCTCTTTTTCGGAGGTACCTCGCTGCTGATTCTCATCGGAGTTATTCTCGACACTCTCAAGCAGGTCGAAAGCTACCTCCTGCTGCGCCATTACGACGGTCTGATGAAGACCGGACGTGTGAAAGGCCGCAACGGTTGATGCTACGGCTGCTTTAATGAGTTTTAATGGTATCTGATGATAACGATAAAGACAGAGGAAGAGATAGGGCTGCTTCGTGAGAACAACCTGCTGGTGAGCGCGACGCTCGCCGAGGTGGCAAAGCATGTGGCTCCGGGTGTCACCACGCTTGAGCTGGATCGCATTGCCGAGGAGTTCATCCGTTCGCACGGAGCAGTCCCGGGCTTCCTCGGGTACGGCGGATTCCCGAATACGCTTTGCGTCTCTGTAAACGAACAGGTGGTGCACGGTATTCCGTCGGATTACGCACTCAGGGAAGGCGATGTAGTTTCGGTAGACTGTGGCACCGTTATGAAGGGGTTCTATGGCGATTCCGCCTATACGTTCGCGGTCGGCAGTATCGACCCGCAGGTGGCGAAGTTACTGCAAGTGACCAAAGAAGCTCTTTATAAAGGTGTCGCACAGGCGAAGGCGGGCAACCGCGTCGGAGATATCTCTGCGGCTGTGCAGCAACATGCCGAATCGAACGGCTTTTCGGTGGTGCGCGAACTGGTGGGGCACGGACTCGGCAGGGACATGCATGAAGACCCGGAGGTGCCCAATTACGGAGTCCGCGGACGCGGCCCGCTGCTCAAGGAGGGAATGGTCATCTGCATCGAACCCATGATTAACATGGGGCGCAGGCAGGTGGTGTTCGAGAAGGACGGATGGACGGTACGTACCGCAGACCGCAAACCTTCGGCCCATTTCGAATTTGCAGTGGCTATCCGCAAGGGAGGCCCCGACGTACTGACCGATTTCGGAATTATCGAGAAAGCGATTTCATGACCGGAGCGGGATTTCTTTTACCTGTGCAGCGGAACACGGTTCCCGGCAGAGGAAGAGAAAAGTTTTCCGGATGGAAGAAAATTTAAGACTCTATGGCAAAACAGGCTGCTATTGAAAAGGACGGAACGATTATCGAAGCGTTGTCCAATGCGATGTTCCGGGTGGAACTCGACAACGGTCATATCATTACCGCCCACATCTCGGGAAAGATGAGGATGCACTACATCAAAATCCTTCCCGGTGACAAGGTAAAAGTGGAGATGTCCCCCTATGATTTGACGAAGGGGAGGATATCGTTCCGCTACAAATAGGGAACGGTTGCGGGAGGGACCGTAACGGATGGAACCCTGTCGTCTCTCTGCATGACGCGGAGCGCGTCGGAGCAGAAGAATAGGGACGGCGGGAGTCTGCGCGGTACGGCGAAAAGGTTCGCAATGCAATCCCTTACTATTGACAATTAGAAAGATGTTTCAAGATGAAAGTAAAAGCATCAATTAAGAAAAGAAGCGAGGACTGCAAGATTGTAAGGCGTAAGGGGAAACTCTACGTTATCTGCAAGAAAACTCCCAAGTACAAAATGCGCCAAGGCTAATTAAAATTAAAGAAAAGATTTATGGCACGTATAGTAGGTGTAGATTTACCCAAAAACAAACGCGGCGAAATAGGCCTTACCTATATCTACGGCATAGGCCGCAGCACTTCGCGCAGGATTCTCGATATGGCCGGCGTGGACCCTAACATGAAGGTACAGGATTGGAACGACGACCAGGTTGCAGCCATTCGTAACGCCATCGCCGAAAGCGGTATCAAGGTGGAGGGCGAATGCCGTTCGCAGGTACAGCTCAACATCAAACGTCTGATGGATATCGGTTGTTACCGCGGCATCCGTCACCGTCTGGGCCTTCCGGTACGCGGACAGAGTACCAAGAACAATGCCCGTACCCGCAAGGGAAAGAAGAAAACCGTGGCTAACAAGAAAAAAGCAACCAAGTAATAATTTCGAAGAGTTAATATGGCAAAGAAAACAAGTACGACTAAGAAAAGGGTTGTCAAGGTTGAGCCCGTGGGTATGGCGTTTGTCCATTCTACCTTCAACAACGTCATCGTCACCCTTACCAACGGCATCGGAGAGGTTATTAGTTGGAGTTCGGCAGGCAAGATGGGCTTCAGGGGGTCCAAGAAAAACACCCCCTACGCTGCCCAGATGGCTGCTGCGGACTGTGCGAAAGTGGCATACGATGCCGGTCTGCGCAAGGTGAAGGTTTACGTCAAGGGTCCGGGTGCCGGCCGCGAATCGGCTATCCGTACGATACACGGTTCGGGCATCGAGGTGATGGAAATCATCGACGTTACGCCGCTGCCGCACAACGGTTGCCGTGCTCCTAACCGTCGCAGGGTATAAGCGGCAGGAGGAACGGAACATCCGTCAGCGGAATCTGCAATTAGGTAAGTGGCGCCGACCGGTCGGCATAGGGTTCCGGGAAGCGCGGTATGCTTAAAAACAAAAATTAAAAAACAATGGCAAGATATATAGGACCAAAAACCAAGATTGTACGTAAGTTCGGTGAGCCTATCTATGGGGTCGACAAGACTCTGGAGAAGAAGAACTATCCTCCCGGACAGCACGGCATCAACCGTAAACGCAAGAAAGTATCGGAATACGGTACTCAGCTCAGCGAGAAACAGAAGGCGAAATATACCTACGGTGTACTCGAAAAACAGTTCCACAAGACTTTTGAAGAGGCTGCCCGTATGGGCGGTATCACGGGCGAGAACCTGCTCAAGCTGCTCGAATCGCGCCTCGACAACGTGGTATACAGGTTGGGCATCGCTCCTTCGCGTGCGGCTGCGCGTCAGCTCGTTTCTCACCGTCATATCACTGTGAACGGCAACGTAGTGAACATTCCTTCGTACAGCCTGAAAGTGGGCGACGTGGTGGCCGTTAGGGAGAAATCCAAGAGCCTCGAGGTCATCACCGAATCTCTGGCAGGAAAACGCAACCGTTATCCGTGGCTGGAGTGGGACGGTGCGACGATGAGCGGACGTTTCCTCCAGAAACCGGAGCGTGAGGATATTCCCGAGAATATCAAGGAACAGTTGATAGTCGAGCTCTACTCGAAATAGCCCCTGATCTGTCGCGGTACGCCGCGACGGTCATGCGGATATCCGGCGGGAGGTACGCGGCGTGAGCCGGGTACCCCGCGGCCCGGAGGGTCGGGATGACCGTAACGGCGATGCGGAGGCCGGCAACCGCAGGACTTCGGCCGCGATGATGAACACTGAAAGAATATAAAGAAAAATAAGGAGCGAAAATTATGGCAATACTAGCATTCCAGAAGCCTGAAAAGGTCATCATGCTTGAGTCCACTTCGGAGTTCGGGAAATTCGAGTTCCGTCCTCTGGAGCCGGGATTCGGTATGACTATCGGAAATGCCCTGCGCCGTATCCTGTTGTCCTCTCTGGAGGGTTACGCGATAACGAACGTAAGGATTACCGGTGTCGACCACGAGTTTGCCGCCATCCCCGGAGTGATGGAGGGCGTAATCGATATCATCCTCAATCTCAAGCAGGTGCGGTTTATCAGGACGGTGGAGAATGTGGACACGGAAACCGTGACCATCAATGTCGCGGGACAGAGTGAATTGACGGCGGGCAACATCTCGAATTTCATGACGAACTTCAAGGTGCTCAATCCCGACCTCGTTATCTGCCACCTGACTCCTGAGACCAAACTGCAGATGGAGCTTACCATCAACAAAGGTCGCGGGTATGTCCCGGCAGACGAGAACCGTCAGCCGGATGCCGAATTCGGTGTCCTGGCCATTGACTCTATCCACACTCCCATTAAGAACGTAAAATATTCTGTGGAGAACTACCGTGTGGAACAGAAGACCGACTATGAGAAACTCAACATCGAGATTACCACGGACGGTTCCATCCACCCGAAGGATGCTTTGAAAGAGGCGGCTAAAATCCTTATCCACCACTTCATGCTCTTCTCCGACGAGAAGATTACGCTCAATATGGAAGAGAATAACATGTCCGAGGAGTTCGATGAAGATGTTCTCCATATGAGGCAGCTGCTCAAGACGAAACTGTCCGACCAGGACCTTTCCGTGCGTGCGCTCAACTGCCTCAAGGCGGCCGAAGTCGATACGATAGGCGATTTGGTTCGTTACAACCGCAACGACCTGCTGAAGTTCCGCAACTTCGGCAAGAAGTCGCTCACGGAGTTGGACGACCTGCTGGCCAATCTCAATCTCCACTTCGGCATGGATGTCACACCGTATAAACTCGATAAGGATTAGGGCCGAAGTGCCGTTCACAGTTTTTGTCTCCCGTACGGCGGGATGACGGAAATTTCTTAACCGATACGTAATTATGAGACACAATAAGAAAATCAACCATCTTGGTCGTCAGGCAGGTCACCGCAAAGCGTTGATGTCTAACATGGCAAGTTCCCTGATTCTCCACAAGAGGATAGAGACGACCGTTGCTAAGGCAAAAGCGCTCAGGAAGTTTGTAGAGCCGCTGATAACCAAATCGAAAGAGGATACTACCCATTCGCGCCGCGTCGTTTTCAGTTATCTGAAGGACAAGTATGCGGTTACGGAGCTGTTCCGCGAGGTGGCTCCCCGCGTAGCCGACCGTCCGGGCGGTTACACCCGCATCCTGCATACGGGCTTCCGTCTCGGTGACGGTTCGGAGATGTGTATCATCGAGCTTGTCGATTTCAATGAGACTTATAAGGCCGGTGCGGCTCCCGAGGCGAAAGCCCGTACGCGTCGCAGCCGTGGCGGTGCTGCCAAGAAGGCGGCTGCTCCGGTGGCTGAGGAGACGGTGGGCGCTGAGGCAGATGTTCCTGCAGAGGGGACCGAGGAGGTTCAGAAGACTTCTGCAAAGAAGGCACCTGCAAAGACCGCTGCTCCCAAGCCGGTTGCTAAGCCTGCTCCCAAGACTTCGGGGGCGAAGAGTGCCGCTGTTAAGACGGGGGCGACGAAAAAAGGGTGATAGAACATTAATAGCCAGATATTTGATAGCGGAGCGGAGTGCCTGTATGGTACTCCGTTCTGTTTTCTTGATGGGGTCCGACGGGGCGAGTGTCTGTCGGAGGGCAAGCGTTGCGGGTGTGGAAGCTCCGTATGTCTCTGCGGGGGCGGTCTTTGCTTCGTCTCCAATGTATGATTCAAGGCGCAAGGTTTTACTCTACCCTGAAACCGGAGTGGGACGGAGCCGCTGTCTGTAGGATACGGTTCGCCTTGCGGTTTTACGAGAAAGGTAAGTGTTAAAGCTCTTTTTCGGGAGCGGGTATTACTTTCCGGATAGTTGGCATTGATTTGATGCGTTGTCCGGTTTGTGCTTTTTTTCGGCAAGGCAGGCCGTTGGAGCTTTCTTTCGGGTGTCGCTCTCCGGGCGTCGGATTGTATCGGGACATATCTTGTCCCTCTCGGAGTAGGCGGAACGGCCTTATCCGGTCGGGATGGTCGGACATGTTCCGGCCTGAGGGTCCCCGAAGTGGCTGCTCTCTGTGCTTACCGTTTGGTTGTCAGGCGGACAAGTTATTTTAAAAAAATTTAATTTTGTTGTTTAATATCGGGCAATGTCGTAATTTTGCGTGTTCGGAGATGCGGTACGGTTGTTGTCGCCTCCCCGTCGGGTAACAGGCAGTTTAAGGTTGTATAACATTTTAAATATGAAAGAGATGTCAGAGATTGTAAGTGTACATGCAAGGGAGATAATCGACTCCCGAGGAAATCCCACGGTAGAGGTCGAGGTGACGACGGCCAGCGGTGCTTTCGGCCGTGCTGCGGTTCCGAGCGGTGCCTCCACGGGTGAACATGAGGCGCTGGAGCTGCGCGACGGAGACAAGGGGCGTTACCTGGGTAAGGGCGTGCTGAAAGCCGTGGCCAATGTAAACGATGTGATTGCTCCGGAAATTATCGGAATGGAGGTTACCGACCAGGTAGGTATCGATAAGACGATGCTTCAACTCGACGGGACTCCTACCAAAAGCAATCTCGGGGCCAATGCGATACTCGGTGTTTCGCTTGCTTGTGCGCGTGCGGCGGCAGACCTGCTCGGCATGCCGCTCTACCGTTATATCGGCGGGGTGAATGCCAAGACGCTGCCGGTTCCCATGATGAACATCATCAACGGCGGCTCCCACTCCGATGCGCCCATTGCGTTCCAGGAGTTCATGATACGTCCGGTAGGTGCACCCTCTTTCCGAGAGGGACTCAGGATGGGGTCGGAAGTATTCCACAACCTCAAGAAAGTGCTGCATGAACGCGGCCTGAGCACCGCAGTGGGTGACGAGGGCGGTTTCGCCCCGGCACTGAACGGTACCGAAGATGCAATCGAATCCATCATAGAGGCTATCAAAAGGGCAGGTTACAAGCCGGGACGCAAGGAGGATGGCGGCGATGTGGCCATTGCCATGGACTGTGCGTCGAGCGAGTTCTATGCGGACGGCATCTACGATTACACCAAGTTTGAAGGTGCCAAGGGTGCCAAGCGTACCTCGGCCGAGCAGGTGGCTTATCTTGAAGAGCTCGTTGCGAAATATCCGATAGATTCGATAGAGGACGGTATGAGCGAGAACGACTGGGAAGGGTGGCAGCTTCTTACGGCGAAACTCGGTGGACGCTGCCAGCTCGTGGGCGACGACCTCTTCGTGACGAACGTGGAGTTCCTCAAAAAAGGAATCGAGATGGGGTGTGCCAATTCCATCCTTATCAAGGTGAATCAGATAGGTACGCTGACCGAGACGATGGACGCCATCGAGATGGCCCATCGTGCCGGCTATACCAGCGTGACTTCGCACCGTTCCGGAGAGACGGAGGATGCAACCATCGCCGACATTGCGGTGGCTACGAACTCCGGCCAGATTAAGACCGGTTCGATGTCGCGTTCCGACCGTATGGCCAAGTACAATCAGTTGCTCCGTATCGAGGAGGAGCTCGGCGACGAGGCGGTTTACGGATACGCCAAGATTTACAGAAAGTAGACGGTATCCTGCCCCTCTCCTTTTGGGAGAGGCAGGAGCATCGGTAGGCTGTGTGCAAGTCGGCCTGCGATGTGTGGAAGCGGGGAGGGGAGTGTTTCCTTTCCCGCTTTCTTATTTGTATTGGAGGGTGTTTAAATAGCTGCAACGGAGGTGTCCCGGTGGAAATTTCCTGTGCCATACGCTCCTGCCGCATCGGAGAGCGGTTCATACAGATACAGAAAAAGGGAAAAGTGTAATCCGTTCCGTCCTTCCTGCAAACTGCAAACGCAATTCGAATCGATTCAACCTTCCGTCTCCGAAGTTCATGCCGAATTTCAAAGTACCGGGATGTTGCATTTTTTCGTCAAATCTTCCTGGGCTGTCGCTTATCCTTTTTGTATTTTCCCCGTGTATGCAGAGTGTCTTACCGCGGCATAATCTCTGGAAAAGAAAAAGGGGAGGAACCATGTTCCTCCCCTTTTTCCCACTCTTTGCAACGGTTATTTCGCTTCTGCGTTTTCCGCCATCGCTTCGTACTCCTTCTGCGAACCCACGAGGATGTGGTCCCAGTCGCGGACGCCCGTACCGGCAGGTATCAGGTGACCGCAGATGACGTTCTCCTTGAGGTTTTCCAGCGGGTCCACCTTGCCGTGGATGGCCGCTTCGTTGAGCACTTTGGTCGTCTCCTGGAAAGATGCCGCCGACATGAAACTGCTCGTCTGAAGGGCCGCCCGAGTGATACCTTGCAGGATCTGGCTCGATGTGGCCGGTACGATGTCCCGTACCTCGACCAGTTTCTGGTCCTTGCGTTTGAGGATGGAGTTCTCGTCGCGCAGCTTGCGCATCGAAATTATCATGCCCGGCTGTACGTTCTGCGAATCTCCGGCGTCGGTTACGACCACCTTGTCGTAGAGGGAGTCGTTCTCCTCCATGAATTCCCACTTGTCCACGATTTGCTCTTCGAGGAACCGCGTGTCGCCCGGGTCCTGAATCTGCACCTTGTTCATCATCTGGCGCACGATAATCTCGAAATGCTTATCGTTTATCTTCACGCCCTGTCCGCGGTACACTTCCTGTACTTCGTTGACGATGTACTCCTGTACCTTGGTCGGGCCCTGAATGGCGAGGATGTCGCTCGGGGTGATGGCTCCGTCGGAGAGCGGCATGCCTGCTTTCACGTAGTCGTTCTCCTGGACAAGTATCTGGCGCGACAGCGGCACGAGATACCGGCGGATATCGCCGCCCTTAGAGGTGATGATAATCTCGCGGTTACCACGCTTGATTTTGCCGAACGAAACCTCGCCGTCGATTTCCGACACGATGGCCGGGTTCGACGGGTTGCGGGCCTCGAACAGCTCCGTAACGCGGGGCAGACCGCCCGTGATGTCGCCCGCCTTGCCGAAGGCACGCGGTATCTTGATGAGGGTATCGCCCGCCTTGATTTTGGCGTTCTCCTTCACCACGATGTGTGCGCCTACCGGCAGGTTGTACTGTTTCACTTCGTTGCCCTCGTTGTCGAGGATGCGGATGACGGGGTTCTTCGTCTTGTCCCTGCTTTCGATGATGACTTTCTCGCGCAGACCGGTCTGTTCGTCGGACTCGTCGCGGTAGGTGACGCCTTCGATGATGTTGTCGAATGCTATCTTACCGTCGTGTTCCGATATGATGACCGCGTTGAACGGGTCCCATTCGCAGATTACGTCGCCGTTCTGGATTTCATCCCCGTCGAACTTGAAGAGGTGCGAACCGTAAGGCAGGTTGTGCGTGTAGAGCACGATATCCGTGTGGTTGTCCACGATACGCATTTCGGAGAGACGGCTCACCACGATGTTGACCGTTTCGCCGTCCTTGTCCTTGTGCTTGATGACCTTCAGGTCGTCGATTTCCAGACGGCCGCCGTAGCGTGCGACGACCTGGTTGTCCACCGCCGAACCGCTGGCCACACCGCCGACGTGGAATGTACGAAGCGTCAGCTGCGTACCCGGCTCGCCGATACTCTGTGCGGCGATTACGCCGACCGCTTCACCCTTCTGAACCATGCGGCCCGTGGAGAGGTTGCGGCCGTAGCACTTCGCACATACGCCGTGGCGCGATTCGCAGGTGAGTGCCGAACGTATTTCCACCTGTTCGATGGGCGATTTCTCGATGATTTCGGCGGCTTCCTCCGTAATCTCCTCGCCGGCACGCACGATGATGTCGCCCGTGAGCGGATGGATGACATCGGTAAGTGCCACACGCCCCAGTATCTTCTCGTAAAGTGTCTGCACGACGGCTTCGTTCCGTTTGGTCGCCGTGGCCGTGAGTCCGCGGAGCGTGCCGCAGTCCTCTTCGTTCACGATGACGTCGTTGGCCACGTCCACCAGACGACGGGTGAGGTAACCTGCATCGGCCGTCTTCAGTGCGGTATCGGCCAAACCTTTACGCGCACCGTGCGTCGATATGAAGTATTCCAGCACCGAAAGACCCTCCTTGAAGTTCGAAAGAATCGGGTTCTCGATGACCTGACCGCCTTCCGCACCGGATTTCTGCGGCTTGGCCATCAGACCGCGCATACCGGAGAGCTGACGTATCTGTTCGCGCGAACCGCGGGCGCCGGAGTCGAGCATCATGAATACCGGGTTGAAACCCTCCATGTCGGCTTCGAGTTGGCGGGACACCGTTTCGGTGAGCTCCGAGTTCACGCGCGTCCAGATGTCTATGACCTGATTGTAACGCTCGTTGTTGGTGATGAAGCCCATGTTGTAGCTTTCGTACACCTCGTCCACCTTTTCGTAACCTTCCCGAACGAGCTGTTCCTTTTCTTTCGGTATCAGTACCGCGTCGAGGTTGAACGAAAGGCCGCCCTTGAAGGCCATCTGATATCCGAGCGCCTTGATGTCGTCGAGGAACACGGCGGCCTTGTCGGCGCCCGCTTTCTTCATGATGACGCCGATGATGTCGCGCAGGTTCTTCTTCTTCAGGAGGGTGTTGATATATCCCACCTCCTTCGGAACCACCTGGTTGAAGAGGATACGGCCGATAGTCGTCTCCTTGATGAGTTCGCGTTTCGGGTTGCCCTCCTCATCCACCGTATCGACCATTACGCTTACCTTGGCGTGCAGGTCGGCACGGCCCTCGTTGTAGGCGATAATCGCCTCCTCCGGGCCGTAGAATACCAGCCCTTCGCCTTTGGCGCCGGGGCGCGATTTGGTGATGTAGTAGAGGCCGAGCACCATGTCCTGCGAGGGAACGGTGATAGGCGCTCCGTTGGCCGGGTTCAGGATGTTGTGCGAACCGAGCATGAGAATTTGCGCCTCCAGAATGGCGGCATTGCCCAGCGGCAGGTGTACGGCCATCTGGTCGCCGTCGAAGTCGGCGTTGAATGCCGTACATGCCAGCGGATGGAGCTGCAGGGCCTTGCCTTCGATGAGCTTCGGCTGGAAGGCCTGGATACCGAGACGGTGCAGGGTAGGGGCACGGTTCATCAGTACCGGGTGCCCTTTTATTACATTTTCGAGGATGTCCCAGATGACGGGGTCTTTCCTGTCGATGATTTTCTTTGCCGATTTGACGGTCTTGACAATGCCGCGTTCGATGAGCTTGCGGATGATGAACGGCTTGTAGAGTTCTGCCGCCATATCCTTCGGAATACCCATCTCGTGCATCTTGAGCTCCGGGCCCACGACGATGACCGAACGGGCCGAGTAGTCTACACGCTTACCGAGGAGGTTCTGGCGGAAACGTCCCTGTTTCCCCTTGAGACTGTCGCTGAGCGATTTCAGCGGTCGGTTGCTCTCCGTTTTTACCGCGTTGTTCTTGCGCGAGTTATCGAACAGGCTGTCCACCGCCTCCTGAAGCATGCGCTTCTCGTTGCGGAGGATGACTTCCGGTGCCTTGATTTCGATGAGCCTCTTGAGGCGGTTGTTGCGGATGATAACGCGGCGGTAGAGGTCGTTCAAGTCGGAGGTGGCGAAACGTCCGCCGTCCAGCGGGACGAGGGGCCTCAGTTCCGGCGGAATGACCGGAATGACCTTCAGCACCATCCATTCGGGTTTGTTGATTTCGCGCGACTCGCGGAACGCCTCGATGATGTGGAGCCTCTTGAGGGCTTCGGCCTTGCGCTGCTGCGAGGTCTCCGTGCTGGCCTTGTGGCGGAGCGAATAGGAGAGCGTATCGAGGTCGAGTCTGCGGAGCATCAGGTCGATGGCTTCCGCACCCATGAGGGCGATGAACTTGTTCGGGTCGTCGTCGTCGAGCTGGGCGTTGCCTTTCGGAAGCTGGGCGAGGATGTCGAGGTACTCCTTCTCCGCCAGCAGGTCCTTCTCCGAAACGCCTAACTCGGCGGCCGCGCCGGGCTGTACCACGATGTACCGCTCGTAATAGATGACCGCATCGAGCATCTTGGTGGGGATGCCGAGCAGGTAGCCTATCTTCGATGGAAGCGAACGGAAATACCAGATGTGCACTACCGGGACGACGAGCGATATGTGCCCCATACGCTCCCTGCGCACCTTCTTCTCGGTCACCTCCACACCGCACCGGTCGCAAACGATACCCTTGTAGCGGATGCGTTTGTATTTTCCGCAATGGCATTCGAAGTCCTTGACCGGACCGAATATCCTTTCGCAGAAAAGCCCGTCCCGCTCCGGTTTGTAGGTGCGGTAGTTGATGGTTTCGGGCTTCAGAACTTCGCCGCTCGAGTTTTCGAGTATCTCCTCGGGCGATGCCAGCCCTATCGATATCTTGCTGAAATTCGAAGTTTTGTTCTCTTTCTTGATTGGCATATCTTTTACTTTCTAAATTATCCGACATGCGGAAAACCGTTTCCGGCCTCCCGGACTCTCCGGCCTGTCGCCGGAAGCTGCCGCCGGCGCCGTCCCTGCCGAGAGGGACGGCGGACGGGGCATCGTCTTACTCCAGCTTGACGCTCAGCGCCAGGCCCCTCAGCTCGTGCAGGAGCACGTTGAGCGATTCCGGGATACCGGCCGGCGGGAGGTTGTCTCCCTTGACGATGGCTTCGTAGGCCTTCGCACGCCCCATGACGTCGTCGCTCTTGATGGTCAGTATCTCCTGCAGGATGTTGGCTGCACCGAACGCTTCGAGCGCCCAGACCTCCATCTCTCCGAATCGCTGGCCGCCGAACTGCGCCTTACCGCCGAGCGGCTGCTGGGTGATGAGCGAATAGGGACCGATGGAACGCGCGTGCATCTTGTCGTCTATCATGTGGCCGAGCTTCAGCATGTATATCACGCCTACGGTAGCCGGCTGGTCGAACTGTTCGCCGGTTCCTCCGTCGCGCAGATAGGTGCGGCCGCTGCGCGGAATGCCCGCCTTGGCCGTGTACTCGTTTATCTCGTCGAGCGTGGCGCCGTCGAAGATGGGGGTGGCGAACTTGAGCCCGAGTTCCTTGCCCGCCCATCCGAGTACGGTTTCGTAAATCTGGCCGAGGTTCATTCGGGAGGGCACGCCCAGCGGGTTCAGTACGATATCCACTATCGAACCGTCGTCGAGGAAAGGCATGTCCTCGTCGCGCACCACTTTCGCTACGATACCCTTGTTACCGTGGCGGCCCGCCATCTTGTCGCCTACTTTCAGTTTGCGTTTCTTGGCGATGTAAACCTTGGCGAGCTGGATGATGCCTGCCGGCAGCTCGTCGCCGTTGGTGAGGTTGTACTTCTCGCGTTTCACGCGGGCATCGAGCTCCTTGTACTTGATGATGTAGTTGTTGATGGTCTGTCCGACGAGGCGGTCTATGCGTTCGTCGCCCACCCACTTGTCCGTATTGAGGTTCAGGTAGTCTATCTCTTCGAGCATCTTGCGGCTGAACTTCGCGCCCTTGCCGTAGAGCTCCGCGCCGAGGTAGTCCTTGATACCCTGCGTGGTCTTGTCCTTCAGTATCGTCCACAGCTTATCCACCAGGACGGCTTTCAGGGCGGCGGCCTCCTTGGCGAACTGTGCGTCGATTTTGTCGAGCTGCACCTTTTCGGCCTGTTTGCCCTTCTTGTTGTCCTTGTTCACGCGGCTGAAGAGCTTCTTGTCGATGACCACACCGTAGAGCGAAGGCTGTGCCTTGAGCGAGGCATCCTTCACGTCGCCGGCTTTGTCGCCGAAAATAGCGCGCAGCAGCTTCTCCTCCGGACTCGGGTCGCTCTCTCCCTTCGGGGTTATCTTGCCGATGAGGATATCGCCCGGCTTGACGTTCGCACCGATGCGGATGATACCGTTCTCGTCGAGGTCTTTGGTCGCATCCTCGCTGACGTTCGGGATGTCGGAGGTCAGCTCCTCCATACCGCGCTTGGTCTCGCGCACCTCCATGATGTACTCGTCCACGTGCACTGACGTGAAGAGGTCTTCGCGCACGAGGCGTTCGGATATCACGATGGCATCCTCGAAGTTGTATCCCTTCCAGGGCATGAACGCCACCTTGAGGTTGCGGCCCAGGGCGAGTTCGCCGTTGTCGGTCGAATAGCCTTCGGTGAGTATCTGGCCTTTCGTTACCTTTTCGCCCTGCATGACGGTGGGGCGCAGCGTGATGGACATGTTCTGGTTGGTCTTGCGGTAGCGCGGCAGGATATAGGTGGTCACTTCCGGGTCGAAGCTGACGAGCTTTTCGTCCTCCGAGCGTTCGTAGCGTACCTGTATCTGCTGGGCGTCGGCAAATACCACCTCGCCGTCCTTCTCGGCGACGATATGGATGCGGCTGTCGCCCATCATCTCCGATTCGAGACCTGTGCCCACGATGGGGGCTTCGGGGTTGATGAGGGGCACGGCCTGGCGCATCATGTTCGAGCCCATGAGAGCACGGTTGGCATCGTCGTGTTCGAGGAACGGGATGAGGCTCGCCGCAATGGAGGCTATCTGATTCGGTGCCACGTCCACCAGATTCACCTGCTGGGCGTTCACTGTCGGATAATCGGCCTCCACGCGTGCCTTGATGCGGTCCGGTTCGAGGAAGTTACCCTCCTCGTCGATACCGGCCGTGGCCTGCGCGATGATGAGGTTCTCCTCCTCTTCGGCGCTCATGTAGACGATGTCCTCGTCCTTCATGTCCACTTTGCCGTTTTCCACGCGGCGGTAAGGCGTCTCGATGAATCCCATGTCGCTTATCTTCGCATAGACGCAAAGCGAGGAGATAAGACCGATATTCGGGCCTTCCGGCGTCTCGATGGGGCAGAGGCGTCCGTAATGCGTGTAGTGTACGTCTCGTACTTCGAAACCGGCCCTGTCGCGCGACAGACCGCCCGGACCGAGGGCCGACAGACGGCGCTTGTGCGTCATTTCGGCCAGCGGGTTTATCTGGTCCATGAACTGCGAGAGCTGGTTCGTGCCGAAGAACGAGTTGATGACGCTCGAGAGCGTCTTGGCGTTGATGAGGTCTATCGGGGTGAAGACTTCGTTGTCGCGCACGTTCATCCGCTCGCGGATGGTACGCGCCATCCTGACGAAGCCCACCGAGAACTGGTTGGAGAGCTGCTCTCCGACGGTCCTTACGCGGCGGTTGCTCAGGTGGTCGATGTCGTCCACGTCGGTTTTCGAGTTGATGAGCGAGATGAGGTATTTGATAATGGCTATCATGTCCTCTTTCGTCAGCACCCTGATTTGCGGGTCGATGTCGAGTTCGAGCTTCTTGTTTATCCGGAAACGGCCCACTTCGCCCAGGTCGTAGCGTTTGTCGGAGAAAAAGAGCTTGTCGATGACATCCCTTGCCGTCGCCTCGTCGGGTGGTTCGGAATTGCGCAGCTGTCTGTATATGTAAACCACCGCTTCCTTTTCGGAGTTGCAGGGGTCTTTCTGTAACGTGTTGTATATGATGGAATAGTCGTTGCCCGTCGCATTCTCCTTGTGCAGGAGGATGCTTTTGGCGCCGCTGTCGATGATTCGGTCTATGTCGTCGGCTTCGAGCACCGTTTCGCGGTCGATGATGACGTCGTTACGCTCGATGGATACCACTTCGCCGGTGTCCTCGTCAACGAAGTCTTCCACCCAGGTGCTCAGTACCCTTGCGGCCAGCTTGCGGCCTACGGCCTTTTTAAGGTTCGCACGGTTTACTTTCACCTCGTCCGCCAGGTCGAATATCTCCAGTATCTGCTGGTCATTCTCGTAGCCGATGGCACGCAGCAGCGTCGTGACGGGGAGCTTCTTCTTGCGGTCGATGTAGGCGTACATCACGTTGTTGATGTCCGTGGCGAACTCTATCCACGACCCCTTGAACGGAATGATACGTGCGGAGTAGAGTTTGGTGCCGTTGGTGTGTACGCTCTGCCCGAAGAATACGCCCGGCGAACGGTGGAGCTGCGATACGATGACCCTCTCGGCACCGTTGATGACGAATGTGCCGCGCGGCGTCATGTAGGGGATGGTACCGAAATAGACATCCTGTACCACCGTGTCGAAGTCCTCGTGTTCCGAGTCCGTACAGTAGAGTTTCAGTTTCGCCTTGAGCGGGACGCTGTAGGTCAGGCCGCGTTCGAGGCACTCCTCTATGGAATAGCGGGGCGGGTCGATATAGTAATCGATGAATTCCAGAACGAAGTTGTTCCTTGTATCGGTTATCGGGAAATTTTCCATGAACACTTTGTAGAGCCCCTCGTTCTTGCGGTTCTCTGCGGTGGTGTCGAGCTGGAAAAAGTCGTGGAATGATTTGAGCTGAATCTCCAGAAAATCGGGATAGTGCATCCTTTTTTTCACTGAAGAGAAGCTTATTCTCGGGTTATTTGCTTTTAAGGACATGTAACAAATATGTTTTTGAGTTGAACCCGCGGCATTCGTGGCGCCGTTGCGGGTAGCACATTCTAATCCAAGATAAGTTGGCGTCTATCGCTTGTCAGGTAGTAGTCGCCGGTCGGTTGAGGGTAGGGGGAACCCCGGTGGGCAGGCCGGTAGCCGTTCAGGCCGTGCTTCCTTGTGCGGGGGACCGTTTGTCTTCGCCGGTTAATCACCCTTTTCGTTTCTCGACACAGAAAGCGGCCGTAGCCGCATCCTGTCTTCGTGCGGATGCGGGCGGTGTACAGCCCTCTCCGCTTTCCGTCGCATATCGCCGCAGTTCCCGTTCCGGAGTATCCGAAAGGTGTTTACCCGTTTCGGTGTCTCTCCGGCCTCCGCCCGCGGCGGTCGTTCCGGATAACTCTTTGCCGTTCGTTTTGGCGGATGTCGCTCCCGCCGCTGTGACGTCTCCGCCATCGCTTCCCGGCACCTCTGCTTCGCCCTGCGGCATCTGCTGCCGTGCCTTGTGACAAAATAAACGGCAAAAGGTATAGAGCCTGTCGCCAGACTCTATACCTGAATATGTTCCGAGTTAGAAGTATAAACTATTTAAGTTCAACTTCAGCTCCTGCTTCTTCGAGTTGAGATTTGATAGACTCAGCTTCCTCTTTGGAAACACCTTCCTTGATAGCTTTGGGAGCGCCG
Organism: Tidjanibacter massiliensis; assembly: GCF_900104605.1. Lineage (NCBI taxonomy): Bacteria > Pseudomonadati > Bacteroidota > Bacteroidia > Bacteroidales > Rikenellaceae > Tidjanibacter > Tidjanibacter massiliensis. Next base: position 1,629,958 of record NZ_LT629960.1, on the reverse strand, counting down.
TCAACGAGGTCCTTGGCTTCCTTGAGACCGAGACCGGTGATTTCCTTAACGACCTTGATAACACCTACTTTGGCCTGACCTGCGCTGGTGAGGACAACGTCGTAAGTGGATTTCTCGGCTGCACCTCCTTCGGCTGCACCTGCTGCGGGAGCTGCTGCAACTGCAACTGCTGCGGCTGCAGGTTCGATGCCGTACTCGTCCTTGAGGATAGCGGCCAATTCGGTTACTTCCTTAACTGTCAGGTTTACCAACTCTTCAGCTAATTTCTTGATGTCTGCCATTGTTGTATTGATTATTGTTTGTTTAATGTTTTTGTTAATGTCTTATTGCCTCCCGGCGACCTTCAAGCGGCTGTCGCAGCCGTTTCTTTCTGTACGGATGCCGGTAGGACTTCCGCTAATTGTTCCTCTCTTCGAGAGCTTTTACGATACCTGCGACCTTCTGTCCCGCAGCGCCGGCAAGGGCGGAAATAACGTTCTTGGCCGGAGACTGGAGCAGACCGATGATATCCCCGATAAGCTCTTCGCGGCTCTTGATGGCTACGAGCATGTCGAGGTTCTGGTCGCCGACATAAATACAATCCTCTACGTATGCAGCCTTGAGCACCGGTTTCCCCTGCGGGTTCTTCTTACGGAACTCCTTGATGACCTGTGCCGGAGCTTTGTTTACGGAGGAGAACATAATCGAAGTCGCGCCGCTGAGCACTCCGATGAGCTGCTCGTCGGCCTTGTCGGTTGCCTCCAATGCTTTCTCGAAAAGGGTATTCTTCACGACCATGAGATTTACCTCCTTTTCGAAGCACTGACGGCGGAGTGCCGCAGTCTGCTCGGCGTTGAGTTCGGCTATGTCCGTTATGTAGAAATGAGGGTATTCGTTGAGCTTGGCGGCCAGAGACTCTATTACCTGTCTTTTTTCTTCCCTGTTCATTGTCTTCGGAATTTTTATTTCGTGTCAATAGATTTGGGATCTATCTGTAAGCCGCAGCTCATTGTCGAGGAGAGATAGATGCTGAGGATGTAGGAACCCTTAGCGGCGGACGGTTTCAACTTGATGATTGTTCCGAGGAACTCCTTCGCGTTGTCGGCTATCTGTTCGGCAGTGAACGAAGCCTTGCCTATCGAAGAGTGGATGATGCCGTACTTGTCGACCTTGAAGTCGATTTTACCGGCCTTGACCTCTTTGACCGCTTTGCCCACCTCCATGGTGACCGTACCGGTCTTGGGGTTCGGCATGAGTCCGCGCGGACCGAGAATACGGCCCAGCGCACCTACTTTCGCCATTACGTTGGGAGTAGTGATGATGACGTCCACATCGGTCCAACCTCCTTTGATTTTCTCGATGTATTCGTCGAGTCCCACGTAATCGGCGCCGGCCTCTTTCGCTTCGTTCTCCTTGTCGGGAGTACAAAGCACGAGCACCCTTACTGTTTTACCTGTACCATGCGGCAGGGTAACGACACCCCTGACCATCTGGTTTGCCTTGCGGGGGTCTACGCCCAGGCGTACGTCCATGTCCACGGACGCGTCGAATTTCGTAAAGGTAATCTCCTTCAGAAGTTCGGCGGCCTCACTCAGTTTGTAAACCTTGTTCGGCTCCACCTTCGCAAGCATTGCTTTCTGATTCTTGGTCAGCTTACTCATCTTCGTCTATTCAATTACTTTTTAGGAAATTCGCCGACAACGCTGACACCCATGCTGCGGGCCGTTCCGGCAACCATGCGCATTGCAGACTCGACCGTGAAGCAGTTCATATCGCTCATCTTATCCTTGGCGATAGCCTCGACCTGCTCCCACGTAATCTGACCGACCTTGTTTCGGTTCGGCTCGGCTGACGCAGTGCTAATCTTGGCTGCTTCCTTAATCTGGACGGCTACGGGCGGCTGTTTAACGACGAAGTCGAACGACTTGTCGCTGTACACGGTGATGATAACCGGCAGGACCTTCCCCGCCTTGTCCTGGGTACGCGCATTGAACTGCTTGCAGAAGTCCATGATATTGACTCCCTTCGAACCGAGCGCGGGACCCACGGGGGGTGAAGGATTTGCGGCACCACCTTTTATCTGCAATTTAATAAATGCAGCAACCTCTTTTGCCATAGTTTTCCTTGGTTAATTACTCTTTTTCAACTTGCATAAAACTCAACTCCATAGGAGTCTTGCGTCCGAATATCTTCACGGAGACCGTGAGCTTCTTGCGGTCGTTGTCGACGGCCTCTATGACCCCCGAGAAACTTGAGAACGGCCCATCCGTAACCTTGACCGTCTCGCCGACAAAGAAAGGAATCTCGTTCTCCTCCTCACCCTGACTCAATTCGTCGACCCTGCCGAGGATGCGCGCCACCTCCTGTGGACGGAGCGGCGTGGCAATCATGCGTTTGCTGTCCTCCTTGGAGTCGCCGAGGAAGCCGAGTACATTGGGTGTGTTGCGAAGTACATACGGAATTTCTCCTACCATCGCTGCTTCGACAAGTACGTAGCCCGGATACGACACCTTCTCCTTGCTGATTTTCTTTCCGTTGCGGATGGTGTAAACCTTTTCCGTCGGAATCAGCACCTGCGAAATGTACTCCTCAAGGTGGGAGTTGTGAACCATCGTTTCGATGTACTCCTTGACCTTTTTTTCCTTTCCGCCGACGGCGCGTATCACGTACCACTGTCTGGCCTCTTTTTCACTCATAATCTGTAACCTGATTAATAATGAATTACCTTGCCAGATACCTGTAGACTACTTTCATGATATTCTCGAAAGAGAGGTCCATCGCCAGTACGACCACAGCGAATATCAAGGAAGCTACCATGACGGTAATTGCTAAACTCTGCAGCTCCTTCACCGGCGTCCAGGAAACCTTATGAACCAGCTCCGAATAGGATTCTTTGAAATAACGTATAAGTTTTTTCATACTTATATTTTCTTGTTTGCAGGAATGGAGGGATTCGAACCCCCATCAACGGTTTTGGAGACCGCTATTCTACCCTTGAACTACATTCCTATGATGCGGCCGGATTGTCGTAAAGCCTTTAATATTCAGCCCCCGGCCGCATATCGGTAAACGGGCACAGCGCATCTGCCGCGCCCGTCGTAATCATCGTCGGTTACTCGATAATCTTGGTTATCTGACCGGCACCTACCGTACGGCCGCCTTCACGGATAGCGAAACGGAGACCTACGTTGAGGGCAACCGGGTAGATAAGCTCTACGGTAATCGTCGTATTGTCACCCGGCATGACCATATCCACGCCCTCCGGGAGGTGTACCTCGCCGGTTACGTCGAGCGTACGGAGGTAGAACTGCGGACGGTATTTGTTGTGGAACGGGGTGTGCCGACCTCCCTCGTCTTTCTTCAGGATATAAACCTCAGCCTCGAACTTGGTGTGAGGGGTTATGGAACCGGGTTTCGCAACTACCATACCGCGTTTCACATCCTTCTTGTCGATACCGCGCATGAGCAGACCTACGTTGTCGCCGGCTTCACCCTCGTCGAGCAGCTTGCGGAACATCTCCACGCCCGTGCAGGTAGAGGAGAGTTTCTGGCCGATACCGATGATTTCCACCGGGTCGCCTACGTGGATAACGCCGGTTTCGATACGGCCGGTAAGTACCGTACCGCGGCCCGTAATCGAGAATACGTCCTCGACAGGCATGAGGAACGGCTTGTCCACTTCACGCGGAGGCAGCGGTATGTAGCTGTCCACAGCGTCCATGAGCTCCATCACCTTCTCTTCCCACTTCGGTTCGCCGTTGAGTGCGCCGAGTGCGGAACCGCGGATGATGGGAGCGTTGTCGCCGTCGTAGTTGTAGAAGTTGAGCAGGTCGCGGAGCTCCATCTCTACGAGGTCGAGCATCTCCGGGTCGTCCACCATGTCCACCTTGTTCATGAACACTACGATTCTCGGAACGTTCACCTGACGGGCGAGAAGCACGTGCTCGCGGGTCTGGGGCATGGGACCGTCGGTTGCGGCAACCACAAGGATGGCACCGTCCATCTGGGCGGCACCGGTAACCATGTTCTTCACATAGTCGGCGTGACCGGGGCAGTCCACGTGTGCATAGTGACGGGAAGCCGTCTGGTACTCTACGTGCGAGGTATTAATCGTGATACCGCGTTCCTTCTCCTCCGGAGCGTTGTCGATAGAGTCGAAGCTGCGGAGTTCCGAGAGGCCCTTCTTTGCAAGTACGGTGGTAATTGCGGCGGTGAGGGTCGTTTTACCGTGGTCCACGTGTCCGATGGTACCGATATTTACGTGCGGCTTGGACCTGTCAAATTTCTCTTTTGCCATAATTTGATAGTTATTTAGGAATTAATTTAAAAAAATTCTTGCCGTTTCTTACGGAACTTCCGGCCCGGTTTTCGTCGTTTCGGCGACCTGTTTTCCGGTCCCTGCGCTCTACGGACAAATCCGGCGGCAAGGGCATATTTTACCCGCCTGGCCGGAAAACGGATAAATCCGCCGTGCACTCCGTTCGCAAAAAACGCAGTGATATAAAAAACGTCCTCCGGACATCTGTCCGCAAAAGAACCTGCTGATTTTTATACCACCTCGCCCGAATCGTTCATGGCCGGCCGGCGCGAGCAGGACGGTCATGCATATCATCCTTTTTTGAGCGGAAGACGAGGCTCAAACTCGCGACCCTCAGCTTGGAAGGCTGATGCTCTATCAACTGAGCTACTTCCGCTTGTTGGTAAAGGTCGCTATCCCGTCGGGAATCCCGTCCGGAATATCAGCCTTTACTAAAGCCACTTCGGCTTCGTGGGAGAAGATGGATTCGAACCACCGAAGGTATAAACCAGCAGATTTACAGTCTGCCCCATTTGGCCACTCTGGTATTCTCCCGTATCTTGTTAAAACGTTTTCCGCGCTCTTTTGCCGTTCTCCTCTTTTGTGATGCGGTGTCCGGCTTTTCCGCCCCTCCTTCGAGCCGATGGAGGGATTCGAACCCCCGACCAGCTGATTACAAATCAGCTGCTCTGGCCAACTGAGCTACATCGGCATGGCTTTCGGGGTGACAAAAATAGCGATAAAATCTTAATGTGCAAAAAATAAGCGCAAAAAAACGTCGCGTATCTCAAAATGCAAAGAACCGTTTTCTTTCCTTTCCGTCCCCGCGGGATTCCGGCGTTTTTTGCCGGGCCGTGCGAAGAGGAAAATTCGCCCGCAAAAGTACGACAGTTTTTCAGAATAAAAAATAATGGGCGATTTTTTTCCGCACAAACCGTCGTGTCGGAGGCTTTGCGGTGGAGGACAAGGCGGTTCGGGACGGGCATGATGGGAAAGGAGGCTTTCGGGAGGCGGCGATATCGTTTGCGGTTTGAGCAGTCCGGATGTGCAAATGTGTATATATTGTTGCAAATTCTGTCCGTATGTACTATCATTGCCGGAGATTGTTGTATCTGATATTTATCTGTTAACCAAAAACTTTCTGACTCATGAAAAAATGTTTTGTGACTTTGGCGGCTGCCCTGGCGATGTGTGGGACGGCTGTGGCCCAGATTTCTGCCGGCGATTACATGATAAAAGGCCGCGTGGGGTTGAATACGGCAGGGGTACTGCCGTATGAAAGTCCGTTCGGAGGAAAATACGCAAGCTCTTATAACCTCGTGGCCTTTACACCGCAGTTTGAATATTTTGCTACGGACAGACTGTCGGTCGGTTTTTCTGCGGGGATATTGAATGCATGGTCGAGAGACAAGGCGGACTACGAACAGTTGGGAGAAAGCATTGATAAAGACGGGGTATTGGGCTACTTCGTAGGGCCTTCCGTCAATTATTATATACCTCTCGGCAATAGGTTCTATTTGTCTTTCAATGGATTCATCGGGTATTTCGGGATGTCGTCGTGGTCGGTGTACAAAGTCGGTGACAACAAGGAAAAGGGTAGCAGTTGTGCGAATTTCGGAATACTCTCCGTCGTGCCCATGCTGAATTATTGCATCAATGACCGTTGGATGCTTACCCTTTCCGCAGGGAATGCTGCACTTGCATTGGGCGGTGAGGACGGTATGGATACTCCGATGTATTATGCCGGCGTCAATTGGGGAACACCCATGTTGGGCATCGGGTTCAAGTTCTGACGGATAGAGGACCGTTTTCCGTCCGGTGCCGGTACGATGCGTGCCGTCGGCCGGTCGGGAGCCGTATGCGGCGGTTTTCCTGCGGGAAAGCCTGCCGCTTTTTATTCGTCGCATCTGCAAAAATAATTGACTTTTATGTCGTTGCATTTTTCCGTCGGGCGACGTATCTTCGCCGGAGACTCGGCGGTGTTCTTGATTCGCGGGAGAAGGGGACGTTGTCGTATTGGGTAATCCGACCGACAGGCCGGATGCCGGATTCATTCATGTTAAAATGACGGGACGATGAGATTTTATGGTTTGTGCGCGGTCGCTTGCGGTGTGTTGCTGGCGGCCGTATCCTGCAAGGGAAAGACGGTGGACGGCACCGGCGGAACGGAGTGGCAGGAGGGGATTCATTACGTGAAATCCGTGAAGAGCGTTTGCGAACTCTTTGGGGCCGTTTCCGAAAGCAAAGCTGTATTTCGTTACGACGATGCCTGGCGGCTGTCGCGTATCGATGTTACCGATGAGGACGGCAGCTATGCGGTCGGATATGCGTGGGAGGAGACAAAGCTCACGGTAACTACCGATTACGGCGATGGAGAGAGCTTCCGGGGTACCTTGCTGGACGGTTCCGGTCGGATAACGGAACTGACGATTACCGGCGGCGAGGAGGCTGTGCGGTGGAAATATACCTATGAGAACGGCGCGGTCGTCGAGTATCGCAGCAATCTGGTGACGCGGGTCGGTGGCATCGTATGGGATGCCGGGAATATCGTTTCGGCCGATTTGCTGTATGCGTTCGAGGACCCGGACGATGACGAGGGGGAGGGGGATGTGTGGACCGAGTTGTTGACATGTACTTACAGTCCGCACGCCAATACCTACAGTATCGACATGAATGCGTTGACATGCAGTTATTTTAATCCCCTTTCAACGGTGGTTCCCCGTTTCGAGGGGGTCTCTTGTGCCGGACTGCTTTCGTCGTTCCGATGCGCGGAGAGTTCCTATGGCGAGACGGAGGCTGCGGAGATATCGTATGAAACGGACACAGCGGGCCGCATTGTCCGTATGACGGTGAACTATGGTTACGGAAGCAGCGACAGGTATGCTTTTACCTATTACGACTGACGGCCGAACCGGAAAGACGGTCAGTAGGAATCGGCGGGGGCGTTCGTTTTTGCGGGTACTCCTGTTCGTTGCGCGTTGGAGGCCGCGAAGGGATGTGCATCGGGTGCATGACGGCGGCTGCAGTGATGGGAACGGTGCCCGTTTTTATATTCGATTCTGCGTGCCGTGTGCGGATTGCCGGCTGTAGGAGTACGAACGAGGGTGCCCGCTTTAGCGGGCACCCTCGTTCGTCATTGTATGGCGTGCCGTGCGGAGGGGATTACTCCTGCATGAGAATTTCGAGTATCTTGATAGCTGCCGTGGCTATCGGCGTGCCGGGGCCGAAGATGGCGGCGGCGCCGTCGGCATAGAGTTCCTCGTAATCCTGCGCAGGGATGACGCCGCCCACGATGACCACGATGTCCTCGCGGCCCAGCTTTTTGAGTTCGGCGATTATCTGCGGGACGAGGGTGAGGTGCCCTGCGGCGAGCGACGATACGCCCACCACGTGCACGTCGTTTTCGACGGCCTGTTTGGCCGCTTCGGCCGGTGTCTGGAAGAGCGGGCCCATGTCCACGTCGAACCCGATGTCGGCATAGCCCGTAGCCACCACTTTGGCGCCGCGGTCGTGGCCGTCCTGGCCGAGTTTGGCAATCATGATGCGCGGCTGGCGCCCCTCCCTCCGTGCGAACTCCTCGGCCATCGCCTTGGCTTTCGCGAAATTCTCGTCTGTCTTCACTTCGCTTGAATAAACTCCCGATATGGAACGTATTACGGCTTTGTAGCGGCCCACCACCACTTCGCAGGCATCCGATATCTCGCCGAGCGTCGCCCGCACCTTCGCGGCCTCCACGGCGAGTTCGAGCAGGTTGCCCTTTCCGCTGCGGACGCATTCGGTGATGGCGGCCAGCGCCCGCTGCACGTCGGCCTCGTTGCGGTTGGCCCGCAGGTCATGCAGCCGCTTGATTTGCGCCTCGCGCACGGCTGTGTTGTCCACGGCGAGGATGTCGATGGGGTCTTCCTTCGGCAGGCGGTATTTGTTCACGCCTACGATGATTTCGCTGCCGGAATCGATGTGGGCCTGCTTGCGTGCGGCCGCCTCCTCGATGCGCATCTTCGGAATACCCGTTTCGATGGCTTTCGCCATGCCGCCGAGGCTTTCGATTTCCTGGATGTGTTCCCATGCCTTGTGGGCGATTTCGTGCGTCAGCGCCTCCACGTAATAGGAACCTGCCCACGGGTCTACCTCCTTCGTGATGTAGGTCTCTTCCTGGATGTAAATCTGCGTGTTGCGGGCGATACGCGCGGAGAAGTCCGTCGGCAGCGCGATGGCCTCGTCCAGCGCGTTGGTGTGCAGCGACTGCGTGTGACCGAGTGCCGCACCCATGGCCTCGATGGCGGTGCGGGCCACGTTGTTGAACGGGTCCTGCTCGGTGAGCGACCAGCCGGAGGTCTGGCAGTGCGTGCGCAGCGCCATGGATTTCGGGTTCTTCGGGTTGAACTGGCTCACGATTTTAGCCCACAGGAGCCTTGCGGCACGCATCTTGGCGATTTCCATGAAGTGGTTCATGCCCACGCCCCAGAAAAAGGAAAGGCGCGGCGCGAACTGGTCCACGGTCATGCCCGCATTGATACCGGCGCGGATGTACTCCAGACCGTCGGCCAGCGTATAGGCCAGCTCGATGTCGGCCGTCGCCCCCGCCTCCTGCATGTGGTAGCCGGAAATGGAGATGGAGTTGAACTTGGGCATGTTCTTGGCCGTGTATTCGAAGATGTCGGCGATAATCCGCATGGAGAATTCGGGTGGGTAGATGTAGGTGTTGCGCACCATGAACTCCTTGAGGATGTCGTTCTGTATCGTGCCGGCCATCTGGTCGAGACGGACGCCCTGTTCGAGCCCGGAGACGATGTAGAAGGCCAGTACCGGGAGCACGGCGCCGTTCATCGTCATCGATACGGACATCTGGTCGAGCGGAATGCCGTCGAAGAGCACTTTCATGTCCTCCACGGAGCATATCGAAACGCCCGCCTTGCCCACGTCGCCCACCACGCGCGGATGGTCGGCGTCGTAGCCGCGGTGGGTGGCGAGGTCGAACGCCACCGAAAGACCCTTCTGCCCCGATGCGAGGTTGCGGCGGTAGAAGGCGTTGCTCTCTTCGGCGGTCGAGAAGCCGGCGTACTGACGGATGGTCCACGGACGCATCACGTACATCGTGCTGTACGGGCCGCGCAGGAACGGGGCGATGCCGGCCGCATAGTTGAGGTGTTCGAGCCCTTCGAGGTCCTTTTCCGTATAGGAGCCCTTGACGGGTATCTGTTCGGCGGTCATCCACACGCTTTCGCCGTGGCCGCCCTTTCCGGCGTGGCAGCACTTGGCGGGCCCGCCTTCGTATGTCATTTCTGAAAATTTTGCTCTCATCGTTCTGTCGTGTGTTACCCCTTGTTAGATTCCGAGTTCCTTAACGTATTCCCTGAGGGTTTCGAGTACGTTGCTCCTTACGCTGATGAAGCGGGTGATGCCCTGCGCTTCGAGTTCGGGCTGCGATGCCGGTGCACCGGCCACGACGAAGAGCGCCCGTTCGCCGAGCAGTTCTTTCGCTTTCGGGGCGAGCGTTGCGTAATCGTCGTCCGCGGCGCAGATGACCACGATTTCGGCTCCGGAGTCGAGCGCGGCTTTCGCGCCTTCCTCCACCGAATGGAAGAAGGTGTTGTCCACTACCCGGATGCCTGCGCAGGCGAAGAAGTTGCATGCGAACTGCGAGCGGGCGCGCGCCATGGCGAGCGTGCCGCAGGTGAGCATGAAGGCCCGCGGACTGCGGCCGCTGCGGTCCACCTTCAGGCGGAGTTGTTCGAAGGCCATGCCGCCGCGGTAGGGGCGCAGTACCTTGGCGTCCCATGCCTGCGGCGTGATGCACGCTTCGGTAATGGCGCTGTCGGCCACTTCGTTGAAATTAGGGTATTGGTTCGTGCCGAGGAGTACGATGCGGCGCGTGGCCACGGCGTTGTCCTTCGCCTCGGCCGAAGCCTTCACGGCGTCGGGAATGAAACCGTCGCGGAAAGCGGCCGTATAACCGCCCCGTTCCTCCACTTCCTTGAAGAGCTTCCATGCCTGCTCGGCGATGCTCTGCGTGAGGTTTTCGATGTAATAGGAACCGCCGGCGGGGTCTACCACGTTATCGAAATGGGACTCGTTCTTGAGCAGCAGCTGCACATTGCGGGCGATGCGCGAGGAGAACTCCGTGGGGCTTTCGTAGGCCGTATCGAACGGGAGCACTTCCAGCGAGTGTACTCCGGCCAGCGAGGCGCTCATCGCCTCGGTCGTACCGCGCAGCATGTTCACGTAGGGGTCGTAGGCGGTGATGTTCCAGCCCGATGTCACGGCGTGGGTGAACATTTTGCGGGCGCAACCGCCCGTGTAGGCGTTTACGATGTTGGCCCACAGCATGCGTCCGGCACGGAACTTGGCCATCTCCATGAAGTAATTGGAGCTGACCGCCATCGAGAAGCGGATGGTCCGGGCAGCCTCTTCGGCGCTCAGCCCTGCTTCCGTCAGTTTTACGAGGTATTCGTGTCCTGCCGCGAGCGTGAAGGCCAACTCCTGCGTAATGGTCGAACCGCTGTTCTGGAACGTTTCGCCCGAGACGGTCACGAATTTCGCCTTGGGCCACGCCTTGGCCCCCCGGACGAACCCGGCGATGGTCTTGTAACACTGCTGTCCGTCGTCGCCGTCGCAGAAGGCGCCCGTGAGCGAAAGCTGCCGGATGAGCGGGTCGTAGCCGAAGAAGACGCGGAATTTCTCCGGGTCCGCCTTTTTGGCTTCGGCCACCGACAGCACCTTGTCGGGCAGTTCGGCATCCGGTTTTCCGCTGAAAGCCAGTTCGGTGGCGTTCAGGTCGATGCCGGCCATGAGGTCGGCGACCTGCTGTGCGGAGAGCTTTTCCGACAGGTCGAAACCGATGGAGTCGGCACCCGCCTCCACCGCATGCAGGGCGAGACGGTTGGCCTCGGCCACCTCTTTCACCGCGATGGTTTCGTGGATGCGCCAGCGGTTGTTGCACCGGTTCCCCCTGACGTAGGGGAATTCGCCGCTTTTTTTACCTAAATACTTGATTCCTTCGAGGTCTTCGGCCCGGTAGTACGGGCGGACATTGAACCCCTCGGTCGTGCGCCATACCAGTTTTTTCTGGTAATCGGCTCCCTTGAGGTCGGCCGTTATTGCCGCTTCCCACTGTTCGGTGCTCACCGGCGGGAATTGGGAGAACAGCTTCTCTTCCGTGTTATTTGCCATAACTTTTATATGAAGGTTAATATCTTGTCGTCACTTAGGATTCTTAATCGCTTCAACCTACAAAGTTATAAATTTTTTGATAAGGCGATGGGGCCGGCATTAAATTGTTAGCGGATTCACAGTGTTGCCGGACCGTTTACCGTTCCACCCGTGCAATGAGGCTGATGGGAAAGCGGAACGACCACTCCGTATCCTCCCACGCATCGCCCTGGTTGTATCGGACGCAGCTCCGGGCGCCCGTGAGGCCTATCGGAAAACGGATTTGCCCGGTCAGGGAACTGCTGATATGCTGGTAGGCTACGATGAGGTCGTCATCGGTCACGATGTGGAGGTCGGCGAGGTTTATCGTTACGGTAGTCGGTTCGTCGGTTCGCGGTACGGAGGCGTAGATGGGCTGCCGGAGGATGTTCACGAAGCGCCCCGTTTCGTCCCGGCCGTAGATGTTGAGCCGGAAGACCAGGTCGTCGTACGAACAGCTCAGGACGTTTATCCGGACTTCTTCCAGCCAGGTCCTTTTTTTGATTTTGATTATCGTACCGAATTCTACGCCGGTCAGGTCATCCTGATGCACCGCCTCCATCAGCGGCGACCTGAAATTGTTGCCCAGCCGTTTGAGCCGGGTTTTCACCGGTACGACGGTCACTTCCTCGATGACCTGGGGTACGGGGGCGAGGAAGGCGTCGAACGTGCCGTCCTGCGGGATGTCCCGCAGACGGACGGTGCATGTGTCGTAACCGATACAGTTGAAGCTAAGCGTATGGTCGGGGGTGACGGTACCTGCGTCGATCGAATAGATGCCGTGCCCGTCGGCCACCGTACCGCGGCCCGTGCCGTTGAACCAGATGTTCGCGTAGCCGACCGGCTCTCCGGTCGTGCGGTCGGTGACGGTACCGTGTACGGTCTGTCCGGAAACCGTGCTCCATGCCTGCGGCAGCAGGAGGGCAAAGCAGAGAAGCGATGCGAATTTCATCCGTGTGTCGTTTGCCGGGCGGAATGTCCGTCCGAAAGTTATGACCCGAATCGGCTAAATTGATTACTTTTGTAAAAATAGAAATAATTCTGCTTATGTACGGCAGTTTGCGGGAATATATCGACCTGCTCGAACGGGAGGGCGAGTTGGTACGGATAAAGGCATGCGTGAATCCTGTGGAGGAGATGGCGGAGATAGCCGACCGGGTGGTGAAACATGGCGGGCGGGCGCTGCTTTTCGAGAATACGGGGACGGCGTTTCCGGTGGCGATGAACCTCTTCGGTTCCGACCGTCGGATGGCGCTGGCCCTCGGCGTCGCTTCGCTGGATGAACTTCCGACCCGGATAGAGCGGCTGGTCGGCGAAGTCATGTCGCCCAAAGGTTCGTTCGTCCAGAAAATAGGGGCCTTGCCGTTGCTGGGCGAAGCGGCCCGCTGGTTCCCGAAACGGATGCGCGGTCGCGGTGCGTGTCAGCAGGTCGTCCGGATGGGCGGCGATGCCTCGCTTGACCTGCTTCCGGTGCTTAAGTGCTGGCCCGCCGACGGCGGGCGCTTCGTGACGCTGCCCATGGTGAATACGGCAGACCCGGCGACCGGAGCGGTCAATGTGGGCATGTACCGCATGCAGGTGTTCGACGGCCGCACCACGGGGATGCACTGGCACATGCACAAGACCGGCGCGAAACATTACGAAGCCTATCGGCGTGCGGGACGGCGGATGCCCGTGAGTGTCTGCCTCGGCGGCGATCCGGCCTACACCTACGCCGCCACTGCGCCCGTGCCGGACGGCATCGACGAGTATCTGCTGGCGGGATTCCTGCGGGGTCGGCCCGTGCGGCTGGTCAGGTGCGTGACGAACGACCTCTATGTCCCGGCCGACTGTGATTTCGTAATAGAGGGGTACGTGGACCCGGCCGAAGAGAAGGCGGTGGAGGGCCCCTTCGGCGACCATACCGGTTTCTACTCCCTCGAAGACCGTTATCCGCTCTTTCATGTTACGGCGGTGACGCACCGCCGTGACGCTGTGTGGCCCGCCACGGTGGTGGGTATTCCGGTGCAGGAGGACTATTATATGGCGCAGGCGACGGAGAAGATATTCCTCGCCCCCATCCGGCTCGCCCTGCAGCCCGATATGGAGGAGATGTATATGCCTGCCCCGGGGGTGGCGCACAACCTCGCCGTCGTGGGACTGCATGTCCGTTATCCGGGGCATGTGCGACAGGCCGTCTCTTCGCTGTGGGGAGCGGGGCAGATGATGTTTAACAAATACATGCTCGTCGCACCGGCGGGCAGCGACGTGCGTACTCCGCAGGAGTTGGCCCGGCTGCTGCGCGGCGTGGAGCCGGAACGGGCGGCCATTCGCGGCGAAGGGGCACTCGACGTGCTCGACCACGCTGCGGCCGAGACCGGTTACGGAGGCAAGCTCGCACTCGACCTGACCGGTGTTCCGGAGGGAGAGGTACCCCTCCTGGCCGTGCCGGAGCGAATCGTTCCTGCGGGGGGTATCGCGGCGTGGAGCATGGCATTCTATGCGGAGTGGGGTATCGTGGCGCTTTATGCCGAGCCCGGTGCCGAGGCGGACATTGCCGCTTTCGTCCGGGAGAACTGTCCGGAGGCCCGCATCGCCGTGCTCTTCGATACCGCTGCGCAGGGGTTGGACGGCGGCGACCTGCTGTGGCTGGCCACGGCCGATACCGATGCCGGGCGCGATATCCGTTTCAGCGGCGGTACGCTGCTGGCCGATGCGCGGACGAAGCTGCCGGGGAGCGGGACGGACTATCCTCCGCGTTTCCCGAATGTGGTCGCCGCTTCCGAAGCCACGATTGCGCTTGTGGATGCACGGTGGAAGGAGTATGACATAGGCGAGTTTCTGCCCTCTCCTTCGGACCGTTACTGTCGGCTGCTGCGCGGCGGAGGGGCGGAGATTTCGTAGGAGCGGCGGGGTATCCGAACGGTTGCGTGCCGTTCGTGAGGCGTGACCTTGCATGTTTGCAGTACAAACAGAGACAGTATAAATATAATATATGGCTTCCGACAGGAATCGTACCCGGCGGTGCTGGGAGTTCCCGGCCCGTGAGCGCAGGGCGGTATTGTTGCTGCTCCCGTTGCTCGGTGCGCTCGTGTGGCTCGTGTCGGAGACGCTCCGGCCCCGGTTCGGCGACAGTGCCCCGCTGCTGGGCGATACGCTTGCCGAGGAGGAGAAACACCCGGCCGGCGGTGCCGATACGGCTGGAGTGCGCAGGCTCCGGTTGTTCCGTTTCGACCCCAATACCGTAACGTATGAGGAGTTGCGCCTGCTGGGGATTGCTCCGCGTACCGCCGCGGGTATCGTCAAGTACCGGACAGCGGGCAAGGTGTTCGCCATCCCGGAAGATTTCGCCGCCTGTTACGGCATCACCGATTCGGCGTATGCCGTACTGAAACCTTATATTGATATAGGAGAAGCCTACCGGATGCGGATACGGGAGCCTCGGACGGCGGAGCGGCGTTGTCTGTTTTCCGTGACGCCGGAGGGAAACGGGCGGACCGCGATGGCGCGCACCGGGGAGGGCGTTTCCGCTGCGGCTTCAGGTGCCGAAAATGGGCTGGTACCGTTCGACCCGAATGCGCTCGGCGAGGAGGGATTCGTCGGACTCGGTTTTACGCCTCGTCAGGCCCGGACAATCATCAACTTCCGTGAAGCCTGCGGCGGTTTCCGCACAGCGGCCGATTTTGCCCGTTCCTATGCGGTATCCGAGGAGATGTTTGTCCGGTTGAAACCTTATATCGTCATCGCTCCGCCTGAGGAAGAGTCAGCCGGGAAAGAGAGCGGACAGGCGGCAGGGAACGGCGGTGCGGCGGCCTCCCTGCCGGTGGAACTGAACCGTGCCGATTCCGCAGCGCTGGTGGCCGTAAGCGGGATAGGGCCCGCGACCGCATCGGCCATCCTCGCCTATCGGGAGCGTCTGGGCGGATTCTGCAATCGGAGACAGGTGGTGGAGACCGGGGTGGTGACGGAACGCAATTGGGAGCGGATGAAGGAACAAATTTGGGCGGACAGTTGCGCAATTCGGAAAATTGATATTAACTTTGCAGCCCCGAACGCTGTTGCAAGGCATCCCTACATTACGCCGCGGACCCTGCGGAAGATACTTCGCAACAGGCAATTGAAAGGAGGTTGGAGTACGATTGAGGATATGGTCGAAGACAATACGTTGACGAACGAGGAGGCCGGAAGACTGGCCCCGTATCTTCATTTCGGCACCGTCCCCCTGTGAGGGACGGGCCGCGCCGGAGGTTCCGGTACCGCAGCGGATGCGGAAGGTGTCCGCAGGGACATGCAACCGAATTTCAATAACCAAAAATAGTTACGACAATGATTATCATGCCTATCAAGGAGGGTGAAAACATCGAGAGGGCCCTCAAGAAGTTCAAACGTAAATACGAAAGGACGGGAGTTCTCAAGGAGCTCCGTCGCCGCCAGTACTTTACCAAACCTTCGGTGGTGAAGCGCGAGCAGAAAATACATGCCATTTACGTAGAGCAGCTCCACCGCAACGAAGAGGAGTAGCGTTCCGGCCGGCTGCCGCTCCCCGCAGGTTATTCGTACCGTACGGTACGAAGGCTGGGGGCGGGAATGGAAATGAGGACGGGGCGACGGGTTTTCCGCCGCCCCGTTTTGTATCTCCTACCTGAGTAGCTGGCGGAAAAGAACGTGCGCTTTTCGGCATTTTTCTCGTTCGGCCGAAGCGAACGGCCGGAAGGCGGAGATTTGTGGGTAGGAAGGCCGCGGAGGAGTTTCGGGGAGGGGGCTGCACAGAGGGGGGAACGTGTGTGCGGCCCGCTGTCGCGCGGACGGAAAATTCGGCCGGCGTTCTTACAGAATGCCGCTCTCCACGATGAGTTTGCAGAGTTGGGTACGGGCGCGGTGTATCTGCGTTTTGACCGTTCCGAGCGGGATGTCGAGTTCGGCGGCTATCTCCTCGTAGGAGTACTCCTTGAAGAAACGCAGTTCTATCAGCCGCCGGTAACGCGGCGTCATGTGCGAGAGGTGATTCTCGAGCTGTTTGCCGTTCTGGTTGTTGATGACGCGCTCTTCGGGCGTAGCCTCGTGCGAAGGGGGATTGATGTAAGCCGTCCCGCCTGCCGGGGAGGTGTCTATCTGCAGGTCGTCGCGCCTTTTGCGCATGAAGTCGATGAAGGTGTTCCGCGCGATGGTATATATCCACTGGCCGAAAGTGAAGGCCGTATCGTATTTGCCGAGGTTGAGGAAGACCTTGATGAAAGTCTCCTGCAGCAGGTCGTCGGCATCGTCGCGGTTGCCTCCCGTCCGGTTGAGGTAGAGTTTGTAGATGCCGTCCCGATAGCGGTTGAAAAGCGTCTCGAAAGCTACGGCATCCCCGTCGTGGGCAAGGGTGACGAGCTGCTGGTCGGTGAGTATGATGTAGTTGCTTATCTCCATAGTCCCGGCGAACGTCTGAATTTACGGTCTGCGGCCATCCATGCCTCGTACAGCGGCGAGCAGAGGTCGTAGAGGGGAACGGCCCTCATCAATCCCTTCTCGGAAAGCCGGCGCGTGATGCGCCGCATCTCGAAGAAAATCAGGCCGAAACGTATCAGCAGCAATCCTGCCGCGAAGAGTTTTAGTTCCGGTGGAAACAGGACGACGGCCGCGGCCGCCGCGGCGAAAAAGAGCGCCCGGCTCCAGAGCTCGGCGGCAACAAAAGTCTTCACCTTCGCCGGATAGTGGCGGAATGCGTTGCTGCGCATGCAGCGGTCGGCATACCACCAGCCCGTTCCGCCCCATATCTTCTGCCGGACGGTCGAATTGGATGAGACGATGACTGCTGCGGCGGTACCCGTTTCCAGCAGTTTCTGGATGAAGAGGTCGTCCTCGCCGATATTCATGTTGAGGTAATTGAATCCTCCGTTGCCGAAGTAAAGTGCCTTGGTGAAGCCGATGTTCTGGAGCGTACCCCGGTAGGGTTTCCCGTGCATGGCCGCACTCAGCCAGCGGATGGCCCGGGCCGCATTGTCCAGCCTTATCAGGCGGGAGGAGAAGGCGGAGGCTCCTTCCATGCCGCAGTAACCTATCACGATACCCGCACCGTCGAATCCGCGTGCCATGCGGGCTATCCACTGGAGCGATGCCGGGCGGCTGTCTACCGTGGTCAGCAGGATGTTGTCGTAGCGTGCCGCCTTGATGGCCACGTTGAACGCCATCTTGTCGCTTATCGGAAAACGGGCGTCGCGTACCATGCGGGTGACGTTGAAACGGGGGTTGTGTTCGGCGATAACCGCGAGCGCCTCTCCGAACTCCACATCCCCGGAGAGGTCGGTCACGATAATTTCAAAGTCGTCGTACTCCTGTCCCAAAAGTACCGGAAGTCCGTTTTCCAGAAAATCGTAGTCGGGTTCGTGCACCACCAGGGCGACGGAGACCGGCGGGCGGGCGTCGCCTGCGCGGGCGTTCCGGTAGGAGGGGATGCGTCCGTAGTACCCCACCCAATACCAGAACTGGACGAAAAAGAGGATTATCATGCAGGCCAGCAGGGCGATGCCCCACGGTCCGCAGGTTTCCCAAAGGTATGCGTATGCGGATGAGAGTCTTTCCATGTTCGTCGGCGGATACGAAGACAAAAGTAGTGTTTTTCGGCCAACATCCCTTGTCCTGCCGGCAATAAACCGTTCCCGTGTCGGAGAGGACTGCGGAATGCGGCGCTGCTCCGGTGCGGAGGCGGGAATCTCGGCGGAATTGAGTACCTTTGGCCCGTTGAAACCGTTGAAATTCCATATGCCCCGTACGATAACGCTTACTCTTTCGCCGAAACAGGCCGCCGACCGGAAAGTTTATACGGAGATAGCTGCCCGGCGGGCGGGGGTGCCGCCTGCCGATGTGGCGTTGGTACGTATCCTGAAGCGTTCGGTGGATGCCCGCGGGCGTTCGGTACGGGTGAATCTGACGCTCGAACTCTATGCCGACGGCGACGGGCCCGCTCCGGAGGTCCGCTTCGACTATCCGGACGTGTCGCATGCCGAGGAGGTCGTCATCGTGGGCGGAGGCCCTGCCGGCCTCTTCTGTGCGCTGCGGCTCATCGAATCGGGATACCGGCCCGTCATCCTCGAACGGGGCCGGGAGGTGTCGGTACGCCGCCGCGACGTGGCAGAACTGAACCGCAACGGCCGGCTCGACCCCGACTCCAACTATGCCTTCGGCGAAGGAGGTGCGGGTACCTTTTCCGACGGCAAGCTCTTTACCCGGAGCAAGAAGCGCGGAGATTACAACAAGGCGCTCCGTACGCTCGTCTTCCACGGTGCCGACGAGGCGATACTCTATGAAGCCCATCCGCATATCGGTACCGACCGGCTGCCCGGTATCATGACCGCCATCCGCCGGACAATCACCTCCTGCGGCGGCGAAGTGCGGTTCGGCAGTCGGGTGACGGAGCTGTTGCTGCACGGGGACGCCGTAGCCGGCGTGGTATGCGGCGGTGAGCGGATAGAGGCCCGCAGCGTGGTGCTGGCCACGGGTCACTCGGCGGACGATGTCTACGCGATGCTCCACCGGCAGGGGGTGCTGCTGCAGGCCAAGCCGTTCGCCATGGGCGTCCGGGTGGAGCATCCGCAAGCTCTCATCGACGAGATACAGTATCACGGTGCCGGACGTGAATACCTGCCCGCGGCCTCCTATACCCTGACGGCCCAGGTGGGCGGACGGGGTGTCTACTCGTTCTGCATGTGTCCGGGCGGCGTCATCGTACCTGCCATGACCGACCCGTCGGAGAGTGTCGTGAACGGCATGTCCTCGTCGGGGCGCAATTCGCGGTGGGCCAATTCGGGCATCGTGACGGAAGTGCGGCTGTCCGATTTCGAGCATTTGCGCGGGGAGTGGGGCGAGCTGGCCGGACTGAAGTTCCGCCGCGACTTCGAGCAGGCCGCCCGGCGGGCCGGGGGCAGCGCACAGGTGGCGCCGGCCCAGCGGCTGACCGATTTCGTTGCCGACCGCAGGTCGGCCGACCTGCCGGCGACCTCGTATGTGTTGCCGACCGCAGGTCGGCCGACCTGCCGGCGACCTCGTATGTGCCGGGAACGGTGCCCTCGCGTTTCTCCGAATGGATGCCGGAGTTCATCGGCGGTGCGCTGCGCGAAGGGTTTGCGGTGTTTGGCCGCCGCATGCACGGGTTCCTGACCGACGGGGCGCAGGTGGTGGGGGTGGAGTCGCGCACCTCCTCGCCGGTGCGGATTCCGCGCGACCCCGTCACGTTGATGCATGTGTCCGTGCGCGGACTCTATCCTGCCGCAGAGGGGGCCGGGTATGCGGGCGGCATCATTTCGGCGGCTCTCGACGGGGAGCGTATCGCGGAGGCCATCGTGCGCAATCTCGGCTGAACGGGCGGCTTTTCGGACAGGGAATTTTAAAAGGATGGTTCATATGGAACTTATCGAGAAATATTTCAGCGGGGAACTCACTCCGCTGCAACGGGAACGCTTCGTCCGTTTGTACGACCTCTATGCGGAGTGGAACGCCCGTATCAACGTGGTGTCACGCAAGGATTTCGACAGCCTCTACCTGAAGCATGTGCTTCATTCGCTGGCCATTGCTTGCGCGTGCCGTTTCGACGGCGGGGCGCAGGTGTGCGACGTCGGGACGGGAGGGGGGTTCCCTGCCGTGCCGCTTGCCATCTTCTTCCCCGGGGCACACTTCACCGCAGTGGACTCCATCGGCAAAAAGATTACGGTGGTACGGGCGGTTGCCTCAGCCCTCGGTCTCGATAACCTGGAGGCGGTGAATTGCCGGGCGGAGGCGCTGCCGGGCGGATACGATTACGTAGTCAGCCGGGCCGTTACGGAGATGTCGGTGCTGAAGGGATGGATGTGGAACAAGATAACGTCCGGCCGGAAGGGAACGCTTCCCAACGGCATGCTCGTGCTGAAGGGCGGCGATCTGACCGCGGAGCTGACCGCGGCAGGGGGGCGTTTCGAGGTGTACGATATAGCGCAGTGGTTCGGCGAGGCGTTTTTCGAAACGAAAAAGGTGGTTTATGCTCCCCGCTGAATTCCGGCCTTGTCCGCGGGGTTCTCGCCGGAGGAGACTCCGGCATGACGGAAGGTCCCGTTCGGAGAGTAAATAAAAAACCCGGAGGGGGATATTTCCGCCCTCCGGGCCGACAAAGCCGAAAGTTGGGGGTTCTCAATGGTATCCCGGTACAGGCGGTCGGAGACCTTGCCTGCCCGGCTGCTTTCGTGACATGCCGTTATGCCGCCGTTCCTGCGGAGATATATCTTCGCAGTCGTTTTCCTTTTCCGGTTTTTGCGGTGCAAATATATATAATTTTCTGCCGATTGAATGTTGTTTGAGTGAAAAACGGTTTCATATACAGGCGATTGTACGTTGCAAGGGCCTGCAGGGCCATTTTTCCCGACAGATTTCCTCCCGGAAGAGGGCGGCGCGCACGCCGGCGGATACATCTCCTCCCGGAGGGGCAACGGCGCATCCCTATGTTTTGATACGCATGTGATTATTTTGCCGTATTTCTTTTGTAAATCGTAAAAATGGTTTACCTTTGCACTCCGCAAAGAGTGGACGAAAAGTAAAAATATAGACAGCCATGAAAAGGACTTTCCAACCCTCCCGTCGCAAGAGGATAAACAAACACGGTTTCCGCCAGAGGATGGCGACCGTAAACGGCCGCAAGGTTCTCGCAGCACGCCGTGCCAAAGGCCGTAAGAAACTGACGGTATCGGACGAAACGCGTTTCAAGTAGCGTTCAGCCGTCCGGTTTCCGGTAGACAAGATACGTACAGCCGCCCTCAAGGCGGCTGTTCATGTTTGCCGCGTTCGGGCGGTGTTTGTAGATTTCTTTTTCGTATCTTTGAAAACTATGTTTGACAAGGAGAGAGTATGCGGCGGTATAGCGGAACGGGTGGCCGCCGGCGGACGCATATCCCGCGATGAGGCGGAGACGCTGTGGAACGATGCGCCGCTGTCGCTGCTGGCCGAATTGGCCTGTGGTATGCGGCATTGCAAAAGCGGCGACGTGGTCTATTACAACCGCAATTTCCATATCGAACCGACGAACATCTGCGTCTTCAACTGCCGTTTCTGTTCGTACCGTCGCGGGGCTGGCGAACCGGGGGCGTGGAACCATTCGTTGGCCGAAATAGAGGAAATCGTGCGTGCCCGCCGCGACAGCGGGGTGACGGAGGTGCATATCGTGGGCGGCGTGCATCCCGACCATGACATCCGGTTCTATGCCGAAATGATACGTCTCGTAAAACGTATTATGCCGCAGGTGGCCGTGAAGGCGTTCACGGCGATAGAACTCGCCTATATGATAGAGAAGGCGGGTATGGGATACGACGAGGGACTGCGGCTGCTGCGGGAGGCCGGTATGGAGGCCATACCGGGCGGCGGTGCCGAGATATTCGACGAGGAGCTCCGTGCACGGATATGTCCGGAGAAGGGGAGTTCTCAGGTGTGGCTGTCGCTCCACCGGGCCGCACACCGGCTCGGCATACGGAGCAATGCCACCATGCTTTACGGCCATGTGGAGACGGTTGCCCAGCGGATAGACCATCTCGACCGGCTCCGGACGCTGCAGGACGAGACGGGCGGTTTCGACGCCTTCATTCCGCTCAAGTTCCGCCGGGCGGGCAATCGCCTCGGCGAGGGGCTGGAGGAGGTACCCGTAACGGAAGACATGCGGACGCTGGCCATGTCGCGTATCTATCTCGATAACTTCCCGCACATCAAGGCCTACTGGGTGATGTACGGCAAGCAGACGGCGGAGATGGCGCTCGGCTTCGGAGCCGACGACATGGACGGTACGATAGACGACTCGACCAAAATATACTCCATGGCGGGGGCGGAGGAGAAACCCCGGCTCACGGTGGATGATATGCAGGCCATGGCCGCATCGGCCGGACTGCGGGCGGTCGAAAGGGATACGTTTTATAACGAAATCGTCCGGTAGGCCCGGCCTGCCGGTCAAATCACGTGTTGTATGGGAGACAACGGAAAACATTCCGGACAGGGGTGGTTGCGCAGAATGTGGGGCAACTATGTGGTGCGCAATATCGTGTTGGCGGTAAGCCTGCTCGTCATCGTACTTTTTGCAGCGAACCTGCTGCTGAACCTCTTCACGCGTCACAACAAGCATGTCGAGGTGCCCGATTTCATGAACATGACGCTCGACGAGGCGTTGGCGGCTTCCCGCGGGGACAAGCTGCGGATAGAGGTGAACGATTCGCTCTATGTACCCGCCTTCGACCCGGGCGTCATTCTCGAACAGCGTCCGGCTGCCGGTACGGAGGTGAAGCCCGGCCGCCGTATCTATGTGACGGTGAACTCTTCGCAGCAGCGGATGATAGATGTGCCCTATGTCGCGGGGTATTCGCTCCGTCAGGCCAAGAATATTCTGGAGACTGCAGGGCTGGAGATAGAGAAACTCGTCTATGTGGACGACATCGCAACCAACAACGTGCTTGAACAGCGGGTGGGGCCGGAGGTGGTGGCTGCCGACAACCGGGTTCAGGCCCGCGTGGGAAGCGGCGTGGTGCTGACCGTGGGTCGTGCGCCCGGAGCCGACCTCGTCTCCGTGCCCCGCGTGGTGGGACTGCCGCTGCGGGAGGCCAAGAGCCGTATCTGGGAGGCCGGACTCAATGTGGCCGGCGTAACGCTGGCGGAGGATATCGACCGGATGAATCTCCGCCAGGCCCGTGTATATCTTCAGCAACCCGACCAGGGGCACCGCGTGGTGCTCGGGACGGGGATTTCCATCGCCCTGTCGCTCGACTCGCTTACCGTAGCGTCCGGCGTTTCGCGTTCGGACCGGTATGGAAACAGGGTGGCTGCCCGGGAACAGGCCCTGCGGGACAGTCTGGCGGCCGAAGGGTATTCGGGCGACGAACTGCAGGAGGAGATGGACTGGATAATCCGGATAGAGAACGGCGAAGCGACGCCGGCAGAGAGGAGACGCAAAGAGGAGGATGCCATCGTGCGTTCGTTGGAAGAGTACGGCGGAACGGTACGGCATGACGACGAGAGCGAGTTTTTCGAATAGCGGGACGGCGAATGCGTGCGCCCGATA
Organism: Tidjanibacter massiliensis; assembly: GCF_900104605.1. Taxonomy (NCBI): domain Bacteria; kingdom Pseudomonadati; phylum Bacteroidota; class Bacteroidia; order Bacteroidales; family Rikenellaceae; genus Tidjanibacter; species Tidjanibacter massiliensis. The sequence continues at coordinate 1,606,475 of NZ_LT629960.1, read as the reverse complement.
CGTTTGTGCGGATGCGGAAAGACGGCTGCCGGGAAACGGTGCCGCCTGCCGCTTCGGGATTAAAGGATTTGTGCGAGGTGGAGAGTGCCGAAATGGAATACGCCGGGGAGGTACCGGAGGAGCTGGAGGAGCAGCAGGATGAACTGTACGAGCATTTCGCCGTCACGGTAGACCGGGGGCAGGCCATGCTCCGTATCGACAAATATCTGGCGGTGAGACTGGAGAACTGTTCGCGGAGCCGGGTGCAGGCCGCAGCCGACAGCGGAAATATCCTTGTGAACGGCATTCCCGTGAAGTCGAGCTACAAGGTGAAGCCGCTCGACCGTATTGCCCTCGTGATGCCCTATCCCAAGCGGGAGGTGGAAATTATTCCGGAGGATATTCCGCTCGACATCCTGTATGAAGACGACGACCTCATCGTACTGAACAAGCCGGCCGGGCTCGTGGTGCATCCGGGGCACGGCAATTACAGCGGGACACTCGTCAATGCCCTGACCTGGCATCTGAAGGATTTGCCCCTGTTTCAGGAGGGGGACATGCGGGCCGGATTGGTGCACCGTATCGACAAGAACACTTCCGGACTGCTGGTGGTGGCCAAAAACGAGCGGGCCCATGCCCGTCTGGCCCGGCAGTTTTTCGACCATACGGTTTCGCGACGCTATGTGGCCCTTGTGTGGGGCAATTTCGAGGAGGACGAAGGCACGGTGACCGGCAACATTGGCCGCAGTGTGCGCGACCGGCTGCGCATGGCCGTCTATCCCGACGGCAGCGACGGCAAACATGCCGTGACGCACTACCGGGTATTGAAGCGCTACGGCTATGTAACACTCGTAGAGTGTCGACTCGAGACAGGACGCACTCACCAGATACGTGTCCACATGGAGTATATCGGCCATCCGCTTTTCAATGACGAACGTTACGGGGGCGACCGTATTCTGAAAGGAACGACATTCGCCAAATACAAGCAGTTTATCGATAACTGCTTCTCTGTCATGCCGAGACATGCCCTGCATGCGCGAAGCCTCGGATTCGAGCATCCCTCCACCCGTCGGCGCATGGAGTTCGACAGCGAGCTGCCGGCCGATTTCCGGGCTGTTCTCGACAAGTGGGACGCTTATACGGCCGCCCGGCCGGCGGAGGAAGAGTAGCGGGGCGGCCCCGTACGTCGGCGGGGATTCTTGCCGGCGGACAGGGGCGGCCGTCCTCTTTGCCGGATGCTCGCCTTGTTCCTGCGGTTGTCTGGACACAGACGGTCGGTGCGGCGGTCGGCTGCGGAACGGTTTTTGCACGGTTCGTGGCGGCGGGTGCGTACCTGCCGTCGTGTTTTCGTATAATGCAGTTCGCCATGGAAGAGAGGACTTTCACCATCATCAAGCCGAATGCCGTTGCAATGGGTGTTACGGGCCGGATAATCGACGCTTTTCTGCAGGACGGCTTCCGGATACTCGCCATGCGCCTGGTTTGCATGAGCCGTAACGATGCCGAGAAGTTTTATGCCGTACACCGGGGGCGGGAGTTTTTCAGTCGGCTCGTCGATTTCATGACATCGGGGCCCTGCGTGGTGATGTTGCTGGAGCGGGAGGATGCCGTCGCCGAACTGCGGCGGCTCGTCGGAAACACCGACCCGGCCCGAGCGGCGGAGGGTACGCTGCGCCGGATGTACGGCGAAAATGTCACGCGCAATGCGGTGCATGCCTCCGACAGCGTGGAGAATGCTCGTATGGAGGCCTCCCGTTTTTTCCGCGAAGAGGATATCGTCGTGGCCCGATACGAGCCGAAGGAGGAGTAAGCGCGGCAGGGCCGACGGAGGAAAGACCGGCCGGAGGGGACAGAACAAGCTGTCCCCTCCGGCCGGTTTCTGTTTCCCGATGGATACGGTTAGGCTGTCGGCATTATTCTGCAACCTGTTTTATCCATGCCGCGATGTCGGCGAGCACTTCGGGCGAGAGGGTCTCCTCTATCTCCCCGTATTCCGCAGGCAGGCCCGTTCCGGCGTGCTGGAAGAGGTGGTTGAGGTCCGGGTACACCTTGACGGTGAGGTCTGCAGCCGGGTTGATGCCTTCGCGCAGCGGGAGTTCCACGACTGAGGGCGGTACCTGTACGTCCTTCTCGCCCACCAGAGCCAGCACCGGGCAGGTGATGCGTGCAAGGTCTGCGGCCGGGTCGTAACGCCTGAGCGATACCATCTCGGGTACGGCGGATTGCAGAAGTCCCGTTTTGATTTGGTTTACGGCGAGCGTATCGTTACGCATGAAGGCCGGCAGCACGGTCGCTGCAAGCGAATCGAGGTGCGTTTCTACATAGTCGTAGGGGTATCGGTCGGTCACCTCTATCATGTACTCCACCATCTGTTCGTTCTGGCGGAAGGCCGATTCGGGAAGGCCCATCCTTTCGGTGATGAGGCGGCGCTGTTCACGCATGAATTCCGTCCCCTTGACGGCCGGTCCCGCCATCGAAACGATGAAGTCGGGGGCCTCTCCGCCGCCGGCCAGCATGTAGGCGATGATGCCCCCTTCGCTGTGGCCGATAATGCCTGTGGCGGCCGTTTCGGGCCGTGCGGCGAGCCAGCGCAGGGCGCTTGCCGCATCGGAGGCGAAATCCTGCAGCGTGGCGGAGGCGTAGTCGCCTTCCGAAGCGGCCGTTCCGCGGTCGTCATAGCGCAGGACGGCGATGCCGTTGCGTGTCAGCCAGTCGGCCAGTACGAGGAACGGTTTGTGGCCGAGGAGCTCTTCGTCGCGGTTCTGTGCCCCCGAACCGGTCACGAGGACAACGGCGGGGAAGGGACCTTCTCCGGCGGGCAGTGTCAGGGTTCCTGCAAGCGTGATGCCCGCAGCGGAGTTGTCGAATGCGACCTCTTTCGCGGTGTAGGGGAAGGGCGGCCGGGGCGACTGCGGCCTCGCCCGTTCCACTTTATGGCGCGTGAAGGTCAGCGGCAGGGCGAGCCCTCCCTGCCGGAACGTTCCCTTCAGGGTATCAGCGGCGAATGCGCCTTCGTAGGTCATTCCCAGAGCGGCGGCCCGGACGGTCAGGGTCGTGCCGTCGAATACGGTCGAAGAGGTCTCCAATCCTTCGGCATGCTGGTCGGGGCTGTCCATGACGGTCGCGTATCTCCCTTCGTTTTCGCTGATATGGAAGACCAGGGCGAGCTTTTGCGGGCCTATTTCGAGGGTTCCGTACCAGTCGCCCGTAATGTCCTGTCCTCTGGCCGGAGCGAAAGCCAATGTTATAGCCAGGAGCGGCAGCAGCAATCTTTTCATTCTGTCGGTGTTTTTTGTCGAATCGTCGTCGTGCGGTAATGTTACCGATTGCAAGGTACGGATTCTGTTCGGAATGCACAATGATTGTCGTTGCGGTCGGAACGGTTTATTTTTCTATCTTAGCACCGCAGTATTCCGCGCCGGCTGCCCGAAACGATTATGGCACGGGTGTCCCGTGCGGGAATTCAAAAACGGTTTTTGTCTATGACGGACGAATGTTACGGGACGGGATTCGCCTTGAGCGGCGGTTTCGTGAAGGGATATGCGCATCTCGGTGCGCTACAGGCGCTTTTCGAGTACGGCATCAGGCCGGAAATCATTGCAGGGGTCAGCATCGGCGCGGTGGCGGGTGTATTCATCGCCGACGGCAAGAGACCGGAGGAGGTGTTGGAACTCTTCATGAGCAGGGAGTTCCGGAGTTTTACGGGTTTTACCCGTTCGCGCGGCGGTTTCATGAACCTCGATAACTTCTACGGTTTCCTGCGCGACACCCTGTCGGTCGGGCGCATCGAAGAGCTCTCCTTGCCGCTGGCGGTGACGGCGACCAACCTCGATACGGGGCGGAGCGTCCACTTCCGGGAGGGGGAGATAGCGCCCCGCATCGCGGCCTCGTGCTGCGTGCCCGGCCTTTTCACCCCCATCGAGATAGAGGGCGACCACTACGTGGACGGCGGCGTGCTGATGAATCTGCCCGTGTCGGTCATCCGCGGCCGGTGCGAGAAGGTGGTGGCCGTGAACCTCAGCAAAATCGTGCCCGACAGGGATTACCGCCACAACGTATTCGGTATCCTGATGCGCACCTATCACCTGATGTCGCACTGCAACGTCATCCACGACCGGCGTAATGCCGACATACTGATAGAACCCGACGGGCTCTCCATCTACGGCAATACCCAGCTCGACAAGGGCAGGGAGATTTTCGACATCGGATACGAGGCGGCGCGGAAGGTCATCGAACAGGTGAAGGATATCGTTTACCCCCGCTCCGGGGAGGCGTGATGCCGTACCGTTCGGGGCGTCCTGTGCGGGAAAAGGGTCCGTCCCTGCGGGTGACGGGGGAGTGCCGCGGGAGGGCATGTCCGGCGGCGGTTGCGGCGTATCTCTGAAAAAAGCGGAAAGGAGCGTTCCGTATATCCGAAAAAAGGTTAAATTTGAGGGATTCTAAATTTCTAACCTACTATTTTATGAACAACGCTCTATTCAAATTTCAGAAGCCGTGCAACGAACCGGTGAAGGGATACGCTCCCGGTTCGGAGGAGAAGGCGGAACTTAAAAAGGCGCTCCACCGGCTCGCATCCGAGAAGTGGGAGATACCGCTCGTTATCGGCGGCCGCGAGGTACGCACGGGCGATACCGGCGAAGTGGTGATGCCGCACGACCACAGACATGTACTCGCTACCTATCACAAGGCCGGAGAGAAGGAGGTGCGGATGGCGATAGAGGCTGCCATGAAGGCCCACCGCGAGTGGGCCCGGATGCCGTGGGTGGAACGTGCCTCCATCCTGCAGCGTGCGGCGGAACTCATCGCCACGAAATATCGTTACCTCGTCAATGCCTCGGTGATGCTCGGCCAGAGTAAAAATCCTTTCCAGGCCGAAATAGACGCCCCGTGCGAACTGGTGGATTTCCTGCGCTTCAACAACTTCTTCGCGGGAGATATCTATGCCGACCAGCCCTGTTCGGAAAAAGGAGTCATCAACCGCATGGAATACCGGCCCCTGGAGGGTTTCGTGTTCGCCCTCACGCCGTTCAACTTTACGGCCATCGCTTCCAACCTCAACATGTCGCCCGTGCTGATGGGCAATACGACGATATGGAAGCCTTCGACCACCGCCCTCTACTCCAATTATCTCGTAATGCAGATATTCCGCGAGGCGGGCCTGCCCGATGGCGTGGTGAACTTCGTCCCCGGCCAGGGGAGCCTGATGGGCAAGGTGATAACGGCGAGTCCCGACCTGGGCGGCTTCCACTTCACCGGCTCGACGGCGACCTTCAACTACCTCTGGGGGCAAATCGGCGCCAATCTCGCGGGCTATAAGTCCTATCCCAGAATCGTGGGCGAAACGGGCGGCAAGGACTTCATCTTCGTACACCCTTCTTCCCCGACGACGGAAGTGGCAGCGGCCATTGTGCGCGGCGCGTTCGAGTATCAGGGGCAGAAGTGTTCCGCAGCTTCGAGGGCATACATCCCGAAATCGCTCTGGGGCAGTATACGTTCCGAAATAGGGGATATGCTGCGGGAGGTGAAGATGGGCGATGTGCGCGACTTTACCAATCTCGTGAATGCCGTCATCGACGAACCTTCGTTCGACAACATCATGGCGAACATCGAGTATGCGAAACATTCGTCCGACGCCGAGGTCGTATTCGGCGGCAGGGGGGACAAGTCCGTGGGTTATTTCATCGAACCTACCGTCATCGTCACCACCGACCCGAAGTTCAAGACCATGGTGGAGGAGCTGTTCGGTCCGGTCATCACCGTCTTCGTGTACGACGATGCGAAATACGAGGAGACGCTCGACCTGTGCGACGCCTCTTCGCCCTATGCTCTGACCGGTTCCATCTTCGCCCGCGACCGCGCGGCGATAACGACCGCGATGGAGAGACTCCGCTATGCGGCCGGCAACTTCTATATCAACGACAAGCCTACGGGGGCTGTCGTGTCGCAGCAGCCTTTCGGCGGTTCACGAGCTTCGGGTACCAACGACAAGGCGGGCAGCGCCCTCAACCTGATACGCTGGACGAATGTGCGGGCCATCAAGGAGACGCTTGTTCCCCCGACGGATTTCCGCTATCCGTTCCTCGGCGAGAAATAGGGGCCGGCCATGTTGGATTTCAACGATACCAAGACCGCATTCGCCCGCAAAAGCGACGGTGAGATGCGGAACGCCCTCATGCTCTTCCGTATGATGAAGAGGCCCGGCCTCGTGAAGGCCGGCAAGCGGGCGTGCGGTGCGGCTGCCCGGCTGCATCTGCCGGTGGGGTGGATTGTGAAACCGACCCTTTACCGGCAGTTCGTCGGCGGAGAGACGCTCGAGGAGTGCGGGCCGACGGTGGACGGTCTCGAACGGGCGGGTGTGAAGGCGGCTCTCGACTACTCGGCCGAGAGCGAACAGACGCCCGTGGGAATCGAGGCGGTTTTCGCCGAGACCGAACGTTCGATAGAGTATGCCGCTCGTAACAAGAACGTTGCCTACGCGGTGTTCAAGCCTTCGACGCTTACGACGGATACCCTGCTGGCCAAGGCATCGGAGCACCCGGAGACGCTCACGGCTGCGGAGCGTACCGGATTCGATGCATTCGCCGCGCGTTTCGATGCGCTCTGCGCTCTGGCTCACAGGCATGGGGTGCGGATACTCGTCGATGCCGAAGATGTCCGGTTCCAGGATGCGGTGGACCGGCTGACGGAGGAGGCCATGCACAGGTACAACGGCGGACGGGCCATCGTATTCGCCACGCTCCAGATGTACCGCTGCGACCGGATGCCCTATCTGCGCAGGCTGTACGAAGATGCCCGGCAGGCGGATTATGTGGCCGGCGTGAAGTTCGTGCGCGGCGCTTATATGGAGGAGGAGCGTGCACGGGCTGCAGCAATGGGGTATCCCGACCCGATATGCCCCACGAAAGAGGCCACCGATGCCAATTTTGACGAAGGCGTGGCGTTCGCGGTGGAGCATATCGACCGGATGGAGATTTTCATGGGCAGCCACAACGAAACGAGCAATTACCGGCTTGCACGGCTGATGGATGAGAAGGGGCTGGAGCGCAACGACCGGCGTATCTTCTTCGCCCAGCTCCACGGCATGGGCGACCATATCTCTTTCAATCTGGCGGCCGCGGGATATAACGTGGTCAAGTACGTGCCTTATGCCCGGGTACGGGACGTGCTTCCGTATCTTATCCGCCGTGCGGAGGAGAACACCTCCATGGCGGGGCAGACCACACGCGAGCTCGACGTGCTTCGGGCCGAGATGAAGCGCCGTCGGGAGGCCCGTCGGGAGCGGTGATTCCGGTCGGAAAGCGCAGATGAATTCAGGGGCGGGAACAGTTTGTTCCCGCCCCTGAATTTGCTTGGCCGGCCCGTGCGGAGGCATCCGCAAGTTTCGTCCGCCGGCGGGGGATTACATTACGATATCCGTGACGCCGGCGAAGGAGGTCTTCCAGAGATAATTCCAGAACGATTTCTGCGGGTCGCGTTCATAGAAGCCGTGCCCGATGCGGAGTTTGCCGCCTTCGGGATTGTCCCGGTGCAGTACCATGCCGTTCGCGATGGTGGTGAGCAATTCCCGTTCCCGTTCGGGGTCTTTCTTGTGCAAAATGGCTATTTGCAGGTTGTTATAACGCATGTCCACGACTGACTGCGCCTTGACGGAGCTTCCGGAGAGCTCCACGTTCACCGAATGGAGGTCGCCCGATACGATGCGAACGTTGGCGATGGGTTCGGTGACCGGCGAGGCGATGGTGGCCGACATGGGTCCTACCTCCGCCTTGAGCGAAAAGCGGTCGTTGCTGCTGTCGGCGGGGAGAGAGAGGGTGGTTTTGACGAGAGCTCCGCCGAACATGTATCCTTCGGCGTAAATTCGATATTGCTGTGTCGGCTTTTGGGGTCGGTTCGTCAGGCCGGTTATCCGGGCGTCCATGTCGGTGAAGGTGACGACGCCGGGTACGGTGGCCCCTTTCGATACCTCCTCGTAGCGGATGTTGATGCCGCGGGCGTCGATGACGGGAAAATCAATGCCGACGGGGATACGTTGTACCGATGTGTAGAGCATCTGCCGGAATGCAGGCGACTGGAGCTGGTTGCGGTCCTTGTAGCTGTCTATCTCTACGCTCCCCACGCTGACCGAGTCGGCGTGCAGCATGTCGTGACCGGAGAGATAGGGAAGGCTGACACCTGAACAGGCTATCTCCCGCACGTCGAGCATCACCCAGTCGGTGTGGTCGCCCACGCGCACGGCATACTGGTACTTGTCGTACTGCGGGAGCAGGGCCAGCCGTCCGGCCGAAAGGATTCCTTTCCCCGAATCCAGCGAGAGGGTGTCCGCCTCCATCTTAAGTGCTCCGTTCTTGAAAACGTAGGCGAGGGTTCGGACGGAGAGGCTGACGGCCGAGACGCCGGCCGGAACGCTGTCCGCCTGTCGGAGCGTCTCCTTCGGTATCCCGCTCCCGAAGGACAGGTGCAGCAGCGTCAGGTCGAGGCCTTCGGCAGTGAAATTGTTCTTTTCGCTCCCTTCCCAGATGCCGGCGTGTATCGTGGCTCCGCTTATTCCGAAACGTTCGATGTCGATTTTCATTGGCTTGTTCCTCTTTCCGGCAGCAGCGGTACGGCAGGTGTCCCCTTCGGGGCAGGGAACGCCCTCGAATATCACCTCGGGAGCGGTGACTTCGAGGCTGCGTATGTGCAGTGCCCCTGGTACGGTATCCCTTCCCTTACGATAGTGGATGCCCGATGCGCTTACCTTTTCGGCACGGGCCTCGAGAACGGGCACGGGGCCTTGCTTCCGTGTACGGGAGTTCTTCTGTGTCTTTACGCTGACTCCGTGCAGGGTGACGCTCCGTCGGGCGAGGTCTACCCGTACTCTGCCGACGTCGGTTATGTAGGCGCTTCCGTCGAGGTTGAGCGGTTCGCTCTCCAGTAGTTTCGTCACTTCGCGACCCAACCACGCCTGTATGCCGAACCATGCGCCCAGCAGAACGGCGACCGCGATGCCGCTTATCAAAAGGATGCGGCCCGTCCGCGAGAGCCGCTTGTTGTTGTCTCTGTTCATGTATGATGTCTGTTTCCCGATTTTTAAAGATATGCAATTATTCTGCCTTTTTCGTACCGGGCCCGACGAATCTTTCCAAGTCCGGCGTAAAATGGTCTCTCTCCGGGCCTTATTGCGCCGGGTGGTGGCGATAACCCGTTTTTTATGTGTACCTTTGGGCCGAGAAATAACGATGATATGTCTAAGAAGAAGACTGAAGGGGGGCCGAAGGGGACCCCGAAGAGGCGTGGCGCCGACCGCAGCGCCGTCATAGCGGAACTGTTCCGCTCGTTTCCGGGCAAGCAGTACACGATAAAGAACCTTGCTGCGGCCAGCGGCGGAAACGACAAGGAGGGGCGTTACCGCACCAAAGAGATTGTGGACGCCATGGTAAAGGAGGGAGTGGTTGTGGAAGCCCTCCCCGGGAAATACAGGCTGAGCACCTCGCAGATGCCTTCCTACGAAGGGGTCGTGGACCTCGTACCTTCCGGAGCCGCATACGTTAAAGTAGAGGGCTTTGATAAGGATGTCTATATCGACGGGCGCAATACGAATCATGCGCTGCAGGACGACGTGGTGAAACTGGTCGTCATCCGCCGCAAGCGCAACGGCGACCCGGAAGGAGAGATAACCGAAATCGTGAAGCGGGCCGACAGGCAGTACGTGGGCCGGGTGGAACTTACCCGCAACCACGCCTTCGTGCGGGTGGATTCGCGCAAGATGCCCTATGACATATTCGTCTATACCAAAGGGATGGAACTCCACGACGGAGACAAGGTCGTGGTGAAGATAAAGGAGTGGCCGGCAGACACCAAGTCGCCTACGGGCGAAATCATCGACGTGCTCGGTCCGGCGGGCGACAACGATACCGAAATGCATGCCATCCTCGCCGAATTCAACCTGCCCTATAAATATCCGGAGGAGGTAGAGAAGGCGGCCGATGCCATTCCGGAGCTGATACCGGCCGAAGAGATAGCCCGGCGGCGCGATTTCCGCGGAGTGACGACCTTTACCATCGACCCGGCCGATGCCAAGGATTTCGACGATGCGCTCTCGATACGTCCTGTAGGGGAGAACCGGTGGGAAGTGGGCGTACACATTGCCGATGTCACCTATTATGTGCAGGAAGAGAGCATCATAGAAGCCGAAGGCCGTGAGCGCGCCACTTCGGTCTATCTGGTGGACCGTACGATACCGATGTTGCCGGAGAAACTCTCCAATTACCTCTGTTCGCTGAGGCCCGATGAGGAGAAACTCTGTTTCTCGGCCGTGTTCGAGATGGATGCCGACCTGAATATCACGAACGAATGGCTGGGCCGTACCGTCATCCGTTCCGACAGGCGCTTTACCTACGAGGAGGCGCAGCGCATTATCGAAACCGGCGAGGGGGATTTCAGGGAGGAGGTGCTCACGCTGAACATGCTTGCCCAGAAGATGCGTGCGGAGCGTTTCCGCAACGGCGCCATCACGTTCGGCCGCGAGGAGGCGAAGTTTACCCTCGACGAGCAAGGCAAACCCACAGGCGTCTATTTCAAAGTACAGAAAGAGGCCAACCAGCTTATCGAGGAGTTCATGCTGCTGGCCAACCGCAAGGTGGCCGAGTTTGTGGGGAAAAAACGAGGCAAGGGTGCCAATGCGGAGCGGACGTTCGTCTACCGCGTGCACGACAAGCCCGACCCCGACAAGCTGGAGCGTTTCAGCAACTTCATCCTCAAGTTCGGCTACTATTTCAAACCGGACGCCAAGGGAAAGGAGATTTCGCGCGAGATTAACAGGCTGCTCAAGGAGATAAAGGGCAAAAGCGAAGAGAATGTCATCTCGACGCTCGCCATCCGCTCCATGGCGAAAGCCTACTATTCGACCGACAACATCGGACACTACGGACTCGCGTTTCCTTACTATACCCATTTCACCTCGCCCATCCGCCGTTATCCGGACATGATGGTACACCGGCTGCTCGCCCGTTACCTTGCCGGCGGCAAGTCGCCCGACGTGGCGTTTTACAACGAGCAGTGCGAACACTCCTCCGATATGGAGGTGGTGGCTGCCGAGGCGGAGCGTACATCGGTGAAGTATAAGATGGTGGAGTTCATGGAGGACAAGATTGGACAGGAGTTCGACGGCGTCATATCAGGCGTTACCGAGTGGGGCGTTTATGTGGAGCTCGACGATACGCATATCGAAGGCATGGTCTCCACACGGGATATAACCGACGATGTCTATTCGTTCGACGAGGAGAATTATGCCCTGCGCGGTCACCGTACCGGTCGCACCCTTACGCTAGGAGAGAATGTGCGCATTCGGGTGAAAAATGCCGATCTTGCCCGCAAACTGCTGGATTTCGAACTGGTGGGAACCATCGAGTTCGGTACCGGCAGGCTGCATCCGATGGGGCAGGCCGCGGCCGGAAAGCAGGGCGGAGCACCGGACAGGCAGCCGGGAAAGTCCAGAGGAAGGCATCGCCGCTGAGCGGGTGACGGCCGGTCGGCGGAGGATGCTCTACGGACCGTGTCCGGAACGAATCGGGCGGCCTGCCCGGACAATAGATGCAAAGCGAGGGGAAACGGATAACGTTTCCCCTCGCTGTTGTGTGGACGGTCTCCTTACTTTTTGACGTTGGGCAGTTCCAAACCGTAGTGGTTCTTCGTATCGAGCCGTTTGAGCCAGATGCCGAGGAAGAAGGCGAGGACACCGAGACTCGCAAAGACAAGCATCGGTACCGTATAGTTGTAGGTTACGCCCTCCACGCCTGCCTGTATCTGTTCCGATACACCGGGGTTGGTAGCCTGGAGCGTTTTGCCGATGATGAGCGGGAAGGCCCACAGACCGAGGTTCTGTATCCAGAAGATGACCGAGTAGCCCGAACCGAGGTACCGGCCGTCCACCAGCTTGGGTACCGAAGGCCACAGGGCGGCGGGAACGAGCGAGAACGACACGCCGAGCAGAATGATGGCGATGTAGGCGATGGGCTTGGTCAACGGGACGAGCGCGAAAGTGAGGTGGCATGCACACATCAGAATGGCGCCGAGAATGAGCATCGTGGCTCCCTTGCCCCTGAAGTCGAGGAATGCACCGAGGAGCGGCGTGAGTATCATCGCTCCGATGGGGAACCATGCGAAGAGGTCGGAAGCCTCCTGGCTGGAGATGGCGAGCGTGTTCTGTAGCATGGGAACGGCGAACTTCTGGAAGGGGAAGATGGCCGAATAGTAGAGCACGCAGAGGAATGCCACTATCATGAAGGTTTTGCTTCCGAAGAGGTTGCCGAGGTCTTTTACCTTGAATTTGTCCTCCTCTATCTCTTCGATGTTACCCATTTGCCGGTCGAGTTTCCGGTCCATGAACGTGAAGACGAGGAAGGTGAGAAAGCCGATGCAGAGCAGGGCGCCTACGACCGCTACCGGGCGCACGACGCTTTCGGGTGCGATTGCGGCCAGACGGGGCGAGAGGAAGAAGACGGCCGTCACGCCGAGGCGTGCAATGGCCATCTCCACACCCATGGCGAGCGCCATCTCCTTGCCGTCAAACCAGCGTGCGATGGCTCGCGAAACCGTCACGCCCGCCATTTCGGCGCCGCATCCGAAGATGGCGAAACCGATGCATGCCACCTTTGCGCTGCCGGGCATCGAGGGCCAGAATGAATTGAAGAATTCCCAGCCGAAACCGCCGCCCACGAAGTAGTCGCTGATACCGTAGAGCTTAATTCCGGCACCTATTATCATCAGGCCGGCCGAGAGGAGTCCCGTGAAGCGCACCCCCATCTTGTCGAGGATGATGCCTGCGAATATCAGGAAAAGTACGAATACGTTGAGGAAATACTCCGAACCTACGACCGTGCCGTAAACGTCCGGCGACCACCCCCGCTGCGTCTCCAAAAGGGACGATATCGGGGAGATAACGTCCACGAACATGTAGGCGAAGAACATCATCAGTGCGATGAGTATCAGCGCCCCCCATCTTGCCACGACCGAGTCGTTGAGCTTTCTTTGCATTGTCTGTGTCATTTTTTCTTCATTTGATATTTTATGGTTTATGTCAGTTGTCCGTGTCGTTCGGCATGCCGGCGGCCGAGTAGAGCCGGAGCAGGTCGTAGGCTTCGCCGATGCCGAGTTCGCCCGCCTTGCTGATGTCGAGCAGCCCCTTGCGGGTATCCTTCATGTATATCTGTACCAAGCCCCTGTTGAAATAGGCTTCGGCGAGGCCCGGGTCGAGGGCGATGGCGTGCGAATACTCCTCGAATGCCTCCGGGAAGCGTCCCGACAGGGCGAACAGATTGCCCCGGTTGTAGTAGATGCAGGGGAGGTTCGGATTGAGTTTGGCCGCCTTGTTCAGGTCGGAGATGGCTTCGTCGTAGTCGTACGTCCGTGCCGCGTCGCGCATCCTGGCCGAACGGTCGCTTTCGGGCGAAATGCGCGAATAACCGTTGTTCATGGAGGAGATGAAATCCGTCATTTCGGCCTGTACGGCGCTGCGGGCGATGTAGAGGAACGGGTTGCGCGGAGAGAGCGTGATGGCAGTCGAAAGGGCTCCGACCGCGTTGGTGTACTGTTTCAGCAGCGCCTGTGTCATGCCCCGCATGAAATAGGCCTGCCAGCGGCTGCCGTTGGCGGCGATGTCCGCCGAGACGGCCTCGTCCTTCCTGACGAGGGCGGCGGCCGCCATGTCGCTTCCTTCGCATCCGAAGACGACCGATGCGTCGCCCAGCGAAGCGATGAACTCTTCCGCCTCGGCCTCTCCGGGGTGCAGGATGAGGCCCCGGCCTGGCTCCGCATCCGAACGGAGGGTGAAGCCGTAGGAGGGGCGCAGCGTTATTCGCTCGTTCGTTCCCGTTGCCGTATTGCGTACCGGTCCGTCGGAGAGCTGCGTGTCGAACGACAGCAGTTTGTCGAATTGCCGGGAGGTGTCGGCAAAGGAGACTTCGCTTTCCCCTTCGAGCCGTGCCCGGTATTCGGCGATTTTGCGTTCGGCGACACTGCGGTCCCGTTCGGCGCCTTCGCTGTCACGGAGCAGGTATTTGACCGAAGCCCGGCCGAGGTAGGCGTTGGCGAAGTCGGGATAGAGTTCGATGGCGCGGTCGTAGTCTTCCAGCGCCCCCTGCAATTCGCCGAGTCTGAAGCGGAGGCCGGCCCGGTTGTAGTAGACGATGACGTTGCCCGGCGAGTAGGCGGCTACCTGGTCGTAATCCTCCAGGGCCCGGTTGTAGTCACCCGTTTCGGTGCGCACCAGCGCCCGGTTGAAGTAGGTTACCGAACTGGTCGGGTCGAGCTCCAGTACCCGGTCGAAATCGGCGAGTGCGGCCTGCAGGTTGTGCTTCCTGTAATAGGCCATGGCCCGGCTGAAGTAGGCCGGTATGTACGACGTGTCGCACCGTACGGCCGTATCGAAATCGGCGAGCGCTTCGTCGTACCTGCCCTGCTCCATGTAGAGCGAACCGCGTTCGAGGTAACCGCGCGGATACTCCCGATTGGTGCGGATGGCCCTGCCGAAGTCCTCGTATGCGGCGACCGTATCCTGCAGGTGGAGGTACGCTGTGCCCCGGTTGGCGTAGGCGTCGGCGTCGCGCTGGTTGAAGCGCATGTACATGTTGAAGTCATCGACGGCTTCGCGGTAGCGCCCCGTGAGAATGTTCGTGACGCCCCGGCTGTAATAGGGGGCCGGATAATCGGGACGCAGTTCGATGGCTTCGTCGAAGTCTTTCATCGCGTCGTCGTAGTTGCCGAGCCGCGAACGGGTGAGTGCACGGAATTGGTAGGCGTTGGTGTAAACCGGATTTTTTGCGAGTGTCAGGGTGAAATCCCGTTCGGCGCCCAGCAGGTCGTCTAGGTGATACTTCGCGATACCGCGCCAGAAGTAACCTTCGTAGGCGTCCGGGTCGGCGCGCAGCAGAATGTTGAGCGTCTCTATCGCTTCCCGGTAGCGGCTGTCCATAACCATGTCGCGGCCTACCCACACGAAATACTGTTTGTTGACCTGCGCTCCGGCGTTGTCTGCGAACATGCAGAAAAGGAATAGTATGGCCCCAATGAATTTACGCATTCCCGGATTTTAAGCTTGCTAATATAACGATTATAATCCTAATACGGATGCGCCGGAGGCGTTTTCGGAGCGGCAGCGGTCTGAGAGGACTTGTTAAGTGGCTGGATGTTAGTGTATTCGTATCCGATGGACGGTCGGCCGACGGGAAAGCCCCGAAAAAACGGGACGTTTATGCACCTTTCTCGGAAAAAAGAGTAAATTTGCATCCGGCCCTAATTTGGAACGGTGTATTTGCAGCTATCCCGGCTATGTAGAGATAGTATTGTCATACAGTATGTTGCAATGCAAAGGCAGGATGCCGGGCCGTCTTGCAGGGCCGTGGCGGGGCATGTCGGCGGCGGTGTCGGCAGGAGCTTTCGGAAATCGGTGATATTAAAAGGAATCCCGTGCGGCGCAGCCCGCACGCGGTTCGGTTACTAAATAAAAGTTAAGCTAATGGGAAAACAGTTGAAAGTAGTTGTACTCGCCAAGCAGGTTCCCGACACGCGCAACGTGGGCAAGGATGCCATGAAGGCCGACGGTACGGTGAACCGTGCCGCCCTGCCGGCCATCTTCAACCCCGAAGACCTGAATGCGCTCGAACAGGCACTGACCATCAAGGACATGTGCGAAGGGAGTACGGTATATATCCTGACCATGGGGCCGCTGCGTGCTGCGGATATCATACGCGATGCCATGTTCCGCGGTGCCGACGGCGGATACCTTCTTACGGACAGGGCATTCGCCGGTGCGGATACCCTCGCCACCTCCTATGCCCTTTCGCGGGCGCTGGCCGAGATAAAGCCCGATATCATCGTGGCGGGCCGGCAGGCCATCGACGGCGATACCGCGCAGGTGGGGCCGCAGGTGGCTGAGAAACTCGGTCTTCCGCAGGTGACCTATGCGGAACAAATCGTGTCGATAGACGACAGCCGCATCGTCATCAAACGTCGTCTGGAACATGG
Organism: Tidjanibacter massiliensis; assembly: GCF_900104605.1. Taxonomy (NCBI): domain Bacteria; kingdom Pseudomonadati; phylum Bacteroidota; class Bacteroidia; order Bacteroidales; family Rikenellaceae; genus Tidjanibacter; species Tidjanibacter massiliensis. The sequence goes on along the minus strand of NZ_LT629960.1, from coordinate 1,590,494 downwards.
CGTGGAGACCGTTTCGTCGCCTTATCCGATGCTGATGACGGTGAACGGTTCGGCTCCCGAATGCCGTCCCCAGAACGCGAAACGGGTGATGAAGTACAAGCATGCCCGTACCCGCAGCGAACTGCAGGAGCTCGGCGAGGATTACTACATGCAGCTCCTCGAAGCCAAGAGTTACCTGAAAATCAATGAGTGGAACGTCGGCGATATCGATGCGGACCCCCAGCAGCTCGGACTGCTCGGTTCGCCCACCAAGGTAAAACAGATAGAGAACGTGGTATTCCAGGCCAAGGAGTCGCGCAGACTGACCGCTTCGGACGGGGATATCAATTCACTGATGGTCGAACTTATTTCCAGCCACACGCTCGGATAGAGGAGGAATGTAAGATGAACAACGTATTCGTATATATTGAAACGGAAGGCGGCAAGGTGGCTGATGTCAGCCTGGAGCTGCTCACCAAAGGCCGCGAACTGGCCGACCGCCTCGGGTGTAAACTGGAAGCGCTCGCCCTCGGTCACGAACTCAAGGAGATGGATAAGATTGTCGGACGCTACGGAGCCGATACGCTCTGGCTGGCGGACGATGCGGAGCTCGCTCCGTACCGCACCCTGCCCCATACGGCGGTGGTTTGCGGTATCTTCGAAGAGGAGAAACCCCAGATAGCCCTGTTCGGTGCGACGCCGGTGGGGCGCGACCTCGCTCCGCGCGTCTCCTCCACGCTGCGCAGCGGGCTCACGGCCGACTGTACGAGCCTCGTCATAGGCGACCATACCGATGCCAAGAGCGGCCGGTCGTACGAGAACCTGCTCTATCAGATTCGTCCTGCCTTCGGCGGCAACATCATCGCCACCATCGTCAATCCCGACCATCGTCCGCAAATGGCGACCGTCCGCGAGGGCGTGATGCGCAAGGAAGAGCTCAAGGAGCCGAAGCATCCGGAGGTGAAACGGGTGGACGTGGCGAAGTTCGTGAAGGAGAGCGACCTCGTCGTGAAAATAATCGACCGGCATATCGAGGAGCGGGGCATCGACATCAAGAACGCCCCGGTTATCGTGGCCGGCGGTTACGGCATGGGGTCGAAGGAGAATTTCGCCATGCTGCATGAACTGGCCGACCTGCTCGGCGGCGAGGTGGGCGCGTCGCGTGCCGCCGTGGATGCGGGATTTACCGACCATGCCCGTCAGGTGGGGCAGACCGGCGTGACGGTTCGGCCGAAACTCTACATCGCCTGCGGCATCTCCGGTCAGATACAGCATACGGCGGGAATGGACCAGGCCTCCATCGTGATAGCCATCAATACCGACCCGGAGGCGCCCATCAACAAATTCGCCGATTATGTGATTACCGGCAGTGCCCTGGAGGTCGTGCCCAAAATGATAAAGTTCTATAAACAAAACTCCAAATAGGCGGGAGCCGTTTCCGGGGAGGGCCGAGAGAGACGCCGCTTCCCGTATCCGGGAACCTGCCGCAAGGCAAGATATGGGAAACTTTTTTTTAGACAATAAAGACCTGCAGTTCCACCTGAATCATCCGCTGATGAAGAAAATCGTGGAGCTGCGCGAGAAGAATTTCGCCGACAAGGATGTGTACGACTATGCACCGGCGGATTTCGAGGATGCGATGGACAGCTACCGCCGCGTATTGGAGATAACGGGCGGAATATGCGCCGACGTGATAGCGGCCAATGCCGAGGATGTCGATAAGGAGGGACCGCGGGTGGTGGATGACCATGTCGTCTATGCACGCGGTACGCAGGCTAACCTCGATGCCATCCGCAAGGCCGGATTGGGCGGTATCCACCTGCCCCGCAAGTACGAAGGACTCAACATGTCGCTCATCTGCTTCGTGATGGCCAACGAGATGGTGGCCCGCGGCGATGCCGGTTTCGAGAATATCTGGGGATTGCAGGACTGCGCCGAAACCATCAACGAGTTCGCCAGCGAGGAGATAAAGCAGAAATATCTGCCGCTCGTATCACGGGGGGCTACCTGCGCCATGGCGCTTACCGAGCCCGATGCCGGTTCCGACCTGCAGGCGGTGATGCTTCGGGCGCATTACGACGAGGCCCGCGGCAAGTGGTTGCTCAACGGCGTGAAGCGGTTCATCACCAACGGCGACGGCGACATCTCGCTCGTGCTCGCCCGCTCGGAAGAGGGGACGAAGGACGGGCGCGGTCTCTCCATGTTCGTCTATGACCGCCGCGACGGCGGAGTGAAGGTGCGTCGCATCGAGAACAAGCTGGGTATCAAAGGCTCGCCTACCTGCGAGCTCGTCTATACGAACGCTCCGGCAGAGCTCGTCGGCGACCGCAAGCTCGGCCTTATCAAATACGTGATGTCCCTGATGAATGCCGCCCGTCTCGGTATCGGCGCACAGGGCACGGGGCTGTGCGAGGCCGCCTACCGCGAAGCGCTGAAGTATGCCAACGAACGCCAGCAGTTCGGCAAGCCCATCATCCAGTTCCCGGCCATTTATGAAATCCTGACGAACATGAAGGCGAAACTGTACGCATCGCGTGCGATGCTGTACGAGACGGCCCGTTTCGTCGAGATATACAAGTGCTGGGCGGAGATAGGCAAGGAACGTCCGCTGACGGCCGAGGAAAAGAGCGAGATGAAGGCCTATAACAAGCTCGCCGATGCCTTCACGCCGCTCTGCAAGATGTTCGCCAGCGAATATGCCAACCAGCTTGCCTACGAGGCCATACAGATACACGGCGGTTCGGGCTACATGAAGGACTATCCCATCGAACGGATTTACCGCGATGCCCGCATCACCAACATCTACGAAGGTACGACCCAGCTTCAGGTGGTGGCCGCCATCCGCCACGTGACGACCGGCACGTTCCTCGCGCAGATGAAGGCATACGAGGCTGCCGAGCGCCCGGCCGAGTTCAAGTTCCAGCTCGACAAGCTCATCGCCATGCGCGAGGAGTACGAACGGGCGATAGCCCGCGTAACGGGCGGCGACAGCGAACAGATAGAGTTCCATGCACGCCGGCTCGTGGAGATGACCGGGCACATCGTCCTTTCGCACCTCCTGCTCCGTCAGGCGGCCGAGAGCGAAGAGTATCGGGTGCCTGCCGAGGCGTACATCAAGTATGCCCAAGCGCAGAACAAGGCGGCGGCCGAATTCATCGCCAACTCCTGCTGCGGCGATATCGACCTCTACAAGGCGGTTCTGAACGAGACGCTGGAATAAGATAAGAACGGTTGCGCGGAAAGCGTAGCCGATTGGGACGAGGGGTGCGGCAATCTTGCCGCATCCCTCGTCTCGTCTTTGCTCCGTAGACAGCCGTAACGGATTGCCTGCGAAACGGTGCGGTAAAGTGGGTGTCGTTGTCGGGCAGTGTATCCCGGCCGGTGAAACCCAGCCGGACATGACGCTGTTTCGGGAAGACGTTCGGCGGCGGTGACGGAATCGGGAGTTGTCTCGGTCGGAGCTGAGCCCCTTGCCTGCGTGTGGTTGTTGGGCGGTTTCCGTGCAGAACCTGTATGCGGTTCGGTCGGAATGCCGGAAAGCGGCGACAGGGAAATGGCCGGTCGGTTTTCGGAATCTCTGTGGCCGTACTGTTGCGGGGGCAGGAACAGTACGGCACGGAATGCTGCCGGTTTATGGCGGCGGTGTCCGGGAAAGGATAGGGAGAGGCTGGCAGGTCAGAGTTCCTCTATGAAATGCGGATATTTGTTCCGGTATTCGTCATAAATCCGTTCTTCCTGTCCGTCGAGGTTGAGTTGATACATGCGAAAGACGACCGGGATGTTTTTGGGCAGCCAGAGCTCCCGGTAGGAGTAACGGTATTTCATACCTATGGCCTGCATCACGTTTCCGCTTCTCGGGTTGTTCACGTCGTGCGTCGCCGTAACATAAGGGAGACCATCTCGCCGAAGCCGGTCGATGATGGCCTGGCAGGCTTCCGTACACAGGCCCCGGTGCCAGAATGCTTTTCGGAGTCCGTACCCCAGGTCGTGGCTGCCGGCGCCGCTTACGTGGACATAACCGACGGGTACATCGCTGCCTTTCATGCAGACGGCATCGTATAAAAGCGATTCGCCGGAACGCAGTGCTGCAAGTTTCTTGTGCAGGTATGCCTCGGCCTCTTCCAAATGCTTCAGCGGAAACATGGGCAGGAATGTATTCACTTCGGTGTCGCCCAGAATGTCCAGCAGGGCTTTCGCATCCTGTTCGGCAAACGGCCGCAGGTGCAGCCGTTCCGTTCTTATGTCATGGGACATGCGTTCGTTTTGTGAGGGTTGTCGCGTTGTATCCGGGCATTTCGATGAGGCGGTGCCGTACCCCGTGCTTTTGCCGGAAAGGCGGGAACGACGGGTTCGGGGAAATGGGCCGGAGGACGTCCGTTCGCTGCCGCACGAAGTGCGGCGGCACGGAACTGCCTGCCGCTGCGTTATTCCTCGATATAGAAGAGGTCGCTGATGATGCTGTTGGAGACCATGAGCTTTTCGGGTGGTATCCTGTACACATTGCCTTCGCGGACTATCAAGCCGTTTCGGAGAAACTTGCCGGCACAATATTCGAAGTAGAGCAGTCCCTTGAACCCGAACCGTTCGGAGAGCGCGTCGCGTCGAATACCGTAATCGGTACGGAGGGCGGTCATGATATATTCGTTGTACTTGTCTATGCGGGAGAGGATTTCCCGTCCGTATATCCGGTCGGTACCGGCCAGGTCGATGTACTTTTCGAGGTTGTTGACCGAGTAGATACGTTGGTCCCCATCGTAGGAGTGGGCCGATGGGCCGAGGCCGAGATAGGTTTTGCCGCACCAGTAGGCCCAGTTGTGCAGCGAGCGGAACTCTTCGCCGCGGGCATAGTTGGAGATTTCGTAGTGACAGAAACCGCTGTCGGTCAGAATGCGGTGGCATATCATGAACTGCTCCTCACATATTTCGTCGCTGGCAGGTATGAGCGTTCCCGCCTCCGCCATGTCGCCGAAGACGGTGTTGTCGGAGATGGTCAGGCAGTAGGCCGAGATGTGCTGTACGCCGAGTATTACGGCACGCAGGACATTGTTTTCCCACTCGCGGAGCGACATGCCGGGGATGCCGAAGATGAGGTCGAGCGAAATGTTGCCGAACCCCTTTGCCTGGGCCGCCCGGATGGCCTCTACCGCCTGTTGGGCGTTGTGCCGTCTGCCGAGCAGCTTGAGGTCACGGTCGATGAAGGACTGTACGCCGAAACTGAGCCGGTTGATGTCGGTACGGGCGAGTTCGTCCAGATAGTGTTCGGTGATGTCGTCGGGATTCGCCTCGACCGTGATTTCCGATACCTCTTCCAGATTCCAGAGCGAGCGGGCCTTGTCGATGAGCCGCTGGAGCAGGGCGGGCGGAAGAAGCGACGGGGTACCCCCGCCGAAGAATACCGTGTCTACCGGGGTGTCGCCGAAATAGCCGCGCCGGTACTCCATCTCCCTTTCGAGGGCTTCTATGTAATCCTCCGTTTTGGCACAGGATGTGCTTTTATAAAAATCGCAATAGTTGCAGCGCGTTTTGCAGAACGGGATATGGATGTACAATGCGGCCATTTCTGGGTGGAATGATGGTGTGTTTCGATTTCGTAAGGTGCTGAACACAAAAAACGTGCGAAAGTTAGCAAAAAAACCGTAATAATGGCCGCCGCTGCCGTCATTATGCGGTGGGGGAAGATATGCAGATAGGTATTCCCGGTTTCCGGTACGGTAAAAAAAGTCGATTTTATACGGTGGAATTAGTACCGCAAGACGGAATTATTCCATATCTTTGCGCCGTTGTTAGTGTGCTAACAATAATTCCGGCGGGAAAGAGTTATATAACCGGATTCGCAGACCGGACCGTTCCGGGTGTCCGGAGGCGCATATAACAGGTGAGAATAGCATAAACACATAATATACAGAAGATTATGGCAAAGAAGATTGATTTGACCAAGTATGGTATCACCGGAACCCCGGAGATACTGTACAATCCGTCGTACGAACGGCTTTTCGAGGAGGAGATGAACCCGGCCCTCACCGGTTACGAACGGGGCCAACTGACCGATACCGGTGCGGTGAATGTGATGACCGGCGAATATACCGGCCGTTCGCCCAAGGACAAGTTCTTCGTGATGGACGACACGACGCGCGATACCATCTGGTGGACCAGCGACGAGTATAAGAACGACAACAAGCCCGTGAGCGAGGAGGCGTGGAAGGAGCTCAAGAAGATTGCCACGAACGAGCTCTCCAACAAGAAGCTCTTCGTGATGGATACTTTCTGCGGCGCCAATGCGAATACCCGCCTCAAGATACGTTTCATCATGGAGGTGGCATGGCAGGCCCACTTCGTGAAGAACATGTTCATCCGTCCGACCGAAGAGGAGCTGGAGAACTACGGCGAACCCGACTTCGTGGTGATGAATGCTTCCAAGGCGAAGGTAACGAACTATAAGGAGCTCGGCCTCAATTCCGAAACGGCCGTCGTCTTCAACCTGACCGAAAAGGTGCAGGTCATCATCAATACGTGGTATGGCGGCGAGATGAAGAAGGGCATGTTCTCCTACATGAACTATCTCCTGCCGCTCAAGGGCATCGCTTCGATGCACTGTTCGGCCAACACCGACAAGGAGGGCAAGAATACGGCCATCTTCTTCGGCCTCTCGGGTACGGGCAAGACCACCCTTTCGACCGACCCGAAACGCCTGCTCATCGGCGACGACGAGCACGGCTGGGACGACCAGGGCGTGTTCAACTTCGAGGGCGGCTGCTACGCGAAGGTCATCAACCTCGACAAGGAGAGCGAGCCGGATATCTGGCACGCCATCAAGCGCGATGCGCTGCTTGAGAACGTGACGGTGGACAAGGAGGGGCATATCGACTTCGCCGACAAGAGCGTGACCGAGAATACCCGCGTGTCCTATCCGATATACTTCATCAACAACATCGTGAAGCCCGTATCCAAGGGCCCGGCTGCGGAGCGTGTTATCTTCCTGTCGGCGGATGCGTTCGGTGTGCTGCCTCCCGTTTCGATCCTCACTCCGGAGCAGACGAAATACTACTTCCTCTCCGGTTTTACCGCGAAGCTGGCGGGTACCGAGCGCGGTATCACCGAGCCGACACCGACTTTCTCGGCATGTTTCGGTGCGGCGTTCCTCTCGCTTCACCCTACCAAGTACGGCGAAGAGCTCGTAAAACGCATGGAGAAATCGGGTGCGAAGGCCTACCTCGTGAACACCGGCTGGAATGGTACGGGCAAACGTATCTCCATCAGGGATACACGCGGCATCATCGACGCCATCCTCGACGGCTCGATAGACAAGGCCCCGACCAAGCAGATTCCTTATTTCGACTTTACGGTGCCGACCGCACTCCCGGGCGTAGACCCTGCAATTCTCGACCCGCGCGATACTTATGCCGACGCGGCCGAGTGGAACAGGAGAGCGGAAGACCTTGCCGGCCGGTTCATCAAGAACTTCGAGAAGTTTACCGGCAATGCGGAGGGCAAATCGCTTGTCGCCGCAGGTCCGAAGCTGAAATAAGAGTGTAGTGTTGTCACTCATCGAACGGCGGGGCGGCGTAATGTCGTCCCGCTTTTTTCAAAAGGAGAAGAGATGAAGACGATTCGAAGGTACATGTTTTTCGCTCTCCTTCTGCTGGCGGCAGTCGCCTGCCAGCCGGGAGCAGGGGCGGAACGGGGAGCGGCCGGATTGGATTACGGTCGGGCCGACATGTGGTATCGGGGCGGTACGGCGGCTTCGGCGGAGAATGCCGATGTGTTTTACATCGCCCCGACCTGCAATTGGGGACGGACGGATGCCGACGGCACCGTGCATTGGCAGATGGATGTGTACGATACCGTGCAGCGTGCCAATCTGCAGGCGCCGCTCAGACTGGCCGAGCGCGTGTTCGCCGAAGGCAACCGTTTCTACGCGCCTTATTACCGGCAGATTACCATGGAGTCGTGGTTCGAGCCCGATTCGGTTATCGGGGCAAGGTTCGCCGTGGCGATGGAAGATGTACGGGAGGCTTTCCGTTACTATCTGGAGCACGTCAACGGGGGCCGGCCTTTCGTATTGGCGGGACACAGCCAGGGAGCCCGGTGCGTGTTGGAGCTGTTGAAGGAGGAGATGAACGACAGTCTTTACGGCCGGTTGGTGGCCGCTTACGTGGTCGGGTACCGGATTACCGACGGAGAGTTGGAGGGAGCGCGGTATGTCGTGCCTGCCGCCGACTCGCTCGATACAGGTGTCGTGATATGTATCAACAGTGTGGCGGATACCTCTGCGCTCTCTCCGCTCTTTCGGGGAAACCGTGCCTGCATCAATCCGATGAACTGGCGGACGGATGCTCTTCCCTCCCGGCCGGAGGAGAACCTCGGTACGCTTTTCCTCAATCCGGACGGGACGGTCGCCCGGCAGGTGGAACCCGTGACGGCACGTATCGATACGGCCTCCTGTACGCTCATCGTGGACGGTCTTGTTCCGGAGGAGCATTTCATTCCGGCCATAGCCCCCGTAGCACCGCTGGGAAATTACCATGTGCAGGAACTGAACATCTATTTCGGCAACCTGCGGCACAATGTGGCGCGAAGGGTGCGGGCGTATTATGAAGAAGGCCGTGCGGCACGTTTTCCGACCGCATGCCGGGCTGCCGCAGTCCGGGAATGAAGGGGACTGTTTGAAATGCACAGAGGGGCGGGAAGTTCATCTTCCCGCCCCTCTGTGTAGGTGATTGGTCGGCGTTACTTCCTGAGGAACTTCCGGGGTTTTACCATATTCTCCGGACGCAGGATGTTGTCGAGCTCCTCCTTGCTCATGAGTTTGTGTTCGAGCACGAGGTCGTAGATGCCCTTGCCGCTGTTGAGCGCCTCCTTGGCCAGCATGGTCGAAGTTTCATAGCCGAGGTAGGGATTGAGGGCCGTAACGAGCCCGATGCTGTTGTACACCATGTTGCGGCACACTTCCTTGTTGGCCGTGATGCCGGTCACGCACTTCTCGCGCAGTGTGTTCATCGCATTGGCCAGCATTTCGATGCTCTCGAAGAGACAGTGGATGATGATGGGCTCCATGACGTTCAGTTCGAGCTGACCCGCTTCGGCGGCCATCGTGACGGTCAGGTCGTTGCCGATAACGCGGAAAGCCACCTGGTTCACGACTTCCGGAATGACGGGATTCACCTTGCCCGGCATGATGGACGAACCCGGCTGGCGGGGCGGCAGGTTGATTTCGTTCAGACCGCAGCGGGGGCCGGAAGAGAGCAGACGCAGGTCGTTGCATATCTTGGAGAGCTTCACGGCGAGACGTTTCAGCGCCGAGGAGTTCATGACGAATGCACCGGTGTCGTTCGTCGCCTCTATCATGTTCGATGCGACCACCATCGGCAGGCCCGTGATTTCACGCAGATACTTTTCGCAGATGGCCGGATAGTCCGGGTCGGCATTGATACCCGTACCGATTGCGGTGGCACCCATGTTCATCTCATAGAAGAGCTTGTAGTTCTGTTCCAGCCGCTCCATCTCTTCGGAGAGGTTCGCTGCATAGGCTTCGAACTCCTGCCCGAGTGTCATCGGTACGGCGTCCTGCAACTGCGTGCGTCCCATCTTGATGACGTCGGCGAACTCTACGCCCTTGGCACGGAAAGCCTCCACGAGCTGTTTGAGGGAGTCCTCCAGCTTGGCGATGCTGCGGATGAGGGCTATCTTCATGGCCGTAGGGTAGGCGTCGTTGGTGGACTGCGACAGATTGACGTGGTTATTGGGGTGGCAGTATTTGTATTCGCCCTTCTTGTGGCCCATCAGTTCGAGGGCGATGTTGGCGATGACCTCGTTGGCGTTCATGTTGGTGGAGGTGCCGGCTCCGCCCTGTACCATGTCCACAACGAACTGGTCGTCGAACTTGCCGTCGCGTACCATGCGGCATGCCTCTACGATGGCGTCGGCAGTCTTTTTGTCGAGCAGTCCCAGGTCGCGGTTCGCCAGTGCGGCGGCCTCTTTCACGTCGGCCAGGGCCTTGATGATTTCCGGGAAAAAGCTGAGCCTTACGCGGCTGATATGGAAATTCTCCATACCGCGCATCGTCTGCACGCCGAAGTAATACTCTTCCGGAACCTGCATGTAACCTATCAGGTCGTGTTCTTCTCGTGTTTTGCCCGACAGTTGGGCAGTCGTGATATCCATAGTCTGAATGAGGTTAATTTAAAGAACCTATGTCTGGTTTTAATTTGTTTAGCTGTCGGATTGGTAATCCCCCAATTCTGCAAATGTAGCTATTTTTACGTGTAGTTATCCTTTTTAGCTACAAAAATTTACAAAATGCCCTTGTGAAGTATCATTTTATCACTTCCGGGCCGGATGCCGTACTATTTCGGCGCTTTCTTGTAAAGGTAGAGCGCGATGAAGGCGTAGAATATGTCTGGCAGCCAGACGAGCAGGATGGGGGAGAAGAAGGTGCTGCTTTTGGCGAATTCGGCTGCGAACTTGCAGACGAGGATGTAGGTGAAACAGAGTCCGATACCTACGCCGATGTGCAGGCCCGTCCCGCCCCGCACCTTGCGGGAGGAGAGCGAGACGCCAATGACCGTCAGCACGAAGGTAGCCATCGGGTAGGCGAAACGGTTTTGCCGTTCCACCTCGAACATCGAGACCATGTCGGAGCCTTTGGCCTTCTGTTCGACGATGAACCGGTTGAGCTGCCCGATGCTCATGGTCTGGATGATGTCCTCCAGCTTGCCGAGTTCCAGCACATCGAGGTTTATCATGGTGTCGAGCTTCTCCTTTTTTTCGAGTTTCTCCACGTTGTTCTCGTCGAAGCTGCGCGTCAGGTATTTCGCTGCTGTCCAATGCTTCGTGTCGGGATTGAATTTCACGTCCGAGGCTTCGAGCGACGCCACCATGCGGCTGCCTTCGTACTTCTCGATGGCGAGGTAGGAGGCTTTCTCCGTCGTTCCGTTGTAACTGCGGATGTAGGCGAAAGTGCCCGGGTAGACCTGACGGTAGATGTGGCGTTCGTAGCGGATATAGGCGTTTTTGGTGAGATGCTGCCGTTCGAACTCCACTCGCCGGGCGTTGGCGTTGGGTATCACCCACAGGTTGAGGCTCAGGGAGAGCATCGTGATGAGCATGGCCGAAAGGAAATAGGGCCACATGAGTCTGCGGAAGCTGACGCCGCTCGAAAGGATGGCGATGATTTCCGTCTGGTACGCCATTTTCGAGGTGAAGAAGATGACGGCGATGAAGGTGAACAGGCCGCTGAACTGGTTGATGAAGTAAGGGATGAAGTTGAGGTAGTAGTCCAGTGCGACAGCTTTGAGCGATGCTTTCGTGGTGATGAAGTCGTCCATCTTCTCCACCGCGTCGAATACTACGACGATGACGATGATGAGTGCGATGGCGAACACATAGGTACCCAGAAACTTCCGGGTGATATACCCGTCGAGTATCTTGAATCCGGGGAATTTTATTCTTTTCCTGTCTGCCATGCCTTTGTCGCAAAAGGTGCTTCCCGACCGGGAAACAAGCCAAAGTTACAACCTCCGTGTCAATTTTACAACCATCCCGCGTTTCCACTCCGCGAAAGTGCCGTCGGCGATGCGCCGCCGTGCCTCGTCCACGAGCCACATGTAGAAGGCGATGTTGTGCAGCGATGCGATTTGCGCCGCCAGCATCTCACCCGAAACGGCCAGGTGACGCAGATAGGCTTTCGAGTAGAGCGTATCCGCGAAGCAGTGTCCCATGGGGTCTATGGGCGAGAAGTCCTCGCGCCACTTCTGGTTGCGGATGTTGATGATGCCCTCCGAAGTGAAGAGCATCCCGTTGCGTCCGTTGCGGGTGGGCATCACGCAGTCGAACATGTCCACGCCGCGGTCTATCGCCTCGAGGATGTTCACCGGAGTTCCCACCCCCATCAGATAACGGGGTTTGTCCTGTGGAAGTATGCCGTTCACGATTTCTATCATCTCGTACATCACCGGGGCGGGTTCTCCGACGGCGAGGCCGCCGATGGCATAGCCGTCCGCACCGAACTGCTGCACGAACTCCGCCGCTCCGGCCCGCAGGTCGGGATAGGTGCACCCCTGTACGATGGGGAAGAGCGACTGTCTGTGGCCGTATTTCGGCGCAGTGGCGGCATAGCGTTCGAAGCAGCGTTCCAGCCAGCGTTGGGTGAGAAGCAGCGATTTTGCCGCATAGTCGCGCGGCGAGTCGCCGGGGGGGCATTCGTCGAATGCCATCATGATATCGGCTCCGATGGTGCGCTGGGTGTCGATGACGTTTTCGGGGGTGAAGAGGTGGCGCGAGCCGTCGATATGGGAGCTGAAACGGCACCCCTCTTCGGTCAGCTTGCGGCACTGCGCGAGCGAGAATACCTGGAAACCGCCGCTGTCGGTCAGCATCGGTTTGTCCCATGTGCAGAAACGGTGGACGCCTCCCGCCGCTTCGATGACCTCCATGCCCGGCCGCAGGTAGAGATGGTAGGTGTTGGCGAGGATGATGCGCGCTCCCGCTTCGGCCAGGTCGCGGTGGAAAACGCCTTTGACGCTCGCGGCCGTGCCGACCGGCATGAAGACGGGAGTCTCGACGGTTCCGTGGTCGGTGGTGAACCGTCCCGCCCGGGCCGCGCTGCCTGCCGCCCTGTGTTCCACTTCAAAAGTCATTGCTGCTTGACGAGGCTTTGGTTTTCGCTCCCAAAGGTAAGCAATTCCGCTCCATTTACAGCACGAAAGCCTCCCGCTTCCCCGATTTCGGAACAGCATTCTTTCGGTCTCACGGATTATCCATACCTTTGGAGACGGAAAACGGAGAGCGTTTGGTTGATGGAGATAAGGAATCTGTTGGATGCGAAGTCCCGGCGGGAGCTTCGGGCATGGCTATCGGAGAATCATCGGCGGGAGAAGGAGTGCTGGGTGGCGGTCAGGCGGGGTCGGCCGGTCGATGACGGCACATTCTGGTATGTGGATGCCGTGGAGGAGGCGTTGTGTTTCGGCTGGATTGACAGCACGGTGAAAAAGCTCCCGTCGGGAGCGACGGTGCAGCGGCTGTGTCCCCGCCGTCCGGGCAGTGCCTGGTCGGAGCTGAACAAGGAGCGATGCCGGAGGCTGGAGCGGCTGGGGCTGATGACCGATGCGGGGCGTGCCGTATTGCCGGATATGACGCAGGCGGGATTCGTCGCGGACGAGGATATCCTGCGGGCGTTGCGTGCCGACCCGGTCGTCTGGGAACATTTCTGCGGATTGCCCGAACTTTACAGACGGGTAAGGATAGACACCATCCGGATAAAACGGAAGGAACCGGAACTTTTCCGTCGCAGGCTGGAGAAGTTCGTCGAATGTACCCGTGCGGGGATTCTCTACGGCGAATGGAACGACAACGGCAGGCTGTTGAGTCGTTGAGGAGGAGGGCCGGCGGAAGGAGCCGGCGGCGGATGTCCGGTCGAACGGCGGCCGGGTATTATTTCCCGAGTTTGCGTTCGTTTATTCCGGCGATTTTCCGTAAGTTTGTCTTCGGGGAACTGACCAATAGCTTGACCATACATGCGAAAACTCGTGATAATACCGACCTATCTTGAAAGGGAGAACGTGTCGGCCATGATTGACAAGGTTTTTTCGTTGCCGGAAGCGTTCGACCTGCTCGTCATCGACGATGCCTCGCCCGACGGGACGGCCGATATCGTGCGCGGCAGACAGGCGGAGTTTCCCGGCAGGCTCTTTCTATTGGAGCGTTCCGGCAAACTCGGCCTGGGTACCGCCTACCTGACGGGCTTCCGATGGGCGCTTGCCGAAGGGTACGACTACGTGTTTGAGATGGACTGCGACTTTTCGCACAATCCGGACGACCTGCTGCGCCTTTACCGTGCCGCTCTCGGCGGGGCGGACGTCGTGGTGGGTTCGCGTTACATACAGGGGGTGAACGTGGTGAACTGGCCCATGTCGCGGTTGCTGATGTCCTACTGTGCCTCGTCGTATGTGCGTACCGTGACGGGAATGCCCGTCCGCGACGCAACGGCCGGATTCGTCTGCTATTCCCGCGAGGTGCTGGAAGCCATCGACCTCGATGCGGTACAGATGAAAGGCTACGGTTTCCAGATAGAGATGAAATATACGGCATGGCGTCTCGGTTTCAGTATCCGGGAGGTTTCCATCATCTTCATGGACCGCACGGCCGGGGTGTCGAAGATGAGCAGCGGCATCTTCGGAGAAGCGTTCTGGGGGGTGATAAAGCTGCGTTTCCGTAAGATACGACCAGCCGTCCGACCCTGATGCGTCTGCGGTAAAAAACGCGGCGGATGAAATATACGGCCCCTGTTGCCGTTATCCTGTAAAAAGAGGGGCGTTCTTACGGATGCTTCGCGTCCGTAAGCGTGCCGACAGGGGTTCTGTTTAATCTTTTTTGTCATGACCGACCTCGCGGAAGCATATCTCGCCTACATAGAGCGCGTCAGGCGCTATTCGCCCAATACGGTGAAGAGCTACCGTCGCGACATCGGGATGCTGCTCGATTTTCTCGGGACGGAGGAGGGAACGTTCGACCCGTCGCTGCTGACTGCCGACGATATTCGAGAGTGGATAGTGGCGCTTTCGGAAAGCGGGCTGAAGCCGTCGAGTATCAACCGGATGCTCTCCGCCTGCAGCTCTTTCTTCAAATACCTGCTGCGGGAGGGGATTGTTGCGGGGAATCCCTTTGCGAAAGTCTCGTCGCTCAAGACGCCTGCCCTGCTCCCGTCGTTTATACCGGAGGGGCGGATGGCGGCGCTTGTCGGCGAATTGTCGGCCGAGATGGAGGAGGCGACGGATTTCCGCAGTATGCGCGACGCATTGGTGGTACTCTTTTTGTACGCTACGGGGATAAGGCTTGCGGAGCTGATTGCGATAGACCGGACCGATTTCGGTCCGGAGTTCCGTGAACTGCATGTGACGGGGAAGGGCGACCGGGAAAGGATGGTGCCCGTCGTCCCGGAACTGAGGCGGCGGTTGTTCGAATATATGGCAGCGATAAAACGGGACGATATTTGCAAATCCGGAGAAAAAGCGTTATTTTTAACAGAGCAAGGGAGGCGGATTTCGAGAACGGAGGTTTACCGTATCGTGCGCGGGGAGCTGACGGCGCTCGGAGTACAAGGTAAGCGGAGTCCGCACGTCCTGCGGCACACGTTCGCTACCCACCTGATGAACGGTGGGGCGGATTTGCGGGAGATACAGGAGTTGTTGGGGCACGGTTCCCTGAATGCCACGCAGGTCTATACCCACAACAGCATTGCGCAGTTGAAAGAGGTTTATGCCGGCGCACACCCCCGCGGGAACCGCAAGTGATGCCGTCTCTGCAGGAGAGAACCGGTCGGGCCGGAAGCCTGTACCGAAAAGATAAACGGCGCCTTCGGGTGCTTTAAAGTTAGGAGGATTAGTTATGAACGTACAGATTCAGGCAGTTAAATTCGATGCCGACAGGAAGCTCATCGAATTCGTAGAGGCAAAAATGGCTAAACTCGACCGTTTCATAGAGCGTGCGACAGGGGCCGATGTCATCCTCAAACTCGACAAGGACAACGAGAAAGGTAACAAGGTGGCCATTATCCGGATAGAGGTTCCCGGTGACGACCTGGTGGCGGAAGCCCGCAGCAAAAGTTTCGAGGAGTCGGTGGACAATGCCATAGATGCGCTGAAGAAGCAGATAGAGAAACACAAGGAACGTTACGCCAAATAATCTCCTGACAGCCACGCAGGCATGGGCCGTTCCCTGACCGGGGCGGCTCTTTTTATCGGTCCGGACGCTGGCGGCCGTCTGCCCCGGCGGGCCGGAGCACAATAAAACGGGAAAGCGCCCCGCTTTTAAGTAAAATTTGATAAATTTGCGGAAAGAGGTTTTTTCGGCGGAGTATGCAACAAAGAGGTTGTTTCCGGCGTCTTAGGGATAAAGCAGAGAAAAATGAAGAACGAATATCGTATATCAGGCATGGGCATGAGAAAGTTCGTATTGACGCTGGCAGCACTGCCCGCAGTGCTGCTGGCCGGGTGCAAGCAAGAGAGCAATTACAACAATATCACGCTGGACAAGTATGCGCTCGAAATGCGTACGGGCGATACGCAGATTGTCTATGTGGAGACAGGCGACCCCGATAATGTGGCGTGGCGCAGCGACAACGAATTCGTTGCCACCGTGGAGAGGGGACGCATATCGGGTCTGCGAATCGGCCAGACGCGCATCACGGCCAACAACGCATCGGTTTCCGTGACAGTCCGGGGGCGTTCCGACCTGTACGACGAACCGATGGAAGACCTGAGCTGGAACATGACCCGGGAACAGGTGGTCAATCGTCTCGGTTTGCCGGACAAGATGGAGAACAACGTATTGACGTACGACCTCGTCTCTTCGGTGAATTCGTTCAAATCGTATGAATTCGACTCCAATAACCGGCTGGTCGCTGCCAACATTACCGTCGGCAAGGATAAGACGGCACAGCTCGACGACTTTCTGAATGAGAGGTACCTGTTGCTTAATGGCAGCGAACAGGGGGATAAGAACTATATCAACAACCTGACGTACTCCACTTCGACGATGACGGTCTGCCGGACAGGATACGACGATGATTATTGGCTTGTATCCTATCGGCAGATAAAGTGAGCCGTCTTCGCAGACCGACGGCGGGCATCACTTTCTCCGTTTGCCGAATCGCAGCCCCTTGCGTCCCTGGCCGCTTTTGGCCGAAAGCTCGTCCATCCGTTCCTCCTTTATCTCCTGCGGTGTCATCAGTTTGAATTCGTGATAGTATATCTTTATGAGCAGCAGGAAGATGGATATGAGGAGCGGGCCGAATATGATACCCCAGAAACCGAACAGGGGAATCCCCATGAAGACGCCGAATATGACTATCAGCGGATGCGTGTCGGTCATCTTCTTATTGAGGAATATCCTGATGAGGTTATCTACGTTGGCGATGACCAGCATGCCGCAGAGCATCAGTAGAATACCTTGCCACAGATGTCCCTGCATGATGATGGAGATACCCAGCGGCACGCTGACGATGATGGAGCCGACGACCGGTATCAATCCGGCGATGGCGGTAAGGAAGGCCCAAAAGGCGATATGCTGGATTCCGAAGAGCCAGTAAATCAGGGCGGCGGTCAATCCCTGGCCGAGCATGATGATGGGGATGCCGACTGCGTTGCTGTAGATGATATCGGATACCTCTTTCGTCACCACTGCACGGCTGTCGCCCTTGAACGGATTGTAGCGGCCGAGGCGGCGCTCCAGCGTCCGGGCGTTGGCCAGCATGAAATAGAGGATGATGATGGTGAACAGGATGTTGATGACGAAGCTGTACGTGGTGTTGATGATGGAACCCGCCGCTTTCGTCAGGTAGGCCGACGAGTCGGATAGGTAGGAGGCCGGGATGAGGTTGAACGGCAGTTCCCGGTTTATCTTCTCCACCACGTTGTCGAGCCCGGAGAGCAGGCTTTTGAAGTCGATGTTGATGATTTCGGCGGATACGACCCGGAATACGCCGAAAAGCAGTCCCGCGAGTACGAGCAGTGCGAGAAACACGAGCAGCAGCGAGGCGAGCCATGGACGCCATCGGTACCGGTCGATGAGCCGGTATTGCAGAGGACGGAACACGATGTAGAGCGTAATGGCCCCGAGGAAGGAACCTATTATGAAGGAGAGCTCCCTGAGCATGACTACTCCCATCAGTATCAGTACCGACAGGAAGAGGAGCTGCCGGAAAAACAGGTTGTTCTTGCGGATGGTGTCGTCGAGTTCTGCCATAAGCGGAAATTTTGCGTGTGAGACCTTGCGTAAAATATTGCGGTGCCGCATGATGGGTGTCCTGCAACCTTCCGTGCGACAGGGATGTACGAACAAAAACCAATCCAAAAACGGATTCTTTTGCGGCAGGAACTTTTTTATTTTTTGCTTTTTTATAAAAAATAGGATATATTTGCACCTCGATTGAAGGCGGGATGTAGTTCAGTCCGGTTAGAATGTTGGTCTGGGGGACCAAAGGTCGCTGGTTCGAGTCCAGTCATCCCGACGGAGCCGCGCAGGTTGTCTTACGACAGCCTGCGCGGCTTGTTGTTTGCTTGCTGCCGGGTTTCTGTCGCCATAAGGCGGGGAAGAGAGGCCGGTATAGTCGTATGACATCAAGGGGGAGGCCGAAACCTCTCCCCCATGCGTTTGTGGCGGGCGTCTTCTATTTGTTGCGGCGGCGCGACTTGTCGTTCTTGACGTCGCGGTATTCGAGACCCTCGTTGTAGATGTGCATCGCCTGCATGCTCATGCCCATGCTGGAGTATCCTCCGTCGTGGTAGAGGTTCTGCATGGTGACTTTCCGCGTGAGGTCGGAGAAGAGCGTAATGATGTAGTCGGCGCACTCCGCCGCGGTGGCGTTGCCCAGCGGCGACATGCGTTCGGCGAAATCCATCAGGTTTTCGAGACCCATCACTCCGCTGCCGGCGGTCGTGGGAGTGGGTGACTGCGAGACCGTGTTGATACGGATGTTCTTTTCCCGGCCGTAGATATAGCCGAAGCTGCGGGCGATGGATTCGAGCATCGCTTTGGCGTCGGCCATGTCGTTGTAGCCGTACAGCGTGCGCTGGGCGGCTATGTAGGTCAGCGCCACGACCGAACCCCACTCCTCGATGGCGTCGAACTTGCGGCACGTCTGTATCACCTTGTGGAACGAGATGGCCGAGATATCCACCGTCTTGTGGTAGTAGTCGTAATCGAGGTCGTCGTAAGTCCGTCCTTTGCGTACGTTGGGCGACATGCCTATCGAGTGCAGGACGAAATCGAATTTTCCACCGAGGTGTTCCATCCCTTTCGTCACGAGGTTTTCGAGGTCTTCGACGCTGGTGGCGTCGGCGGGTATCACGACGGCTCCGCACCGCTGGGCGAGTTCGTCGATGTTGCCCATGCGGATGGAGACCGGAGTATTGGTCAGTACCAGCTCCGCGCCCTCTTCGCGGGCGCGTTCGGCTACCTTCCATGCGATGGATTTGTCGTTGAGGGCACCGAATATCAGGCCGCGTTTTCCTTTCAGCAGATTGTAAGGCATAAGTTTCCGTATTGATTGAATGTACGCAAAGATACGAACTTCCTTCCGATTTGCGGCAATGGAAGCGGTCGGCTGCAGGCGAACGGGTGGCCGTGTCTGCAATCGTTTATACGTATGTACGGTTTTTTGAATATCTTTGCACTCTCCCAACGACGGGAGCTGCTAAAAGATTGGAATATGAAACAGTTTATCCATATCGCCGCCTTTGCCGCGGCTATCGTCTTCTCCGGCTGCGAGCCTGTGGATTTGACCGACCACGGTCGGGCCCCCGAGAGCATAGGACCTGTTACCGTAAACCGCGAACGTATCGGTACGGGCCAGCCCTTCACGGCGACGTGCGTCATTCCCGCCGACGGGCATAACATCTCTTCGGTGGAATATTTGTGGGGTATTCGTCCGGCTGCGGAGCAGGTAGCTGCGGACGTTACCCGTACCTCTCCGGTGGAACCCACCGTGGAATCGTACGATTTCAGGGCGCCTTCTGCGGCCGGCAGTTATGTGATAAGCTGTACCGCACGGTATATATTCGGTGCGCCCGATGCCGGGGGGGCTCTGTCGGCGGATGTGACCGGCGAGGCCCGTATCGAGGTTGTACCCTGCGATGTGCTCCGCTCCTTCTGGGGCGACAGTATGCAGGAGACGGAGCTCAACTATCCGGGACTGACGGCGCAGGGCGAAGATGCGTTGGTCGGTATGGTATATGACCCCCTGCAGTCCGGTCAGCCGAATATCGTGACGGGCTTCCAGTTCACTGACGGCAGGCTTGCCAGGATACTGCAGACGGAAGGGGCGGATGTTTCGCGCGGCAGCGGTTTCTATATGCACTACCTGCTGCTGCATCATCATATCACGACGTGGGACTCGCTGATGCTTGCCTGCGACAGCGCCGTGATTGCGTGGACGGACGGTACGGAAGAGACGCCCGATATGGAGAATGACAACAAGGACAGGGAGAAGCAGGCGCGTATAGATGCCGGATTTGCCGCCGGCGAAGTGACGATAAGGTCCGTGTTCCACAGCGACAGCTATACGTTGACGCTCAATGTACTCAAAGCCGGCGAGCAGGTGGTGTACGACCGTACCTATACCCCTCGGCGGGCGCAGTGACGTTTCGGCTGTCACAAATGTATATACGATGCGGGGACCCTCACCGGTCCCCGCATCGTTCGCATATGGCTGTACTGTCAGAAATACTCCTGTCGGAATATGTACTCTTCCCGGAGAGTCTCGAACTGTTCCGGTGCCGCTTTGAGCGTCCGTGATTGGCCGTCGATGTCGAAATAGTCCGTGATGGTCGCACGCATCTCCGCCCAGCTTATCGGTCTGCGTCCGACCTGCGTCACGCCGGTCGGGTACCATCCTTCCGGCGGGAGGCCGAAGTGTTTGGCCGCAGCGGCCACGACGGCCGCCGAAGCGTTGGCCTTGCCCTGTTCGGAGTAGCCTGCGATGTGCGGTGTGGCCGACAGGGCCGCATCCAGCAACCGGCGGTCGATGGCCGGTTCGTTCTCCCACGTATCGATGCGGCACGCGCACCGGTCGCTTGCCATGGCGCGTTTCAATTGCTCTTCGTCCACGACGCCGCCGCGGGAAGAGTTGAAGAGTGTCGCTCCCGGCTTGAGGGCGGAGAAAAAACGTTCGCCGGCCAGATGCACCGTAGGATGGGGGCCTTCGGCGTGCAGCGGGACATGGAACGTAACGATGTCGGAGTGCGCGGCCAGTTCGTCGAGCGGTACGTAACCATCGGCGGGACCCAGCTTCTCGGCCGTTTCGCGCGGCGGGTCCGAGCGGAGTACCCGGAATCCCCATGCGGAGGCATACTGTTCCACGAGCGAACCGACGTGGCCGATGCCGACGATGCCGAGCGTCAAACCGGCGGGAGATGCCTCGCCGACCGTGCGGGCGAGTGCGGCCGCTACCCATTGGAGTACCCCGCCGGCGTTGCAGCCCGGAGCGGAGACGACCTTTATCCCGTGGGCGGCGCACCATGGCAGGTCGATGTGGTCGGTGCCTATCGTTGCGGTGGCGACCATACGGACGGAGGAACCGGCCAGCAGTGCCGCATCGCAGCGGGTTCGTGTGCGAACCAGAAGCGCGTCCGCCTCCTTGACCTCTTTGGCCGTGATGGCCTTGCCCGGCAGGTAGGTTATGTCGGCGTAGGGTTCGAATACGCCGCGGATATAAGGTATCTTGTCGTCGGCTACTATTTTCATCGTATTTCTATGGGCGTTTGCGTATTTTCCCGAGAGGCGCCGGGGAGGGTTCGGATGAATGGTTTCAGATAACGAACTCGATTTCCCGGAACAGGAAGCCGCGCTCTTTCCCGTCGATGGTTACCGTCAGCCGACCGTCGGGTCCTGCGCCGCATATCGTGCCGATGACTTCGCCCTCTTCGGGCAGGAAGAAGCGCGACGGCTTTCCGCGGCGGTAGAGCAGGGTGTTGTAGTCGTCGCTTATCCGGTCGGCCCGTCCTTCCTCCAGCATACCGTAGCGCATCGAAAGGTGGCCGTACAGTTTGGCGAAGACCTCCATGACGTCGTGCCGTATTCCCGTCTCCGTGCGTATGGAGCAGGGGTTGGCTATCCATGCGGGAAAACGTTCCTGATTGACGTTGAGTCCGATGCCCGCTACCGTACGTGCGAGTCGTGTGCCGTCGAGGTTGTGCTCCAGCAGCATGCCGCATATTTTCCGGTCGTTGACGTATATGTCGTTGGTCCACTTGATGGCTGCACCGATGCCGTACTCCTGTAAGGTATCGGTTACGGCGAGCGCGATGGCTTCCGAGAGCAGGAACTGCTCTCCCGCAGCGAGGAAGGTCGGTTCGAGAACGATGCTGAACGTGAGGTTCTCGCCCGGCACGCTCTCCCACCGGTGTCCGCGCTGTCCCCGCCCGGCAGTCTGGCGTATGGCCACTACCGTGTCTCCGTGGGCATAGCGGCTGCGGTCGGCGGCCTCCGTATTGGTCGAACCGCACGTTTCCAATACCGTCGTCTCTCCCCGAAGCATCTTATTTGCGGAAAGGCTTGTCGTTGTACCGGAGGAACGCATAACTGACCGCTACCGTTCCCCGCATGTGCAGCATCTTGTATTCGAGATAGTTGCTGCCGCGACGGAAGATATCCTTGAATCCCATCGAGAAACGGGCGGTCATCTTGACGCGAGGGACGATTTGCCATTCGTATCCCAGCAGCATGCCTGCATCCCATTTCCCGAGGTAGTCGTTGAAAACGGGCATCGCGTCCGGCGGTACGGGGCTGTCGGGCGTCACCATGATGGGCGGTTTCGACGGGTCGTTCGGATTCTCCACGAGTCCTTTGAGGGGGGTGGTATTGAACTGGCTCTTCAGTATGTAGCTGTAGTAGGCGCCGAGGTATATCCGGCTGCGTCCGCCGCCGAAGCTGTATCCGACGTAGATCGGTATTTCGAACATGGAGAAGTTCATGACCACGTTGGCCGTTCCACGGAACCGCGTGATGAAATCCTCGCCGTCGGGATTAGGCATCCTGAACTGCTGTCCGGATACCCACGCTTCGGCGTCGATGCCGACCTGTTTGTAGGTAAGTTCTGCCGTAAGCGACAGCCGGTAGGGCATGTGGGCGGTAAAGGAGAGGCCCAGCGAGGGACTCAGCTTCGGGACTGCGCTCATCTTCATGGCCCCGCCCCGCATGTGGGCGGGGGGCCAGGGGGCGGCGGCACCCAAGTCTACGCCGACGTGTACGCCGAAGGCGTATTTCGGCTGTTCGGTGCGGCGTTTCTCTGCCGTGCGCTCTTCGGTCGGGACGGGCTTGGAGTGAAGGACCGTTTGGTGCCATGCCTTTTCCCGTTCCTGTGCCGGGGCGGGTCCCTCTTCTTCGGCCGTCGAGGAAAGGGCGGTGTTTGCAGCGGGACATGTCCGTACGATGTCCGCGGGCTCCGGCGCCTGGCCGTAGGCGCTGGAGGTGCCGGCCGCAGCGGCCAGCAGCAGCGCGGCATATAGCGTGAGGTGTTTACTCTTCATAGATTAACCGGATGTTATCGATTTTCAGTATGGAGCCTACGGCACCTTTGTAGGAGTCGCCTTTGGACGAGGAGGAGAAAGTGACCGTCAGGTGGGTGTATGCAGGGTAGGCGCCGTCGTATTCCAGCGGGACGAACACTGTCTGCCAGGTGTTGTCGGGCACGACGAGGTCGGCCGTATCGCCGTTGTCGAGCGTGCCTGCCTGGGTGGCTACGATGGAGTGGCCGCGCGCTACCCGGTCGGCGTTGTTCTTGGAGTGCCACGTCCCGTCGGGATTCGCGCCGTGATATTCGAGTTCCTGGGAGAGGTCGCGCTGCCGGATGAGTTCGATGGCCAGCGAACCGGAGTCGCTCGAAGGTCCGTTGCCCGGGTGGTAGAGGATATCCACCTGCATCCCTTTGATGGGCTGGTTGGAGGAGAAGGGGATACCGTAAAACATCATGACGGCCGGGTCGTTCATGTTCCCCATGGGGTTGGAGTCGTCGAACCAGCCGAGGAAGAGCGAACCGGCGGCGAGTTTGCCGATGATGGTATTCTTGGTCTCCATCTGTACTGCCTTGCCCTGTCCCGGTGCCCCTTCCGTCTGGGTGGTGCCTTCGACTACCACGGGAGAGGTCATGTTGGCGGATGCCCAGTAGGGACTGCCCTTGATGCCTTTCGGGAGGGGTGTCTGCAGGTTGGCCCAGCGTTCGAAGTCGGCGTTCTGGAGCTGGGGCATGTAGGTGGTGCGCAGCGTCCATTCGCGTGTCTCGCCGTTCTGTGCGGTTACGGTGAACGGTTTGTCCTCCACCCGGGCGAATTCGACTGCGCCGGCACCGTACTGGTCGATGATGGTGCTCGTGGCCTTGTAGGAGAGCCCCATGCGTATGTTCATCGTCACGGGGAACCGTCCCGTTTGCAGGAAATTCACGGTCACCACCGCATTGTCGGTATCGATGCCGACGAGTTCCGCGTTGAATCCGCTCTCGGAGAAGGAGACGATGCGGAAGGAGGTTACGTCGGTTCCCGTCTCTTTCAGCGGCGGGCGGAGCCGGAATGTCCACATTTCGCTGTTCTTTCCGCTTTCGGAGACGACCTCCACCTCATTCACCGCTTCCGGCGAATCGAATACCAGCGGGTCGCGGCCGCCGTTTTGCGTGGCGATGCGTGCGTAGTCCGAAAGCTGGTAGTCGACAGCCACCGAGAGCGGATAGCCGTTGTCGTCCTTGGTGAGATTCAGCGTGATGGTGCGGTTATCGTAGTCTATTGTCAGGGGTTCCGCTTCGAGTTCCACGGTGTAGGGACGTACCTCTTTAAGCGTTACTCCGTAGAGTTCGCATTCGTCGGAAGCCTCCGGTTCGCCGTCGCTCCAGTCGCGGATGATGATTTTCCATTCATAGACAGTGCCGTCCGAAGCCTTCACCCCGAAAGTTTTCGGGTTTTTCCAGGAGTCGGTGCCCGTCCAGTCGAAGTTGCTCACGTTGACCAGCGATGCTCCGTTGCTTATCCTGATGTCCACTGTCAGGCTCAGTTCCCACGGGTCCAACGAGGCGTATTTCGGTTTGTGTATCTCCACCGCCCGCAGGTAGATGCACCGGTTCACGGGGTCTATGTCGGCCGTCCGGTCGGCATCCATCACGATGGCCGGTACCTTGGGGTCGGAAAGCGAATTTTCCCGTACCTCGGAGGCCGTGTATTCATAGGAGAAGTCGAGAACCGTGGCCACGGGGGAGTTGTACTCTTCGAGGGCCACTATCCAGCGCCGTGCGATGCCGTCCACCGTATCCAGCAGCCAGAAGGTATGCTCGCTCCCGATGTCGGGGAACGACATGTCGCTTACATCGCCGACGAGCGATACGCCGTCGGGAAGGGGTATCGCCATGTCGATGCTGATGGGGAACGGCGTGCCGGAGGAGGTGTTGATATAGAGTTTGAGCGTATCGGCGGTCGGTGTGTCTGCCTCTGCGGGGCGGCCGTGCCGGATGGTCGCTTTTTGCAGGGCGTTTCCTCCCTTGCCGGAGAGCGCTGCCGTTTTGGCCGGTTCGGAAGTCGCGGCGGTTTCGGTACCTGCGGCGCCGGTGGATGCGGAGAAGCGGTGCTCCTCGATAGAGAAACCTTTACTGCCCGGTTCGGCGGAGAATCCCGCCAGGTTGGTGAGCGCGAGGGCGGCTTCGTCCACCTCGGCGCTGTTGGCATTGACGACCGGGAGGACGGCCAGACCGAACGTCCACCGTTTTTCCGTACCGTCGCGGGCCACCACCGTGAAGCTGTGCCGCTCGTCCGCCGAACCGAATTCGTACGGCGTAGTGCCGTTGCCTTCGAGTGTGGCTCCGTCGCTGAGGCTGAATTCGGGGGTGAGCGTCAGCGGGAACTGCGGTGCGACGATGTTGGCCAGCACCATATTCCCCTCTTCGGGTACATCGCTGTCAGTGACCGTCAGCAGGTCGGCCACGATGCTTCCCTCGGGCACTTCTGCGAAGGTTACCTGCGGGAATATCTCCGCGTCGCTGCTGGTGGCGGTATAGTCGATTTTGAACGTGTATTCCCGCGGCATCCCGCTGAGCGCCTGTACGTAGAATTTGGGCTCCTGGAAGATGTAATTTCCGTTTTCGTCGAGGACGGGTTCGTTTCCGCTCTCGCCCCCGCGTTCGAGGTCTATCTCTATCCAGTCGTTAAAATCGAGCCCCGTAACGCGGTCTATCGGATTCTCGAAGTGCGGCTGCCCCTTGAAATAGAGCGGAAAGTTGTGAATGCCGTGCAGCACCGGGATGCGGATGGTGTTGCCGGCCATGACCGGTTCGCCTATCACGATTTCGCCGTCGGTACCTTTGTGTTCCGTTATTTCGAACGAGAAGACGGCATTGTAGTCGTTCAGCCCGTCGATGTCGCTGCATGCGGCCAGCAGCAGCGCGAGAAATAATACCGGAAAGAATTTGAAGTTTTTCATGAATCGCGTCTGTACGTTATAACTGTTGCATTGTCACCGCCGGACAGGCGGCGCCGGACTATACCGGTACGTCGAAATCGCGCAGGGCGTCGTTGAGCGATGTTTTCGTGTCCGTACTCTCCTTGCGCTGTCCGATGATGAGGGCGCACGGTACGCCGTACTCCCCGGCGGCGAACTTTTTGGGATAGCTGCCCGGTATGACCACCGACCGCGGCGGAACGTAGCCCTTGTAGGTGACGGGTTCCGGCTGCGATACGTCGATTATCTTGGTGGATGCCGTTATCACGGTACCGGCTCCGATGACCGCCTCCCGTGCGATGCGGGCCCCTTCCACGATGATGCAGCGCGAACCGATGAAGCAGTGGTCTTCGACGATGACGGGAGCGGCCTGTACCGGTTCGAGCACTCCGCCGATGCCTACTCCTCCGCTGAGGTGCACCTCTTTGCCTATCTGGGCGCAGGAGCCGACCGTGGCCCAGGTATCTATCATCGTGCCTTCGTCCACGTAGGCGCCTATATTGACGTAAGAGGGCATCATCACTACGCCCCGTGCCAGATAGGAGCCGTAGCGCGCCACAGCCGGGGGTACGACGCGTACGCCGAGTTCCCGGTAGTTGCGCTTGAGGTCCATCTTGTCGTTGTATTCCATTTCGCCTGCGTTGGTCTGGCGCAGTTCCCGTGTCGGGAAGTAGAGTATCACGGCCTTCTTTACCCAGTCGTTCACCTTCCAGCCTCCTTCCCCGTCCGGTTCGGCGGTACGCAGTTCGCCCTTGTCGAGCAGTTCGACCACTTCGTTCACCGCAGCCTGCGTTTCGAGGTTCCGAAGGAGCGTATGGTCTTCCCATACCTTCTCTATCAGCCCCTTCAGCTCTTCATGGCCTAAGTTTTCCATAATCATATCTTCTTTGAGATAAAACGATATTCGGGTGTAAACAGGTGTAAAATTAGCCATTTTTTCCGTCCCGCAACCATTTTCTCGTAAAGAAGGGCCGAATCGGGGAGGCAAGTCCCGATAAGTTTTGTATTTTTGTTTGCCGTACCGGTTCCTTTCGGAAGCATTTCATGAACTTAAAAAGATAACCGATGAAGAGAATCCCGTTTTATGTCGCGCTGGCGGTGCTGTGCCTCGCAATGACAGACTGTACCTCTAAGAAAAAGATGGAGATTAAGATGAAACCCTATCCGCAGACGGCGAAGGTCGATGTCTCGGATAACTACCACGGCACGGTGGTGGCCGACCCCTACCGGTGGCTGGAGGACGACAATTCCGCCGAAACGGCGGCATGGGTTGCTGCCGAGAACGAGGTGACGTTCGATTACCTTTCGCAGATACCCTACCGTCCGGCCATAGACGAACGCCTCACGGAGCTGTGGAACTACGAGAAGATAGGGGCGCCGACCAAGGTGGGCGACCGCTATTTCTATTTCCGCAACGACGGACTGCAGAACCAGAGCGTCCTCTACATGCTTGACAGCCTCGATGACCCGCAGCCCGAGGTCTTTCTCGACCCCAATGCCCTGTCGGCCGACGGGACCGCCGCCCTCAACAGCGTTGCTTTTTCGGAAGACGGGAAATATATGGCCTACGGTATCGCCAGGTCGGGTTCCGACTGGGTGGAGATATTCGTCAAGGAGGTCCCCACGGGCCGGGTGCTCGACGATGTCATCCGCTGGGTGAAATTCTCCGGTGCGAACTGGTCGGCCGATTCCAAGGGGTTCTATTACCGCGGTTACGAGGAGCCGGCGAAAGGTTCCGAGCTTTCGGGCCAGAACCAGTTCCAGAAGGTTTATTACCACAGGCTGGGTACGCCGCAGTCCGAAGACGAAATCATCTATGCCGACCCGCTTCACCCGCTCCGCTATTACGACGGTTTCGATGACGGCGATACGGGCAAATACCTCTTCGTAAGCGTTTCGGAAGGAACGTCCGGTACGCAGCTGATGTACAAGCGCACAGGTGTGCGCGAGCCGTTCCGTGTCATCCTCAAAGGGTTCGACCACGAATATGCCGTGGCCAAGGTCAGGGACAACATGCTCTACCTCTACACCAACGAAGGGGCGCCCAACTACCATCTGCTCCGGCTGGATGTCCGCTTTATGCCTTCGCCTGCCGAGAAGATACTGCCCGAGGACCCGAACATGCTGCTGCAGTCGGTGCATTTCGTGGGTGACTACATCTTCGCCATCTACATGAAAGATGCCTCCAGCCGCGTTTACCAATATACGCTCGACGGCGACCTGGTGCGTGAAGTCGCTCTCCCCGGTATCGGTACCGTAGCCGGTTTCGACGGGAAGGACGATGCGACAGAGACGTTCTATACCTTCTCCACCTTCACCGCGCCGCCCGCCGTGTACCGCTACGACCTGGCTACCGGAGAGTCCACGCTCTTCGCCCGGCCGGAAGTGAAGTTCAATCCGGACGACTTCGTGACCGAACAGGTCTTCTTCGCCAGCAAGGACGGCACACAGGTGCCCATGTTCCTCTCCTATCACAAGGGGTTGAAGAAGAACGGCAAGAATCCCGTGTACCTCTACGGTTACGGCGGTTTCAACGCCCCGCTGACGCCCGGATTCAGCCCCACGAACATTGCCATGATGGAGCAGGGTGCCATCTATGCCTCGGTCAATCTGCGCGGCGGCAACGAGTACGGCGAGGAGTGGCACAAGGCGGGCATGCTTGCCAACAAGCAGAACGTCTTCGATGACTTCATCGCGGCGGGCGAGTATCTCGTCAGGAACAAATATACCTCCAGCAGGAAACTCGCCATATCGGGCGGCTCCAACGGCGGACTCCTTGTGGGCGCCTGCATGACGCAGCGTCCCGACCTCTTCGCCGTGGCCTTCCCGCAGGTGGGCGTGCTCGACATGCTCCGTTACCACCTCTTCACCGTAGGTTGGGGATGGGTGGTCGAATACGGTTCGAGCGACGACCCCGAACAGTTCGAGTACATTTACAAATACTCCCCGCTTCACAACATCAAGGAGGGGGTATGTTATCCGGCGACGATGATAACCACCGGTGACCACGACGACCGTGTGGTGCCGGCCCACTCGTTCAAGTTCGCGGCTACGCTCCAGCAGGCGCAGGGGTGCGACAAGCCGGTGCTTATCCGCATCGACACCAATGCCGGCCACGGTGCCGGGAAGCCGACCGCCAAACGCATCGCCGAGGCGGCCGATATCCTGTCGTTCTTCTTCTGGAATACCGACACCGACTATCGGCCGGTAGCCGAATAGCGGCGGACGTTCCGCAGCAGGACTGCGGCGATATATCCGAACGTATCTCTAAGTCTTCCGCCCGGCGGGGGACTTAGATTTCGTTAGGGCGCGGGGAAGCGTGCGGCCGGTATGCCGTACGTGCCTTTCGTCCGACTTGGGAAAAGACCCTACATAGAGAAAATAATATGGACAATATGAAAGTGTATAAATTCGGCGGCGCGTCGGTAAAAGATGCCGCCGGAGTACGCAACATCGCCTCGATAGTGGGTGCCGAAAAAGGGAGGCTCTTCGTCATCGTCTCCGCCATGGGAAAGACGACGAACGCGCTCGAGGGGTTGCTCGATACGTTTTACGACGGGAAGACCGCCCTGGCGTTGGAGCGCCTGCAGAATATAGTCGATTTTCACAACCGGATAATCGCGGAGCTCTGGGGCAGGCCGTTCCTGCCCGACCGGGTGGCCCGTTTCTATATGGAACTCGAGGAGACGGTGGCTTCTTCCAATCCTGCCGTGCGTGAATACGAGGTGTGGTACGACCGTATCGTGGGGTACGGGGAGCTCATCTCTACTTCCATCGTGTCGGAATACCTCGCTGCGGTCGGTATCGCCAACACGTGGGTGGACATGCGGGAGTGTTTCGTGACGACGGCGCGCCACAAGGATGCGAATGTGGATTTGGAACGGTCGGCCGAGCGGCTCGTTCCACTCGTGGAGGCTGCCGATTCGCGCGTCTATGTCGGCCAGGGATTCATCGGGGCTACCGAGGACGGAGCGCCTACCACGATAGGGCGCGAGGGTTCGGACTATTCGGCCGCGGCGGCGGGATATATTCTCGGTGCGGAGAGCGTGACTATCTGGAAGGATGTGGAGGGTATTCTGAACGGCGACCCGAAGCGGTTCGACGATGTCTGCCATATTCCGGAGATGAACTACCTCGATGCCATCGAACTCGCTTACAGCGGGGCGCAGGTAATCCATCCCAAGACCATCAAACCGCTCCAGAACAGGAATATTCCTCTCCATGTGCGCTGTTTCCTCGACCCTGCGTTGCCGGGCAGCGTCATCCGCGCCGGCGTGCAGAAGAACCGCGAGATACCCATCCTCATCGTCAAGCCCTCGCAGGTGCTGCTGACCGTCCGGGCCAACGACTTCTCCTTCATTTTGGAGGAGCGCTTCGCACAGATATTCGCCCTGCTCGACGAGTATATGGTGAAGGTGAACCTCATCCAAAGTTCCGCCGTGAACCTCGACCTTTGCATGGACCGCACGCGGCATCTGGAGGAGCTCACCGAGCGGCTCCGGCAGGAGGGGTACTATACGCGCTACAATACCGATATGGAGCTCATTACCATCCGCAACTATACGCCTCAGCAGCTCGCCGCGCTGGAGGGGGCGCAGGATGTCTATCTGGTGCAGCGGACGCGCCGCACGCTGCAGGCGGTGAGAAGAAGGGAGGAGTAGGACGATGGAGATACTGAGACAACAGTTTCTGAGACATATCGGCCAGACCTCGCCTTCGCCTATGCTGGTGGAGGTGGCACGTGCCGAGGGGGTGTGTTTCTTCACTCCGGAGGGAAAACGTTATTACGACATCATCGCGGGGGTTTCGGTGAGTAACGTGGGGCACGGCAATCCGGCTGTCACGGAGGCCGTGTGCCGTCAGGCCCGCGACTACATGCACGTGATGGTCTACGGAGAGCTGGTGGAGCGCCCGCAGGTGCGCTATGCCGCCCGCATCGCGGAGTACCTGCCTGCACCGCTCGATGCGGTCTATTTCGTCAATTCCGGTGCGGAAGCGGTGGAAGGGGCGCTGAAGCTCGCCAAGCGCTTTACGGGCCGCCGGCGCATGGTGGCCTGCCGCAATGCGTACCACGGCTCCACGCACGGAGCGATGAGCGTCATGGAGAGCAGGGAATTCTCCGACGCCTACGGCCCGATGCTGCCCGGTGTGGATTGGATACGGTTCAACGAACCGGAGGATTTGGGTCGGATTACCGAAGAGACGGCCTGCGTGCTCGTGGAGCCCGTGCAGGGCGAGGCGGGGGTGCGGATTCCGCAGGAGGGGTATCTGGAGGCTCTGCGCCGTCGCTGCGACGAGGTGGGTACCCTGTTGATTTTCGATGAGATACAGACCGGTTTCGGTCGGACGGGGGAGATGTTCGCCATGTCGAAATACGGTGTGACACCCGATATCGTCTGCCTGGCCAAGGCGCTTGGCGGTGGCATGCCCCTCGGCGCCTTCGTCTCTTCTGGCCGGATAATGGAGTGCATTTCGCATGACCCGGCCCTGGGGCATATCACCACCTTTGGCGGTCATCCCGTCTGCTGTGCGGCAGGGCTTGCTGCCATGGAGTATATTATTGATGAAGGGCTGCTGGGGAGCGTCGAACGCAAGGGGGCGCTTTTCGAGACGCTGCTGGGCGGTCACCCCGCCGTGAAGAGCATCCGTCGCAGCGGTCTGCTGTTGGCTGTGGAGCTCGGCGAGAGCAGGAAACTCTACCGGATAATGGAGCATTTCAAGGAGAGCGGCATCCTGAGCGACTGGTTCCTTTTTTGCGATACCGCCTTTCGTATCTCTCCGCCGCTGACCATCACCGACGAAGAGGTGGCGGAGGTATGTCGGATAGTCGTCGATTGTCTCGACCGGCTGTAAGGGCGGAATTGCCTGCCCTGTTGCACGGTACTTTTCCGTTTGTCCGGAAGGACCGGTTGCGGAGATGACGTTTCGGACAGGAGAGCCCGGCCGCACCATGGTGCAGCCGGGCTTCTCTATTTTTCGGCTGCCGGTTAGCATATGACGGCCGTCGTGTCTGCCTGCGGACGAATTTGTATGTATCCGTGCATTTTGTCCGCTTTCCGGAAAGGAACGGCACAATAATGGCATGGCGAATCCTCCGAAATGAATTCTTTGTCGGATTTTCAGCATGATATTCATCCGTTTGGTACCGTGCGATTGAATATGCGCAGTGGCATTCTGTCGTTTTTTAATCCGGTAAACATAGTATAGAGGCGTACGGGGTACTTCCGAGGCAGGGGGCCGTGACGAACTGCGGCGGCGGAAGCGCTGCGGCAGCCTCTGCGCGTTTTTGCCGGCTTTCGGCGGAGAGGTTCGGGCGGAGCCTGTTCCAGCGGCCCGGCGGCAGGCGAGGAGGGAAGAGTGCCGGTATGAATAATTAGAAGATTGACTTAAATCGATATATTGATTATGAAAACTGTTATACATCTTTATAATCCGTCGGAGAACGGAGTCGTGGAGTATGGGTTTATCGACTCTCCGTTCGGGAGATGCCTTGCGGCTTTCAACTATTCCGGCCTCTGTTCTTTCGAATTCGTGGATTCGGAAGAGCGGGCGGCTGCTGTGCTCCGGCGGGTGTGGGCCGATTCCTGGGTGGGCCGCAACCGCGCTTTCGACAGGATATCGTTCAAGGAGCTGTTGTATGACGGGAAGAATCCTTTGCCGCTCTGTTTCAGGAGCACGACGTTCCAGTCGGCGGTATGGCAGGCCCTGCTGCGGATAGCTCCGGGAGAGACCATGACCTATGCCGAGGTCGCGGCGGCTGTCGGGTGTCCCGGGGCTGTCCGGCAAGTGGCGTTGGCCATCGCGGCGAACAGATTGGCCGTGGCCGTACCGTGCCACCGCGTCGTGTGCGGCGACGGTGGTGGCGGATACCGCTGGGGTCGGGAGCGGAAGAAGGCGATAGTGGATTGGGAGCGGATGGCCATGTAGGAGGGATAACGGCGCTGCCGCAGCAAGATGCGGCGAAAACCGCCGACGGTTTGTCCGGTGTCGCGGGATTGTTTATTTTTGTGCGCCCGGAGCATGTTGCGGTGTAGGTGCGTGGCTGTCCGGGGAGGAGTTGCGGGCGATGTCCGTGACGAACGGAAAGAGATGCACCTGATTATGGTACGTTGGATAAAAGGTATTGTGGCGGTCGCGGCCCTCGTGTTCACGAACGAAGTGGCGGCGCAGGAGAGACGTTGCCGTGCGGAATTTGGCGGCGGCGCAGATATAGTAAGCAATTACATGTGGCGGGGACTGCGGGAGGCAGGTGTCAGTTTCCAGCCTTCCCTGTCGTTTTCCGTCGGGGCGTTCTCCATCGCTGCCTGGGGGTCCACCGATTTTGCAGCCGCCTCCTACCGGGAGATGGACCTGACGCTTGCTTACGGGGTCGGTCCGGTAGACCTGTCGCTCGCCGACATCTATTGCGTCTCGCCGGCAGGGGAAAAGCGGGATAGCTACGGCTATTTCAGTTTCGGCAAAGGGTCGCCCCACCGTATCGAAGCGGGCATTAGGTGGCGCATTTCCGAACAGGTTCCCGTCGCGCTCGCATGGTACACGACGCTGTTCGGCGGTTCGGATTACAATGCCGCCGGCAAACGGGTTTTCGCTTCCTATTTCGAGATTTCGTATCCTTTCACCTTCAAGGGCATCGACCTGGAGGCGGGTATCGGCATGGTGCCGTGGAATGCCTACGGCGTTTACGGTATCGACCGCGACTTCTATGTGCAGGATGTCCACTTCAATGCCGGGCGAAGCTGGCGTTTCGAGGGGCTTGCCGGACTGGAATTCGGTATCTTTACCTCCGTAAGCTGGAACCCTGCTCTGGAAGATGTCAATTTCACGGGCGGTCTCTCTTTCCGCATGTAATTTCCAGGTCGGTCTCTTGCCGCGGCGGCGGATTCCCGAATGGCCGTTTTCCGCAACGACATACGCAATGGGAAAAATAAAGGTTGTCTTCTGGCGGAGTGAGGTGCCGGAGCGCCTGCGGCTCTCAGACCGGGTGTCGTGGCTTCCTGTCGGGGTCCGTGTCGGACGTATCGTGACGGCCGGCCGTTTCCGGCAGTGTGTGCCTTCTTGTTGCCCGGCGGATGTGTCGTGTGGCGTTTTCGTAGGCTGCTCATCATGTATCGTATCACCGGGAGTGTGACGTCGTCGATGCTCGGTGGTTGCACCTTGTCGGACGAATTGTCGCCGGGCCGACCGGGTAATACGGTGGACGGCAGAAGCGGTTCGTTCCGTTGCCTGTGGCAGGTGTCGTGCGTGGGAGAGCAGAGATACCGGACGGATGTGGGACAAAATAATACGGGCCCCTTCAAGGGGCCCGTATCGTTTCGGAACGACAGGGTTTATTCCGCTGCGGTTTCGGGCGTCATGAGAATCTCGATGACGTTGCCATCGGCGAGAATCTTGGCGGCCAACTGTTTGAAGTAGTCGGACGTAAAGCCGTTCACGGTCTCCATGTAGTTCGTATCGAGGTCGTAACCGTAGAGGTGGTAGTTCACGAGGGTACCCAGCCAGTAACCATTCTGTTTGATTTGGTCGGGATACTGTTTGGTGAAGTACTCCTTAATCTTGCTGAGGTCTTCCTCTTTCACGCCCTCCTCGGAGAGTTTCTGAATCTCGTTCACGATATCCTGCTTGAGCTCGTCGGCCATAGCCGGGTCGGTGTCGAAGATGGTGAAGAGCATGTAGGTCTGTACCGGAGCGAACGATGCGTCGCCGCTGGTCTGTACGCCGTAGGTACCGCCCTTCTCCTCACGCAGGGTAGCCGTGTAGCGGATATCGAGTATCTGCGAGAGGAAGTCCATGGCGAGAATGTTCTCCAACGTGTAGGGCATTTCGCCGGTGAAGATGGTCAGGACGCTGGTCTTGGGCATCTCCATGGTGGTCGAGAAGTGGTTCGTCACCTTGCCCTGCGGATACCGTACGCCGTCGTCTTCCCACGAATAGCCCTGTTTGGTGCTGGGCAGCGAGCCGATGTACTTCTCTACGAGCGGTTTCAGCGTTTCGAGGTCTACGTTGCCCACGATGGTATAGGTGAAGTCGTCGGCATTCCGGTAGAGCTTGTCGTAAATCTGCTGCATCTTGGCGAAATCTATCTGGGAGAGATTGTCGTAAGTGAGCATTTCACGGCGCGGGCTGTGGTTGTAGAGCGTGCTGGTCAGCGTGTCCTGCAACTGGAACATCGGGTTGCTGGCCATGTTCTGGTAAGCCGACTGGAGTTTGTCCATCAGTACGTTGAAGTCGCTCTCGTCGAACCTCGGAGAGGTGAACGACAGGTAGAGGAGCTGGAGCATGGTTTCGAGGTCCTTGGGCGAAGCCGAAGCATAGAAACCGTTGCTGTAGTTACCGATGAAGGGGCTGACGCTGGCCATCTTGCCGGTAAGCTGCTTGCGCAGGTCGCTGGCATTGAACTTGCCCAGACCGGCCATTGCGGTGTAGTCGGGCAGCACGGTAGCCGAAAGAATCTCGTCGTCGGCGAGTACCGATTTACCGCCCTTGGAGATAACCTGCATGGTCACCTCGTCGGCCTTGAAGTCGGTAGGCAGTACGACGATTTTAGCGCCGTTCTTGAGGGTCCATATCGTTGCGCCGAACCGGTCGGTTTCGGTCGTCTTCACCTTCGAGCCTTTGAGTTTGGTCTTGGCCGGAATGAGGGGCTCTATCACGAAATCTTCGATGTTCGCTTCGAGTTCGGCTGCGCGTACCTTGCCGATGGTCTCCTCTATCTGTTCCGCGGTGGGTACGACGGCATCCGCTTTCTCCGGAGCCATTACGATGATTACCTGGTTGGTCGGGGTGAGGCGCATCTGCTGTACGAATTGGTTGAGCAGGTCGAGGTTGATTACCTGCAGCAGGTAGTTGTTGAATTCGTATTCATCCTCGGCGCTCATCATCGGTGCGTTGAGCATGTAGTTGTAGATGAACGGCCACATGAACTCATCGCTGCGGCGGTCGTCGCGGCGGTCGTACTCCTGCTGTATCTGGCGTTCGATTTCGGTCTTGGCGCGGTCGAATTCCGACTGCGTGAAGCCGAAGCGTATCATCTTCTCCACTTCGGTGTACATGGCGTCGAATGCCCTCAGGGCTTCGCCGTCACGGGCGTTGGCCTGCACGAGCGTCACATCCATGGCGTTGACCATATAACCGCTGTACATTCCTCCGGAGATGAACGGTGCGTCGGGTTTCTGGGCGATGTCGCTGAAGCGTTCGTCGGCGATGGTCATCATGAAGCGGTCGAGCATGTCGAGCATGGCGACATCCGGTGTCTTGTTGTATTCGGTGGGTATCGGTTCCCTCTTGATATAGAGCGTCACGTTGGTCCCGGTGAGTTCCGGGTCGGTGATGATGCCCACGATGGGTTCGTCGTTCGGGGCAATTACGATTGTCTGCTTGGGTTCCGGGTTCTCTACGGCGGGAATGTCGGACATCAGGGCGATGACCTTCTGTTCCATCATGTCCACGTCGAAATCGCCGACGATGAAGAGCGCCTGCATGTCGGTGCGGTACCAGCGGTGGTAGAAGTCGCGGAGCTCCTTGTGGTCGAAGCTGCGGAGGCCCTCTTCACTGCCGATGATGTTGCGGGTCGTGTAGCGCGTATCGCCGTAGAGATAGGGCCTGAGTTTCTCATTGGTCCGCCAGCTTGCGTTCTGACAGGTGCGGAGCTCCTCGACGATGACACCGCGCTCGTTGTCAATCTCGTCGCCGTCGAGCGTGATGTAGTACGCCCAGTCGTGGAGGATGAGCAGGGCGGAGTCGATGACGCCTTCGCGGGTGACAGGCACGTTGGACATGTTGTAGCAGGTCATCTCCTGTGCGGTGAAGGCGTTCAGGTTGGCACCAAATTTCACGCCGATGCTCTCCAGGTAGTTAATCATGTTCTTGCCCGGGAAGTTCTCGGTCCCGTTGAAGGCCATGTGTTCGAGGAAGTGTGCGAGTCCCTGCTGGGAGTCCTCCTCCTGCAGTGCGCCCACATTGTCGAAAATCCAGAATTCTGCCTGATTGGCGGGTTTGTCGTTGTGGCGGATGTAGTAAGTCATCCCGTTGTCGAGCACGCCCTTGCGTACCTCGGGGTCATCGGGAAGCTCCTGTGCGAACAGCCCCGTAACAGCTACGAGTGTCGCGGCTACCGTTAAAAAGATTTTCCTAATCATAACATTAACTTTAAGAGTTGATTGAACTTATGTGTAATTGTCTTTCATCGCGTGTCACTGCTGTCTGCCGGGGCGGAGCCCCTCCTCCGGTTACTCCGGGTCCGGTTCGTCCGGGCGGTATTCGATGATGTCGCCGGGCTGGCACTCCAGAACGCGGCATATCGCATCGAGCGTCGATATCCGGATGGCCTTGGCTTTGCCCGTCTTGAGTATCGACATGTTGGCCTGTGTGATATTGACGCGTTCGGAGAGTTCGTTCAGCGACATCTTCCTTTTGGCCATCATAACATCTATGTTGATTATAATCGCCATGCCTCTCAGTCTTTCTTGTATGCTTTCATGCGTGTCATAGGTTCCCGGTCAGATGGTGAGTTTCTGTTCTTCGCTCAGCGTGGAACTGATGGAGAATATCTCCGCGATGATGAAGATGAGTACGCCCATGATTATCTCTCCGAAGTTGAACGGGAAAGCCGTGTTTATCGCATAGGGACTTCCTGCGAAATAGGGTGCGGCGGCCCGCGCTTCGAGCCAGCTCATCAGCGAGAAGAGCAGCGAAGCGGCTATCAGCAGGATGCCGATGGCCCGCGTAAGGGCGATGTTCGACTTGCGGAACACGTCGTCATTGCGGATGCTTTTCCGCAGGGAACCGATGATGACGAACAGTATCACGAATATCGCGGCATAGGTCATCATGGCCAGCAGACCGTAAACGATGCTGTAGGAGTTGAAGGCGGAGGTGCCGGAGGAACTTCCCGCCGGCATGACGGCCTCCAGGTCGAGGAGCGACGGCCGGGCATACATCGTGACGCTGTCGGCGGCATTGCGGTATATCGGTATGTCGAAACCCGTGGTGCTGGTGGCTACCCGCAGGTCGTACATGAGTTCGACGTTGCGGCCGTCGGCCATCCGTGCGGCGGCCACCATGCGGCGGGCGTCGTTCCGCCCCGTATTGAAGTCTTCGCCGGAAAACCGGGAAACCGTCCGCACGATGCCGAAGGCTATCACGACGAAGAACACGACGTACAGCGTGGTGATGCGGCGCAGTATGGTCTTTTTGGACTTCATGATTCAATAACAATTTATCGTAATTCGATATGCAAATATACGGCTGTTTTCCGGAAAAACAATAGTTTTTTATTGTTTTTCGATATATTTTTATTCTTAGCCCTTTGTCATGCCGGCAGGCGCTTGCCGTTTCGCGGGATTATGCGTATCTTGGTAGTGGCCGTACATGGCGTGCCGCAGGAGGTAAAACTGTGGCAAGTTAATAATTATTACCGGCTTATGGACAATAAAAGGGAATATATTTACAGAATAGAACCGGGAGATGCCGATTTCATGAAACGGGCTACGCTCATGTCGCTCGCCGATTACATCCTGCACACGGCGGGGGAGGATGCGGACCGGGGCGGGTTCGGCGTGCGCGACCTCAACCTGCATAACGCTTCGTGGGTATTGACGCGCATGGCGCTGGAGGTGGAGCGCATGCCTGCCGAGTACGAACGTATCCGGGTTACGACGTGGGTGAGCGCCGTGACCCGTGCCATGACCACCCGCAACTTCGAA
Organism: Tidjanibacter massiliensis; assembly: GCF_900104605.1. Taxonomy (NCBI): domain Bacteria; kingdom Pseudomonadati; phylum Bacteroidota; class Bacteroidia; order Bacteroidales; family Rikenellaceae; genus Tidjanibacter; species Tidjanibacter massiliensis. Next base: position 1,551,849 of record NZ_LT629960.1, on the reverse strand, counting down.
GTGTTCGACGAGAAAGGCGTCAGGATAGCGTGCGCCGTTACCAATTGGGCTATGCTCGACCTGTCGGCCCGGCGCATGCTCGACCTGCACCTGCTGCCGGCCTACGACTCCATGACGCAGGATTTCCCGCTGCCGGCCGCACTGCCGTGCCGTCTGGCTCCGCTCTCCGGCGGCCGGGAGTACGAACATGCGGTGGTTTACAGCGACCTCGATTTCAACTGCCATGCCAACAGCGTGAAGTATATCCAGTGGGCGGTCGATACGCTGCCGCTGGAGCTGTTGCAGCAAAAGCGCTTCGCCCGGACGGACATCAATTTCATTCGGGAGGCGCGTTACGGGGAGCGGCTGCGCATCGTGGCGGCGGAGGAAGCCCTCGCTTTCGAGATACGGAATGCGGAGGGAGAGGCCGTATGCCGTATCGCTTTCCGGATGGAGTGACTTTCGGTGCCAGATGCTGTTCGCGTACAGAATTTTGCCTGCCGGAAAACGATTATTTCCTGCCGGAAAGCATGGCGGGTACGGATTTTGCTGAACAGAGGGAATACGGAGACTGTGATTTTAAGACATAACTTATAAACTTTAAAGACTATGGCAAACGAAAAAAAGTATGAGCGCAGCATCGAACTGCTGAACAATGCGCTCGCGGAGGAGAACACGGCATCGTTGCAGTACATGTATTTCCACTTCATCTGCGAGGACAAGGGGTACCGTCCGCTGGCGCAGTATTTCAAGAGGACGGCCATTCAGGAGATGAAACATGCCGAGGAGTTCGCCGAACGTATCCTGTTCCTCGAAGGCGAGGTGAAGATGGTGCTCGCGAAAGGCGTAAAGCACATTACGGAGGTCCCGGAGATGCTCGACTATGCGCGTGAGCTCGAAAAGGGGACGATAGAGGATTACAATGCGTGGTCGAAAGAGACGGCTGCGCTCGGCGATGCGGGTTCCCACAAGTTGTTCCAGGACATCCTCGTGGTGGAGGAGGGGCATATGGACCAATTCCGTCTGGAGATGGAGAACTCGAAGGAGTACGGCAAGGAGTACCTTGCGCTGCAGGTGGTGGACAACCTCAAGAACGCGGAGTAGGGAGACGCTGCGGCTTATGGAAAGGAGGGCGGTCTTCGGGCCGCCTTTTTGCGTATAGGAGCGGGCACACGGTCTCTGGAGGCAGATGATGGTGCGCCGCGGCCGGCAGGAGAACCGGAAACGGGGTGGCTGCCGTTTCGGTCGTCCCTTGCTGTGTCCGGCAATCGGATGCGCAGCCGGAATCCGGAGCGCGGTTTACGGATGTCGTCTTTGTATGCCGAATATCTCCCGCTGTACGGAGCCGGCGGCGTTCCTCCGCCCGGCCATGCTTCCCGGCGTCAGTTGGTGACCGTTATGTCCGTCTGCATTCGGGAGCGGCTGGATGAGGGAGCTTGCTGCCGCAGCGGCAGGGAAAACGGCCGTGCTTCCCGGAGCATGAGCCGATACCTGTTTCGTGTCGCCGCGTTTCGATGCGGATGTGCCGTTTCTTCGTTTCGGCTGCATTGCCTTGCCGCTTCACGATGGGATGGCATTCGGTGGAAACCGTTCTTTTTCATCGAATATAAACTTATCTTTGCAGGGCAGTTGAATTCGGAAAGATATGTTCATATCGCTTGTCATACCGGTATATAACCGGCCGCAGGAGGTGCGCGAGCTCCTCGAATCGCTGACGCACCAGACGCGGCGCGACTTTGAGACGGTCGTGGTCGAGGACGGTTCCGCGCCGGAACTCTCCTCGGACGGGGTGGTGCGGGAGTATGCCGACCGGCTGGATATCTGTTATGTCCGCCAGCCCAACGGCGGCCCGGCGGCGGCCCGCAATACCGGTGCGGCCCATGCGCACGGCGATTTTCTGGTCATTATGGATTCCGACTGCATCGTTCCGCCGGGTTATTTCGAAACCGTCTATGCGGAGGTGGAAGCCCGCGGCATCGCCTTTTACGGCGGTCCCGATATGGCGGCTCCCGATTTCAGCCCTTTGCAAAAGGCGGTCAGCTACTCCATGACCTCGGTTTTCACCACCGGCGGTATCCGGGGAAACAGGCGCAGCATCGGTAAATTCTCTCCTCGGAGTTTCAATCTCGGCATCTCGCGTCCGCTCTTCGAACAGGTGGGGGGCTTCAGCGACATGCGCATCGGCGAGGATATCGACTTCAGCATGCGTGTCATGGCGGCCGGGGCACAGGCCTGGTTCCTGCCCGATGCGAAGGTGTGCCACAAGCGGCGGACGAGCATGCGGCTCTTTTTCAAACAGGTTTTCGTGTTCGGTACGGCGCGGGTGAACCTCGATATCCGCCATCCGGAGTCGCGCAGGGCGCTCTTCATGCTGCCTTCGCTCTTTACGATTGGTTCGGCGGCACTGCTGCTTGCCGCGTTGTGCACGAGCCCCTGGTTCCTGCTCGCCGTTGTCGGGGTGGCGGCCCTTTGGGCTCTCGGCACTCCCGTTCAGTGGGGCGGCCTGCTGCTGGTTCTCTTCGGTGCCGTCTATGCGCCCTGGTGGTTCAGCCTTCCTTTCGGGGCGCTCATGCTGCTGTGGTTCGCGGACGCCTCGGTGCGTAACCGGAGCGTTGCGATAGGGTGGCTCGCTGTATGGACATCGTTCATACAACTTTACGGCTACGGAGCAGGCTATCTCTACGGGCTTTGGCTGCGGCGTGTCCTTCGGAAGGACGAGCCTTATACCTATAGGGTGACGAAATTTTTCTCGCAGAAGACGCGTTGAGCTTTCCGCCGGTTTCGCTTTCCTTCCGCCTCTTTGCTGTTATCCTTTTGTCTTTCCTGTCGGAACGCTTCGCAGCGTGGTACTGTTTTTGCCCATGCTCGTTTGTGTTTATGCCTGTCTGGATTAGGGGCGGGGATGTTCGATTAAAACGCATGACTATGGCAGAGATAAGGATACGTTCGGACAGGAGGGTGGACTCCACCGACAACAACGGATTTGCGGACGGTACGCGGGACGAGACGGCCATTGCCGCCGACCTGACGGAGGAGGTCTCCGTAGACGAAGAGATACCGGAAGCCCTGGATGAAGCCGGGGTAGGGCACCGGCCTGTTTATGATGAGGCGGGGGTGCGCGGCGACGACTGACGGGCCCTTTGCGGGGCCTGCCGTTACGGCATCCCCATGCCGGAAAAGAGAAGAACGGGCGCGTGTTTGTCACGCGCCCGTCGGATTTGCAGCGGTCAGGCCGGACCTGCGGCTTCGGCTGCAGCGGGCGAACCGTATCCCCCCTCGGGTTATTTCCGGGAAGTGTCGCCGGTGGGGAGGCTGAAGAGGAATTCGAGCCCGCCTTCACGGCGCTCTTTGGCTGTTATGGTTCCGCCGTGGAGACTTACGATGTTCTTCACTATCGACAGTCCGAGCCCGGAACCTCCCGCGTCCCTCGTGCGTCCCTCGTCGAGACGGTAGAAACGTTCGAAGAGCCGGTTGAGCTTGCTGCGGTCGCCGATGCCGCAGCCGTCGTCGGCGAAGGAGATGTAGACATACCCGTTGCGTTCGGCGCGTTTCCCGATGGTGACGTGTACCCCTTCGCCCGCGTGGTTTATCACGTTGTCGGTCAGGTTGCGGAATATCGAGTAGACGAGGCTTTCGTTGCCGTTCACCGTGAGGCCCGCCGGCAGGGTGTTCTCCACGGTGATGCGTTTTGCCTGCAGGGCCGGTTCGAGTTCGGCCGTCACCCGGTTTATCACCGCGCCGAGGTCTATTCTGCCGAAATTGAAGGAACCCGGCGTGTCCTCTATCTTCGTGAGCAGGCTCATGTCGCGGATGAGTTCCGATAGCGCGAGCGTCTGCCGGTAGGCTTTGGTGATGAAGTCCCGCTCCTTTTCGGGCGGCATCGGCGTTTCGAGCACCGTTTCGAGGTAGCCCCGGATGCTCGTTACCGGTGTGCGGAGTTCGTGGGCGATGTTGCCGGTCATCTCCTGTTTCAGGCGGCGCGTCTTCTCCTGTCGGGTGATGTCGTTGAACACCACCTCGAAACTTTTGTCGTCGAAAACGTTCACGCGCAGCAGGAACTCCCTGCCCTGGTCCTGAAGGTGCGTTTCGAAATACTGTTCTCCAGACCCGGACGCGAGGAAACGTCGGACGGGTTCGAATACGTCGAGCGTCAGGAGGGCGGGGTTGTCGCTTACCACTACGTCGCTGATGGTATTCATGTATTGCAGGAACAGGCCGTTGTAGAATTCCACCGAGCCGTCCGGTCGAAAGAAGCATACCCCCTCGGCCGAACTGTGTACGTGCTGGAGCAGTTTTTCGCGTTCGCGAACGAGTGTCCGTTCACTCTCCTTCAAGCTTTTGTAGCTGCCGGCTATGCGCTGGCCTATCTCCCCGAGCTCGTCGTGGGGAAAGTGCGCCGTGCCGAGGTCGGCATCGGCGTCGTCCGCTGTGGAGGCGAAGTCGCGGAGCCGTTTGACCGACCGGCCGAAAAGGCTCCCCACATAGTGGATGAAGAGCAGGCCTACGGCGAAAAGGATGACGATGAAGTAGAGGAATCCGTTGTCGGGCTGGAGGAAGTGTTTTACCTTTACGTCGTAGGGCAGCGCCACGCGAACGAAGTCGTTGCCGAAGTATTTGGCGTAGTAGATGTATGGGATGTGGTTCGAGGCCGAGGTGCGGATGTCGTAGGAGGCACCCTGCTTCCGTGCGTTCGCCACTTCCGGCCGCCCGGCGTGGTTGTCGAGTTCGCCCGGTTCGGCGAACAGGTTGTCGTATACCACCTCTCCGGAGGCTCCGATGACCGTGAGGCGCAGTTCCTGCGGCAGCAGGGGAAGCAGTACCTTCAGGTCGATGCTGTCGGGGGTGTCGCCGGCCACGCACGCGTGTATCATCTCCGCATAGGCGTCGAGCCGCTCCTCCAGCGCTTCGGTACGGTAGCGCCGTGCCTGGCCCTGCTCGAATACCACCACTCCGGCGGTAAAGATGACGAATATGATGAGGAAGCTGAGCGTGAGCCTCCGCTGGAATGTCAGTTTCATTCTTCTGTGTAGTTAAAACGGTATCCGTATCCCGGCCTGCTCGATATGAGCGACGCCTTGGCTCCCAGTTTCTTGCGCAGCCGCGTGATGTGGACGTCCACGGTGCGTTCCGTCACGAAGGGCGCATCCTTCCAGATGCGGTCTATCAGGTCCTCGCGGCTGAAGACGCGGGCGGGATTGGAGGCGAGCGTCGTAAGGATGTCGAATTCGGTGCGCGTCAGCGGAATGGCATGGGGGCCGATGATTACCTCTTTGGTGTCGAAATCTATCGTGACGTCGCCGAAGACGAGCCGGCCTTCGCGCTGTCCGGGGCCGGCCGACTGTCCTGCACTGCGTTTGAGCACTGCTTTGACACGGGCCACCACCTCCTTGATGGAGAAGGGTTTGGGAATGTAGTCGTCACCCCCTACGGAGAAGCCCGTCAGCATGTCGTTCTCCGTATCCTTGGCTGTCAGGAAGATGATGGGTATCCGATTGCCGTCGTGACGGAGCTTCTCGGCCATTTTGTAGCCCGACATGCCGCCCATCATGACGTCGAGCAGTATGAGCGCATGTTCGGGCGTCAGCTTCCGAAGGGCCTCCTCGGCGGAGGTCGCCGTATCTACCCGGTATCCTTCGTTGGAGAGATTGAAGCCCAATATTTCGCATATGTCCTTTTCGTCGTCTACGACGAGTATCCTTTCGTCCATGTGTATGACGTTTTTTGAATCTGCTTTCGCAAAGATAGGATTATTCTTTGTTCCTGTTGTGCTTGAGTATCTTGGCGTCTATGTAGAAGACGATTTCCTCCACGATGTTGCTGCAGTGGTCGCCGATGCGCTCTATCTTGCGGAGCACCAGCAGCGTATCCAGTACGCACCGTGCCTGTACGGGTTCCTTCTGCATGTATTCGGCCAGCAGGCGGATGTCGTCGTGGTAGATTTCGTCCACCGTTTCGTCCTTGGCGAGTATCCGTCCGGAGAGTTTCGTGTTCTCCGATTCGAGCGCCACGAAGCTGTCCGACAGCATGGAGATAACCGTATCGAACATCGTGCCGACGCGAAGCTCTTCCTTGAACGAATCCGGCAGGGCGGCGCACTCCTCCTCTATCACATGGCGGGCGATGCCGTCGGCGAAATCGGCGATGCGCTCCAGCGTGCCGCTTATCTTGATGAGCGACAGCACGAGCCGGAGGTCTACGGCGACCGGCCCGAACAGCGCGATGTAGTTCTCGCAGTCGCTGTCTATCTTGAGTTCGTAGGTATCTACCCTCTTTTCGCGGCTCGCCACCTCACGGGCGAGTTCCGCATCGTTGTTCAGATAGGCCTGGCGGGCCTTCTCGAGTTGCGAGAGCACCAGCCCCCACATCTGGCTGACCTCCTCGCGCAGGAGCGTCAGCTCTTTTTCCGTATGTTTCATTGTCCTGGTCGTTGCGCTTTGTCCGGTTAACCGAACCGGCCGGTGATATAATTCTGTGTCTGTACCTTGTCCGGATTGAGGAACATCTTCTTGGTGTCGTTGTATTCGACCAGCTCGCCCAGCATGAAAAAGCCCGTCTTGTCGCTTACCCGTGCCGCCTGCTGCATGTTGTGGGTGACGATGACGATGGTGTACTCCTTTTTGAGCGAATGGATGAGTTCCTCTATTTTGGAGGTGGAGATGGGGTCGAGCGCCGAGGCGGGTTCGTCCATGAGGAGTATCGAGGGCGAAACGGCCAGGGCCCGCGCGATGCAGAGCCGCTGTTGCTGCCCGCCGGAGAGTTCGTAAGCCGACTTTTTGAGCTTGTCTTTCACTTCGTCCCAGAGCGCTGCGCCCGCGAGCGACTCTTCCACGCGCTGCCGAATGAAGGCTTTGTCGCGGACGCCGTTTACGCGCAGCCCGTAGGCCACGTTCTCGAATATCGACTTGGGAAAGGGGTTGGGCTTCTGGAAGACCATGCCCACGTTCTTGCGAAGTTCGTCCACATTCACCCCTTTGCCGTAGATGTCGTTGCCGTCCACGAGGCATTCGCCCGTGAGGCGCGTCCCGGGGATGAGGTCGTTCATCCGGTTGAACAGCCGCAGGAAGGTGGACTTGCCGCACCCGGAGGGACCGATGAAGGCCGTCACCGTATTGCTCTCCATGGTCATGCTGATGTTCTTCAGCGCATGGAAGTCGCCGTAGTAGAAATCGACGTTCTTTGCTTCTATCATAATGCGTTAGTTCGTTTTGACTTTTTTGCCGAAGTGGCGCCTGAGGAACGAGGCGAGCAGGTTCATGGCCAGCACGATGACGATAAGCACCAGCGCCGTGCCGTAGGCCATGGGACGGGTGGCTTCGAGGTCGGTGCCGCTCGTGGCTATCACGTAAAGGTGGTAGGGGAGCGCCATCACCTGGTCGTAGATGCTCGTCGGCAGCTTGGGCAGGAAGTAGGCCGCCGCCGTGAAGAGTATCGGCGCCGTTTCGCCCGACACACGTCCGATGGAGAGAATGAGGCCCGTCGTGATATTGGGGAAGGCCGTAGGCAGCACCACGCGCCATATCGTCTGAAGTTTGGTGGCTCCGAGGGCGAGGCTGCCCGTGCGGTACGAATCGGGGACGGCCTTGAGTGCCTCCTCCGTGGTGCGGATGACCAGCGGAAGCGCGAGCAGGCCGAGGGTGAACGAACCGGCGATAATCGAGTCTCCGAAGCCGAGGGCATTGACGAAGAGTGCCATGCCGAAGAGACCGAAGATGATGGAGGGGATGCTGCCGAGGTTGTTGGTCATGATGCGGATGAAGCGGACGATTTTTCCGTTGCCGGCGTATTCGGTGGTGTAGATGGCCGACATTACCCCGAGCGGGAATGCCACCACCATGCTGCCCGCGATGAGACAGAAGGTGCCCACTATCGCGGGGAAGATGCCGCCGCCCGTCATGCCGTCGGTCGGCGCCGTGGTGAGGAACTTCCAGTTGATGACGCCGGCTCCGTGCCAGATGATGAAACCGAGTATCCAGAAGAGTATCCCCACGACGATGAGCCCCAGGATACGGAATATCCAGAAAGCTATCCGTTGGTTGGTTCTTTTGCCCGTCATAGTCCTTTGTTGGATTGTCGTTTGGAAATCATTTCGGCCGTGACGCTGATGACCATCGTGATGATGAAGAGAATGCACCCCAGCATGAAGAGCGACTGGTAGTGCGCTCCGCCGGCGGGTGCTTCGCCCAGTTCCGCCGCGATGGTGGCGGGGATGGTCCGCACCGGCTCGAAGAGCGAGCGCGGCATCACGGCGGCGTTACCCGTCACCATGAGTACCGCCATCGTTTCTCCGATTGCGCGGCCGATACCCAGCACTACGGCAGCGGAGATGCCCGAACCGGCATAGGGGATTACCACGCGGTAAATCGTCTGCCAGTGGGTCGCCCCGAGGGCGAGGCTCGCTTCGCGCATGGCGCGCGGGGTACCCCGCATGGCATCTTCGGCTACGGTGATGATAGTCGGCAGAGCCATGACGGCGAGTATCAGACTGCCGGCGAGGGCGGTTTCTCCGACCGGCAGCCCGAAAGTCTTCTGTATCAGCGGTACGAGTACCACAAGCCCGAAAAAGCCGTACACCACCGAGGGGATGCCGGCCAGCAACTCGATAGTCGGCTTGAGTACCTTGCGCATGCGTTCGCCGGCGAGTTCGGAGAGGTAGATGGCGACGCCGAGCCCCAGCGGGAGCGCGATGAGTATCGCCACGAAGCTGACCAGCAGGGTGCCGAGTATCAGCGGGAGTACCCCGAACTGCGGGGCGGGCGTGGCGGTGGGTATCCATTGGCGCCCTCCGAAGAAGTCGGCCGGCGTGATGCGGTCGCTCCGCAGTATCTTGACGCCGGCCATTCCGTCGGGGACGTATTGGTCGGGGATGAAGGCGACGATACCCGGCGTCGAGGCGATGACCTCGCCCAGCCGCTGGGGCAACAGTTCGTAATCCTCGCCGAAAGCCTCCTCCGGGTAGCGGTCGAACACCTCCTCGAAGCGGAACGGGACGATGGCCTCGTCGGGCCCTCCGACCTGTCTCCAGTTTTCGGTCCGGTAGTCGAAGATATCCATTATCTGTGCGGAGCTCAGGTGCGATACCGTATTGGAAGTGTTGACGCAGAGGAGATAGCCCTTTTCCACGGCCGGACTTTTGAAAAGTCCGAGCCCCTCGCGGAAGAGGAATACCACTATCAGCAGGATGGTGACGGTGGTCACGGCTCCGCTGACGGTGAAGATGCCTTCTATCGTGCGTTCGAGTATTTTCCTCAATCTCTTCATGGCTGACAGGTGGGGCGGCTGCCGTGGGGACCGCCGCCCGTTTCAGTGTCCGTTTATTCGCTTACCGGGATGAAGCCTATCTCCCGGACGATTTGCTGTCCCGCAGGGGAGAGGATATAGTCCACGAAAGGTTTTACCGTCTTTTCGGAGTGTGTCATGTAATAGTAGTAGAGCGGACGGACGATGGGATAGCTGCCGTCCTTGGCGTTGGCTACCGACGGGGCGGTGAAGGTCTTGCCGCCGTCGTAGGATACGTGGACGGCCTTCACGTTGTCGTTGAGGTAGGCCAGCCCCACGTATCCGATGCCGCCCTTGGTCTGACTGATGGACTGGATGATGGCGCCCGTGGCCGGCATGCTCATGATGCCGTTCATGTAGTTCCGGTTGCGGAGCACGCTCTCCTTGAAGAATTCATAGGTACCCGAGGAGGTCTCGCGTGAGTAGGGGACGATTTTCATGTTGGCACCGCCCACCTCTTTCCAGTTGGTTATCCGGCCCGTGAAGATACCTTCGAGTTGTTCGCGGGTGAGGTTGGTTACCGGGTTGGAAGGGTGTACCACGATGGCGAGGGCATCGTAGGCGACGACGGTCTCCTTCACCTTGTCGCCTTCCTTCTGTATCTTCTGCTTTTCGTCGAACTTCATGCGGCGCGAAGCCTGGGCGATGTCGGTCGTACCCTCCATCAGGGCCGAGATGCCTACGCCGCTGCCGCCGCCCGTGACCGTTACGGTGGCCGACGGATTGACCTTCATGTACTCCTCGGCTTCTTTTTGGGAGAGGGGAAGGACGGTATCCGAACCTTTGATTTTCTGTGCACTGGCCGTTGCGAATCCTGCCAGCAGGAGAGCGGCCGCGATGATGAACTTTTTCATGGTCTTCATGTTTTTATGTTCCTGTGAATGATATTTTTCCGTGTTTCAGAATTTGTATTGCAGGCGGAGGGTGAACATGTCGTCCTTCAGGTCGGCGGCGAAACCGTCGAGTGCCGTGCTCGTCTCGTTGCGCACGATGTCGTAGTAGGCAGTAAGCTTCAGCCCTTTCATAATGTGCCATGTGGCGCCGAAGCCGATGGCCCATCGCAGTGCGTCGGTGATGCCCGTCCCGCCCGTGCCGAGCGCATTGCCCGATACTTTCGTATTGGGGTCGTAGACGTCGTATTTGGCTACCAGCGAGAAGGGCGTATCCTCGATGTCGTGGGCGAGAAGGACGTAACCGCCCCGGAACGGACGCAGGTAGGTGTCCGATGCGGGCAGTGCCGCCGTATTGGGGCTTTTGCTGGAGGTCTGTGTACCGGGCTGCGTGCCGAAGAGGTACTCGCCCCGCAGTGTGGTCGTACCCAGGTCGGTCTCGAACCGGAAGCATGCGTCGAAACCGTAATATTGTCTTTTGGCGTACCGCCCTTTGTTGGACGGGTCGGTTTCCGTCCGGAAGCCGCTGTCGGTCATCGTGTGGACGGTGCCCGTTCCCTGATATACGAATCCGTGATAGTAGGAGGCGCCGGCCCTGAACGAGAAGTCGTCGAACTCGTCGCCGAAGGAGAGATGGCCGATGAAATCCTTGCGGTTGTCGTTGTCCTGACCGATGCCGTTGCCGGAGAAGATGCCCGCCTGCAGGCCGACAATGTGCCAGGGCGAATCTTCCGGGGCCCGAATGACGAGCATGGCGCCGAAATCGCGTTCGTCGGGAAAGAGCATCGGAAAGATATAGGAGCGTTCGGGGGTCTCGCGTACCGATGAGGAGAGCTCTATTTCGAGACCGAAAGGACGGTTGAAGACTCCGGCCTGCAAACCGAATGTCCGGAGCCACGGCTCCTTTACGTCGATATAGGCATCTTTCAGAATGACGCCCTTCTCGGTGCTGACGTCTATCTGCACCACCGCCGAGGCCGTCTTGTAGGCGTATGCGAATTTGAGGTGACCGCGGCGCAGTCCGAACCGGTTGAACGACTCGGACGGGTTGTCGTTCGGCGTGCCCACTTTCAGGGAGGCGTCGCCCTCTCCCCACTGGAACTGCGGCTGGAGGTAACCGGAGATTTTCAGTCTCCCCTTATCCGAAACCGGTTCTTCGTGTCTTTTCTCTTTCCGGTCGTCGTGCCCGTCCGGTGCTGCCGCCGTGCCGGTGTGGATGGCCAGCAGTGCGGCGAACAGGATTGCGGCTTTTGTGCGTAATGTCATCTCCCTTGCTTTTGTCGCTGCAAAGCTATGGAGGCGTATTTACGCCCCGTTTACGTTTGTGTTACGAAAATATTACAACGATACGGAGGGGACGGTAACTTGTAACGTGCTTGTGTGTCGGGTGTTATGAAATGCGAAAAATGGTCGTGTCGTTCCGTTCGACACGACCGGACGCCTGCGCGTCCGGTCACCGTAACAAAAATGCAACGTAGCCGGCCGGCGGGCAAGCCGGATTTTTCGGCAATGGGGTGTCCTTGTGTGTGGCGGAACCTCTCGGAACAGCGGTGTTCTGCTAGGTGTGTTTCGGGAATGTTCCGTAAGGTGGATGGGGGCAGATGCCGGTGTTGGCGGCGGAGAGTAGCAAACCGTTTCGCAGGGTCTTCTTTCGGGGATGTTTCCCGGAGCGGTGCAGAACGGGATGATAGAGAAACACAAAAAGCGCGGCCTGAAGATTCAGGCCGCGCTTTTTGTGCCGTGCTCCTGTCCGGGAGGCACGACGCAAAAGATTCCTTCGTACTATTTCTTGTCGAAGAACTCTTTGATTTGGTCGTTCGGTACGATATCCGATTTGAAGGCGTAAGCGCCGGTCTTGTCGGACTTCACCATTTTGATGACCTTGGTGAAATTCTTGCCCGTACCAGTTTTGAGCGTTGCAACTACTTTCTTTGCCATGGTTTGTCTGCTTATTTAATTTCCCTGTGTACCGTCACCCTCTTGAGATACGGATTGTATTTCCTGCGTTCGAGCCTTTCGGGCGTGTTCTTCTTGTTCTTGGTCGTGATGTACCTCGACATGCCCGGTACCCCGCTCTCTTTCTGCTCCGTGCACTCCAGAATTACCTGGACACGGTTGCCTTTTCCTTTCTTTGCCATTGTTCAGTCGATGATTTAGTAGAGGTTCTTGGGAGCCTTGGCCTCCTTGAGGGCGGCTGTCAGTCCCTTTTTGTTAATAGTCTTGATTCCGGCGGCGGATACTTTCAGGGTAATCCAGCGGCCTTCCTCCTCCAACCAGAAACGCTTCGTCTTCAAATTGGGATTGAATCTGCGTTTGGTACGCCTTACCGAGTGGGAAACGTTGTTTCCGGTAACGGCGGTTTTTCCGGTGATTTCGCAAGCTTTCATTCTGTCGTTTTAATTTCGTTAAGCCCTGTTTCGCAATAAGGCTCGCAAATATACGACTTTTTTTCAAAACGGCAAGTACGTCGGGGTATCTGACGGTTGTGAGGAGACCGTTTGTGCCTGTGCAGGCGGTTTCTCCGCTGCGGGGCGGAGATGGGAACCAGGCAGTCGTGGAGACGGTACGGCGTATCGGGCCGTATATAGATACGTGTGCTGTTGCGGGTGGCAAGAGAGGAGGAAGACGGCGGAATGAATTTGTCCTGCGGCAGCTATGATATGATGGGCTTGGGATACGTGAAGCCGCCCGTACGGGTATCGATGCCGCCTTCCTGTATTGGTTGCGGGCCGTGCCGCTCCCGGCCGCCGGGAAATGGCTGAAAGACCGGCGGCCGGAGAGGGCGTCCCTGTCAGGCGATGCTGCCCCGTATCTCGTCGGTCCAGGCCGAGACCCGCTCGTCGGTCTTGTCCCCTTCGTTGACGTCGTCGATGGCAAGCCCCACGAAGTGGCCGTCCACTGCCGATACGGAGGAGTTGTAGGTATAGTCCGTGTCGGGTACGAACCCGATGAATTTGCATTGGCTGTCTTTCAGGTCTTCGTAAAGGATACCCATGCCGTCGCAGAAGGTGTCGGAGTAGGATTCCGAATCGCCGCAGCCGAAGAGGGCTACCGTTTTGCCGGAAAGGTCCATCTTCTTCAGCGTCTCGACGGCGTCGTTCCAGTCGTCCTGCAGTTCGCCGTATCCCCAGGTGGAGGTGCCCAGTATCAGGACGTCGTAGGAGCCTGCCAGGTCTGCGGTGAGTTTGCCTGCGTCATGTACGTCGGCCGGGGCTATACCCAGTTTGGATGCGATAAGATTGGCGACGGCCTCGGTGGTGCCGGTCGAGGAGCCGTAAAATATGCCGGTCTTTTTCATGTCTTTAAAGAGATTTGGTTTGAACACTGCAAATTAAGGCCATCGCATCGGGGCTTGAAATACCTAAAGATGATGATTTCGGGTCGCGGGACGGGACGACGGAAAGCGTTGGGGCGTGTCGGACGGTCTGTCCGGCGCGGACAGCAGAGCGGGTTTCCGCGGCGGAGCGGACGTTGTGGTTCGGAGCCGGGAAGACGCATGGCCGCCCGAAAGGCGGCCATGCGGGGGAGTGTGTTTTTGGGGGTTACTCTGTCGGCTGTCGGTGCAGCAGTTCCAGCCGGAGCATGTTGGCGGCCGCGGCCGCTGCGCGTTCGATGTTCTGTGTCCGCAGGCGGGCGAAGACCGATTTGCAGGCCCGGGTTCCGTGCGGTGTGGCAAGCCCTATCCATACCGTGCCGACGGGCTTCTCCGGGGTGCCTCCCGTGGGGCCCGCCACCCCGGTGGTCGAGAGGGCGTAATCCGCACCGCAGAGGCGGCGTACCCCTTCGGCCATCTCGCAGGCGGTCTGTTCGCTGACGGCCCCGTGCAGCCGCAGCGTGTCGGGGGATACGCCGAGTATCCCGACCTTGACGTCGTTGCTGTACGACACCACCCCGCCAAGGTAGTAGTCGGAGGCTCCCGCCATGGCGGTGAAGGATGCGCTCAGGGCGCCTCCCGTGCACGACTCCGCCACGGCCAGCGTCGCCCGGCGGGCCCGCAGCAGGTCGGCTGTCGCCGAGGCTACCGTGGCGTCACCGTAACCGATGAAGTAGTCCGGTATCAGCCGTTCGAGCACTCTGAACCGCCGTTCGATTTCCTCCTCCTCCCGTCGTCCTTCGATATCGTAGGCCGAGAGGCGCAGTCTGATTTGCGAAGGGCTGGGAAGGTAGGCCAGATGAAGGTAGCCGGGCAGAGCCGCCTCCCATTCCGCTATCGTTGCCGCGAGTACCGATTCGGCCAGTCCGTAGGTGATGGCAGTGCGGTGTACGACCTTGCTTTGCCGGAAGTGTGCGGCCAGCCGCGGCATCACTTCCGTCTCCATCAGCTCCTTCATCTCGAAGGGAACGCCCGGCAGGGAGACGACCGCCTTGCCGCCCCGGGTGAACCACATGCCCGGTGCTGTACCGTGCATGTTCTGAAGTACTTCGGCCGAGGAGGGAACCGTCGCCTGCTCCCGATTCAGCTCGTTGTACTCGATGCCGCGTGCGGCGAGTATCCGGCCGTTGCGTTCGTAAGTTTCCCGGTCGCGTACCATTTCGCCGCCGAAGATGCCTGCCAGCGTCTGTTTCGTGATGTCGTCCTTCGTGGGACCGAGACCGCCGGTGACGATGACCGCGTCGGCGGTGCGCATGGCTCCCTCGACCGCATCGGCTATCTCCCGCCGGTCGTCGCCGACGGTGAGTTTCCGCACTACGGTGAACCCTGCTTCGTTCAGCCTTGCGGCTATCCATGCCGAATTGGTATCGACGATTTGGCCGATGAGGATTTCGTCCCCTATGGTGATGATTTCTGCTTTCATGTCGTATGGTTTTATCGGAGGGTAAATTTATGAAAAACCGTCGGCCGTTGTGTCGTTCGGGGCGGATATCTTCGGAGACGCGGAACGGTGTGAAGGTGCCGCCGGGTGTTTTCGTGCGGTGGCCGTCCGGTCGGCGGGTACGTTGCGAAAGCCGGTGACCCCGGTACGGCTCCGGGCGGTTCCGGAGAAGAGGAGGTCCGGACACTGTCCCGATGCCGTACCGTCTCCGGTTCTCCCGCTTACTCCGGAAATTCGTGGGCGAGGATGCGCTGCGAGTCGCGGATGCTCTCCATGAGCCAGCGGAAGAGCAGGGCGGCCTGTTCGTCATCGGACAGCCGCCACGGAGCGTTGCCTGCCCGCAGTCGTGAGGAGAGTTGGCTGAGGAGGATGGCTGCGGAGGCGGAGACGTTGAGGCTCTCCACGAAACCGCACATCGGGATGCGGATGAATCCGTCTGCCGCCGCCTTGACCTCGTCGCTTATCCCGGCGTGTTCCGTGCCGAATATGAGTACGAAGGGGCTTTGCGATACGTCGAATGCTTCCGGTGAAGTGTCGCCGCTGTGGGGCGTGGTGGCGATGAGTCGGTAACCCGCCCTGCGCAGGGCGGCGAGTGCGCCGGCTGTGTCGGCATGCCGGTGCAGGTCAATCCACTTGTCCGTTCCCTTGACGATGTGGGTGTTGGGACTGAAGGGGCAGAGCGTTTCGACGGTGTGTATGTCCTGAATACCGAATGCCTCGCAGTTGCGGATGATGGCGCTCGCGTTTTGCGGATGAAAGGTGTTCTCCATGCAGACGGTCATCCACCGGGTACGCATGGAGAGTACCTGTCGGAAGGTTTCGAATCGTTCGGGCAGGATGAACTGCGAGAGGTAGGCGATGCGCGGACGATACCACTCCGGGCTGCGCATTCCGTCATTGGCGGTATTTCCCATCTTCGTCGAGCAGTTTGATGTAACTGATGTAACGCTGTGGAGCGATGTCGCCCCGCTCTACGGCAGCGGTGACTGCACAGCCGGGTTCGTGCGTATGCGTGCAGTTGTAGTATTGGCAGTCGGGGGAGTGACGCATGAATTCCGGAAAGTAACGGAACACTTCGCCCGGTTCGATGTCCACGAGCCCGAATCCCTTGATGCCGGGGGTGTCGATGATGTTTCCGCCGCCTGCCAGCGGGTACATGCGGGCGAACGTGGTCGTGTGCATCCCCTTGTGGTGGTACTCCGAAATCCGGTTGATGCGGACATCTGCATCGGGTACGAGCGCCTTGATGAGGGTGGATTTGCCCGCCCCCGAGTTGCCTGTCAGCAGGGTGGTCTTTCCGGCCGTGAGTTCGCGCAGCGTCTCCAGACCGGTGCCTTCGGTCGCCGACACGGGATAGACCGTATAGCCGGCGGTCTCATATATCGCGATGAACTCGTCCAGTTCGTCGGGCCGTTCCGCCGCGAGGTCGAGCTTGTTGAGGACGATGGCCGCCGGGATGGCGTAGGCCTCGCACGTCACGAGGAAACGGTCGATGAATTCGGTGTTGGTGACGGGCGAGAAGAGCGTCGCCACGAGCAGGGCCCGGTCGAGGTTCGAGGCGATGACGTGTGACTCTTTTGAGAGGTTCGAAGCGCGGCGTATCAAGTAGTTGCGGCGGGGGTCCACCGCCGTTATCGTGGCACCTTCAGGGGTCTCCTCGTAAAGGACGCGGTCGCCCACGGCTACGGGATTTGTCGTGCGGCTCCCGTTCAGGCGCAGCCTGCCGCGCAGCCGCGTCTCCAGCCGTCTGCCGTCCGGCGTGAGGATGATGTAGCGGCTTCCCGTACTCTCTGTCACGATTCCTGTCTCCATATCCTGTGCTCCGTTATGCCGGTCGGGCTTCCGTCTCCGCCCGTTTCGTCTCTTCCTGCGAAGGCGTTTCGTCGAAAATCTTCTCCTTGGCCTTGACCAGGTAGGGGAAGACCGCGTCGGTCATCGCCTGGAGAGGTCTGTAGATGACCGAGTCGCTGATTGTTTCGGGCTTTACCCAATGGTAGTTGTCGTTCATCCTTGCGAAGAATCCAGTCAGTACCGCCAGCAGCATGCCTATCTTGACCACGCTCAGGGCAAGGCCGCCGAGCCGGTCGATGATGCCGAAACCGGTAAGGCGGAACACTTTTTTGAACAGGTAGCCGATGAGTGCCAGCACGAGGATGCTTACGACGAGTATCACGACGAAGCCCAGCACGGGGGAGAGCTCCTCGCCCGCACCGAGCCATCCGCCTATCGTCCGGCTGAAGCGCATGGCGAAGAGGATGCCCAGCACGAGTCCCGCGATGCCGCACGCCTGTACGATGATGCCTTTGCGCCATCCGGCCACGGCGGCGATGAGGAGCAGGACGAGCAGTATGATGTCGAGCGTATTCATGTCGTCTCCTTTGCGATGGGATTATGTCACGAAAGTAGTAAAAAAATCGCTACCTTTAACGCCGTGTGGAACGGGCGCGGCTTCACCGGCCGAGTGCCTGCGGGCGGAATCCCGCCTTTCGCAGGCCTCAGGGCCTGCCGCACATTCATCTGAACGGGGCTTATGAAAAGGTTTTTCTTCGTTTTGCTGGCGCTTCTGCCGGCGGTGTCTGCGCTGGCAGGGCGCGAGGTGTACGATATCGGCCGGGGCTGGAAATTCTATACCGTGGACCGTCGCGATTCGGTCGGTGTCACCCTGCCCCATACGTGGAACGATACGGATGCGGCGGTGGGGCGCCTGGATTATTACCGCGGGATAGGCAACTATTTCCGTTATCTGAAGGCCCGTCCGGAGTGGCGCGGCAAGCGTGTGTTCGTCCGTTTCTACGGGGCCGGTACGGTGGCCGACCTGATGGTGAACGGCCGCCATGCGGGGGAACACCGCGGCGGTAACAACGCGTTCGAGTTCGAGATAACCGATTTGCTGGATTACGGAGGGAAAAACCTCCTGTGGGTGATAGTGAACAACGGGGCGCGGCTGGACGTGCTGCCTACCGCGGGCGAGGAGAACGTTTACGGCGGACTTTTCCGGCAGGCCGAAATCATTGTGACCGAGCCTGCCGCCATAGGCTTCGACGGTTATGGCGGCTGCGGGGTGCTTTTTGCCACGGAACGTGCGGACACGCTCCGGGCATCGGGCAGCGCCGCAGTGACGGTGAATGTTCCGGACAGCCGCCACGTGCAGCTTGACATGCGTATCCTCGACGCCCGCGACAGCGTGGTCTTTTCGGGGCATGCGAAGCATCGGGCCGACGGGGGCCTGTCGGTGGCGGAGCTGCCGTTCGAGATAGAGCGGCCGCACCTGTGGCAGGGAACCGCAGACCCCTATCTCTATACCGTCACAGTCGTCCTCGCCGACGGGACGCGTACCGATTCGGTATCGTTCCGCACGGGGCTGCGCACTTTTTCGGTGGATGCCGCCCGCGGATTCTTTCTGAACGGTATCTCCTACCCCCTGCGCGGAGTGGTGCTGTGGCGCGACCAGGCCTTCAGCGGGCCGGTCTTCAACGAAGAGGAGCTGCGCCGGGATATGAGGCTTATCCGTGAAATGGGGGCCAATGCCGTCCGTGTGGCCGGGGGAACGCACCATCCCGCCTTTTACGAATTGTGCGACGAGGAGGGGGTCGTCGTACTGGCAGACGGTCCCTTTGCGGGAACTTCGACGCTCGACGAACGCGGCTATTTCGCTACGCCGGCATTCCGCGACAATGCGGAACGCCAGTTCCGGGAGCTGGTCTGCCAGCGGTACAACAATCCGTCGGTGGCATTTTGGGGAATATTCGCAGACCCGGAGATACTTGGCGATGACCCCATTCCCTTTATCGAGGAGATGAACCGGCTGGTGAAGTCGCTGGACCCCGGGCGTCTTACCGTAGGTATAAGCAACAAGGACGGTGACGTGAACCGGATAACGGACCTTGTTGTGTGGAACCATACCTTCGGCTGGAAGACGGGACTGCCGGGCGATATCGCCATCTGGCGCGACCAGCTCCGCGGCGATGCGGAGTGGCGCAAAATCCGTTCGGGCGTCAGTTACCGGGTGGGCGGCATTGCGGGGCAGTATGCCCCGAAACTTGTACGGCCCGACCCTGCGAGCGGATGGCACCCGGAGAATTGGCAGGCCTATGTGCATGAAGTGCATATCGGCGCGCTGGCGGACGAAAGGGCTTTCTGGGGGGTGTTCGTCGGCGATATGTTCGACCACGGCTCCGTGCGGACCGCTGCGGGCGGTCTCCGGGGGGTGAACGACTGCGGACTCGTGACGTTCGACCGGCAGGTGCGTAAGGATGCCTATTGGCTTTACAAGGCCAATTGGAACCGGGAGGACCCCTTCATTCACATAGC
Source organism: Tidjanibacter massiliensis (assembly GCF_900104605.1). Lineage (NCBI taxonomy): Bacteria > Pseudomonadati > Bacteroidota > Bacteroidia > Bacteroidales > Rikenellaceae > Tidjanibacter > Tidjanibacter massiliensis. The sequence continues at coordinate 1,532,579 of NZ_LT629960.1, read as the reverse complement.
TTCGGTACGGGAGAGGCGCCGAAGCGATAAGATACAGACCGTGACGGTCTATACCAACCTTCCCGTTGCGGAGCTCTGTGTCAACGGAGTGTCGCTCGGCACCCGTGTGGCCCGCAATGGTGTCATGAAGTGGGACGGCGTGCAGTTGCGGCTGGGCGAGAACGGTCTCAGGGTCTTTGCCGTCATCGCCGGCGACGATGATTATGTGACCGTGGAGGAGACGGTCGTGCTGACCTGCCGGCCGGGCGGCGGTGTGTGACGGGTTTCGGACTCTTCTTTGTTTGCCGGCGGAGGTTGCGGTATCCCGACGGGCGGAAAAAAACACCGGCGCATTTCCCGCAGTGGAGATGCGCCGGCGGCTCTTTGTATAAAATTCGCAGTTCGGATTATTTTACGTACAGATAACGCCGAATCGACATCTTGGGTGTCTTCTCGAATTCGGAGGGGTAGAGAATGATTGCTTCTATGTGCGGTGCGTCGCCGAGGGAGGCATTCAGGGCTGCGAGGTTGGCATCCATCATCTCCCGGATGCCGTTCATGCCGATGCCGAGGTGGTCGGCCTGTTCGTAATCGGGTACGACGAACGCGACGAGCCGCCCTTCGTGCATGGCTACGAGGCTCTCCATGATGCCGTCCATTACGTTCAGCCTCGATTCGATTTCCTCCGGATAGACCTCTCTGCCGTCCGGCAGCGTTATCCGGCTCTCCAGACGTCCCCGTACGCGCAGAACATCGCCTTCGAGCGTCCCCATATCGCCCGTATGCAGCCATTCCTCGCGGTCGATGGCACATGCCGTACTGCGTTTGTCGCGGAAGTATCCCGCCATCACATGGTCGCCCCGGACGAGGATTTCGCCCGGAATCTTCGCTGCGTCGGACGAAGCTATCCGTACCTCCATGCGGCTGACGATGCGTCCGCAGGAGCCCGCTGCGAACTCTTCCGGTGCCGAGTGGCTTATCAGGGGACCGCATTCGGTCATGCCGTACCCTACGGTGAACGGGAACCGGATGCGCAGCAGGAAGTGTTCTATTTCGCGGTTGAGGGGGGCTCCGCCGACGATGACGAGACGTATTTCGCCTCCGAAGGCGTGCGTGAGTATCTTGCGTGCGGCCGGCTCGATGAGACTGTTCATGGCCGGTACGAGCGACGCAAGCCTGACGGCTCCGGTTTGCATGCGTTCGAGCACCTCTTTGCGTGTGAGCTGTTCCAGAATCCGAGGCACGGTGCATACTACGTGTGGATGTACCCCCTGAAGCGCCTTGGTGAGTACCTTGGCAGAGGGGATATGGCCGAGCAGCGTGATATGGGAGCCTGCCGCGAGGGGGGCGAGCATGTCGAGTACGAAACCGTAGATGTGGCCCAGCGGCAGCATACCAAGCGTCCGGACTCCCCGTCCGAACAGTTTCCGGGAGAGAGTATAGGAGACGTTGGCGGTGAGGTTACCCACCGTGAGCATTACCCCCTTGCTGAAACCGGTCGTTCCCGAAGTGTAGCATATTGCGGCCACGTGTTTCAGTGCCGGAGCTTCGTACGATATGTCGGCCGGCAGGAACCCTTTCGGGTACCGGGCGTTGAAGTGGCGTAGGATGTCGCGTTGGAAAGCCGTCAGCTTCTCTCCGTCGCGTTCGTAAAGGCACCGGAAGTCCGAGAGCGAGAACGCGGCCTTTACCCGGCGGGCGCTGTCGGGTTCGACGATGTCCCAGAAAATGTCGCTGAGAAAGAGCAGACGGGCGTGCGAATGGGCGATGATGTGGTTGATGTCGTTCGCATCGAAATCCTGCATGATGGGAACGACGGTACTGCCGTAGGTGAGCGTTGCGATGCAGACCGCTGCCCACCGCGGGTTGTTCCGTCCCACGACGGCCACTTTGTCGTCCTCTTTCAGACCACATGCGTCGAAAAGCATGTGCAGTTTAGCGACCTCCTGCGCCAGCGTGTAATAGGTGAATACCTCGCTGGTGAAGTAGTCGGTGATGGCCGGGGCGTCGCTGTGCTCCTTGAAACTCTCCTCGAAGAATTTAATCAGGTTGTCCTGTAACATGCGGGGGCGTTTAGGGGTTGTGATGGAACACAACAAAAATAATACTAACTGCGGGAGGCATGTGCGTCGCCGCAAAGTTATCTACGATGTCTAATTCGGATGTTTCGGGACCGGACGGTTGTCTCGTCAATTCGTACCGCCCCATATGTCGGAATGAAAAGGGACATGGGAATTCGTCTTTTCTTTTGAGCGGAGTGGCTTTTTTACGATGTTCAGATTTGAAAAAAGCCTGTCGTAAGGCGATGCCTTAACATATGCGTCCGGAACTGCACATGCGGTTCCGGACGCCGTTTCTCCCTGAAGGGCGGATACGCTTCTCCGTCGTGGCAGTCTATCTGTAAAGGTATCTTTTGATGCTCCTTTTGGCCGTCTTTTCGAATTCGGTAGGATAGAGCATGATTTCCGCTATCCGTTCGTAGGCGGCTACCTGCGTGTTCAGTTCTTTCAGGTTCTCATTCATGATTTCCTGTAGTTTCGCGTGGTCCACGCCCTCGTTGTCGGCCTGTTCGTAGTCGGGTACCACGAGTGCTACGAGCCTGCCGTTGCGGTCGACGATGAGGCTCTCCATCACGCATCGCATGTTGTTGAGGCGGGCTTCAATCTCTTCGGGGTAAATGTTCTGTCCGTTGGAACCGAGGAGCATGGATTTGCAGCGGCCGCGGATGAAGATGGTGCCGATGTCGTCCGTAGTGCCCATATCGCCCGTATGGAGCCAGCCGTCGGGTTCGAGCACCTCGGCGGTGGCCTTTTCGTTTTTGTAGTAACCCATCATGACGTTCTCTCCGCGGGTGAGTATTTCGCCCGGAACATTGAAGGGGTCGGGCGAATCTATCCGCAGTTCCATGATGGGGGCGAGTATCTTGCCGCACGAGCGCGGAATGAACTCCCAGTAATCCGTATAGCTGATGAGCGGGCCGCACTCGGTCATGCCGTAGCCGACGCAGAAGGGAAACTTTATCCGCGTGAGGAAATCTTCCACCTCGGCGTTCAGCGGTGCCCCGCCGATGATGACGTGGCTCAGTTCGCCTCCGAACGTTTCGATGAGTTTCTCCCGGATGCCCGCATATATCTTGTTGTTGACGCCCGGAATCTTTACGGCCACTTTGGCCACGCCGCGGCTTATCTTGGGGAATACCTGCTTGCGGACGATTTTCTCGATGAGCAGCGGTACGGTGACGACCACGTTCGGCCGGACGTTCGCCATTGCCTCCACCAGTATTTTGGGGGCCGGCATCTTGCCCAGGAGCGTGACGTGGGCACCGACCGCCAGCGGCGAGAGCATGTCGATGGCGCAGCCGTAGGCGTGGGCGAGGGGCAGGAACGAGAGGACTCGGCTGCCGCGGGCGTGTATGTCGTGCGAGCGGACGAAGACCACGTTGCCCGTCAGGTTGTTCACCGAGAGCATCACCCCCTTGCTGAAACCGGTCGTTCCCGAGGTGTAGTTCAGCAGGCAGAGCGCTTCGTTGGGGATGTCGGGGTAGCTGATGTCCTCCACGCTGAATCCCTTCGGGTAACGGGCGTTGAAATGCCGGCGTATGTCCCGCTGGAAATCGGTTATCCGGGTTCCCTCCTTTTCGTAGATACAGTGGTTGTCGGTGAGCGAGAAGACGGCCTGTATCAGGTCGAGTTCCTCTTCGTGGATGATGTCCCAGAAGGTGTCTCCCAGAAAGAGGAGCTTCGATTCGGAGTGCTTGATGATGTGGTTCACGTCGTTGGCGGGGAAGTCCTGGAGCATGGGTACGATGACTGCGCCGTAGGTGACGGTTGCCAGATAGGCTATCACCCAGCGGGTGTTGTTTCTTCCTATCAGCGCTATCTTGTCTCCTTTCTCTATGCCGCATTCCTCGAAGAGCAGGTGCAGTTTGGCTATCTCCTTGGCCATCTCGAAATAGGAGAAGGTCTCCTGTTTGAAGTAGTCGGTGAGCGCGGCCAGCTCCCTGTTCTCCCGGAAGCTCTGCTGGTATATCTTGATAAGGTTTTCCTGCATCATAAACGTATTCGGTTAAATGACAAAGTTAGAATAAAAAAAACGTAGCTGCAAAAACAGCCGTCGGAGGCCTCTCCCGTGGCGGAGCCGGTCACTCCGTCCTATCGGGGCGTTTGTGGAAATAGGTTTTCGGTTCCGTGCCGGCCAGAAGCCGCCCGATGTTCTTGCGGTGGGTTATCAGCAGGAGTACCGACACCGCACAGCAGAACAGGATAAGGGGAAGATAGTGTTGGCCGAATACGAAAACGGTATAGACGGGCAGCAGGATGCCGGCGGTCATCGAGGCCAGGGAGACGTACCGGCAGAGCATGAAGACGACGGCGAAGGTGGCCAGACACAGCAGGACGGCGGGCGGGTAGACGGCAAGTACCGCTCCCGCGAGGGTGGCTACCCCTTTGCCGCCTCGGAAACCGGCGAAAAGGGGAAAAATGTGGCCGAGTACCACGGCGGCGGTCAGGACGAATTTCATGTTGAACAAGGCGGGGCTTCCGGCCGCATAGGGGAGAAGGGCTGCCAGTGAGACGGCTATAAAGCCTTTCAGAAAGTCGAGCACGAAGACTGCGATACCCGCTCTGCGGCCCAATATCCGCATGGTGTTGGTGGCACCGGCATTGTGGCTGCCGTGTTCGCGGACATCCGTTCCGTAGAACGTCTTGCCTATCCATACGGCGTTGGAAACCGAGCCGAGCAGGTAGGCGGCTGCTGTCAATAGAATGATGAGGAGTGTCTCTGTCATGTCGCTGTCGGATGCTGTCCCGTCGCGGAACGGTACAAAGATAAGTCCTATACTATAAATAGAACTTATGGTTTGCCGGCATCTTATTGGCTATGTTGCGAAGAGGTGCGGCTGCCGGTCGGTGTGCAGTCGGATGACACTCCTTTGTATGTTTTGTGAAAACAGTTGATTTTTAGCTGTTTGGTGCGGTAATGGCGAAGAACCATCATACAGGGAAGAGACCGGATGCCATCGTCCGCTGTCGGCTGTCCGTTCTACAGGGCGTTCCGTTGCGGGGTGTGTGTGTACAAACTGCGGGCTCGGGCGCCTATGGCACCGGGGCCTGGTCGGCCGGGCCGACCAGGGTATCCGTCACCAGGTCGGTGACCCGATTCGGGTATAAGCACCGGACGTGGTGCCGTGCATGCTGAATATGACCGGGAGGCTGTATCGGAACATGACCGTCTTACCGTCCTGTCGGGCCGGCTCCCATTGCGGCGACATGCGGAGCACCCGCAGCACCTCCCGTGTCAGGGAGGAGTGGGGCGATGCGACGACATGCGTATCGGTCAGGCATCCCTCCGTGTCGATGACGAAATGGACGACTACCGTCCCTTCTATATTGTTGTCGTATGCGGCGGTGGGGTACTCCAGATTGGACATGACCCAGGAGCGGAAAGCTATCAGGCCGCCGCCCATGAAGTCGGCGGGTTGGCTGTCGCCTGCTGCCGCAAAGACCGCCTCTTTCGGGCGGATGGCGTTGCGGAACGAGACCGGCAACGTTACGGTGACTGCGACGGGTTCGCCTCCCTTTCTCCCCGGCAGCCAGCGGGGCGACCGGTGCAGGGCGGCGACCGCCTCCGCTGCGAGAGCTGCGTCGTCGTATGCTGTTGCTTCGATGCCGTCGAGGCTGCCGTCGGGTTCGACGGTGAAGCGTACCGTTACCTCGCCGTGCAGGCCGTTCTCGAAGCCGTTCGTCGGGTATGTTATATTTTCGGCAAGCCACTGTTCCAGTGCGGCCTGTCCGTCCGCTGCGAACAGGGGCGGTTCATCGTAATTCCCCTCTGCCTGCAAACTTCCTGTATTTCCATAGCCTACGACGGTTCCGCTGTGCCGTACCTCTTGGGCGAGGCCAGGTATGCCGGCGTACAGGAAAGCGAGACAGGCAATCCATGTTGTTATTTTCGGCGAAGACATGTTTGTTATCTTATTCGAGTAAATTTAAAACAAATATAAGTAAAAATACTTCAACAAAGGTGGACAGGCATGGCGTTTTTTCTTCCCTTTTTAATATAAAACAAATTGGGGGCTTGGAAACTATCACTATCTTTGCATACCCAAAAAAAGATGGTTGGAACATCTGCGATACTAACGGTCCGTGCATCACAGGAGGAAATAAACCTGCACGGTAAATTTAATATAAAGTTATGGATTTCAGTGCTGCAATGCGCAATTTGCGTTCAAAAAAATTCTGGTTCCCGTGGCTGGGGGTGATGGTCGGAGCCGTGATAATGTCTGCCGGGTTCGTGCTCTTCACCAATCCCTATAAGATAATCCCCGGCGGTGTTTACGGTCTCGGGCGCGTCTTCCATTACCTTGTGCCTTCGATACAGACGGGTACATTCGGTCTGATGATGGATATTCCGCTGATGATAATCGGCCTTATCGTATTCGGAAAGACCTTCGGAGCTAAAACGGTATTCGCTGCGCTCGTCACGCCGCTCGTCATGAACGGCATGACGAACCTCGTGGGGGAGAATCCCGACGACGGCACCTCCTTCATCAGCCAGTTCTTCAACTTTTCAGACAACTTGCTCGTAGCCGCCATATTTGGCGGTGTACTGATAGGGGCCGGCGTGGGTATCATCGTGAAGTTCGGAGCCACGTCCGGCGGTACGGACATCATCTCCATGCTCCTTTCCAAATTCATGAAGATGAAGTTTTCCACGGCCATGTTCATCGTGGAGTCTTCGGTCGTGGTAATCGGTATGATAATTCTGCGGGACTGGAGCATGCCCCTCTACGCCCTTATCTCCATCTTCGTGGCGGCGCAGGTAACGGATTTCGTGCTGGACGGTGCGAGCTACGACAAGCTGCTCTTTATTATTACCGACAAGAACGAACAGATGAAGGATTATGTGATGAACGACCTCAAGCGGGGCGGTACTTACATCAAATCCAGGGGCATGTATACGGGAAAAGACCGCGATATGATATTCGTTGTGGTGAACAAGCGGCAGATTTCCGAAGTGCAGGATAAGGTGAAGAATGTGGACCCCAACGCTTTCGTCGTCATCGTTAATGCACAGGATACTTTCGGCGAGGGTTTCAAGGCGTTTCCGGAATAGCCCTCGGTGCGGGCGCAGGGGCGTGCCTTGTCCCGGTTGTCAATCAGATACGTGATATGAAACTCGAGAATTTGAGGCCTCTTTCCGGGAACGGGAAGAGGCTCTATGTGGAGACATACGGGTGCCAGATGAATGTCGGCGACAGCGAAATCCTCGTTTCCATCATGCAGGACGAAGGATACCGTTATACGGAGGATATTGCGCAGGCCGATGTCATTCTGGTGAATACCTGTTCCATCCGCGACAATGCCGAACAGCGGATATGGGGCAGGCTTCGGGAGTTCCACCGTTACAAAAGGGCCCGCAAGGGGCTCGTCGTAGGGATTGTGGGGTGTATGGCCGAGAGACTCCGGGAGGAGCTGTTCGAACGGGAAACCGTCGTGGATGTGGTGGCCGGTCCCGACTCCTATCGCGAGCTGCCGAGGCTGGTCGCGGCTGCTGCTGCCGGAGGTCACGGAGTAAACGTGCAGTTGTCGCAGGAGGAGACCTACGGCGATATACGTCCCGTCCGGCTCGACCGCAACGGCGTGAGCGCTTTCATCTCCATTATGCGCGGCTGCAATAATTTCTGTTCCTATTGCGTGGTTCCCTATACGCGGGGACGTGAGCGCAGCCGCGACCCGCAGACCATTCTGCGCGAGGCGCAGGAGCTTTTTTCCGCCGGGTACCGGGAGGTGACGCTGCTCGGACAGAATGTGAATTCATACCGCTGGAAGGAGGGGACGGCCGAGGCCGTCGATTTTCCCGCACTGGTGGAGCGGGTGGCCGGCATATCGCCGCTGCTCCGGGTGCGTTTCGCCACATCCCATCCCAAGGACCTCAGCGACCGTCTGATAGAGGTGATGGCTTCGTATCCCAACATTTGCCGGGCTGTTCACCTGCCGGCGCAGTCGGGCAGCGACCGGATGCTTGCGGCGATGAACCGCAAATATACGCGGGCATGGTATCTCGAACGGGTGGCGGCCATCCGCAGACGGATGCCCGACTGCGCGGTCACGACCGACCTGATAGCCGGTTTCTGCGGCGAAACGGCCGAAGACCATGCGCAGACGCTGTCGCTGATGCGGGAGGTGGGATACGATTCGGCTTATATGTTCAAGTATTCCCAGCGTCCGGGGACCCTTGCGTCGCGTACCATGACGGACGATGTATCCGAGGAGGTGAAAACGGCGCGGCTGAACGAAATCATCGCGCTGCAGAACGAGCTTTCGACGGCGAGCAACGAACGGGATATGGGCAATGTGTTCGAGGTGCTCGTGGAGGGGCTCTCGCGGCGCAGCAGCGAGCAGTTGTGCGGTCGCACGTCGCAGAACAAGATGGTCGTTTTCGACCGGACGGGGGAGACGGCTCCGGGCGATTACGTGCGGGTTCGGATTACCGGATGCACGTCGGCGACACTGTTCGGAGTGGCGGAGTGAGGCGGTTGTCGCTGCCTGTCGGTAGATGGATACAATGAAGAAAGGGAGCGTAAAAACGCTCCCTTTCTTTGTCTGCGGATGCACGGCATGTTATGAAGGTGCCGTGCATCCTGCATTGCGGCGGCCGGCCTGACGGATGTCCGTCCGGTTCTCCGGCGAACCACGGCGGGCAGCAACTTCCCAGCAGCTACCCGCGAATAAATAACCTAACCCTAACCTATGAATCCTTACTTACTGTTCGTTTGCAGCATTAGTATGTTTATTTCGGAATGTCTCTTTCAAATACGTATCGAGGTAACACAGTTCGCAATCGTCCCTGATGATGTAGTCCATCAGCATCTGTTCGTCGTCCGCACCGTCGGGACAATCGATTCCGCAAGCATAGTCTATCTGTTCCATAGGCTTATTTCCGTTTTACCGTTTCCGATTTTCCAATAAAACGGCGCCTGTCGGATTATATTGTGCGCCTCAGGTTAATATCAGTTGGTTTTCCTTTATCATCTTCCGGAGGTTGATGAGGGCGTACCGCATCCTGCCGAGAGCCGTGTTGATGCTTACGTTGGTCTGCTCTGCTATCTCCTTGAAACTGAGGTCGCCGAAATAACGCATCATAACGACTTCCTTCTGTTCTTCGGGCAGATTGTCCACGAGTTTTCGCAGGTCGTTTTCTATCTGTTCGCTCACCATGCGGTCTTCCACGGTCGTGTCGGCGAAACGCTTCGTATTGAGAATGTCGTATCCCGCGTCCGATTCGGACAGGTTGTTCTGCTGTTTCGCCTGCCGGAAATGGTCGATGACCTGGTTGTGCGCGATGCGCAACACCCACGACAGGAATTTGCCGTTGTCCGTATAACGTCCGTCGTCGATAAACCGCACGACTTTGATGAATGTCTCCTGATATATGTCGTCTGCGACTTCATTGTTCTTCACCATCATGCGAATGTAGTCCAACACACGTTTGGAATGACGTTCGATGAGTATGGAAATCGCATCCTTATCGCCCGAAAGATAGGCACTGAGCAACTGCTGGTCACTAAGCGCTGATACCTTCTTGTTCATTGTCTTCTCCTTTTTAAATTGGTGGAGTAGATTTATTCGATAGGCGATACGTTTTAAGAGTTAGAAATAAATTTTGCGCGCACAAGATACGCTATTTTCCTTGAAATTCCAAAGGGAATCCGCAGGATTCGTTTCTCCATGCTTCTGCATGATGATTATCATCAAACGGGATGCCAGTATGCGGCACATGACACCGAACGGCAGCCGAGCCGTTGCCGTTATTCTCCGGAAAGGAGTATTTTTTATGTAATAGATTGAAAATCAGTAAAATCGTGCGGTGGAGGTGTGGGTGTCAAAAAAACAGATAGCCTGACAAAATCCTGACAAATTTTTGTCAGTTCACTTCCTTTCTTGACATGATACCGTTAAAACCGACGACGGGAAACCGTAACAGTCCCCGCCGCTTGCGGTCGTTTTTTGTGCCGGAGGCATCCGGATGTCCGATTGGTATCCCCTCTCGGAAGGGCCGGTTATTTTACTGCCGCATAGTAGCAGCGTTTCGGCGACTCCACTTTGCCCTCCTTGACGAGCTTTTTGATGATTTTCTCCACCTCTTTCTTTTCGATGCCGGTGGCTTCGGCTACCTCCCCCGTCTTCATCGGCTGGGTCAGGAGATTCAAAATCTTCTCTTCCATGGCGTTTGGTCTTTGTCGGTTATGTCCATTGCAGCATAGACCGGAAAGGCATCCGGTATGTGTCGGATACTCTTCCTCCCCGGGAGTTCCGCCCGTTCGTAGAGCGGACCGGCGGGGTGCCGAGCTGTGCTGCCCGTTCGGACCCGGTCTCTGTCTGCGGCAAAATAGCGATACATAAACCGTGCTAAACGTACCTGCGGGCGGGAAGAATTCGACCCTGCCGCCTTGACCTGCCGCTCCGGAGAATGAGACGGCCCGCCGAGTCTCGGCGGGCCGTCTGTCTGCGGTGTACCGCAATCGCTATTTTACTGTGTTAACTACTTGCTCGAATGCCTTCGGGTGGTTCATGGCGAGGTCGGCCAAAACCTTGCGGTCGAGGCGGATATCCTTAGCCTTGAGCTTACCCATCAGTTCCGAATAGGTCATGCCGTTGCTGCGGGCTGCAGCGTTGATACGCTGTATCCACAGGCTGCGGAATTTCCTTTTCTTGTCCTTACGACCTACGTACGCATAGGTCAACCCCTTTTCGACAGTATTTTTCGCTACTGTCCAAACATTTCCCCTTGAACCAAAGTTGCCTTTGGCAAGTTTTAAAACTTTTTTTCTTCTGGCTCTTGATGCTACCGCATTTACGGACCTTGGCATAATTTTAAAGTTTTACGAACGGCCAGCGGTGTGTTTTCCTCACACGCTTGGGGGCTGGCACACTCTTGGTTTTACATTTTCCGGCGCCGGCGGGGCTGCTTTTCCGGCAGCTCTTGCGACCGTGCGGCAACCGTCCTTTCGCAAAAGGCGATGCTATTTTACGAGAAGGCTTTTTACTTTTGCCTCATCGGCAGGAGCGACGAGTGCGGAATAATCCAGATTGCGTTTCTGCTTCGTCGTCTTTTTGGTGAGGATATGGCTATGGTAAGCGTGTTTCCTCTTGATTTTTCCGGTGCCGGTGAAGTCGAAGCGCTTCTTGGCAGCGGAATTTGTTTTCATCTTTGGCATTTCGATAAACTTTAAGTAGTTACGACCGCCCGACCGGGTGTGGTGTCCAAGCCCGGACAGAACCCGGCTGACCGGTACAAATGGTTAAACAGCCTGCAAAGATAACCATATTTTGCGAAGAATCAAATTGCGTTTCCCTATTTTGCGCCTTTCCGGAACGGCAGAAGGAGGACCGCAGGTCCTCCTTCTGTATCGATATCCTTATACTGGACGGTTATTCGGCTTCGTCCGCCGTAGGAGTGGTGAATTCGATTATCTGCGTTTCACCGCGGGTACCGTTCTCTGCGAACGGCTGGGCGAAGATGGTGTAGGTTTCGCCCGGAGTGAGGCCGGTAGCCTGCGTCTCTTTCGGGGCGGTCACGTCGTTCTCCCACATGATGTCGGGCCAGGTACCGTTTTCAAAGTAGTCCAGCAGTTCCATGGAGCCGAGCATGTAACGGTATTTGGAGGTGTCGCCGCCCGGACGTATCTCGACGACGGCGGAGGTCGAGGTCAATTCATCTTCCAGCAGAACAAGTTCGAGTTCGAGTTTCAGCGTCTTGCCGGATACCGTCGATACGTTTCCTTTCTTGTCGCCGGCTACTGCCTGTACGAAGACCGTGTACTCCTGACCGCGCTCCATACCCCTGACGATGATGGTATTGGCTGTGGGGTTGGTGACTTTCGTAATGGTGGAGAGGGTACCGTTTTCGAACGCTTCGAGGTCATCTGCGCTGCCGTATCCGTACACCAGCGTGCGGGTATCGGCACCGAACTCAACTCTGATGACGAACGAGTCTTCGGTGATGTTGTCGATGGTGGTCGTGGTTGTGAGGTCGAAATCGGGTTCACCTTCGGTAGTCACGACCAACTGCCTGACGTTCCCCTTTTCTTCTCCTGCGAAGGCTTGTGCGTAGATGGTATAGTCGGTCGCCTTCGTCAGACCGTCGAAGGAGGCGGATTTGACGGTCGGGTCGTTCTGTGTCTGGATACCCTCCATCGTACCGTTCTGGAATTCGTTGAGCTTGCCGGCTTCGCCTATGGCATAGATGTATCCTTCCGCATCTTTCTCTGCGGTGATGTCCACCGAGACGGAGGTCTCCGTTGCCGATGTGAGTTCTATGCTGACGCCGAGTTCCTTTTCGACGGGTAGGGTCGATTCGGAAGGCGTTTTGTTGCAGGAGACTGCCGTAAAGCAAACCGCAGTCAGGAAAGCGGCGATGGCCGATGCATTACATAGTTTTTTCATGAGTGTAATTTTTTATTTCAAAACAAATAGTGTAGTCCGCAAAAATAACAAAAAACTTTAGAACAGGATAACGTTTCGGTCGTTTAGTTGCGCTTCTCTTCGTTTCCGGCGCGGATTTCCGTGCGAACGGTGTTTTCTCGGACAGGCCGTTCCCGGATTTTTCCGGGCCGTGTTCCGTACGGTCCTTGCGCCGGGCGGGTCCCGATTCGGTATATATGACGTCGCAGGGGCTGTCAGTGTTGCATGACGTCGCCGTTTTTTTTCGATTTTTTTGCGGCAGGCGGACTTTTAGCGTGGATTTTGCCGTTGTCGGTTTCCGGATTGAGGCAGGATTCCGTATCTTGCGGAAGAGAGATTGTTGAATTTTAAATGTCACGGAAATGAAAAGATTCGTCATGACGGCGGTCGCGGTGATGGCGGCCGTCGGGGCATTTGCCCTTGAACCGGTGAAGTTGAATGAACCCGACCTTGACAGGGGCGGTTCGTTGATGCGGGCGTTGGCCGACCGTCGCTCCGTGAGGGAGTATGCCGACCGGGCGCTTTCGTTGCAGGACATGTCCGACCTGCTGTGGGCAGCCAACGGCGTGAACCGTCCTGCGTCGGGTAAGCGGACGGCTCCCTCGGCCATGGACCGGCGCGACATTCAAATCTATGTCCTGACCGACAAGGGTGTCTATCTGTATGTGCCGGAGCAGTCGCTCTTGCAGCCCGTCGCAGAAGGCGACCACCGGCAGGATGTACGCGGCAATAAGCCGGCGGTGAACCTCGTGTTGGTGGCCGAGGACGGCTCGTCCCGGTTCGCCGATACCGATGCGGGATATGTGTCTCAGAATATCTTCCTCGCCTGTACGTCGCTGGGGCTCGCCACCGTATCGTGCGGCTCGATGGACGAACCCGCCTTCCGCAAGGCGTGTCGGCTGAACGACAGGCAGCGCATCATCCTCTTTCATCCGGTCGGCTACCCCAGATAACCTGTGCCGCAGCCTGTCCGGGTGCGGCCGGCACGAACGGGAGGCGGGATGCTGTCGGTGCAAGCCGCCGGCAGGGTTGCCGGTTTCGGAGTCCGGTCATTCCCGGCGGAAGGTCGCCGCATTTCGCGTTTTGTCGCTTCCGGTATATGACAAAGGCCGTACCTTTCATGATACGGCCTTTGTCATAATCGGAGGTGCCGTGGCGTGTCCGCTGTGGGCATCGCCGGCCGGTGTTTACAGTATGCCGAATTCGCGGCGCAGATTCTCCACCTCGTCCAGCTTTTCCCACCCGAAGAATTCGATTTCTTTCGTGACTTCCCTGCCATGGTCGAACAGGGTGACCTCCCGGCGGTAGGGGCGGTTGCCGAAGTGACCGTAGGAGGCCGTCGCTTCGAAGATGGGGTTCTTGAGACCGAACCGTTCCACGATGGAGGCGGGACGCAGGTCGAAAAGCCGTTCGATGCGGCGGGCTATCTCGGCATCGGTGTCCGATACGCGGGCCGTGCCGTAAGTATCCACATAGATGCTGAGCGGATGTGCGATGCCTATCGCGTAGGAGAGTTGGACGAGTATCTGGTCGGCGATGCCTGCTGCCACCATGTTCTTGGCGATGTGGCGGGCCGCATAGGCTGCCGAGCGGTCCACCTTCGAGGCGTCTTTGCCCGAGAAGGCTCCGCCGCCGTGGGCACCCCGGCCGCCGTAGGTGTCGACGATGACCTTGCGCCCCGTGACGCCCGTGTCGCCGTGCGGGCCGCCGATGACGAATTTCCCCGTCGGGTTCACGTACAGCAGGTAGTCGTCGCCGATGAGGTCGGCCAGCTTGTCGCCCGCCCGCTGCAGGCGTGCCTTGACACGCGGTATGAGGATGCTGCGCACGTCGTCTTCGATGCGTTTGCCCATCTGACGTTCGGCCTCCTTTTCCGTCACGTTGCCGCCGGCACGGATGAATTCGTCGTGCTGGGTGGAGACCACGATGGTGTGTACCCTTACCGGGCATCCCGTCTCGTCGTACTCGACGGTCACCTGGCTCTTGGCGTCGGGCCGGAGATAGGGCATTTCGTTGTGCTCGCGCCGCAGTACGGCGAGCTCTTTCATGATGACCTGGGCGAGTATCAGCGTCGCGGGCATGTATTCGCGCGTCTCGTCGCAGGCGTAGCCGAACATGATGCCCTGGTCGCCGGCTCCCTGCTCTTCGTCCTTTTTCACGACGCCCTGGTTGATGTCGGGGCTCTGCTCGTGGATGGCGGAGAGGATGCCGCAGGAGTTTCCGTCGAACATGTAGTCGCTCCGGGTGTAGCCGATGCGGTTGATGACGCGTCGGGCGACGTTCTGTACATCGACGTATGCTTCCGAACGCACTTCGCCGGCAACTACTACCAGTCCCGTCGTGCAGAGGGTTTCGCACGCCACCTTCGATTCGGGGTCGCGGCGAAGGAATTCGTCGAGTATCGCGTCGGATATCTGGTCCGAGATTTTGTCGGGGTGCCCTTCCGAAACGGCTTCCGACGTAAATAAGAATGCCATTTTAAAACGTTTTTGGGGACGGCGCCGTGCGCAGCCCGTTGGACAAAATTTTAAAACGGAAATTATTGGCTGTTGTAAAAGTAACGAACCCCGGCCGGGGCCCCTAAAGAAAAACGGATTGCTTCTTTAGCTATTTTTTTACGTGGTTTGCAAGCGGCCAAATCTTTCCACTGCCGGAGTTCCCGGCGCTGTTCACCGCACAAAGGTAGGCAAAAAAACGTTAGAATGTGCGCTGCGGTCGGTTTTAGGTATATTTACTTACCGTCGGGCAGTACGGACTTTCGGAGGCTGCCGTATCCGGTTCCTCGGTACGGACGGCCGTTGGGGGCCTGACGCGGCGGGGAGACAGGAAAGACGCAGCAGCTGCTTTTCTGCCAGCCGGTTGGGGTGGAGGCGGGTAACGGGGCGTGCCGGCAACTGTGTCGGCGGGCGTGTCGTCGCTGCGGTCGGCCGTCAGAAAGGATAGCCGATACCGAAATTGAGGGCCGTGTTGCCCCATTTGAAGGCCTTGAGCCATCGCTGTCCGGCGGGCAGGCTGGGGTCATGCACCCGGACGCCCCAGTCGAGGCGGATGACAATCAGGTCGAGGTCGTAGCGCAAGCCGAACCCGGTGTTGAAACCAAGCTCCTTGTAGAAGCTGTCGAAACGGAAAACCTCGTCGCTGGCCGCACCGGGGATGCCTGCGAGCCAGACGTTCCCTACGTCGAAAAATACCGCACCGTGCAGGGCGTTCCAGATGGGAAAGCGGAATTCGAGGTTGGCCTCCAGCCGCAGGTTGCCGAGCTGGCTTTTGAAGCCGGAGTTCCGTCCCTTGGAGGAGTTGCCTGGTCCGAGGGCTCTCACCGGCCAGCCGCGCATGCTGTTGCTGCCTCCCACGTAGAACATGCGGTCCATCGGGAGGGTGGAGGAGTTGCCGTAGGGGAGTCCGATGCCGCCGAAGAACCGGTAGGCCACGGCCGACCGGTATCCTATCGGGATGGTATTGCTGACACTGGCATCCACGCGGAAATACTGCGAGTAGCGGATGCCGAATATTTTGTAGAATGTTTCGTACCGTGGGGAGGTCTGTCCCCCCGTACCGCAGTCGTCGATGTTCACCTGTTCGGAGACGGGCGAGGAGAGCCAGTGCGCCAGTGCGTCGGTCAGGTTGCCTGCCGTTTCCGCATTGACGCGTACCGTTATCGAATTGCCCTTGCCGGTATTCGGGTTGTTGAAGAGATAGGAGCCCGAGATGGCTGCTATGTACTGCGATTTATAGCTTTCGCGCAGGTAGCTGTTCTGGATGGAGCAGAGGAAGTCCGTGTCGATGAAGCTCACGTCCACGAGGTTGAAGTCTATCGGACGGACGGTATAGGTGGTGTTGCGGCCGTTGTTCCACGAATAGCCGATGTTGGCTCCGGTGATGGTGCGGTGGTATTTCGATTTGCGCTGCAGGTTGGTCGATACCTCGATGCGCGTCAGGGGACGGTAGAGTTTTCCCGCCCTGTCAATGGGGAAGGGGGCGAGGAACCGCGGGAAGGTGACGGATGCCGTGAGCCCCACCTCGTAGGAGTTCTTGGCCGCCGTTTCGTCCGTGTTGAATTCGTATCCGCCCGACAGGCTGATGTTGAGCAGTTCGGCACCGCGGAACAGGTTGCGGTTGAGGTAGCTGACGGTTGGACGCAGCGCATAGAACGCCGACGAGGTGGTGGCCTCGAAGTCGAGCGTGTAGCCCTGCCGCATGGCGGGCGTGCAGAAGATGTCGCAGTCGAGCGCTCTTTCGAGGGTCTGTACCGGGGTCTCCCCTTCGCCTCCTTCGCCGATGTAGGTGATGTAGTTGTCGTCTTCCGGTTCGGGTTCGGAGAAGGTCACGCTGGCATTCTTGAAGTAGTCGAGCCGTTGCAGGTTACTCGATGTGCGCTGCTTGTCGCCTGCGCTGTAAAGGTAGTCGGAGTAGATGGGGATGGCCCGGCGCAGTGTCTGCGGCTTGATTTTGGGCTTGCCCGACCGGATGATGTAGAGTCCCCGGTAGTAGGTCGTGTCCATGCCGCGCAGGTAGGCGGGGTCGGTGGCAGCCGCGGTGGCGTCGTAATCCGGATAGACGAAGATTTTGCCGAGGCGGTAGACGGCGTTGTTCCCATATATCGGCTCTCCCTCGGGCGTGTATCCTTCCAGTTGCTGCCGGATGACCATCGTGAGGTTTACCAGGTGGTCGCCTGCGAGCGTATCGGCTATGTAGCTGATGTTGTTCACGGAGAACTTGTAGTACCCCCGGTCTTTCAGATAGGCCGTTATGCGCTGCCGTTCGTCGTTGAGCAGGGTGAGGTCGAAGATGTCTCCCGGCCTGATGAGCGTGGCGGCACTGTCTTGTCGGATGACCTGTTCGAGGAATTTGTCCTGATAGTCGTAGGAGAGGGAGTTGATCCGGTAGGGCGCTCCTTGTCTGACCGAATAGGTGACCACCGCTTTCCGGTTGCGTTTGTATTCGATTGCGTATCGGCTCGTCGATTCATAGAATCCGCGGGAGTCCATGTAGAGCTTGATGTTGCGGTTCGATGCGGCGGTCTGTACCGTGTCGAGGATGACGGGTTCGCTGCCCAGCCTGCGCAGCAGGTTGTTCCAGCCGTTCTCCTTGTTCGGGTCGGCCTGGTTGTAGAGCCAGGCAGGGAGGTTCGTTCCAAGCAGCTTTTTGGAGGGGTTCTGCCGTACGTACCGGTCTATCTCCCCGGCCGTGATGCGTTCGTCGCGCGGTACCGTCCGGTCGGTCTCTATCTTGTTTTTCGTCAGCATGTAGGAGTCCGGCGGGAGGTGGCGCGTCACGGAGCAGGAGTACGACGCTACCCCGCATGCGAATGCGAGCGCGCATCTCAGGACGGAGGCCTTCATGCTTTTCATGGACGTTACTGCTGGTTGAAAAAGCCCTGCTCGACGAGTTCGTCGAAGTATTTGCGCGAGAAGGTCACGTTGTCCTCCCTGACGTAGCGGCGTTCGGTGAAGATGCGGGCGAGGTTGGGCAGCCGGTTTTCCGCGAGAAGCTGCTGCGTCTCGGCCGAGGCTTCGCGCTCGCGCCAGAGGATTTCGAGCCTTTCGGGTGTGTAGTCCGTATAGGTATCCCGATGAACTACCGCATCGAGCGGCAGCCGGTCGGTCAGCGGCGGCAGGGTTTCGGGATATCCCATGGCGACGGTCATTACCGGCAGAACACCCTTCGGGAGCCGGAGTATCCGGGCGATTTCTCCCGCATTGTAGAGTGTCGTTCCCAGATAGCAGATGCCGAGCCCGTGCGCTTCGGCCTCCAGGCAGGCGTTCTGCGAGGCGAGCAGGGCATCGGTCACGCCGTTCATGAACCAGCAGAAATTGTCGTAGCCCGGTTCGGCTCCCCGCAGTTCGCACCACCGGCTGAAACGGTGGATATCGGCGCAGAAGGTCAGGAGGACCGGTGCCGTCGTTGCGGCGGGCTGGTTGAAATGCAGGGGGGCGAGCTGTTCCAGCAGCTCCCGCGATGTGGTTACTATAATGCTGTACAGTTGCATGTTCCCCACGGTGGAAGCCCGCGAGGCCGCCTCGAGTATCTCTTCCATGACCGTGGAGGGGATGGGTTCGGGTTTGTATCGCCGAATCGACCTGTGTTCCCGTATCTCTTTTATCATCGTCGTGTTTTTATGGTACAATCCGTACAAAGGTAGTAATTCTTGCGGAGGATGCGACCGTACCCGTTTCGATTTTGCGTGGCCGTGCCTGCCCGGCAAAGAGCAAATTCCGTGCATTTTCCGTTCTTTTTTCTCCGGAGGCTGCGCATCTCCGGCGGGGGGATGACCCCATGTAGGGATTTTTGGCCGGAAGTTGCGGCAGGCTCGGGAATAATCGTAAATTTGCACACATGCAGATAGAATTCGGAAAGTACGAAGGCGCAGGCAACGACTTCGTGATAATAGATAACCGGGAAAGGGTGTTCGAGCCCCGTCCCGCTTTGGTGGCCGCCCTATGCGACCGCCGGTTCGGAATAGGTGCCGACGGGCTCATGCTTCTGGAAGAGGAGTGCGGGGCGGATTTCCGCATGCGGTACTTCAATTCCGACGGGCCCGAGGCGACCATGTGCGGCAATGGCGGCCGCTGCATGGCGCTTTTCGCCCGGCATGCCGGTGCGGCGGGCGAAAGGATGGCGTTTGCTGCGGTGGACGGCCTTCACCGGGCCGAGGTGCTCGCCTGCGGGGACGATGCGGGGCGTATCGCCTTGGGAATGACCGAGCCGCACGGCTTTGCCGAAGCGGAGGAGGGATACTTTGTCGATACGGGGTCGCCCCATTACGTCCGTTTCGTGGAAGACGTGGAGCGGGTGGACGTGCGGGGTGAGGGACGCCGTGTGCGGAACCTGCCCGCTTTCGCCGGGACGGGAGGCGTGAATGTCAATTTCGTCGAGGTCGCCGGCGAGGGGACGCTGAAGGTGCGTACCTACGAGCGGGGTGTCGAAGACGAGACGCTGGCCTGCGGAACCGGTTCGGTAGCCGCTGCCGTAGTGGCTTCCCGCGTGCGTTTTCCGCAGGTGCGGAGCATCGATGTGCAGGTGCGCGGCGGACTGCTGAATGTGGCGTTCGACGTCGTCGGGGGGCGGTTCTCTGATGTGAGGCTTACGGGGCCGGCCCGCAGGGTCTATTCGGGTGTTTTCAGACCGGAAAATTTTTGAGACGGCGTCGTGCCGGTTCGGAAAATTTTTCTAACATTGCACCGTGTGCGGCGGCTTTGTGCCCTGGCAGGTATTTTGCGGGACAGCAGCCGGAGCGTAAGGAATTTTCAGTTTTTACACTACGATGAAATCTATCAGGGATGTCCGGAGACCGGGCGGGAACCGGTCCGATTCGGACGATTTGCGCAGAAGTACGAAACTCGCGCCCGCGAAGAAGGGTGGTCGGGAGCGTTATTCCGTGTACGATGGGGACGACGAGGAGGAGATGTCGCTGTCCCTATCCAAAAAGGAGTCGGTCTTCGATTACTTCGATGACGGAGAGGAGTCGGTAGGGTAACCGGCAGCTTTCGGATGGATGGGTAGTGTGGGCCGTTCCGCAGGGAGACGGCTTTGTCTGTTGATGGTCGGATATGGTTAAGGAAGAGAAATTCATCATGGCCGGCGGTTGCGCGGTCCGGGTGAGCGATACGTTGGAGGGCGAACGGACGGTGGTGTTGCTGCACGGCTATCTGGAGTCGCTTGATGTATGGGACAGGTTCACGGAGCTGCTCGCGCCGCAGGTGCGGGTGGTTGCGGCCGACCTCCCGGGACACGGCATCTCGGAGGTGAAGGGCGAGGTGCACACTATGGAGTTCATGGCCGATACGGTACATGCCGCGATGGAGACGCTCGGCATAGGGCGTGCCGTCGTGGTCGGTCACTCGATGGGCGGTTACGTGGCGCTGGAGATGCTGCGCAAATATCCGGAGGCGTTTGCCGGCCTCGTGCTGTTCCACTCCACGCCGAACCCCGATTCGGAGAAGAAGCGGGAGGACCGTCTGCGGGAGATACACCTCATCGAGGGGGGCAAGAAGGAGCTTATCGCCCGGAGTTTCCCCCATGTGGGGTTCGCTCCGCAGAACCGCAAGCGGTTGGCGTGGGCAGTGGAGGAGCTCTCGGACCAGATAACCCTGACGGAGGATGCGGGAATCGTGGCCGTGCTGAAGGGTATCCGCGACCGGCACGACCTGAACGGGACGATGCGCGGAAGCGGTGTTCCGCAGATGATGCTTTTCGGCCGGTACGACGAGTATGTGACGCCGGAGACGGCTGCGGAAGTTATCCGGAACCAGCCCCAGGCTCGTGCGGTATGGCTCGAAAACTCCGGGCACATGGGCTTCGTCGAAGAACCCGCGGCGGCGGCCGATGCGCTTCTCTCTTTCGTGGCGGAGGCGTACGGCGACGTGTCGCCGGAAGCTGCCGGGTGATTTTTAGTGTGGAACAGGCCCGCTTCGTTGTGCGGCGGGTATTAACGTTTGGGTGAAATGGAGGCTGTCATCTCCTTTCTTTCGGAATATCGCCTGACCGGACTGACGGTCGGCATCTTTACGTTTCTTATCATCGGACTTTTCCATCCGCTCGTCATCAAGGCGGAGTATTGGTTCGGTACGCGTTCGTGGTGGATGTTTCTCGTGCTCGGCATCGCCGCCGCAGCGCTTTCCGTCTGCGTGGAGGGGCTGGTGCTTTCGATACTTTTCGGCGTCGTCGCGTTCTCTTCGTTCTGGAGTATCCTCGAAGTTTTCCAGCAGCGGGAACGTGTGCGCAAGGGGTGGTTCCCGGAAAATCCGCGCCGTAAATCCTGATATCGTTCGTTTTGCTCGCGTGCAGGCAGGGGCAGGGCTTTGCCTCCGTTGCGTGTATCTGCCGCACGGGATATGATGCGGCGTCTTGGAGCCGGAGACAGGCGGTTTGTCTGTGGTAAATATTTCCAGGTAAGGTGCTGTCGGTGCCGAAATCGGTATGTATGTGCCGGTTTGTGTTATTTTCATCGGTCGTGAATGGATATTTATCTTGCCGGAACGAATGTGTTTATATTTAAAAAATCATAAATTAATATTGGTTTTTATGGGTATATTTGCAAATACATGAAACAGGATTCCGTGTTTCATGGCGTGGAGTTATTACTTAATTACTATCTATCACTATTTATGACGAAGAAATTTTTTGCAGGCGGCATGCTGGCGTTGCTGGCCTGCATGTCGCTTGCTTCCTGCACGACCGGTGGCGGCGAGGAGGTGCAGTATGTGAAAATCGGACAGAATCTCTGTTCGTTCCTGGCGGAGGGCAATCAGCCGCTCGAAATCGACGTGAAGGCTTCTCCGGCGGAGTGGACGGTCGAAGCGGGTGCCACCTGGGTGAAGGCGGAACGTACCGCTGACCGGACGCTGACCGTCACGGTGGAGGATAACGATACGGGTAGCGAAAGGAGTGCCGTCCTGACGGTGACGGCCGGGCAGGCGGTGCAGGAGATAGGTATCCGGCAGTTGGCGGCGGACGGTGCCTTCGCCCGTTTCCGCAAGCTCGACACTTTTTCCATGGGGGCGGCGATGTCGCCCAGCGGCAGGTATGCCGGCGGTTTCGTCATCTCCATCGCGCCGGATGACTCTTACCAATACTCTCCGACCATCGTGGACCTTGAGACGGACGAATGGCATCAGTTTGGACCCTATCCCGAATCGGTCTATGCACTGCATCAGACGATGGCCGTTACCGACCAGGGTTTGCTGTTCATCAGCGACGGTACGAACGGCGGCCAGATAGCCATCGACCTCAACGGAGACATCTTCATACCGGAGGCGCCTGCGGATTTTCAGTTCCGGCCTGAAATACAGGGTACCTCTGCCGATGGAAATTTTTGGGTAGGATTCGGCAAAAAAGAGGCCGGCGGACTCTATTATCCTCTTCTGTGGATAGACGGGGCGGCACAGGAACTGTCCCTCCCGGAGAAGAATTACAGGGAAGAGGAGCTGCGGGCCGGTGTCATGGCACGGAGCATCTCTGCCAACGGGGAGGTGATTTACGGTACTTCCTGAGATAACAGCGACTACGGCATGCTCTATTGGGAAAAGGAGGGTGCCGGTTTCGGCCGGCCGCAGTGGGTAGGCGAGGATGTACGCGAAATCACCCCGACGGTGATGCAGTATCAGGATGGTACGGAGTACGATTACAACCTGGTGAACGGTTGCATATGTCAGGCACAGCTTACCAAAATCAGTCCTTCCGGGAAATGGATAGCCACTACATACCGGACGGAAACCCCGTCGGCCAACAGGCAGTATGTGGAATATACCTATGCGGCGGCTTTTTATAATACCGAGACCGGAACGACCACGATAGTGGAGGATTACGGCGAGACTACGGGAGTACACGTTACCGACGACGGCATCGGCTTCATCGGTATCGGTACCCTCGGCGTATCGGCCGGCAAAGTTTACGACCTGAATACGCATACGGACCTGGGCGATACGCAGGATTGGGTGTACGATACCTACGGCATCGTCATTCCCGGCGGTTACATCAACCATATTTCGGCGGACGGCAGGTATGTGCTGGGTACTTCGGCGCAGTCGTCTGCCGGCGGTACCAGCTTCATCAACTGGTACATCGCCCCGCCTCGTGCGAAATAACTGTGTTAACCTAAATAGATACGACCATGAAGAAGATTTTATTCATCGCGGCGGCCTGTATGTTCGCCGCCGCATGTACGCCGCAGGACGGGGGCGGAGAGACCGCTTCCCTCGAGGTGTCGCCCAAGTCGCTTACTTTCGGTGCAGAGGATACGACTCCGCAGGAGATTACCGTGACCGCCACCGGCGTGGAGTGGGAATATGCCGTTCCTTCGTCGGCCGACTGGATTACCGTGGACGACGGGACGGCCGGAAAACTGCTGGTCTCGGTCGCCAAGAATCCGACAGCCGAGAAACGTACCGCTTCGATTCGGATAACTGCCAAAGATAACGATGATTTGGAACCCGTGAGCGTGACGGTTACGCAGGCCGGTTCTGAGACTCCGGAGGTCTATTCGCTGACGGTAGACCCGGCGGCACTGACTTTCGAGGCCGAGGGTGCCGCAGGCCAGAGCGTGAAGGTGACCGCTTCGGGCGAGGGGATTACCTGGAGCGCCGCGGTTGATGAGGCCGCCAAAGAGTGGATAACCCTTTCGACGACGGAAGGAAGCGAGGGGGAGACGACGCTGACCGTCACAGTGCAGGACAACCCCGACACGGCGGAACGTTCTGCGAACGTCACCCTGACGCCGAGTGTGGAATCGGCAGGCCCGAAGGCCATCCGCGTGACACAGGAGGCCAAGGTGCTGCCGCCGTCGCTGACGATGACTTACAACGGCGGCGACGTACCGGAGGAGGGCATCGTGTTGGAATACAAGGGCGGTTTCGCCCGTATCGACCTGACGCCCGTCAGCCTGACCTGGTCGGCCAGGGCGGATGCGGCCTGGCTGGACATCAATGCCTATTCGAGCGACGATAAGAATTTCATCGAAATCTTGATGAATGAAGAGATAAATGAATCGTCCGAACCGCGTACCGGCCGTATCATCGTGACGACCGATGCGGAGGGTATCGGGCCGTTCGAGATTCCTGTTACGCAGGAAGGAAAGCCCGATTTCCAGAGCACCATTCTGGAGGATGTGGAACTGACTACGCTGACTCATTGTCGTGCGAACCTGCAGCCTAACTGTGACTGGCGCGATAAGCCGTTTACGTGGTGGGAACTGAGGTTCATGAGCGAGGGGCTTACCTTTGAAAATTCCAAAGGGGCATATTTCGGGACGGGCGACCGTTTGACTGTTTGTATGGCGACGGAGCCTGTTTGGGTAAACGATGACAGGGAGTATTATCTCCCGGAGGGTACCTATACGGTGCGTCCCAATTTCAGTTATGACACGACGGAGGCTTTGGAACCGGGCATCAGCGCGGGGGCGTTCGGCTATTCGCACCCGACTTTCCCGAACGGTACGTGGTACGTACGCATCGAGGACGATGCCTATCCCGGCGACCAGGCGGCGATAACCGAAGGCACCATGACCGTGAGCCGGACGGGCGAGGAGTATGTCATCACGTTCGAGTTCGTGAGCGATGCCGGTTTCGCTGTGACAGGGACGTATGAGGGAGCCCTGGACCTTTATCCGGATGCCTGAGGCATAATGCGTTTCATCGCGCGGTAAGGCATGCGCTTTCCCGACAGGAGGGGATATTACCCTCTCCTGCCGGGAATTTTTTTGTCCCATGGCGAATGAGGCGGAAAGAAGGATTTGTGTTGTGGCTTATATAAGTATGTGTGTATTTTTTTGCTGAAGTTATAGAATGATATATTATAGAACAAATATGTGATTATTTTAAGATGATATATATTTATTTAATTTTATCAATATATTTGCCAACACATGAGATGTAGGCTCTCATGCAGTCTAACTAAAATTATTAACCGTTATGAGAAAGAATGTGTTTGCCGGCAGTATGCTGCTGTTGGCATGTGTGGCGCTTGTTGCCTGTACGACCGATAGCGGCGAGGAGGTGCAGTATGTGAAAATCGGACAGAATCTCTGTTCGTTCCTGGCGGAGGGCAATCAGCCGCTCGAAATCGACGTGAAGGCCTCTCCGGCGGAGTGGACGGTCGAAGCGGGTGCCACCTGGGTAAAGGCGGAACGTACCGATGACCGGGTATTGACCGTTACGGTAGAAGACAACGGTATGGATAGCGAAAGGAGTGCCGTCCTTACGGTGACGGCCGGGCAGGCGGTGCAGGAAATAACGGTTCGCCAGCTTTCGCAGGACGGGGCGTTCGCACGCTTCCGTAAAGTGGACTATTTTTCGCAGAACGGCGCCATGTCGCCCAGCGGCCGCTATGTGGGCGGTTATACGGTTTCTATCGCTGCGGACGACTCTTTCCTGAAATCTCCTACCATCATCGATTTGGAGACGGACGAAGTTTATGAATTCGGTCCTTATCCGGAAACTCTGTATTTCATGACGCAGACGATGTGCATCAGCGACCAGGGACTGCTGTTCATCGTGGACGGCAACCAGGGCGGAACGTTCGTCTGCGACCTGGAAGGGAATATCACCAAACTGGAGGCGGTGGAAGGATTCCGTAGTGAACCGACCATACAGGGAACTTCGGCCGACGGTGTGTATTGGGTAGGTTATGCGCGTGAAGATGTTATAGGAAAGGGGCTTTGCAAACCGTTGCTGTGGACGGACGGTGTGGCGCAGGAACTGCCGCTGCCCGACCTGAATTACCGGAATGAGGAGATATGGTACGGTGTCATGGCCCGCGGCATTTCGGCCAACGGCGAGATTATCTACGGCACCTCCTGGGAGAACTCCGACTTCGGCATGCTTTACTGGCGGAACGAAGGCGCGAATACCGCAAAGCCGAGATGGGTAGGCGATGACGTGCGGGAAGTGACGTCCGTTAAGTTGATAAGGGACGGCGAGGAGTATGACTATAACGTCGTGAACGGCTTTACCTGTCAGGCACAGCTTACCAAGGTAAGCCCCTCGGGTAAATGGATAGCCGGTACGTATCGTACGGAAACGCCGGCCGACGACAGGCAGTCGGTAGTCTGCGTACAGACCGCCGCCTTTTACAATACCGAGACGGAGACCTCCGTCATTGTGGAGGATTACGGCGAATCCTCCGGAATACACGTGACCGACGACGGCATCGGCTTTATCGGCATCGGTACGCTGGGCATCTCGTCGGGTGCGGTGTACGACCTGAATACGGGCACCGACCTGGGCAGCACGCAGGAGTGGGTATATGACAACTACGGCATCATCATCCCGGCCGGTTACATCAACCGTATCTCGGCGGACGGCAAATTCGTTTTCGGTACTTCGGCGCAAGCATCGGCAATGGGAACTTCGTTCATCAATTGGTACATCGCTCCGCCTCTTGAAAAATAACCTAATCTGATAAAATGAACCGGATATGAAGAGATTGACATTTATCGCAGCAGCATGTCTGCTTGCAGCGGCATGCACACCGAAAGACGGGGGCGGAGAGACCGTTTCCCTCGAGGTGTCGCCCAAGTCGCTTACTTTCGGTGCGGAGGACACGACTCCGCAGGAGATTACCGTGACCGCTACCGGCGTGGAGTGGGAATATACCGTTCCCTCGTCGGCCGACTGGATTACCGTGGACGACGGGACGGCCGGAAAACTGCTGGTCTCGGTCACCAAGAATCCGACGGCCGAGAAACGTACCGCTTCGATTCGGATAACTGTCAAAGATAACGATGACTTGGAACCCGTGAGCGTGACGGTTACGCAGGCCGGTTCGGAGACTCCGGAGGTCTATTCGCTGACGGTGGACCCGGCGGCACTGACTTTCGAGGCCGAGGGTGCCGCAGGCCAGAGCGTGAAGGTGACCGCTTCGGGCGAGGGGATTACCTGGAGCGCCGCGATTGATGAGGCCGCCAAAGAGTGGATAACCCTCTCTGCGACGGAAGGTGCCGAAGGGGAGACGACGTTGACCGTCACGGTGCAGGACAACCCCGACACGGCGGAACGTTCTGCGAACGTCACCCTGACACCGAGCGTGGAGTCGGTAGGCCCGAAGGCCATCCGTGTGACGCAGGAGGCCAAGGTGCTGCCGCCGTCGCTCGCCATAACCTACGATGGTGGCAAAGAGCTGCCGGAGGAGGGTTTTGTCATGGGGTATCGGGGCCGTCTCATCACGTTGGCTCTGGTTCCCGTCAATCTCACGTGGAAGGCCGAAGCGGATGCCGAGTGGTTGAAGATAACCGTCAATACCGATTATAATCTGCTCACTATTGCAATGTCCGACGTGCTCAATACTTCCTCGGAATCCCGCTCGTGCAACATCATCGTGACGACCGATGCGGAGGGCGTCGGGCCGTTCAAGATTCCTGTTACGCAGGAGGGGCAGCCGGAGTTCCAGAGTACTATACTGGAGGATATGGAACTGACTACGCTGACGCATTGTTACGTTGCCGTTACCCCCAACTGCGACTGGCGCGACAAGCCGTTTACGCAGTGGGATATGCGGTTCATGTCGGAAAACGTTTCGTATGCGAACAATCTGGGCAACTATTCCGGGACGGGCGACCGGCTGACCGTCGATTTCGTAACGGAACCCCTGTGGGCCAATGACGACAATGAGTATTATATTCCGGACGGTACCTATACGGTGGGGGCGAATTACAACGGCATCGAGAGCCTCATGATTCCGGGCAATATCAGCGCGGGGGCGTTCGGCTATTCGCATCCTAAGTTCCCGAACGGTACGTGGTACGTGCGCATCGAGGACGGTACCTATCCCGGCGACCAGGCGGCGATAACCGAAGGCACCATGACCGTGAGCCGGACGGGCGAGGAGTATGTCATCACGTTCGAGTTCGTGAGCGATGCCGGTTGTGCTGTGACGGGAACCTATGAGGGGCCGTTGGACCTCCATGCATTTTATTGATAATTGAGGTAGGAGCTCCGTCGCGCGGTAAGGCACGCGCTTTCCCGACAGGAGGGGATATTACCCTCTCCTGCCGGGATTTTTTGCTGCCGGTTCGGAATAGAAGGGCGGACGGAAGGAACGGAAGACAGACGGCGCAGTCGGCGGAAAATCCGGGGAGGAAACAGCACGGGAAAGAGGAAAAACCGTTTCCCTCGGCATCCGTTCGTTCCGTTTCGGCCGGATAAAAAGCCCCGTACCCTCACGGGCCGGGGCTTCCGCCAAATAAACTTACTCCTATCTAATTCCTAACAAAAGCAGTGTGGTTTTCGGGAGGGTAGAGCTCGCCGCCGACGATGTATGTCTTGGCCGTGCTGCCGGTCGTATATGTTCCCGTGTGGTATTTCTCCGTTTCGATGTACTCCCCGACGCCGTCCTTGCGGTCCATGTTGGATTTCAGTTTGATGTCGATGCTCTCTTCCCCTTCGGGTACGAGGTCGGCGATACGGAAAGAGGCCAGTCCCGTGTCGCTCACGACGTACCGTCCGTTCCCTTCCACTTCACCCATGGCGTTGTGGCGCAGTTCGAGATATACGGAATCGGTCGCCGGGCGCGTGTCGTCCCACACGAGGTTTATCATGTGCGGCTGTCCGTTCTCGTAGCGAAAGTATTCGAAACCGATGTTGATATAGTTGCCGGAGAATGCCGCCGTGACGACGCGTATCAGGTCGTGCCCGATGCTGTCGCTGCGGTGCGGGTCGTCTTCGAGCAGGAAACTCTTCCGGACTATCGGCACCGCGTGGATGTCGTTGAAGACGAGGACGCGTATGTCGTAAACGGTCTGTTCCGGTGTGGAGTAGGAGCTCACGTAGTCGCCGTTGCCGGGCAAAATGTTGTATTTGAAATAGACCCTTTCGCCCCTCTCTATCTCCTTGCTCCCATTGTACTCCAGGACGCGGAGCAGCACGCCGTCGTCTCTCGTTATCTCGAAATAGCCGTCGTAGTCCGTGCGCGTTATCTCCCCGAAGCCGTTGTAAACGATGTCGGTGGGCGGTGCCGCGCCCGCAAGCTCCTTGCTGCATGAGGAGAGTGCGGCGACTGCCGCAGCGAAGGTCAGGAGCACCGTGATGTATTTAGTCCAATTTTTCATTCTTTTCGGCTTTGCCGGCGCGGCCGTTCGCGGGTCGGCGCCGTTCCGTCTATACGTCCATTTTATGTAATGACGCTAATATATATTATTCTGTTGCACGGGCGGTGAAAAAAATGGATTTTTTCTCTTTGCCGCCCGGCCGTCGGAGTCTCAGAGGCCGAACCGTACGCCTACCTTGACGGAAAAACTGGTCGGATGGACGGTACGGTAGCTTGCCGGCTGGTCTTTCTGCCGGAAATAATATCCGACTCCCGGTTCCACGTAAAGGCCTATGTACCTGTTGAAATTGTAGCTGACTCCGGCTGCGGCGCTTACCGAGAACTGTACGCCCTTGATGCGGCGGAGGGTCGATTCCCTACCGCTGTCGCCCGCATCGGCGAATCCCTGCGTCTCGCGCCAGGCAACGCCTTTTTCGACCATGCCGCCTCCCTGGACGTAGAAACCGAATCCGCCCGCGCGGTAGAATGTATAGGTCAGCCCGACCGGTACGCCGATGTAGTGGAGCTCGCGCGTGATATGCGCTGTACCCGCCGAGAACGACTGTTCGGAGGAGGAGTAGAGATAGGAGTAGTTGAGTCCCGTGGTCAGGGCGAGCCGTTCGCCCAGCGGGACGGAGAGCGACAGTCCCACGTTGAGCGGCATCCGGTGCTGGAGCCGTACTTCCTCCGTGACAGGCCCCGTGGGGGCGAGTACCGGGCGGCCGTTCTCCTCGTGCAGTCCGGACTGGAGCGTCATGCCTCCGTCGGAGGTCTGTTTGATGAGCATGCCGGCCGATGCGGCCCTGTCCGGGTCGTTCGTTACGCTGTTTCCGGCGAAAGTGCCGAAGTTGCCCGCATAGACGGAACCGGCCACCTTCCGGCGGGGTGATCCGCCGTACTCCCGAGCGATGGCCCGCTCCCAATAGGCATCCGTGTTCCTCCGCAGTTCCGCGGCGGCCGAACCGGGCGAGGGGTAGGCAGGGCGTTTCCGGCTGCGGCCCCGCTGTCCGTTTCGGTCGCCCTCCCGTACGACGGGGGGAGCGTCCCGCGCCTCCGTATCCTTTCCGGCCGGGGCGTTCTCCTGTCCTGCGGCCGTAGTCTGTCTTTCCGGGACGGTGTCCTCTCCGTCTGTTTTCGCGACGGCCCGTACCGGCTGCGGGGTGTTTGCTCCGGACACGGTCTGCGGAGGTTCGGAACCGGCGTCCGTATCGGGTACGGCCGTATCCCCTGTTCCGTCGGGCAGTACGACTGCGGTCTGCCGTACCGCTGCCTCTTCCGTGATACCGGCCGGTCGGGAGAGGTAAAGGGCCGTGACCAGTACCCCAGCCAGCAGTGCCGCCGCGACGGCATACCCGTACGCATGCCGGATGCGTTGCCGCTTGCGGGGGGCTGCACCGGCTGCGGCGAGCGTCTCCTCTATCCGCTGGAAAAGCTCCCGGGGCGGCTCTTCTTCGTAGCCGCGCAGGGCATCTCCTATCCGTTTGTCGAAATCCTTATCTGTCATCTTTCCGTATTCTCTTTATCCGTGCCGCCCCGCGGGATGCGCCGGGCGGCCGCATGTCGTCTTTCATCTGCCGGCCCCGCGGCCGTCCGTCTTGCGCGGCGGCGTGCCTGTATGGAGCCTTCTGCCCAGTATCTCTATCAGTTTCATCCTCGCCCGGAGGTATTGCGAGCGGGTGGTCGCCTCGCTTATTCCCAGCATCTCCGCAATTTCGGCATATTCGTACTCCTCTACCGCCCGCAGATTGAAGATGGTTCGGTACCCTTCCGGCAGGGTGTCCACGCACGCCTTTATCTCTCCCGCCGAAAGTTCGTCGAGGACCGTCGGCGGTACGGAGCCGCGGAGGTTCGCCGCGCTCACTTCATCGGCTCCCTCCAGCGGGTTCCTGCGGCGGAAATAGGACATGACCGTATTGACGAATATCCGTCTGCACCAACCCTCGAACGGTCCGTCGCCGCGGTAGTCGCCTATGCGCGTATAGAGCGTCACGAAACCGTCGTGCAGCAGGTCTTCCGCCGTGGAAGCGTCGCTCACATAGCGCCTTATGACGCCATACATCGGACTGCCGTAGCGTACGTACAGTTCGCGGCGAGCCTCCGCGTTCCCCCTGCGGCAACCCTCTATTATCTCTTCCAGTGTCAAAGACGGTCAGTGATTCGTTAATAAGATGCTTTTGCAGTACGTTTTGTTGCATCCGGGTAACAATTTTACGCATTTTTTCCCGGCCGTTCAAGTTCCGGATAGCTCATTGGCAAATTTTGCTTACCTTTAAGCCGTATAAATACGCATATTATGGAAGCAAAGAAGATAGGCATAGCATCCGATCATGCCGGATACGAGATGAAGGAATTCCTCATCGGATACCTCGAAAGCAAAGGATACGAAGTGTATGATTTCGGAGCTCCGAGCGCCGAAAGTTTCGATTATCCCGATTCGGCCCATCCCCTCGCATGCGCCGTCGAGAAGGGCGAACTGCCCATGGGCATCGCACTCTGCGGCAGCGGCAACGGCATCTCCATGACGCTCAATAAACACCAGGGTATCCGTGCGGCCCTCTGCTGGACGCCCGAATTGGCCGAGCTCGCCCGCAGGCACAACGATGCCAATATCTGTTCGCTGCCGGCGCGTTTCATAGACAATATGCAGGCTGCGGCTATCGTGGACGCATACCTCGGAGCCGAATTTGAAGGGGGACGTCACCAGCGCCGGATAGACAAGATACCTTTCAGGGGAACGTGCTGACGCTCGCCGGTCGTACCAACGGAAAGACCCTATGAAGGAGATAGACGTATACAAGGTGCTCGAAGGCAAGAATCCGAAGCTTGCCCGTCGCGTCCCGCGTTTCGTCGTCGATTATCTTCGCCGTACCATACACGAGCGGGAGGTGAACGAGATTCTGGCGAGATTCGGAGACCTGGAGGGGATAGCGTTCGTACGGGCCGCTCTCGGGTACATGAATGTCCGCTATCATTCGGTCGGTATGGAGCGGCTGAACCCCGAAGGACGTTACGTGTTCGCTTCGAACCATCCGTTCGGAGGAATGGACGGACTGATGCTGGCCGACGAGGTGGCGCGTTATTTCGGCGATGTCCGGGTAGTGGTGAACGACCTGCTGATGTACCTCGGCCCGCTCAGGGGACTGTTCGTGCCGGTGAACAAGCACGGCCGTCAGGATGCCGGAAGCGTGGAGGCTTTCAATAACGCTTTCGCATCCGATGTGCCGATAGTGACCTTCCCCGCCGGGCTCTGTTCGCGCCGCCGCCGCGGGGTCGTGCGCGATCTCGAATGGAAACCCAATTTCGTGAAGAAGGCGGCCGCCTACGGCCGGGATGTGGTGCCTGTCTATTTCAACGGCAGGCTCTCCGACTTCTTTTACCGGCTGTCGAACCTGCGTACCGCGCTCGGCATCAAGGCCAATATCGAGATGCTCTATCTTGCCGACGAGATGTTCCGTCAGGCAGGCAGCGATTTTGAAATCATCATCGGGAGACCGATACCGTCCGCTTCCCTGCTGGAGGGAAGGACGCCGGGGCAGGCGGCCGATTACGTCAGGCGCGCCGTGTACGCGCTGGGGAGAGGCTGACGATTTCCCTCTCCTTCGGGCGGTCTGCGAGCGCGGCCGGAGGCGGGCCTTTCCATGCAGTTGTCTCAGTGTTCATCCATACAATAAAACGGATACCATGAAACCGATAATAGAAGCCGTACCGAAGGAACTCATCGAACGGGAACTAACCGAGGAGCGCCTGCTGCGTGCCACCAACAATGCGGGAAACTTCATTTACACGATAAAGGCGGCGGAGGCTCCCGACATCATGCGGGAGATAGGCCGTCTGCGTGAGCTCGCATTCCGGCAGGCCGGGGGCGGTACGGGGAACGAGGTGGATGTCGACGAACAGGACCTGGCTCCGGACGGTTATACGCAGTTGTTCGTATGGGACCCGGTAGCCCGTGAAATCCTTGGCGGCTACCGCTACATTATCTGCGATTCCCCTTATCCGAAAAATCTCTCGACGGAACACTATTTCCGTTTCAGTGACAGGTTCCGGCAGGAGGTGCTGCCCTATACCATCGAGCTGGGACGTTCGTTCGTGCAGCCGCGCTATCAGCGTACCCGCGATGCGAAGAGCCTCTATGCGCTCGACAACCTGTGGGACGGACTCGGTGCGCTGATAGTGGAGAATCCCGACAAACAGTATTTTTTCGGCAAGGTGACCATGTACGGGCACTATGACAAGGAGGCGCGCAACATCCTGATGTATTTCCTGCAGAAATATTTTCCGGACAGGGACGGCCTGCTCGAACCGCTCTATCCCGTCGAGATGAACATCGACGTGCCGGCCATGGAGCGGATATTTGCCGGAGGAAGTTATATGGACGACTACCGGACACTCGTCAATGAACTGCGCAAGCGGGATGAGTTCATTCCGCCGATGATAAATTCATACATGAATCTGTCGCCTTCGATGAAGGTTTTCAGCACCGTACACAATCCCGATTTCGGAGAGGTGGAGGAGACGGGCATCCTCGTCCGGATAAAGGACATCTACCCGGAGAAGGCGGAGAGGCATACGCGCGGCCTGCTGCAGAAGCTGAAGAAGCGGATAAAATCGGTTTCGGGTGGCGAGTGAGCCGGGCCGGCACGCTGCGGGCGTTTGCGGAAGCTGCGGTTTGGGCTGCGGCGGCATACATTGCCGCCGCAGCTCTTTTACGGGGGGCGGTATGGCGGAAGTGTCGGAGGAGCGGAGTCCGTTCGGAAGTACCTGCCCCTGTATCTGGTACCGGGGACGGATTATGATATGCGCGGGTTTCTGATTAATTTTGCGGTATGAACGGGAAGACCATCACGGAGGAGCAGTTGCTCGAAGCCCTGCGGAGGTATTGGGGGTACGGTTCGCTGCGCGGAACGCAGTCCCGGACGATTCGGTGCGTGCTCGAAGGCCGGGATACCCTTTCGCTGATGCCTACCGGTGGCGGCAAGTCGCTGACCTACCAGCTTCCCGGTCTGCTGATGGAGGGGCTGTGCGTGGTCGTGACGCCTCTCGTGGCGCTGATGAAGGACCAGGTCGATTCGCTGCGCCGCCGCGGTATCCCGGCGGTCGCCATCCACTCCGGCATGAGTCCGCGCAACATCGACATCACGCTCGACAATTGCGTGTACGGCGACATCAAATTCCTGTATGTCTCTCCCGAACGGGTGGCGGGCGAACTGTTCGCGGCCCGGCTGGCCAAGATGAACGTGAATCTGATAGCGGTGGATGAGGCGCACTGTATTTCGCAATGGGGGTACGACTTCCGTCCGGCTTACCTGCGTATCGCCCGGATGCGCGATATCCTGCCGGCGGTGCCCGTGCTCGCGTTGACGGCTTCGGCTACGGAGCCTGTGGCGCAGGATATCATGGAGAAGCTGGCGTTCCGCGAGCCCAACGTCGTCCGGAGCGATTACGCCCGGCCGAACCTGTCGTTCTCCGTCCGGCATACGGATGACCGGAAGGGACAGTTGCTGCGGGTGATAGGGAATGTGCCGGGGAGCGGAATCGTCTATGTCCGGACGCGTGACGCCGCGGAGCTGCTTGCCGCGGAGCTGAAGGAGGAGGGTATTGCGGCCGAGTATTACCATGCGGGGCTGCCTCATGGCGAGCGGACCCTGCGGCAGAACGAATGGACGGCGGGAAAGACGCGGGTGATGGTGGCCACCAACGCATTCGGCATGGGAATCGACAAGCCCGACGTCCGCTTCGTGGTGCATTACGGGCTCTGCGCTTCGCTGGAGGAGTATTATCAGGAGGCCGGGCGGGCCGGAAGGGACGGCCGTCGTTCCTATGCCGTGCTCATCGTCGCTTCCGACGACCGGGAGCGTTTGACACGCCGTTTCTCCTCCGAATTTCCCACCATAGCGCAGATAAAAGATATCTATGTCCGGTTGATGAATTATCTCGGGGTGGCCATCGGGGAGGGGAAATTCTGCTCGATGGCGGTGAACCTGTACGATTTCTGTACCCGTAACCGTCTCTTCATGGGAACGGTGCAGAATGCGCTGAAGATACTCCAGCAGAACGGTTACCTCGTCTTCACGGACGACGAGGAGAATCCCGCACGGCTTATGTTCTGTGTCAGCCGCGACGACCTCTATTCGTTGCGTGTCGAACGCGAGGACCTCGACAATATCTTGCGCACCATTCTGCGGCTCTATACCGGTGTATTTACCGGTTTGCGCCCGGTGGATGTGCAGGAGATGGCCATCTATACCGGTTATACCGAAGAGCGCGTGATGGAGCTGCTCAAGACGTTGTGGCGCCTGCATGTGATACGGTTCGTCCCCAAGAACCGCAGCCCCATGGTATTCCTGACCGACAATCGGCTCCCGGATGCCGACGTGTACATTTCGCCGGGGAGTTACCGGGCACGCAAGGAGACGGCCGCCCGGCGGCTGGAGGCCGTGTTCGCCTATGCTGCCGATACGGAGCGGTGCAGGAGCGTGGTCTTGCAGGAGTATTTCGGACAGAAGGATGCCCGGCCCTGTGGGGTGTGCGACATCTGTCTTGCGCATAGGAAGCGGGGGACGGTCGGGGAGGGGATGGCCGGCGAGATTCTGAAAAGAATCCCGGCCGGCGGAATAAGTCCGAAAGATTTGGCCGGACAGTTCGCTGCCGCGCCCGAAAAGGTGGCCGCAGCGGTCGATGCGCTGGCCGCGGAGGGTAAAATTTCGGTCATGCCGAACGGATTACTCGTGATTAATCGGTAACTTTGCAGACCGCCCGGTTGGCGGTTTTGCCTGTATGCTTGTACGATGAGCTGTTTCCGGAACAACATAACGAATGAAGAGATAACCGCGATGCCGAAGTGCGCTTTCCCCGGTACGGTCGAGATTGTCGATACGGAGGAGAAGGCCGTTGCGGCGTGTGCGTACCTCATGGCCCAGTCGGCGCTCGGATTCGATACCGAGACGCGGCCGTCGTTCAAGGCGGGCGTGTCGAACCGGACGGCGCTTCTGCAGCTCGCTTCGGCCGACCGTTGTTTCCTCTTCCGCCTTTCGCAGATGAAGTTCGTGCGCGAGGTGGCGCGGGTGCTCGAAAGCGGCGACGTGGTGAAGGTAGGGGCTGCCGTGCGCGACGACATCAAGGGGCTGCAAAGGCTCCGTTGGTTCAGGCCGCAGGGGTTCGTGGACCTGCAGAGTGTTGCGGGGGAGTGGGGCATCGAGGAGAAGAGCGTCCGCAAGCTCGCGGCGATAGTGCTCGGCAGTTCGGTTTCCAAGGCGCAGCGGCTGAGCAATTGGGAAGCGGCCACTCTCACGAAAGCGCAGATAGGGTATGCGGCGACGGATGCCTGGGTCTGCCTGGAGATATATAACAGATTAATGAAGGAACCCAGATGACGAAGATATTCCTGAAACGCGGCAAGGAGGAGTCACTCGGCCGTCGCCACCCGTGGGTCTTTTCGGGAGCCATCGAACGGATGGAGGGGGAGCCCGCCGAAGGCGATGTGGTGGATGTCTATTCGCGGCAGGGGGAGTTCCTTGCCAGGGGCCATTATCAGATAGGTTCCATCACGGTGCGGATACTGACTTTCGTGCAGGAGGAGATTGACGCCCGGTGGTGGCTGGAGCGGTTGCGTGCCGCTGTCGGGGTGCGTCGGGCCGTCGGGCTTGTCGGGAATCCGATGACGGACTGTTATCGTCTCGTGCACGGCGAAGGCGACGGATTGCCCGGACTCGTCGTGGATATTTACGGCGATACGGCGGTGGTACAGGCCCACAGCGTCGGCATGTACCGTTCGCGCGATGCGGTATGCGATGCCCTACGGAGGGTTTACGGCGGTGCCTTGGCGGCTGTCTACGACAAGAGTGCGCAGACACTTCCCTATAAGGCCGATACGGGGGCTTGCGACGGCTATCTGTATGGCGGAGACGGTACGACGGAGCGGATTGTCACCGAAAACGGCAACCGGTTCCATGTCGATTGGGGCGCCGGCCAAAAGACGGGCTTCTTCCTTGACCAGCGGGAAAACCGGGAACTCGTCCGGCGTTACAGCAGCGGGCGTGCCGTACTCAATACGTTCAGTTATACCGGCGGTTTCTCCGTATACGCTCTGGCGGGCGGGGCGGAACGGGTCGTATCGGTGGACAGCTCGGCCGGTGCCGTCCGCCTCGCGGAGCGGAATGTCGCGCTCAATTTCGGCGACGGCGCACCGCACGAGGGGGTGGCGGTCGATGCGTTCGATTACCTGAAAGAGATGGACGGCAGTTTCGACCTCGTCATTCTCGACCCTCCGGCCTTCGCGAAGCACCACAAGGTGCTGGGCAACGCCATGAAAGGTTATATGCGCCTGAACGCAAGGGCGCTCTCGCAGATAGCTCCCGGAGGTATTCTCTTTACTTTCAGTTGTTCGCAGGCGGTGAGCCGCGAACTTTTCCGAACGGCGGTCTTCACGGCGGCTGCCGTTGCGGGGCGCAATGTCAGGATACTTCATCAACTGACGCAGCCTGCTGACCATCCCGTAAATATCTACCATCCGGAGGGGGAGTACCTGAAGGGGTTGGTGCTGTACGTGGAGTGACCGTCCGCCGTGCAGCGGATGCATCGGCACATAACCTCCATTGCTTCCGGTCTGGAACGGCAATGGCGGCGGACAGGGGAAGCGCCGACGGTTTTGTTCGTGCGGATGCGTGGAGCGGACGGACTATTTGACTGCTTCGCTGAGTTCGGTGCCGGGGCGAAACTTGACGACGTTTTTGGCCGCTATCCGGATAGGGGCTCCGTTGCGCGGGTCCCGTCCGGTTCGTGCATGTTTCCTCTCTATTGCGAAGGTGCCGAATCCGGCCAGGGTGACTTTTTCGCCGCTGATGAGCGCGGCGGTTGTTATTTTCATGAAAGCCTCCAGGCTCCTTTTCGCTTCGCCTCTGGATATTCCCGCTTCCGAGGAGATGGATTCGATTAACTGCGTCTTGTTCATTTTAAGTCGGTCTTGCGATGGTGATACGGATGGTTCGGCGGGCAGGGGGCACGTTGCCGCCCGTTCCACAAAATAACTAAAAATAATCTCCAAATCCAAACCTTGTCGTTTCGTCTCGCGGTATTAAGCGAGGGGCTGTGCCTGCGGCGCCGTCCGCAGATACAGACCGTTGACATGCCGTAGGACGGGGCCGGGCTGTGCGGCGGGCGGAGCGGTATCGTGGGGAGATAACCCGTCGGTATGGCTGCGGAACGGTGCCGTACCGTCCGGCCGCCGGTTTGGATAAGTCGAAAAGAGGTTATACTTTTGTGTCTGGAAAGATGGCAGAGTGGTCGATTGCGGCGGTCTTGAAAACCGTTGAGCTGCAAGGCTCCGGGGGTTCGAATCCCTCTCTTTCCGCAGAAGACGGCCGGGAAGATGTAAGACGCGGTGCCGGAATACGAGAGGCGACAGCAGGAAGATTTGCTGGTCGCCTTTCGTGTTTTATGTTTTATGCCGTTCCCGGCAGGGAAGGCGTTCCCTGTTTGCCGGGGCAATGAGCAGCGCACATTGTTGCATGCTTGCCGGAGGGTCGTTTGGCGGAAAGACAGTGAAATGATTGGAACGGACGCATCCATGTTTTTTTGAGATATTTGACCGTTGCGGGAGGCAGGGTCGGTCGGCCCGTGTTGTGGGTGCAGACCCGGACGGGGCCTGGCTTGTGGCCTTGCGGCCCGTTTTCGTTGCGGACTGTGTTTTTTCGGGTGTTGGGAACCAACCGTATGGCGGGTGTGGATTGCCGGACCGGTATGGAAGAGCGTTGCTGTTTTCGGTGAAATTAAAATTCTATCGCCTTTTTAAATCTTTTACCGGTTTTCTGCCGTCATATGAGTGAACGGCCGTAAGTAGAATTTATGATTGGAAAAAGATTGGATGAACTGGAGCGTGTGATTGAGCTCTATCAGGATGCGTTGTTCCGTTTCGCTTTTTTCCGTACCGGTTCCCTGGCGGATTCGCAGGATATCGTACAGAATGTGTTTCTCAAAATGGTTGACAGCAGTCGCGACCTTGCGCATGTCGGGGATTTGAAAAACTATCTGTTTCGGTGTGTCTCGAATGCCTGCTGCGATTGGACGGAAAAAAGGCGGCACACCGGGACTCTTCCGCTGGAAAGCGTGGGTGTTGCAGACGAAACCGGTACGGAGGAGGAGTGGATGCATGAATACGTGCGTATCGGCAGCATGCTGGAGGGTCTGCCTGCAAGGCAGGCGGAGGTCGTGCGAATGAGATGTGTGGATGGACTTCGGTTTGCGGAGATAGCCGATATGCTTGGCGTTTCGCTACCGACTGTCAAATCGAGGTTCAGGTATGGTATTGAAAAAATGCGAACGATTGAAAAAAAGGGAAAGCTATGAAATGCGATGATTTCAAAGATAAGTGCGGAGACCTGTCCGATGGAGAAGTCTCTGCGGAGATGCGGATGCATATGGCTCATTGTGAGGAGTGCGCAGCGTATTATCGGTTAATGCGTTCGTTGGAGCCCAAGGCGGTTCCTGTGGCGCCGGGAACGCTGAAGCGGGAAGTGCTGGCCCGTGCCGCCGCGAAGCACAGAAAACGCCCGGCGGTCGCAGTCCGGCGGATTGGTTATGCCGCCGCAGCCGTGGTATTGGTTGCCGCGGCAGTGTGGATGGCCGTATTGGCCGGTCCTTCGGAAGCAATGGCTTCAGCGGCACAGTTGAACAGTTCGCTGCGCGGGATGGATAGGGTGGAAAATATGGTGATGGAGGTGAAGGTTCGTACGATGCCGGCAGAGGGTTTCGGCAGTATCGACCTTGAAGCGGACTTTACGGACCATATTCTGACGGTATTGTTCGGGGATACCTGCCGGTGGCGGCTTGAAAAGGCAGGCCGTACGGCAGTGTGCGATGGCCGGAGGAAATACATGTGGTTGGCCGACAGTCGGTCGGGAGTAACAGGGCCGGTCGGGAGTAACTTCGAAGAGTGGTTTGCGGTGCTCCTCGACCCTCGTTTGGTGCTCATGAAAGAGAAGGAAGCAGCCGAAGCGCACGAAGGTGTCCGGTATTCTGTGCGCGACGAAGGCGATGAGGTGTTGTTGACTGTGAGGGCGAAGGCGCGTGGTGATTTTAGAAACGACTATCTGTTCAATGGCTCGATTGACGAATCCGATACCCGTCGTGAATATCGTTTCGATAGTGCGACCAATTTGTTGAAGGGATTGAAGGTCTACGTGCTTGACGGTCGCCGTGAGGTATTGGTTTTGGAGGTCGCTGCCGTCGGTTACAATGTCCTTGTCGATGAGAAGGCTGTCGTTTCCCTGCCGGAGGGGTATGTGTGGCGGGATGTAGATGGACGGTATGCTGCGGCTATGTATCCGTCCGATTCGGCGGAGGAGACCGTTGTTCGGCTGTTTCAGGCATTCCGCGACCTCCGGCTCGATGTGGCGGACGGTATGTTGGCCGTTCTTTATGACCGGGAGGGGTTGTTGGAACGTTACGGCGGGGCGGAGCTGATGCACGTCGGGAGTGCCTTCCGTTCCGGACTCTATCCGGGGCTCTTTGTCCCGGTGGAGGTCGTTCTGAAGGACGGTTCGCGTGAATCTCTGTGTCTGGCGCTGAGGAACGACAATCCCCGTCGGGTATGGATAGTGGATGGCGGTTTCTGACGGGGCTTGCGTCCGGATAATGTGTAGTGGTTTGTGTTGGCCGCCGCGGGTACTTCGGTATCTGCGGCGGTTTTGCGGCGGATTGGGCGGCGGCTTTTGGCGTGGCGTATGGAACAGGATATAAC
This sequence comes from Tidjanibacter massiliensis, assembly GCF_900104605.1. Lineage (NCBI taxonomy): Bacteria > Pseudomonadati > Bacteroidota > Bacteroidia > Bacteroidales > Rikenellaceae > Tidjanibacter > Tidjanibacter massiliensis. The sequence continues at coordinate 1,491,881 of NZ_LT629960.1, read as the reverse complement.
CGAAAAAGCAGGTATATTATAATAAAAGGTCTCTTGTTGCAACCGGTGCGTCGACGGTTACGGATGCCGTTTGGAATGGAACTTTGTTGTTCGCACAATGCTCGGTGCCGACCGGCAAAGCATGAGAATAAGACACCTGCACATGAATGGACATGTGCAGGTGTCGGTGTTAATCGGTTATCGAATCGTTGATAACGATTGTCAGGGTACATGCCGCATCAGGGCATGGGATATGCACCCGAATCCCATGTTATTTGCCAGTTGTAGGTATTCATTCTGTTATTGATGGAGTTGACGATGCTGCTTTTGATATATATCGGCGTGTAGTCGCTTAACGAAGTATTTATACCACGTAGGATTATCGTACCTTTGGACTCCGTATTCGTGCATGGGGGCAACGTAAATAACGTTTCCTGCAAATATCTTCCTTGTGTCGAGGAGGTTCCTCCGCATACGATGCCGTTCAGTTGCGAAGACAGATAGAGGTAATTGAGTTTTTTCAGGACATGCAGGTCCAGGCCGGTCAGACGGGTATTCTCCAGGCTGAGCGTAGTGATGTTCGGACAATTTTCAATTGTCAGACCGCTGCCGGCATTATTGCTGAGCGAATAGCGGTACTCGGGTAGTTCCGGCCAGTCCGTGACGGGGTCTTCTTCCGGCCCGACGATTCGTGCCGCTCCGTCCTGCGCAGCCTCTTCATTGACTTCCATCGGTTCTAAATCGACATTTATCGGCGACAGGGACGACGGAGTGTAGATGTGCGTGCTCGTAGCTATGGTAGAGAGTTTCTGGCAATTCTTGACGACGATTCTGGAGTCGCCGATTTGGTTGAGATAAAGCGACTTTAACTCTCCCCAGCCATCGAATTCAAGTGTCTGGGCCGGGAACCCAGACCCTCCGACTATGCGTATGTACTCCAATTTGGTGTTCTTCGATTCTTCGAAATTGAAATTGGAGGCATTATTGCCGCTGCGCAGGTCGAATTTGCTTAGCGCGGCGCTTGTATCAGATCTGGGAGCCTCTGGGCTCCGCCATACGATTTCGCACACGACCACCCTCTTTTTCGTGTAATCGTTGAAATTGCGGATGATTGTATGGGTATAGTCGCCGGTCGCATCCGTCGGATAATAGAACGCCCCGTTTTCCTGGTCTACCAACTGCTCCCCTTTGTCGTCGTCCCAGTTCCATACGACGGCGAAATCCTTGTCGCCTGTCAGCCGCATGTCTAATTTCTTGCCTGTAAAATCGAATGAAATCAAAGGCTGAAGCGTGGCAATCTCGTTGCCGCCTTGTACGTCGTAAAGCTCTATGATGAAACTCTTGTCGAGTTCGGACAGCTCGTTTACCGGATAGTCGTCGTAGTCCAGGACGGGGATATTCTCAGCGATCATTTCGTAGAAGGGCCATGTCATTACCGAATTGGGGTCGTACTCGTCGGTGCTGCGGATGAGCAGCGAATGGTCTTCGAGCGGGTCTATTACATATTTTTTGAGCTCTTCCCAGGAGAGGAAGCTGTTGAGCTGTTCTTCCCAATATGTCCGTATCTTTGCCTCGTCGATGTTTCCGTTCGCATCCGTAATCCATGTGGGATGGAATTTCGGATGGCGGAACTCCAGGTCGAGGCCGAGGACCTGTCCGAAGGCACGCAGCACTTCGTTGCGCTTGAAACGGTCGTCGAGCCGGAACCAGTTGCCGAACTGTACGGTGGCCTGCGTCTGGTCGGTCACCCGTGCATGGTCGGTACCGGTCAATGCCCAGCTCGTTAACGAGGCGTTGTCGAATGTTATGCGCACCAATGCGGGTTGCGTGTTGTCCTCCAGGAAATTGAATTTGACGTTAGCGTACTTTGCCCATTCATTTGCTGCGTCCTTGACGAAAGCCTGCGAAGCCGCCGAGCCGTCGAGGAACTTGACGGTGAGGCCGTTTTTTACGACCTCTTTCGGCCAAATTTTCGTACCGTCTGCGACACCGCGCGTTGCCGGCGCCGAATCGTCCGGCAGTGCGTAGCCGTAAAAGTGGGGCACGCTTTGTGTCGGCTGAGCGTTCGGGCCGTCGGCCGGAACATCGTTCTGCGAGCAACCGGACAGTACGAGTCCGATGGCTGCCAATAGAAATAGTTTTCTCATAATAGTTTGTTGTTTAGGTTGATAAAATGATTATGACTGCCTTCCGGCAGTTTGTCGGTTGTCAATAATCCATTTTGTCGTTTTCCAGAAATTTTTCGAAAGTGTACTCTTCTCCCGCCAAGGTCAGAATACGCCTCACGAGCAGTTCCCTGCATACCGTATCGAAATATGGCCAGTTTGGGGATGAGGTCATTATACATCTCGGCGATGCGTGCCACACGCCATACAGGTAATTGCTGCCCCCCCGATAGATTCCCACATCCGGAAACCGTGAATCTCCGATAAGATGCGCCCAGGGGACGCTGGCCGGGTCGTCGGTCAGGGAGAGATTGAGATGTGTACCGACACGATGCCCGTAGTGGATGGTTTCTATTGCTCCTGATGTAGGGGTGGTCTGATTGTGGCCATATTCGTCTCCCAACAATCCGAGGGCATGACCGGCCACTTCATGTACCACTGTAAAGTAAAAAGTGCCATCCAGATATCCTATTGTGCCGAAACTCGGCTGGTACGGTGGATTGATATATCCGGCGCCTGCTCCCGGGCAGTTGTTCACTACAAACCCCCACACTTTGGCCGTTTGCAGCCTCTCGTGGTCTTGTGTGTAATCCGATAAATTGGTCGGGCCCCCATGGCTCATCTGCAGCCCCCAGTTAGTGATGAAGCCGATGTCCAATGCCGTTTCATAATCGGCCGGCCAATCCTTTGTTCGCGGTTGCGCATGCTTTGATACGGCATAAACCATATGGATGTTGAGGTAGTCCTTATACGTTTTCAGGGGTTCTACGGAGAGAAGCGCGTCTTTTGCGGCTTCCATTATCTGCCGGTAACGGCCGACTTCGATATCGATGTCCGTGAAGGCGTCGCCCATCAGCACGATATCCACGCCGTCGCCCCGTGTGGCTGCATGCAGCAGTTCGTACTGTTTGTCCATCGAATAATCCGTGCTTTCGTATTTGCATGCCCCGACGTGCTCGTAAAAACAAAGCGACACGTAATAGTCGAATCCGAGAGAAAGGATATCTTCCAAAGGCTGCCATGGTCCCATACTGAAAGAGGGGGGGATGTTTTTCCCTTCGTATATCTCGTCTACGATGATTCCCTCTGCGTCGAAGAGCATGTAACTCGGATAGGGGGCGCCGGGTAGGACAAGCTCTTCGCCGCTGAGCGTCCGATAGTCCGAACAGATGTACCATTCCGTTTCATGGGTCCGCAGGTATTCCTCCGCCGCCCTGCGGTACTCCTCTCCCTTCGGAATTACGGCTATTACGTCGAACCCCTGGCCGTGGTAGAGCTTATGCAGTCGTTGCACCGTGGTTTCGGCGAAACGGACGGATTTCTCCTGCAGGGGGTCCCACGACAGCAGCATGGTCATGCAGTTGTCCTTGCAAATATCCTGTACCCGGAGTGTCTGGCCCGTTGTCAGGTCGTCGAAGAGGAAATCGGGCAGTTGTGCACCGTCCATAAACCCCGTGTCTTTGTCGGCCCGCTGCCGCGCTATCGCCATGCTCATCTGAGGCCAACTGTGGTAATTCAGGTAAATATCGGGTACATAGCCGGTCGGTATTTTGTTGTAATTCAGTCTTAGGTCGAGGTTGCGCCCGTCGAAAAGCGCCGTCCACTCCCGCAGATTGCTGTCCAGTTCATTGTATGAGAAATCAATGTAATCCAGGAATTTGTGGCTTTTACTCGTCCACTCCGACCAAAACGGCAGGCCGCCCTCGATGCGGTTGTGACTGAGGTCGATGGCTATCAATTCATGCATGGTATCCATAAAACTGTAAGTGCCATTTTTCGGTGGGCGTCCCTGCTTGTTTATCGTACCTCCGATATCGTTGTGGCTGAGGTCGAGATGGCGTAGGACGGTCAGGCCCGACAGTTCGTCCGGCAATTCGCCCGTGAGGTTGTTGTTGCTTAGGCGGAGGGCGATGACGCGTCCCGAGAGGTCGGTCTCCACACCGTACCACTCGTTCAGAGGCTTGTCGCTGCACCAGTTGTCGTTGTGCGTCCAGCCGTCGCCGCCCGTGGATTCGTACAGCGCCGTGAGCGCGGTCAGCTCCGGAGTCGGGTCTGTCCATGCCGCCTGTACGATGGTCAGCGTATCGCAGAGCTTCGTCTCCGTGTTGCGGAACAGCACCACGCCCTTGCGTTCCCGTTCTTCGGTATTGGCGGCAATGCGGAAGGCGTGCGCCGTCGTTTCGAGCGCTTTCGTGTCGGTCGGCGCTTCCGCCTCTTTTATCCATTGCTGCCCGCTCTCTACGACCGTTTCGTATGCGACGTTGGCCTGCACCTCCACGGTCAGTGTCTGCTCCTCGCAGGAGACTGCATAATCGTTTTGTCCGGACAGAATCGCATTTTTCTGACGCTGACGGACTGCGATGCGCTCCTCGCGCGTCCCGGCACGCAGCACGAGGAACACTCCCCGTTCGGAATAGGTGTCGTTCTCTCCGACGGTCACCTGCAGCCGCAGGTTCTCGCCCGCCGGGCCGGAGGAGGGGGTGATGCTGTACCATGCTTTCCGCTGTGCAGCGAATGCGGACCCTGTCGTGGTCAGCGGTTCCGTCTCCACGCTCCACGGTGAATCCGTGGAGAAGATGAGCAGATTCTCTCCGCCCGAAGCATCGAACGTATAAAGTTCGGACTGTAGCTGAAGGTAGCTGTCCGGCCCTTTCGTACAGCCCGTGAACATTACGGCTGCCAGTAAGAACGTGGGCCAAAATGTCAATTTGATGATTGATTTCATCGTTTGTATGTTTTATTTAATCGTAATGTGTGTCCTGTCTGTGGCCGGGAATACGTCATGCAGACGAGTAGTCAACCGATTTTAAATCATATGGTTTATCTGTATGCAAATTAATGATTATTTATTGAACAACCAAACTAATATGTAGGAAAATAAAGACAATGTGTTTTTATTACGTACGGTGCGTCGGCGCATGCGAATGATTCATGGCTATGAGCGGGTGCTCCGGTGCCTGCGGCGGTTCTGCGGCGGATTGGGCGGAGGCTTTTGGCGTGAAATGTGCATGGAACAGGATATAACCGAAAAAACAGGCATAGTATGAAAGGCGGATTTTTGTGTGCCGCGCTCCTCGCAGGGGCGTTGGCCGTCGCTTTCCCGGAGAGGGCGGAAGCGTGTACGAGAGTGGTTTATGTGGGGCCCGACGGAACCGTACTGACGGCCCGTTCCATGGACTGGAAGGAGGACAGCCGGAGCAATTTGTGGATATTCCCGCGCGGTATGGAGCGCAGCGGCGAAGTGGGGGGCAACCCCCTGACGTGGACCTCCCGGTACGGCAGCGTGGTGACTTCGGCATACGATATATGCAGTACCGACGGCATGAATGAGGCGGGACTCGTGGCGAATCTGCTGTGGCTCGCCGAATCGGCCTATCCGGAGTGGGACGGTTCCACGCCCGGCCTTTCCATCGCAGCATGGGTACAGTACATACTCGATACCTGTGCGACCGTGGACGAGGCGGTGGCGGAGATGGAGAGCGGACGGTTCGAGGTGGTCTCCGGCATGATGCCGGACGGTTCGAGAATGGCTACCCTGCACCTCTCCGTATCGGATGCCGCGGGCGACAGTGCCATATTCGAATATGTGGACGGGGCTCTGTCCGTTCATCACAGTCCGGCATACAGGGTGATGACCAACTCGCCGCTGTTCGACCGGCAGCTGGCTCTGGACGATTATTGGCAGAACATCGGCGGACTGACCTTCCTGCCCGGAACGAACAGGGCGGCCGACCGCTTCGTGCGGGCCTCCTTCTATGTGGATGCGCTTCCGCAGACAGCCGATACCCGGCAGGCGGTTGCCGGCATATTCAGCGTCATACGCAATGTCTCGGTTCCGCTCGGCATCAGCGTTCCCGACCAGCCCAATATCTCCTCCACCCGCTGGCGGACGGTGTCCGACCAGAAGAACAGGGTGTATTATTTCGAATCCACGCTTTATCCCAATATTTTCTGGGTGGATATGAAGGATGTGGATTTTTCGGAGGGGGCACCGGTCAGGATGCTCGACCTGGTGGGCGGCCGGACTTATGCCGGTAATACGGCTTCTCTCTTCGTGGAGGCAGAGCCTTTCGAGTTCGAGCGCGTGGATTAGGCCGCAGAGTTTCTCTGTAGGAAGCAACCCGGAAAAGGGTTGCTTTTTTTGTCTTCCGCCAGACCGTGTGTGCTCGAATAGCTACGATATCCAAAAATAAGCAACAATTAATAAAAAATTTTAATAGTGTTTATGTATTTGTATTCCAGTGGTGTGTGTCGATGGTTTCGGCGTCTTTCCGGAATGTAAAATATGATGCGTAAAATATGAGGGTGGGATGTCTCGTTATTTATTTGACAATTAACAAGGATTTATCATGAAACTCAAACAGACAAAAGCACTCGAAAACGCCCTCGCACGCGGCCTGCTGGCTTCGCAGAGGGCCGGCGGCGGCAATCCCGTTGACCGAGCGTTTCTTTTCCTGCTTGAAGAGGGTAATTGTCACGCAGCCCACATCCTGGGCAAATTCATCAAAAGTTGGGAGTCGTACCAAATAAAGGTGAGGATTGAGAAGGATTTGGAAAGCGCGACGCAGGAGAACATCGCGGCCGACAGAAAACTATACGACAATCTGATGGCGGCGCTCCGAAAGGTATGCGCCGAATTCGGGCAGGAAGGGGGCGAGCCGCTCGTCAATACGGGCCATTTCCTGCTTTATCTGCTCCGGAGCAGGAAATTCGCCAGCTCCCAGGTTTTGAGTACGTTCAATATTCCCCGGAATCTGGTGGCGGAGATGATTTCCGACCTGCCGTTCGACGAGGACTACTATATGGAGATGAATGCGCTGCGCAACATCCGTATTCTCCGGATTGATCCCAAGGATACGGGATACGGCGGTACGGCAGGCGACGGCCGGGAGCGGCCGGATGAAGAGGATACGGAACGGAACGACGTCAAGCCCCATGGAAAATCCGTGCTGAAGGAGCTTGAAAAATACGGAACCGACCTGACCGCCGCTGCGGCTGCGGGCGGGGTGGACCCGGTGATTGGGCGGGAGACGGAGATTGACCGGCTCATCCAGATACTCGGCAGGCGCAAGAAAAACAACCCGATACTCATAGGCGAGGCGGGTGTGGGCAAGAGTGCGATAGTGGAGGGGCTCGCCCTGCGCATCGTTTCGCACGACGTACCGCCGTCACTTTACGGCAAGCGTGTCTTTTCGCTCGATGTGGCGTCGCTGGTGGCAGGCACCAAATACAGGGGACAGTTCGAGGAGCGTGTCAAGGAGTTCATGGAGGGCCTGAAAAGAGAGAGGGATGTCATTCTCTTCATTGACGAGATACATACCATCGTGGGAGCAGGTGCCACGCAGGGCGGACTCGATACGGCAAACATCCTCAAACCGGCGCTCGCCCGAGGCGAACTGCAATGTATCGGGGCTACCACGCTCGACGAATACCGGGAGAGCATCGAGCACGACGGGGCGCTTGAGCGGCGTTTCCAGAAGATAGTGGTGGAACCTACTTCCAGGGAGGATACCCTGCGGATTCTCCACAGGCTCCGGGAGCGGTACGAGCAGCACCATCACGTCCGGTATTCGGACGAGGCCCTCGCCGCATGTGTGGAGTTGACCGACCGGTATGTGACGGACCGGTATTTCCCCGACAAGGCCATTGACGTGCTCGATGAGGCGGGCTCCAAGGCGCGTCTTTTCGCCCGTCACGAACCCGAGGCCATTTCGGAGCTCGAGGAAGCGCTTCAGGCTGCAGGGGAGGAGAAGCGGTCGGCGGCCAAGGGGATGAATTACGAAGCCGCGGCCAAGGCCCGTATCAGGGAGATTGCGCTTGCAGACAAGATAAAGGAAATCAGGGCTGACTGGCAGCGCGAAGTACGTCTCAGTCCCGGTCTGGTCACGCCCGAAAATATCCGCGAAGCGGTAAGCGCCATGACGGGGATACCGGTACAGGAGGTCTCCGGCGACGAACGGGCCCGACTCAGGGATATGTACGGCCATCTGGCGTCCCGCGTGGTAGGGCAGGACGCAGCTATCGGCAAGGTTACGAAGGCGATACAGCGTTCGCGGGCTGGACTCAAGGACCCGGGCAAACCCATCGGCGTGTTCATGTTCGTGGGGCCTACGGGCGTAGGGAAGACGCTGCTGGCCAAGGAACTTTCGCAGTGGATGTTCGGCAGGCGCGATGCGCTGGTGCGGATAGATATGAGCGAGTATTCCGAGAAACACAACGTGAGCCGCCTCATCGGTTCTCCGCCTGGATACGTCGGATACGGCGAAGGTGGACAACTGACCGAAACGGTACGCCGCCAACCCTATGCGGTGGTGCTGTTCGATGAGATAGAGAAGGCTCATCCCGACGTGTTCAACATCATGCTCCAGCTCTTCGACGAGGGACAGCTTACCGACGGGCTCGGCCGAAAGGTGGATTTCCGGAATACGGTGATAATCATGACTTCCAATGTGGGCTCGCGCCGTGCAGCCTCCCGTCCGCCCGTTATAGGCTACGATGCGCCCGGACTTTGCACCCTGGAGGAACAGAACGGCGACGGTGACTATCGGAGTGCGTTGGAGGATACCTTCGCTCCGGAGTTCATCAATCGCATAGACGATATCGTGGTATTCAATACGCTTTCGCTCGACGACGTGAAGCGCATAGTCGATATCGAGTTCGGGCGGATTGCGAAACGGGCTGCTGCGATGGGCTATACGCTGGAGCTCTCCGAAGATGCCCGCGAGGAGCTTGCGGCGCTCGGCTTCCAGCCGCGTTACGGAGCCCGTTCGCTCCGGCGGATGTTGCTCGAATATGTCGAGGAGCCTCTCGCCGGGATGATAGTGGGCGAGGAGGTCTGCGGAGGGGATACGGTATCGGTCGAGTTTGTCGGCGGACGTGTTGCGCTCGTGCGCCGGGCACCGGCGGGTCATCCCCACATAGCATAGGTGAAAGTATAGGGTGCGCTCTGCGTACCGGATGGAATGACTTCCGGCATTCGGACAGGGCCGGTACCGGCGGCTTGCGTGCCGTACCGGCGGGTATTGAGATGGTTTGTGACATGCCGGGAGGAGAGGCGGAAGTCCCGTGGGCTTCCGCCTGATGAAAAGCGAATCCGAGACGGACCGCTTATTCCGGGAAACCGGAACGGGAAATGTTTTTCTCTTCAATATTAGTTTTTGTGTTTGTGGTGCGCCCCCTTGCGCGACGAGGGGGCGCATTTTCAGAGAGGGGCGGTTGCTCCCGATGCAGGGCCGGCTGCGTAAGACGCATTGCCGGTATCGTGTCCACGCAGGTGGAAATTGTTAACGTTTAGAAGAAAGGGATTGGAAAATGAGAAACAGACAGATTCAGGAAGAGAGGATAAAGACCTATTTTCTGGATGCGGCCAAGAATCTGCTCAGGGCGGAGGGGCTGAAAGGCGTGAGCGTACGCAATGTGGCATACCGCGCCGGCTATTCCTATGCGACGCTGTATAACTATTTCAAGGATATCAACGACTTGCTTTTCCGTTGTGTGGAGGATTTCTGTCAGGAGGTCGGCGATTTCGTGGCAGCCCGGACGGAGGGGGGCGCTCCCGGCAGGGAGGGGCTGCGTCGAACGGCCCGGGCTTATGTGGAGTATTTCGTGGAGTATCCGGGAGTTTTCGAGCTCTTCTTTCTGGAGCGGCTCGGCGGCTTCGGCGACCGTACCGAGACGGCGGCCCTTATCACGGGGCTCCTCGGCAGGCTGTGCGAACCCCGTCTGGCGGAATGCATTGCCGACGGAACCTACACGGCCGGAGAGGCGGCTGCCGTGGAGGAGGGGCTTCGCTGCATGCTGCCGGGTATGCTGCTGCTCTACGAGAACAGGCTCGCCCCCGACAATTACGAGGAATTCATGCAGTCGGTCGATGCGCAGCTCGGCAGGGTAATCGACTGAGGCATGCGGCGGCCGCAGGACAGGGCGCACCGTGGAGACAGGGTGCGCCCTGCGTATGTTCTTCCCTTTCTGCCGGCGTATTATACGGTTGGCGGCTGCGGAAATTTTCAGTACTTTTGCGGGGCTTATAGAACAATGGTTCCGTGTGCCGCTGCTTTTCGGGGGAGGGGTTCTACGCATGACGCTCCGTTGCGGCGGAGTGTCCCGGAGCGGTGGGAACGCTGGCGGGTAGTCTTCCTTGACCGACCGGTACGGACCGGATGCCGCCCGACCGCGAAGAATGCGGAACGGGGCCGCCGGAAGCCCGGCGGGGGCGATGCAAAGGTTTCACTAATGGAAAAATTCAACCGTTCAGGATATTACAGGCGGGTATTGACTCTTGCCTTTCCCGTCATACTTTCGCAGGCGGGACAGATACTCGTACAGCTTGTGGACAACGCCATGGTAGGCCGGCTCGGTGCCGTGCCGCTTGCGGGCGTGTCGTTTGCCAACGCGGTGTTCTTCATGCTTTTCGTCCTCGGGACGGGGATGTCGCTCGGACTGACGCCACTGGTCGGAGAGATGTACTCCGTGAGCAACCACCGCAAGTCGGCCGCCTATCTTCAGAATTCCATCCTCTTCTACGGCTGCATGGGCGTCTGCATCTTTCTGCTGGCCATGGCCGTGCGTCCCTTCATGTGGCACATGGGACAGTCGCCCGAGGTTGTCCGGCAGGCCGTGCCGTACTTCGGCTATGTGGCCGTTTCGGTCATCCCATTCATGGTGTTCGCATCCTTTAAGCAGTTCCTCGAAGGGGTGGGCAACACCAAGGTGGCGATGGCGATAATCATCACTTCCAACGCCATCAATGTCGTCTTCAACTGGCTGTTCATCTACGGTCATTGGGGGTTTCCCGAGATGGGTGCCGCAGGGGCCGGACTTGCGACACTGATTTCCCGTGTATTGACACCCGTTCTCATCATCGTCTATTTTTATCGCCGCGATAGTTTCTACCGCTATTTCAGATTGTTCCGCAGGGAGAATTTCTCATGGGAGATGATACGTTCCCTTATCCGCGTGGGGGCGCCGATATCGCTCCAGATGTTCATGGAGGGCAGTGCCTTTGCCCTGACGGGCATCATGATGGGATGGGTGGGAACGGTGGAGATGGCCGGCAACCAGATAGCTTCGGTGATTTCCAATTTCGCCTTCATGATAATCCTGGGAATCGGTTCTGCCGTCACGATATGCGTCAGCCATGCCTACGGCCAGCGCGACTGGTGCGAGATAAGGCGTTATGCGGGGACGGCATACCGGCTGGGTCTGATGTGGAACGCCGTGACGGCGCTGCTGTTCATTTCGCTGCGGCGCTATATTCCGATGCTCTTCACCTCCGACCCGGAAGTGATAGAGATGGCGGCCCGTTTTTTGGTGTTCGTCGCCGTGTTCCAGATATCGGACGGCCTGCAGGCGAGTTCGGTCGCCATTCTGCGCGGTATTCAGGACGTAAAGAGCATCATGTGGATATCATTCATCTCCTACATCGTCATCAGCCTGCCGATAGGGTACTGCCTCGCGTTCGGTACGGAGGTCGGTGCTTCGGGATTGTGGATGGGGCTCATCATAGGCCTGGCAGTCGCTGCGGTACTTTACAATGCCCGTTACCGGAAGCAGATGAAGCGCAGTGCGTCCGTTGTGCATGCGGAATAAAAACAGCATGGAAAAAGGGGCTCGGCAGCGGTATTTATCCGCAGTCTGAGTATCTTTGTAAAATACGGGGAAGGGTGTGCGGCTCCCCGGCGGCTTAGCCGTATATCCGCTTTTCATACGTTTGACAAATACGGAACGACAAATGGAACTGTTTCAAGATAAGAAAGATAAAAAGGACTGTACGCTCGATATGGGCAGGGGCTGCGAATTTTGCGGCTGTGGAGGCGAGGAGCTCTCCGCCGGCGTATGCGAGGGCTGCTTCAAACTGCATGTGACCGACTGGCTGAAAGATTACCCCGACACGCTGCCCGGCGACATATACGAGGTGCGGTTCAAGAATACCCGCAGAGGATACTACCAGAATGTCAACGGTCTCTCTCTGAAGGAGGGCGACATCGTGGCCGTAGAGGCCGCTCCGGGGCATGATATCGGCATCGTCTCCCTGTCGGGCGATATGGTGGCCAGGCAGATGCGCCGCGTGGGCTTCAATCCGCAGAACGGCGAGTTCAAGAAGATTTACCGCAAGGCCAAGCCGTATGACATCGAGAAGTGGCAGGAGGCCATCGCTCTCGAGCATGGTACGATGATAAAGGCGAGGCAGATAGCCGCCGAGATGAATCTCAACATGAAGATAGGCGATGTCGAATATCAGGGTGACAAGATAAAGGCCATCTTTTACTATATCGCCGACGAACGGGTGGATTTCCGCGAGCTTATCAAAGTTTTCGCGGAGGTCTTTCACATACGGGTGGAGATGAAGCAGATAGGTGCGCGGCAGGAGGCCGGGCGCATCGGAGGCATCGGTTCCTGCGGCCGCGAACTGTGCTGCGCTTCTTGGATATCGAGTTTCATGTCCGTGACCACCAATGCCGCCCGTACGCAGGACATATCGCTCAATCCGCAGAAGCTGGCGGGGCAGTGCAGCAAGTTGAAATGCTGTCTCGTATATGAATACGACGATTATATGGATGCCCGGAAGGAGTTTCCGCGTGTGTCGGAACCTCTCCAGGCTCTGGACGGGGACTACTATTTCGTCAAGAACGATATCCTTGCCCGTACCATGAGTTTCAGCAGTGCGCCGGGCTCTATGGCCGGTCTCGTGTCGCTGCCTGTCGAACGGGTGCGTGAAATCATGAAAATGAATGCCAGGGGCATCAAACCCGACAGGCTCGAAGCGGCGGGAGCCGCTCCGCGGCAGGAGGTGGACCCCGGTTTCGTGAATGTCATCGGGGAGGACAGCATCACCCGTTTCGACAACACCCGGAAAAAGAAGAAATCGCGCGGCGGCCGTGGCAGGGACGAACAGCGTGGCGACGGACAGCGGCCGCGGCAGGAGGGACAGCGTCAGGCGAAAAACGGCGCGGGCGGCGGAAGTGTTCCGGACGGAGGCGTTTCGCAGCAGCGTACTGCCGCAGGAGCCGGCGGCGAAGTCGTGCGGAACAACGGTGGGAACAACCGCCGCCGCGAGGGAAGTAACGGCCGGCAGAACGGTCAGGACAGGCCCCAGCGTCAGACACCCAACGGGGCGGAAGGCAGTCGTGATAACCGTCGCGGCGACCGGCCGGCGGGTGCGAAACAGCAGGGAAAATCCGCTTCCGGTGCGGAGAGAGAGGCGAACGGTTCTGCCCGTCCGCAGCAGCGTACCGCCGAAGGGGCCGGCGGCGAAGGTGCGCGGAGCAACGGCGGAAACAACCGCCGCCGCGAGGGAAGCAACGGCCGGCAGAACGGTCAGGGAAAACCCCAGCGTCAGAAACCCAACGGGGCGGAAGGCAGTCGCGATAACCGTCGCGGCGACCGGCCGGCGGGTATGAAACAGCCGGCGGAACAGGAGGGAAAACCCGCTTCCGGTGCGGAGAGGGAGACGAACGGTTCTGCCCGTCCGCAGCGTACTGCCGACGGGACGGGCGGCGAAAATGCCCGGAACAACGGTAGCGAATCTTCGGTTGCCGGGAAAGAGTGATTTCTGGCGGTTTTCAGCCGGGAAGAAGTGAGGGGATTTTTAAAAATACGGATGCGGTTTGCGTTGTTTTTTATTAATCATTGCGCTGTATTGAAAAAATATTAGTAATTGCTTCCGGAGATGCGGACCGTACGATATTGTGCCGTAATGGCTTTATGTTGCATGTTGTTGTCGGCGGGGTGCTCCGGTCGGCCGGAGAGTAGGGCCGTAGCGGTAAACCCGTGCGGATGGAAGAGCGTTGAGGAGCGGGAGGTATCGTTCGTCAATTCGGATACCGTGTCGTTGAGGGAGTTGTCGGTTTTTGCCGTTACGGGGGGCCGGTGCTCTGCCGGGTGCGACTCGCTTCCTCTGGAGATAACGGTGCATACGCCCGATTCGCTGCTCTTTATCGAACGGGTTGTCCTGCCGTTCGGAACGGATGCGGCGGAGGGTACGGTTCGGCAGCGGACGTTCCGGTCGCATGGCGTCCTGCGGCGTGAGGGAACCTACCGTTTCGCGGTCAGTCATACGTCCGATACGCCGGTGCGCGGCTTGCGTGCCGTAGGCATAGAGATAACAGAAACCGAGCATGGGAAAAGATAAATACCGCAGGTTCCAGGAGAACCTGACATTCGCCAATATGGTGCAGCCCGATTTCGAGGAGGTTTTCGGCAAGGAGTACCGGCTCAAGGGGCATTGGCACGATGAGTTTTTCCGTAATCCGAATCCGATAATTCTCGAACTCGGCTGCGGAAGAGGGGAGTACACCGTAGCGCTGGCCGAGCGCAATCCCGACCGGAATTATATCGGTATCGACATCAAGGGGGCCCGCATGTGGCGCGGTGCCAAAACCGCTACCGAGAGGGGGATGGCAAACGCCGCTTTCCTGCGCACGCGTATCGAGTTCATCAACTCTTTCTTCGCGTCGGGAGAGGTGGATGAGATATGGATAACCTTTCCCGACCCGCAGCTCAAGAAGCAGCGTGTGAAGAAGCGCCTGACCTCACCGCAGTTCCTCGGTTACTATGCGAAGTTTCTGAAGCCCGAAGGTGTCGTACACCTGAAGACCGACTCGCGCCACCTCCACGAATATACGAAAGCGGTCATCGAACGCAATGCCCTGCCCCTGTTGGCCTGCGGTGACGATATCTACGGGACGGGGATGGCTGATACGGACCTCTCCATCCAGACGGCATACGAGCGCAAATTTCGTGAACAGGGCCTGCCCATTACCTATCTGCGGTTCATGCTCGGCGGCCGTTCGGAGTTCGAGGCGCCCGATTTCGAGGAGGACGACAATTTGGATGCATCACGGTTGGGCGAATGACGCAGCATCCGTCCGAGCGGCCGTGGTGACGTCCGTCCGGCTTCCGTGTCGGGGAATGGTGGTAACCGGATATGGCAGAAAGGCCGGAGGAATTCCTCCGGCCTTGTATCATCATCCGGGGAACCTGCTGTTTCCCGGATGTTTTTCTCTATATTCCGTACATTTTTCCGGTTCGGCTTCTTCCGACAATCGGTGTCGGATGGAGGCTTCCGGATTGGATTTGAGGCCGATTCCATCGTGTCGGGCAGGTAACGGAGATTGGCGAAACGACGGGTGTATTCGATTCTTCTGTCTCGGCCTCCGTTTGTGTCGTGTATGGCAAGACTGAAGTCTTTTGGTATTCGTTGCGGCCCTGGCCGTTCGGGGAGGATTGTCGCAGGTTCCGTACCCGTCGCGGGTGCAGGGCATAACATGTATCTCGGTTGCGTATCGGATAAATGCGTCCGATGGCAATGATTTCGGATAGGATGAGCGGAAAAGGCGGGCGTTCGGCTGCCGCTTCCGGAAGTACCGGTAACTGTCTCGGACCGTATATGGCAGCGTTACATCTCTTCGGTGAAGATGGCCTTGGGTAGTTGGTCGATACGGCTGACGCGGACGATGCGTATGTCGCCGGGCACCTCGGATTTGTCGCGGTAATAGCCCGATACAACGATACGGCCGAAACCGAGCCGGGCGGCTTCGAGTATCCGTTGATAGGTGCGCGGTGCGGGACGTACCTCGCCCGAAAGTCCTATTTCGCCCGCGCAGCATACGCCCGTAGCCAGCGGTCGGTCGAAATAGGAGGAGATGACTGCCGATACCACGGCCAGGTCGAGCCCCGTGTCGGCTACCTTGAAACCTCCGGCGAAGTTCAGGAAGACGTCTTTCTGGTACATTTTCATGCCTACGCGCTTCTCCAGCACGGCCAACAGCATGTTGAGGCGCTTGATGTCGAATCCTGTGGAGGAGCGTTGCGGCGTTCCGTATGCGGCGTTGCCCACGAGCGATTGCACCTCGATGAGGTAGGGGCGGATGCCGTCTGCCGCTGCTCCTACCGCGATGCCGCTCAACGGTTCGTCGTAGTGGGTGAGCAGGATTTCGGACGGGTTGGCGACCTCTGCGAGCCCTTCGTTGCGCATTTCGAACACGCCTATTTCGTAGGTGGCGCCGAAACGGTTCTTGATGCCGCGCAATATCCGGTAGACGTTGTTGCCGTCGCCTTCGAACTGGAGTACGACGTCCACGATGTGTTCCAGCACCTTGGGCCCCGCTATTGTGCCGTCTTTGGTGATATGGCCGATGAGCAGGATGGAAGTCCCCGTCGTTTTGGCGTATTTAAGCAGCATGGCGGCGCACTCCCGTATCTGCGATACGCTGCCGGGCGAAGACTCCAGTACCTGACTGTAAATCGTCTGGATGGAGTCGATGACCATCAGGTCGGGGCGGACGGCCTCGGCCTGTCGGATTATCTCTTCGAGGAGGGTTTCCGCGTAGACGAGGCATTCCCCGTCGCCTCCGGGAAGCCTGCCTGCCCGCATCTTGATTTGCTGCGGCGACTCTTCGCCCGACACGTAGAGTGTTCGCAGCCCCCGGCTGCCGAGGGCAAGCTGCAGGGCCATGGTCGATTTGCCGATGCCCGGCTCCCCGCCGAGCAGTACGAGCGACCCCCTGACCATGCCTCCGCCCAGCACGCGGTTCACTTCGGTGCTGCCTGTGTCGAGCCGCCGGTGGTGTACCTCCTCGATTTCCCCTACGGGAACGGGGCGTGTCTGGGCGCGTGCGAAGCCGGGAGCCGGTTTTTCGTCGCCGCGGCTGACCACTTCCTCGGCAAACGTATTCCATTCGCCGCATGCAGGGCATTTGCCGAGCCATTTGGGCGCTTCGTACCCGCAGGCCGTACAGAAATATGCTTTTTTTACCTTTGCCATCGGAGGGTATGCTTTCGGAGTTTGTTTCGATTATCGGAGTTTCCGTTTGACGGCTGCCGGATTGCCTGCGGCCAGCGAGTCGTCCGGGATGTCCCGCGTGACGACACTTCCGGCACCGATGATGCAGCGGTCGCCGATTTTCACTCCCGGGCAGACCACGACGCCTCCTCCCAGCCAGCAGTCTTCGCCTATCTCGATGGCCGCTCCCCGTTCGATGGGTTTGCGCCGCTCGGCGGCATCCATCGGATGAATCGGGGTGTAGAGTTTGCAGTCGGGGCCGATGAGCGTGTGGGCGCCGACGGTGATGCCTCCCTCGTCGAGGAAGGTGCAATTCGCGTTGATGTAGACCTTCTCGCCGAGGCGGATGCGGAATCCGTAGTCGCAGAAGAAGGGGGTGATAAGTACCGACGAGGGGGCCCGGTCGGGAATGAGTTCCGTGAGGGCCTCCGCGTAACGGACCGTGTCGAGCCAGGAGGTGGCGTTCAGTTTCTCGAGCTTGCGCCGGGCCTCCCGGTTCAGCCGGCTCACCTCGGGGTCGGTGATGTCGTGCATCTCGCCCGCGAGCATCTTTTCCAGTTCGGTCATGGCGGAAAACTATTTGATGAACAGCCGGTAGATGTCGTTCCCCGTGGCGTAGATGATGAGTGTGAAGAGAAGAAGCATGCCGGCTATCTGAGCGTACGTCATGAATTTGTCGCCCGGTTTGCGGCCCGTGATGACCTCCACCAGCAGGAAGAGCACATGGCCGCCGTCGAGTGCCGGGATGGGCAGGATGTTCATGACGGCGAGGATGATGGAGAGTAGGGCGGTTATCTCCCAAAATGCCGGCCAGTTCCATTCGTCGGGGAAGATGCTGCCTATCGAGAGCGGACCGCCGAGCGATTTGTAAGCCTCCGTCTGGGGACGGAAGACCAGTTTCAGTTGCTTCCAGTAGCTTCCAATCTCTTCGCCGATGCGTTTCGTGCCGGCGGGTACCGCCTGCCAGAAGGTGTAGTCCATCGTGTGGATGGGCGTGACGGCCAGCATGTCCACTGCCGCCCCTATTCTGCCGTCGTCGGATACGCGTACCGGGAGATGTCTGATGACCGATGTGCCCGCACTGTCGCGGACGATGCCGACTTCGGCCACGGTGCCGCTGAGCTGCGGGAGCCGTTCGGTGTATTGGTCGAAATAGGCGAGCGGTTCTCCGTTGAGTTCGACGAGGCGGTCGCCCTGCTGCAGTCCGGCCTCGGCCGCACCGCTTCCTTCGACCACCTGTCCGATGAGGAAGGGATAGCGCGGCGAGATGAAACCGGCATCCTGTGCGAGGTCGTTCACCGAAACCACCGGTGTCCGGAACGTTACCGTATCGCCGTTGCGGAGCACCTCGACCGTATAGTTCTGTTCGAGCAGCAGTGCGATGCGCAGTTGGCGGAAGTCGTCGTACGTTTCGCCGTTCACCGACAGGATGCGGTCGCCGTCACGGAAACCCATCTCCTCCCCCTGGGGGCTGAATACGTAACCGTAGGTCATGTCGCGCGTGGAGAGGTAACTTTCGCCCCATTTCCAACTGATGCCGATGTAGATGACCAGGGCGAGGAGAATGTTCATCAGCACGCCGCCGACCATGATGAGCAGGCGTTGCCAGGCGGGTTTGCTCCGGAATTCGTCCGGCTTGGGTTCGCTCTTCATCTGTTCTGTATCCATGCTCTCGTCTATCATCCCGGCGAGCTTGACGTATCCGCCGAAAGGTATCCAGCCGATTCCGTAACGGGTACCCCGGCGGGTGAACGATGCGATGGGACGGCCAAAGAAGAGTTGGAACTGTTCGACGCGCACTCCGAAGATGCGTGCGAAAAGGAAGTGTCCGAGTTCGTGTATGATTACCAGCAGCGAAAAGCTGAGTATGAATTGCAGTACCTTGATAAGTATATCCATAAGCGTCGTCCTCTGTCGGTGCGGGTCCTTTGGCTGTCGGCCCGTCTCTGCCGTTACGGTAAGTCAAACGGTGTAAACCCTGTAAAAGTATATTCCTTCCTCCGCAAACCTTCTGCCTTTTTTCGCGGTCGTTCGGCCGTTGCCTTCATTGTCCGGATGTGTGGCCGCCGATGGGGTCACAGCATGGCCGATACCATGCCGCGTACTTCGCGGTCGCATGCCGTGTAATCCTCCACGGTGGGCGAGGGGAGAAAATCGGCCTGTTCCAGTGCCCGTTCGATGAGCCGCACGATGTCGCTGTAACCGATGCGTCCTTGAAGAAAGGCCGCTACTGCCACTTCGTTCGCTGCGTTCATGGTGCAGGGAGCCGTTCCTCCGCGTTCCAGGCATTCGTATGCGATGCCGAGCGCCGGGAACTTGTCGCCGTCCACCTCCTCGAAGGTCAGCGAAGGGGTTCGGGCGAAATCGAAACGCTGTCCGCCGTAATCGGGCCTTTCGGGAAAAGTGAGTGCGTACTGTATCGGCAGACGCATGTCGGGTGTGCCGAGCTGGGCCTTGATGGCACCGTCCGCGAACTCTACCATGGAGTGTACGACCGACTGCGGATGTACGAGTACGTCTATCTTCTCGGCCGGGAGTCCGAACAGCCAGTGCGCCTCGATGACCTCGAAGCCCTTGTTGACCATGGTGGACGAATCGACCGTTATCTTCGCGCCCATGCTCCAATTGGGGTGACGAAGTGCCTGTTCGACCGTCACCTCGCAGAGCCGCTCTTTCGGGGTGTGCAGGAAAGGACCTCCCGAAGCGGTCAGGATGAGCCGGCGGGCGGGGGATACTTCGCCGACCAGCGACTGGAAGATAGCCGAATGTTCCGAATCTACCGGCAGGATGGCCGCGCCGTTCCTGTCGGCGGCTTCGATGATTTGCTTGCCGGCTATCACGAGGCTCTCTTTGTTGGCGAGGGCGAGTTTTTTGCCCGTCTCTACCGCAGCGAGCGACGGCATCATACCGGCATATCCTACCAGGGCATTCACCACGACGTCGGCGCTGTCGCCCCGGACGACCTGTTCGATGGCCTCCGTACCGGCATAGACCTTGACGGGCAGATGGGCGAGGGCTTCCCGCAGGTCGCCGTACCACCGTTCGTCGGCGATGACTACCGCATCGGGAGCGAACTCCTCTGCCTGCCGGGCGAGCTTTTGCCAATTGCTGCATGCGGTGAGAACCGCAATTTCGAACCGGTCGCTGCGGGCACGTACGACGTCGAGCGTCTGTTCGCCTATCGAACCCGTCGAGCCCAGCAATGCTATCCTTTGCTTCATGGTCGTGCTATTGGAATATCACATATTTCTCCGGGTCTGCCGGGTGGCCGTCGGCCCACAGCTCGAAGATGAACTCGCCGGAGGGGCGGGTGGCGTTGTCCACGACGCCCGGTTCCACGTAGCCGATGACCTCTCCCGTCTCGACACGGTCGCCGACCCGCTTGAGCAGTTGGGAGTTATGCTTGTAGAACGACAGGTAGTTGTCGCCGTGCTGTATCTGTATCGTGTTGCCGTCTTCGGGTGTCCACTGGCTCATCACCACCGTGCCGGCCTGCGCCGCAACGACCTGTTGCGCTCCGTCGGGTACGATGCCCGTACCGAACATGTTGCGTCCCGGGTCAAACCGCGAGATGACCTCCCCTTTCACGGGGGCGATGAACTCCATGCGCCGGACGACTGCTCCGGAGGGGGTGACTGTGGCATTTACCAGAGCGAACCGTCCGTCGCCTTCCAGTTGTGCCCGCAGGAGCGAATCGGCCGCGGAGGGCGGAACGAGCGCCTTTTCCGATGCCGGCGTATCGTCCCGGTCGGTCGGTCGGTCGGCCAGCGGCGTCTTCCCTTCCATGATGAGCGCCACGTTATCGCTGTATGCCTGCATGATGCGCAGGCTGTATTCGAGCGAGTCTATCCGCTCGATGTTGGCGAGGAGTATCTCCCGGGCCTTTTTACCCGGATAGCCGGGCAATGTATCGAGTATCGGTGTGTACACTACGGCCGTCACCACGACGGCGAACATGACCAGCAGCACGCCGAGTACGGCCAATACCATCCGCATGGGACTGATATACATGTACCATACCTCCCGTTCGAGCTCCCGGTCGCGGACGCTCACCCGGTGTTTCTTGGTGAAGTTTCTCAGCAGGTAGCCGAGGCCGGTGCGTATCTTGTTGTCGTTTTTCTGTTTGCCCATGTGGCGGTGATTGCTTTACAAAAGTAATAAATTAATGCGAGTTTGTCGGTCGGAGCTGCGGATTTGTGACGCTTCGGGCCGTTTCGTCTCCGGGTGCGGGATTTTGTCCGGCAGGGTTTTCCGGTTTCCGGTTGCCGTGGGATGGCGGATGTACGCTGCCCGGAAGAGCAGGAGGCCGGGAGCGGAAGCGGCCGAAACGAGAACCGGAGCACCCTACATTGGGGTGCTCCGGTTCTCGTCTTTCTGCTGTCGCGCGGACGGTCTACGCCTCCTCTTCGTGGTCGAGCTCGTCGGAAACGAGGATACGGCCGCAGTATTCGCATACGATGATTTTCTTGTTCTGCCTGATTTCGAACTGCCGCTGCGGCGGTATCCGGTTGAAACAGCCTCCGCAGGCATCCCGCTTTACGGTAACGACGGCCAGTCCGTTGCGGACGTTGGAGCGGATGCGGGAATAGGCCGAAAGCAGCCGTTCGTCTATCTTGGCCCTCGCCCGTGTCTCTTCTTCGCGCAGGCGTGCCATTTCATCGGCCGTCTCCATGTCGATGCTTTCGAGTTCGGAACGTTTCGCTTCGAGGTCTATTTTCCGCTCTTCGAGGACGGCGGCGGCATCTTCGGTCTGTTTCTTCTTGACCTTTATCTCCGCGGTGTACTCCTTGATGTGCTTGTCGTTGAGCTGTATCTGGAGTTCCTGATACTCTATTTCCTTGCTGATGGCATCGAATTCGCGGTTGTTGCGGACGTTCTTCTGCTGTTCGTTGTATTTGGCTATCTGTATCTTCGCCTGTTCGGTGTCCTCCTTGGACTGTTTGACCTGCAGGTTGAGTTCGTCAATTCCGCTCTTGATATTGTCTATGCGCGTCTGGAGTCCTGCCACTTCGTCTTCGAGGTCCTGTACCTCGGTCGGGAGCACCCCCTTTATCTTGTTTATCTCGTCTATTTTGGAGTCGATTTTCTGGAGGTCGTAGAGCGCCATTATCTTCTCCTGCATCGAATAATCGACAGTGTCTGCCGTCCTTCTGCTTGTTGCCATATGTTTTGTCGTTATATGCTTTATGTCAAATAGTTCACCGGATTGACCGACCGCATGCTCTTATGAAGTGCAAAAGTAGGCATTTTTTTTCTAATAATTTCATAGATAAGGTCGATGGCGCAATATTCGCTTTCAAAATGTCCGATGTCTGCAATCACGAGTTCGCGGTCGGCATCGAGGAAGTCGTTGTATTTGAAATCCGCCGAGAGGTAGACGTCGGCTCCCGCCCGTTTGGCGGCGGACATCATGGAGGCTCCGGCTCCGGTGCAGAGGGCTGCGCGCCGAACCGTCGGCCGCGTGATGCCGCTGTACCTTATGCACCTGAGAGAGAGCCTGTCGCGTACAGTCCGCAGGAACTCCTCCGTCGGCAGCACGTGTTCCGGTTCGCCGACGATTCCGAATCCCGAACCGGGCATCTCCGTGGCGGTGGGTTCGAGAAGTATAACGTTCCGCAGCCCCAGAAGATTGCCCAACATCCGGCTCATGCCCTCCGGGGCGCTGTCGAGGTTGGTGTGGCAGGCGTAGAGCGCGATGCCGCGGCGTACGGCTTCGGCCACCGTGCGTTCGATGTAGCTGCCACCGGTGAGGCGTTTCAGCGGATGGAAAATGACCGGGTGGTGGGAGAGGACGAGGCCCGCTCCCACTTCGGCGGCTTCGGCAACGACACTTTCGGTCGCATCCACGCAAATCAGGGCGCTGTCGATTTCCGCTTCGGGGTCGCCCACGAGGAGCCCCGAATTGTCGTAACTCTCCTGAAGGAAGAGCGGGGCGGCCTCTTCCAGAATGGCTGTTATCTCTTTTACTTTCATTGTCGGTTCGGATTGTCGGAATAAAATTCGGTCGGAAGCGTCGTACGCCTTTGCCCGGTGCGGGCAGTCCTGCCCGCAGTCCCGGTGTCAGAACAGGGTCTGTTCAATGGCCTGTACCCTCGGTTTAGGCTCCTCTTCCTGCGGGGTCTCCTCGCCGGCAGTTTCGCCGGCGAAGGCGGCACGGGCCGATTCGAACCCGTCGTCGTCGGCCGTTCTTCCCGCCTGCATCAGTTCCAGCGGAACGGCCACCTCGAAGAGTACCTGTTCCTCGAAGGGCGGCCTGGTATCCGCCGTGGCAGGGGCCGGTCTCTCCGCTCTCTCCGCTCTCTCCCGGGTCTCCCCGGTCGGCTGCGCGGCAGATTCGGGAGCACGGTCGGCCGCTGCGGCCGTTCCTGTTTTCGTCCCGGTGTCCGTTTCTCCCGCTTCGTCCCCCTTTCCGACGGTTTCCCGTCCGGATTGCTGAGGGACAGCCACGGGCTCTTCGTCGCAGTCGTCGTCCACCACTGCCCCGCCGTAGGCAAGGTCCTGTTTGATTTCGAGCAGAATGGCGCGGATGTTCATCAGGTGTTCGGTAATCTCCGCATCGCGGTCCACCTCCTTGCGGTAGTCCCGGATGTACTTGCGGGCTACCTCGATTTTCATCTTGCGCTCCTTGAGCAGATGGTAGATGATGCGGATGTTGTCCACATCCTTCGGCGTGAAGAGGCGGTTCCCCTTTTTGTTCCGGTGCGGTTTGAGAATGTCGAACTCCTGTTCCCAGTAGCGCAGCAGCGAAGGATTTACGTCGAACATCTCCGCCACTTCGCCCATGGAGTAGTATATCTTGCCCTTTTTGTGGTTTATCTCCTGCATAGGTGGAAATTGGTTGGTAGTGGATGAAAACGCCGCAATTTACGAAAAAACGTGCAACCCGCGTAACGATACCGGCGGAGAAAGGTGTCGCTGTCCCGTGCGGAGCGTCCGTCCCCGGTTGCGGCGGTTGCCGTTACGGGACGTTTTCTCCCCGGACGGTACAGCTCGTGTAGTCCACCGTCAGTGTGTCGAAAGCGGTCGCGAAATCCGTGCCCAGCGAACCGGCCTCCGAACCGGCCGTGGCACCGGCGCTTCCGGATGGCAGTACGTCGATGTCGCGGAGTGTGAAAGGAACGCCCTCCAGCGTGAATTCCACGGAGGGAAGCCGGTAGCATACATTCTCGGCGACACCGGCGAATCCCCCGATGCGCACCGTATCTTCGACGCCGCAAGAGTCTACCTGTTCCCGAAAGAGTTCGTAATATGGGGGGTAGAGGGTCGTCGCCACGTTGCCCGTATCGAAATGGAACAGCAGGGGGATACCGTCCGCATGGATACGGACGTAGGGCTGGAAGCTGTTCAGCATCATGTTCGCCATCCTTTCCGTTCCGTCCGCGTGCAGCGTCCGTTCGGCAGGAAAGACGATGTGCCGTGTGCGGTTGTCGATGGTGAAGCGCTCCGCCTTGCGCATGAAGGCGTTGCCGAGCACCGCGCTGATGACCTCGATGGTGTCCGTCGCCTGGTCGGGCGGAGATATCAGAAAAACGGGGTTTCGCATCACGATACCGCCCACGGCGAGGCTGTCGGCCACGCCGAGTCCGACCCACCCCCGGCCGATACCCGCGACGGGAATCGAGTCGGCAATCATCCGTATTCCGTTCTCGCGGGCGAACCTTTCGGAGACGAAGTTGAACTGTGCTGCGCCCGTATCGAAGACGAAATCGCGGACGTTGCCCCCGATGTGTACCGGTACGGTCATGATGCGGCCGCGGCCTACGCTGTCGAGCCGGTAGGATACGCAGGTGCCGCCTTCGGGCATGACGAGCTCTGGGGCCGGACGTCCGGCCAGGGCGTGCCCCGTGCGCCGGAAAAATTCGAGGCTAAAAAGCAGTTCGTCAGGCAGACTGCCGTCTGTATCGGCAATGAAGTCGTCCGTGAGTTCCGCCGCAGCAGTGTACCGGTCGAGCATGAAGAGGTCGAGCAGGGCCATGAAGACCATGCTCGTCGCATTGTCAGGCCCGAGTTCGTCGCCGTATGTCTCCAACAGTTCCGATACGGCTGCGAGGGCATCGGCCGGCCGGTTGAAGAAGGTGCCGACCAGTGTTTCGGCCATCCCGCGCACGACGGGCGACACGATGCTGTCTGCCTGTCGGGGCAGCACTTCACGCAGGGTGAAATAGTCGCCGGAGTTCAGCAGTGCGCCGATTCGTGCATCGGCATGCTGTCCCGCGGCCGGTACGGTGACTGTCGCGGCGGCAAGCAGAAACAGCAAGAAAGAGAGTGTGTATTTCATATGGCGGCGATTCATTAGGTTCTGTCCGTGTGCGGGACGGAACGCATCTTCGCAAAGATAGCGAAGCCGGCGTTGCCGGGCAAGAACGAAAAGCCGTTTCGGGGGGCGTGATGCGTGTCATATTTTCATAACTTTGTTGCGTAAAAGATTTTTGGTATGGTACACAAGATAAGAGGCAAGGTGGTGCGCGGCAACAGCATCGGGCGCAAGCTCGGTTTTCCTACCGCCAATATTCCCGTCGCGGCGGAGATGCCCGTGCAGGACGGAGTCTATGCGGCGGAGGTACGCGTGGGCGGGGCACTTTACCGGGCCATGGTCAATATAGGGACGAGGCCTACGGTAGGCGACGGTGCAGGCCGTTTCGCGGAGGCCAACCTGTTCGGTTTCGACGGCGATATTTACGGTGAACCGGTGGCGATATTCCTGCTCGGTTATATCAGACCCGAACGCCGTTTCGCCGGCCTCGACGAGTTGCGTCGGCAGTTGGCCGATGACCGACTGGCTGTTGTGAAATATTTTAATAATGTAGGGCTTTGATTGCGGATATCGATTTGTTGGTTGGGCGCATTTTGATGTTTATTGTATAATTAAGACGTTGTTATGCGTGTATTTTATTAGATGGTAGGTATATATTAAAAATATTAAAAAATAAAGATAGAATGTTCTTGGATAAGTCGATACCCTATCGGGTGGCTGATATGTCACTGGCCGGTTGGGGCAGGAGAGAGATAGAGATAGCGGAGAAGGAGATGCCGGGGCTGATGGCCGTCCGGCGCAAGTATGCTCCGCAAAAGCCGTTGGCCGGCGCCCGTGTCATGGGGTCGCTCCACATGACCATACAGACCGCGGTGCTGATTGAGACGCTGGTCGAGCTCGGTGCCGATGTGCGCTGGTGTAGCTGCAACATCTTCTCCACGCAGGACCATGCCGCGGCGGCCATCGCCGAGCGGGGCATTCCCGTCTTCGCATGGAAGGGGGAGAGCCTCGAAGAGTATTGGTGGTGCACGGCCATGGCGCTGACCTTTCCGGGCGGTGCAGGTCCCCATCTCATCGTGGATGACGGCGGCGATGCGACGCTGTTGATTCATAAGGGATTCGCGGCCGAGTGCGATGCCGCGTCGCTCGACGGCGAACCTGCCTCGCATGAAGAGGCGGTTATCGTGGAGACGTTGCGCCGGTGTCTGTCCGAGGACAGTACGAAATGGCACCGTCTTGTGGCGGAGTGGAAGGGCGTTTCGGAGGAGACGACGACCGGGGTGCACCGCCTCTATCAGATGCAGGAACGGGGCGAGCTGATGGTTCCGGCCATCAACGTGAACGATTCGGTAACCAAAAGCAAATTCGACAACCTGTACGGCTGCCGCGAGTCGCTGGCCGATGGCATCAAGCGGGCTACGGACGTGATGATTGCCGGCAAGGTGGTCGTCGTGTGCGGTTACGGCGATGTGGGCAAGGGGTGTGCCGCGAGCATGCGTTCCTACGGCGCACGGGTAATCGTGACCGAGATAGACCCGATATGCGCCCTGCAGGCGGCCATGGAGGGATATGAGGTGAAGACTGTCGAGGAGGCGCTCGCGGAGGGCAACATCTTCGTGACCTGTACCGGCAACCGCGATATCATCACCCTCGAACACATGTACGGCATGCGCGACCAGGCCATCGTGTGCAATATCGGCCACTTCGACAACGAGATACAGATGGCGCGGCTCGACGGTGACAGGGCGGTGGCCAAGAGCGTCGTCAAACCGCAGGTGGACAAATATACCTTCCCGGACGGACATGCGATTTTCGTCCTGGCCGAGGGACGCCTCGTGAATCTGGGATGCGCTACGGGCCATCCGTCGTTCGTGATGAGCAATTCGTTTACCAACCAGGCGCTCGCCCAGATGGAACTTTGGGCCGGGCGGGAGAATCCCGTGCCGGGTGTTCGCTGTCTGCCCAAGCACCTCGACGAAGAGGTGGCCCGCCTCCATCTCGAACAGCTCGGCGTACACCTCACGCGTCTTACGCCCGAACAGGCAGCCTACATCGGTGTCAGTCCGGACGGCCCGTACAAGTCGGAGATTTACCGTTATTAGTAATCGGAGATACGACCATGCAGCAGGGGCACCAAGCGGTGCCCCTGCTGCATGGTCGTACCGTGCCTTCCGTTACTTCGGTGAAGGCGATTCCCGCCTCGGTGAAGTCCATGTTTTCCGGCGCGTCATGGAGTAGGCCTTTTTCGGGAAGAGGAAAATCACCAGCGTGGCTCCGCCCGCAAGCAGGAAAACGACGCTGACCGTCACCGTCGCATTGACGAAGAACTGGTTGATGTAGATGTCCGACATGGTGTAGTCGCCGAGGTTCTGCATGAGTTTGACGAGTGCATAGACGCTCTTGTAGGCATACATTCCCGGTATCATGGGCAGCAGGGCCGGAATGTAGAGCACCGTCAGCGGACAGTGCGACAGGCGTCCGAACCATAATGCCAGCAGGCCGATGGCCAGCGAGGCGCAGAACGACGAGGAGGCGATGTCCATACCGGCGTAATTCATCAGCGTGTAGCGCAGCGCATGGCCGGCTGCCGCCAGTATGGCTATGTATTTGAATGCTTTCCGGGGCGGGTAGGAGATGGCCCCGAAGCCTACTGCCGCTATCGCCGCCAGCAGGCCGTCCGTAATGATATCCGTTATCATAGCAGGTTCTTCATGAATAACAGCAGGGGCACTGCGAGCCCGGTCGCTATGCAGATGACCAGCAGCGTGGCCTGTATGAGCCGCGAGGTTCCCGTGACCGTGTGCCCTTCGAGGATGTCGATGATGCCGTTGATGAGCGGGACGCCCGGTATGAGGAACAGGACGCTCGTACCGATGGCGATGTCGGGCGTCCATCCGGGAATGAGGGTCAGAGAGGCGAACATGGAGGCGGAGAAAGCCGATACCATGAAGACGATGAAGTGGTTGTAGTGGCGCTTCTGCATCTGCTGGCGGATGAATATGCCCAGCAGCGTGGCCAGTATCACCGTGGCTACGGCGCCCCACGACCCGCCGAACAGCCTGCAGAATGCGCCGTTGGCCAGACCGACCAGCAGGAGTATCAGGCGGGGCGACATCTTCGGACGCGAGATGATTTCCCGGTACCGTTCCCTGAGCTCTGCAAGCGGCATGCGGTTGTCGTAGGCCTCCCAGCTCAGGGCGCTGAGTTCGGAGTTGTACTCGAAAGAGATGGGAAGTGTCGGAATGGAGAGCACCTCGGTGTTTGCGCTGCCTGTACCCGAGTCGTCGAATACGGTGAGAACGATGGTCTTGGAGAGTGTCGTCATGTGTATCCGCAGCCCGAAGGCTTCCCCTATGCGCGACGAGTTGCGCAGCACGCGCGAAGTGTGTACCCCCGAACCGAGCAGGCATGTCGCATATTCCGCAATGAAAGCCGTTATCTCTTTCAGTTCTTCTGTCGTTCTCATCGGTCGTTTATCCGGTGTTTTTTCGCCGCAAAGGTAATGCGCGGGTGTGGAATATCCGCCATGCAGCGGAGGTTTCCGGCCGATTTTCCTGCACGGGGACGGGAATCGGGCATTCTCTGCGGGCAGGGAAACAGCGAGGCGCAACCGAACGGACTGCGCCTCGCTGCTCTTCGGGCCCGTCGGCGGGCCGGGATGGTACGTCTTTCGCGGTCACATGTAGATGACGTTCAGGCGGGCCAGTCCCAGCCGGTATTCGAGGTCGGTCCGTATGCGCGTTTCGAGTGCGGAATAGAAGGTGTCGAGCTCCGAGTAGTAGTCCACGATGTTGATTTGGCCCGCTTCGAGCGTCCGGCCGAGCATGTCGATATATCCGGCGGCATCGGGCAGGCCGCCGAAAGACTCCAGCAGCCGCCCCGTGTAATCCACTTTCAGATAGAGCTCCCTGACCGAACTGCGTTGCTGGGCCAGGGCAGACTCGGTGTTGGCCTTCGCGGCCTGCTCCATGGCATGCGCCCGCTTCACGTTGTGGCGGTTGGAGAGTATCGGAATACTCAGTCCCGCCGTGAAGCCGTTGAAATGCTCTCCCGTACCGTATTCGTATTTATAGCCCAATTCGACTTTCGGGAGCGCCTGTTGCCTGCTGAGGCGGACGTCGTAGCGCGCCCCCTGCTCCTGCAGGCGGAGCGCCGTGAGTTCGGGGGCATACTCCTCCCAGTCGGCCAGCAGGACCTCCAGCGGCATCTGCTCTTCGGCCGGCGGCATCGTATAGCCGCATTCGGGCATCTCCCCGCCGTTGAGTACGGCCAGCCGCTGTGACAGCTCAATCATCCGCATGTCCACGGCCGAGAGCTCCTCTTTCAGCAGAAGGTATTCGACCTCCGTGCGATTCTTGTCGATGGCCGTGGCGTCGCCCGTTTCGTAGCGCGAGGCGAACAGGGCGGCCATGTGCTCGGCCGCAGCCAGGCGCGGCCTGTTGAGTTCCATGATACCGTGCAGGGCGCAGAGTTCGAGGTAGACTTCCTTGGCCTCCAGCAGGATTTGTTGCCGCAGGGCGAGATATTCCGTTTCGTATTGCTGTGCCAGCGTCCGGGCTATCCGGCTTCGGGTGGCGTAGAGCATGGGCAGGTCGAACGACTGTGAAACCTCCAGTTCCCCCTCCTTGCCGAGCGCCTGCGGAGAGTCTCCCGCCGAGGAGTATGAGACCGACAGCGGTTCGAGCGAGTTGCCCGTACGGGCTTCGAAGGTGCGGCCGGCAGTTGCATGCGCTTCGGCCTGCAGGGTGAGGTTGTTGCGTTCCACGCTTTCCAGTACGCGCCGCAGGTCGTTCTGTGCGACGGCGGGTGTCGCCGCCAGGAGCGCTGCGGCGACGGTTATGATGAGCGTTCTATTCATTTTGACTGCATTTGTCGGTTAATAACTCTCCGCCTGTTCGCCGGAGTTTCCGCTTTTCGGTTCGGGTAGTGACCAGTATGTACATGATGGGCATGACGAAGCCGTTAAGCAGGGTGGAGCTGACCAAACCGCCCAGTATCACCTGGGCCATCGGACTCTGTATCTCGTTGCCGGAGACGTCGCCGTTCACCGCGAGGGGGATGAGGGCGAGGGCCGTGGTGAGCGAGGTCATCAGGATGGGGGTGAGGCGGTCGAGCGAACCGTGTACGACCGCCTCGTACAGCGTACACCCCTCCGCACGGAGCTGGTTGTAGCGCGATACGAGCAGGATGCCGTTGCGTACCGAGATGCCGAAGAGCGAGATGAATCCGATGATGGAGGGGATGCTCACGACATCCGAGGTTATCCAGATGCTGACTACGCCGCCCACGAGCGCAAAGGGCAGGTTTACCATTATCATGGTGGAGAGCGGGACGCTCTTGAACTCCTGGAACAGGAGCATGAAGACTACGAGGATGGCGAGCAGTGATGCGAAGACGAGCGTGCGCGAGGCCGATTGCTGGCTCTCGAACTGTCCGCCGTACTCCACGTAATATCCTTCCGGAAGGACGATGTCCCGGTCT
Organism: Tidjanibacter massiliensis; assembly: GCF_900104605.1. Taxonomy (NCBI): domain Bacteria; kingdom Pseudomonadati; phylum Bacteroidota; class Bacteroidia; order Bacteroidales; family Rikenellaceae; genus Tidjanibacter; species Tidjanibacter massiliensis. The sequence goes on along the minus strand of NZ_LT629960.1, from coordinate 1,461,220 downwards.
ACGGCCTGCCGGATGGCTTCCACCGCACCGCCGAGGTCGCCTCCGACCACATTGGCCGATACGACGATTTTCCGTTTCACGTTTTCGCGGCTTACCGTATTGGGACCCGAGGAGGATTCGATGTCGGCGATGTAGCTGAGCGGTATCTTCGCTCCGTTGCCGTCTATCAGCAGGTTGCCTATCTTCTCTATCGTGTTCCGGCGGTCGTCGGCTACCTTGACCGTCAGGTCGAAGGTATTGTTGCCTTCGTAGACCTGCGATACGGCCTGTCCGGCCAGTGCCGTAGTGATGTATTCGTTGAATTGCGGCATGGTGACGCCGTACAGGGCGAGCATCTCGCGCCGCGGCGTTATTTTGAGCTGCGCACGCTCCACCTGTTGTTCCACGCTGATGTCGGCGATGCCCTCTACGCCGGCGATGGAGCGGCCTATCTGCGTGGCGAGGGCATACATCCGGTTGAGGTCTTCACCGAAGAGTTTGATGGCGATGTTGGCCTTCGTTCCGGAGAGCATGGCATCGATACGATGCGAGATGGGCTGGCCTACCTCCACTGTCAGTCCCTTCAGGTCGCCCAGTCGGTGGCGGACATCGGCCAGGAATTCGTCGCGCGAACGCCTGTCCAGCACGAACGGCGCTTCGAGTTCCGATGCGTTTACGCCGAGGGCGTGTTCGTCGAGTTCGGCGCGGCCGGTCTTGCGGGCCACGGTCTGTATTTCCGGTATTTCGAGGAGGATTTCCTCTACCATCCGTCCCATGCGGTCGGACTCTTCGAGCGATACGCCCGGCATCGTGGCGACGCTGATGGTCAGCGAACCTTCGTTGAAGGGCGGCAGGAAGCTGCTGCCGAAGGTGCTGAAAACGATGGCGGCGCCGACGAAGAGGGTGACCACTCCCGCAAGCACCGTCTTGCGGTGACCGAGTGTCCAGGTGAGTGCCTTGCCGTAGATGCGCTTGAAGAACCGCGTGACGGGAGGTTCCTTCTGGCTCCGTTTCAGGGCACGTTCCGAAGTCAGCATGTAGCTCGACATGACCGGTGTCAGCGTCACGGCTACCAGCAGCGAGGCCAGCAGCGAGATGATGAAGGCGATGCCGAGCGGTTTGAGCATGCGTCCCTCCATTCCGCCGAGGAGGAAGAGCGGCACGAAGGCGACGATGGTGATGAAAGTGGCGTTCACGATGGAGACGCGGATTTCGCGCGAGGCGTCGTAAACCACCTTCAGGCATTTCTCCCGTTCGGCTTTGGGACGGGCATAGTTTTCCCGCAGCCGTTTGTAGACATTCTCCACGTCGATGATGGCGTCGTCTACGAGCGAGCCGATGGCGATGGCCATGCCGCCGAGGCTCATGGTGTTGATGGTATGCCCCGTAAGGCGCATGACGATGACGGTGATGAGCAGCGACAGGGGCATGGCCGTGAGCGAGATGAGCGTCACGCGGCCGTTCATCAGGAATACCAGCAGCACGAGGACGACGAAGAAGGCTCCCTCGATGAGGGAGTTTTTGATGTTGTTTATCGAGCTGTCGATGAAGCGCGACTGCCGGAAGATATCGGTCGATACCTCCACGTCGTCCGGAAAGCCCGCACTGAGCTCGGCGATGGTCGCATCGAGTGTTTCGGTGAGGTCGATGGTGCTGGTGTAGGGCTGTTTGGTGACGGTTATCAGCACGGCCGGTTCGCCCCTTACGGAGGCTACTCCCAACTGCGGCGATTTGGCTCCCGTCCGTACTTCGGCGATGTCGCCGAAGGTTACCGGTTCGCCCTGGGCTGACATGCGGACGAGTCCGGCGGCTATCTGCTCCGTGTCGGTCGTGGAGGCCATGCCGCGCACGATGTATTCGTTGCCGTATTCATAGAGTACGCCGCCCGAAGAGTTGCGGTTCATCTCCCGTGCGGCTGCGAGCACCTCGTCGAGCGTGATGCCGTAGGCGTCCATCTTTTCGGGTGAGAGGAGTATTTGATATTCCCGGATATCGCCTCCGATGACGGCCACCTGCGAGACGCCCGCAACGGAGAGCAAACGCGGCCGGAGGGTCCAGTCCGCCAGTGTGCGCAGCTCTTCGAGCGAGGTCTCCCCGGTGGAGGTGAGGCCGATTATCATCATCTCTCCGAGAATGGAGGACTGCGGGCCGAGGGTGGGCTGTCCTGCCGTGGGGGGCAGCAGTTCGGCTACCGAGGCGAGTCTTTCGGAGACTATCTGACGGGCGATGTAGATGTCGGTGTCCCAGTCGAACTCCACCCATACCACGGAGAAGCCCGTGGTGGACTGCGAACGGACGCGGCGCACGTCCGTTGCGCCGTTGAGCGAAGTTTCTATCGGAAAGGTCACGAGTCGTTCCACCTCTTCGGCGGCCATTCCCTGTGCCTCGGTCATGACTACCACGGTGGGGGCGTTGAGGTCGGGGAATACGTCCACTTCCATGCGCGTGGCGGCCCATACGCCGGCGACGGCGATGAGGACCGCCGCGATAACCACCACCAGGCGGTTATCGAGCGAGAACCTGATTATCCTGTTCAGCATGGCCGTGCGGAATTAGTGGGTGTGTCCGTGGGGAATGGCGTCCGATGCGGAGGCCATCTTCACATTGACGGCGCCGCGGGTGACGATGCGTTCGCCTCCCTCCAGTCCGCGCAGGATTTCGACGTTCACTCCGTCGTCGCCGCCGCGCCATACCTGCTGGCGGCGGTAACAGTCGGCGTCGAGCTGAATGTAAACGTAGTAGAGTCCCTGCTGTTCGGTCAGGGCCGAGAGGGGAACGGAAACGACGTCTTCGCGTTCCCGGCCGAGCAGCACTACATCGGCATAGGCTCCGTCGGGGAAACGTCCTCCGGCATCGAACTCGAAGACCACGGGAACGAGGGAGGAGCCTTCCGGAATGATTTTTCCGGAGGTATAGAGCCGGCCGCCCAGTTCGCTTACCCGGTAGCAGGCATCCGAAGCGGGGGTGCGGAAGGTGGCGTCGGTCAGCGAGGGCAACAGGCTGAAATAACGCTGCGATACCATGGCACGCAGCTGCATTCGACCCGATTTGGCGATGGTGGCCAACGGCTGTCCCATCTCCACGTAGTCGCCCGGTGCGACGGATAGCTGCGACACGTATCCGGCGGCCGGAGCCTGGATGAGTGTCCCCTTCTCATCGGAGACCTTCACCGGGTCGTATTCCGCCTTGGCGCGGAGGTATTCGGCTTCGGCGGCCAGATAGTCGCGTTGTGTGACGAGTTTGTCGGCATAGAGTGCCTCGATGCGCCGGAAATCGGCTTCGGCCTGGTGGAAGGCGATGCGTGCCTTCTGTACGGCGTCGCCCGAAGCGAGTCCGCCGGAAGAGAGACGGAACAGGCCCTGTCCCGCGCTCACCGTCGAGTTGGTCATGACGCGTCCGTCCACGAAGGTCACCACACCCGCGATAGGAGCCGATACGACCGACAGTTCGCTTTGCGAGGCGTATATCTCGCCTCCGCAGCGGAGTGTTTCGCGGAACGGACCGCGTTTCACCTCCTGCACTTCGAAGTCGGTGCGGGCGGCCTGTTCGGCAGGAAAGACGATTTCGTCCGGATTTTCGGCTCCGGTGTCGGGCGTGCCGTGCGTGTGGCCTTCGAGGCCGTGGGATTCGTCCGCACCGTGGGCGGTGTCGGACGGGCAGGGAGTGCCCTCCGGATGGTCGTGTACGTGTCCCTTTTCCGCTGCGTGCTGTGCGGCGGACGTCTCTTCTTTTGTGGCCGTGCGTCCTGCACAGCCCTGAAGTACGGCGAGCGATACCGCTGCCGTTATCAATAATATGTTTTTCATGGAAATTAAGACTTTATGTGGGGCCGTCTGCGGCCCGTGTTGATGAACGATTCCTGTCGTGCCTGCGGGCAGGCGTTTCAACACATAAAGTCGGGGGCGCGGCACGGTACCGCGGCCGTGAGGAAAATCCGGATATAGGATTCGGTACAGGGAGCGTCGCCGAAGCCCTGCAGGGCGACCTCCGTGAGATGATTGACGACGAAAGTTCGGCAGACCTCCGCACAGGAGAGGCATCCGCATTCCGGCGAGTGGTCGGCGACCGCCTCTTCCAATCCCTCCTCGCGCGGCTGGGGTTGTGCGACGGTGAGGCTATGCGACGCACACGACGCATAGGGTTGCGTATTGTGCGAACCGGTGCCGGTGCAGACGTTGCGGCACGGATTGGCCCCGTTGATATGGCTGTAATTGAGACATACGGCCGTCGGGTCGCCGTGGTGATGGTGCGGCATGAGTGCCACCGCCTGCATCAACACGCAGAGCAGCAGTACGGTCTTCGCGAACCTGTTGTTTCCCAAGTGCCTCATCTCCCGCAAAAATACGCCTTTTTTCCGAATATGGAAATTCCGGGTGTTTTTTTGCATGGTCGGGTCTTGCGGTCAGCCGTACTCTCCGTCCGTCCGCAACCGAGTGAAGCAGGCTACTTCCCTTTTTCCTGGCCTGTGCGGGAGTGTGGCTCCGGGAACGGAAGCGGAGGCCGAGACTGGGAAGTCTCCCGTTCGTATGCGGAGCGGCGGTGGCGAGGAGTGGAAAGTGGCTTGTAGGGGCGGCTCCGGGAACAGGGCCGGAGGTTCGGCGCGATGCGGAAAATGACACCCCCGGACGGCAAAAAGCCCTTTCTCCGATAGGGGAAAGGGCTTGGCCTGAGCGGACGGATAGTGTGCCGCAGGTGTGTACGGCTCTTCTCCGAATGTACAAATTACTTCGTAGCCATGTATTTGATGAGCTCTACGACCTTGTTGGAGTAACCCCATTCGTTGTCGTACCAGCTCACGAGCTTCATGAAGTTGCCGTTGAGGGCGATACCTGCATCGGCGTCGAAGATGGAGGTGCGCGCATCGCCGATGAAATCCGACGATACGACCGCATCTTCGGTATAGCCGAGGATGCCTTTGAGTTCGTTCTCGGAAGCGCGTTTCACTTCGGCTTTGATTTCGTCATAGGTGGCTGCCTTTTCGAGCCGTACGGTGAGGTCTACTACCGAAACGTCGAGGGTGGGAACACGGAACGACATGCCGGTAAGCTTGCCGTTGAGCGCCGGTATCACCTTGCCTACTGCTTTGGCTGCCCCTGTCGAGGAGGGGATGATGTTGCCGGCAGCGGCACGGCCGCCTCTCCAGTCCTTGGCCGACGGGCCGTCTACGGTCTTCTGCGTAGCGGTCGTGGCGTGTACGGTGGTCATGAGACCCTCGATGATGCCGAACTTGTCGTGTATCACCTTGGCCAGCGGAGCGAGGCAGTTGGTGGTGCAGGAGGCATTGGAGACGATTTCCTGTCCGGCATAGGTGTCGTTGTTGACGCCCATGACGAACATGGGGGTGTCGTCCTTCGAGGGGGCCGACATCACGACGCGTTTCGCACCCGCCTTGATGTGTGCGCCGGCGAGTTCCTTGGTCAGGAAAAGGCCGGTCGATTCGACCACGTATTCCGCACCTATTTCGTTCCACCGGAGATTCGCCGGGTCTTTCTCTGCCGTAACGCGTATGGTTTTGCCGTTTACGACGAGGTTGCCGTCCTTTACCTCCACGGTGCCGTCAAAATGGCCGTGAACGGTGTCGTAACGGAGCATGTAAGCCATGTAATCAACCGAAATGAGGTCGTTGATGCCTACCACCTCTACGCCGCCCTGCTTGACGGCGGCACGGAAAACGAGGCGGCCGATGCGCCCGAAACCGTTGATGCCGATTTTAATTTGTGACATAATCCTTTATTGTTTTATGGTTCTGTATAATTCTTAATGCCTGTTCCCCTGCGGTGATGCAAAGGTAGGAATCTTTTGCCTGTAAATCAATACGCATGCAAACGTATGCGCAGTTTAATTTTCGGAAGCGTTCCGGGTGTCGGAGTCCTGTGGCCGGGCCGCCTCTTTCACCTTTTTGGCCATGTTCGATGCGAATACGAAATCGTTGAGGGCCCGGTTGTCCGTGTGCAGGATATCCGCCGAAGTGCCTTCCCATCCCTTGCGCCCCTGGTTGATGAACACAATTTTCTCGCCAATCTCCATGACCGAGTTCATGTCGTGGGTGTTGATGATGGTCGTGATGTCGTACTCCTTGGTGATGTCGTATATCAGTCGGTCGATTACGTTGGAGGTGACCGGGTCGAGCCCGGAATTGGGTTCGTCGCAGAACAGGTAGCGGGGATTCATCACGATGGCGCGGGCGATGGCCACCCGTTTTATCATGCCGCCGCTCAATTCGGCGGGATAGAGTTTTTCGGCCCCTTCGAGGTTCACACGGTGCAGGCAGAAGGCCACCCGCTCCCGTTTTTCCGCCATGCTCTGGCCGGTGAACATGTCAAGCGGAAAGCGGATGTTCTCTTCCACAGTGGAAGAGTCGAGCAGGGCGCCCCCCTGGAATATCATGCCCACATCGCGCCGGATGGCCTTCTTCTGGCGGAAATCGAGCGATGTGAAGAGCGTGTCGCCGTAGTATATCTCGCCTTCGTCCACCGGAAAGAGGCCGGCGATGCTTTTGATGAGCACCGTCTTGCCGGAACCGCTGCGGCCGATTATCATGTTGATTTCGCCCGGCAGAAAGGTCGCCGATATGTCTTCCAGTACCGGCTTGCCGTCGAAGGACTTGTATATGTGTTCGCAGCGTATCACAGGTAGGAGATTTGGGTGATTATAAGGTCCATCATCAGTATCACTACCGAACTCACCACCACGGCCTTGGTGCTGGCACGCCCCACTTCGAGCGAGTTCCCTTTGGCGTAATAGCCGTAGAAGCCGGAGATGGAGGTGATGACGAATGCGTATACAATCATCTTTATCAGCGCATAGACGATGGAGAAGAGTCTGAAATCCATTTTGATGCCGGTGATGTACGTGTCCGGGATGATGATTCCCGTGACCAGCGTGATGGCGTATCCCCCGATGAGACCGACGACGATGCTGAGGATGGCGAGCAGCGGGAAGAAGATGACCGTTGCGATGATTTTCGGGAGTATCAGGTAGCTCGCCGAATTGACGCCCATGATTTCGAGGGCGTCTATCTGTTCGGTAATGCGCATCGTGCCTATCTCGGAGGCGATGCTCGAACCGACGCGGCCGGCCAGGATGAGCGCCACGACCGTGGAGCTGAATTCGAGTATCATCGTTTCGCGCGTGGCGTAGCCCATGAGCTCGCGCGGGATGAAGGGCGACTCGAAGTTGATGCACATCTGAAGCATGAGCACGGCCCCCATGAAGACTGATACGAGCGTTACGATGCCGATGGAGTTGAGCCCCAGCGTCTCCATTTCGGCCAGCACCCGCCGTTTGTAAACGCTCCTGCGTTCGGGACGGGAGAAGACCTTGCCCATGAGCAACATGTACCGTCCTATGAGGTTGAAGATATTCATACCGGCGATGATGTTATTCCCTGCGGCTTTCAGATGTCTCTTCGCGGATGTCCTCGTATTCCACGTAGTCTCCGACCTCGTTGCTTACCACCTTTTTCGACGATGTCTCGGTCTGCTGTACGGTGATTTCGCCGTCCTTTTTCTTTTGGTTCCGGCCGCCGCCCCATGTGTAGGTGCGGAAAGTCTCTCCCTGCTCCTCCATCTGTCTGCGCAGACGGTTCATCCGGTAGCGGAATATCAGTATGCCGATGAGTACCAGTGCGATGAATCCCATAACGATATAGAAGGCCACGCTGAGTATGTCGCCGATGGATACGAGGCCGAACAGTATCAGAATGACCAGTATGATAAGAATGTATGTTCCTACTCCCGTTCTCATAAAATGGTGGTGTGTTTCGGTTCTGGGGGCCGGTCGCGGGCATCTCCCTCCGGCCGATTATACAAAGATAACTCTTTTTCCCCGAAAATATTATTGCCCTTTTCCCGATTTGAGTGACATAACATATTTTGTGCCCGGCCGGTGCAGTTTGGTAACAATTTTGTATCTTTCGCTCCGGAAACATCGTTTAATTAAAACAGTCACGGATATGAAAAAGTACATTTGTAACGTATGCGGATATATATACGACCCGGCAGCGGGGGACCCCGACAGCGGCGTGGCACCCGGAACCGCTTTCGAGGATATTCCCGAAGATTGGGTATGTCCGCTGTGCGGTGTGGGCAAGGAGGATTTCTCTCCCGTGGAGGATTGAGCCGGCCGGAAATGGAAAAGGCGGCGCTGCGAATCTGCGGTGCCGCCTTTTTTGTCTCCTGACGGGTGTTACCGTATCCTGTCGAGCGACTTCACCAGAAGGATATCTTTCCGGATGCCCCGCAGCGCAAGGTAGGTGAAGATGAGCGAAACGGGCGGGAAGAAGGCGGCGGCGGAGAGTTTCCAGGCTGAAACGGCGAGCGTCGAGAGGCTCCGCGCACCTCCCCAGATGTAGTATATCTCGAACAGCATCACTCCGGCGAGGAGTACCGTCTCCACTACGCAGAGCCGGAATTGCAGCAGGCGTTTCTTATAGAGGAAGATGGTTACGAACGGTAGCAGCGCGGCGGCGATGACCGTGGCGGCGAGGCCGTAGGCGGTCAGCACGGGCGTTCCGTCGGCGGCGTCGGAGAATCCGAAGGCCGTGAGGTACATCTCTTCCGTTCCGCCGAGGAAGGTTCCCAGCGGCATCAGCAGCATGAGGCCCGTCAGTACGGCGACGAGCAGCAGGTAAAGCGATTGTATCCTTTGTATCATCTCTTTTGGTATTTGTTGTCTTTTTCTGTTTGTCATTGGGCCGTTTTCGCTGCTTGGCGAGGCGGATGCCGGTCTTCTGGCAAGGGGCGCCTGACGCCTGCTGCGGACGGGGCGCGGGGGCGTTAAAGTTCTTCGTCTATGAGATAGTGGTTGCGGTCTGCCGAGTTCCGGTTTATCAGCTCTCCGAGGAAACCCGCCAGGAAGAGCATGACGCCCAGAACGACGGCCAGCAGGCAGAGGTGGAACAGCGGCTGGTCGGTGACGGCGCGGAATACCATGTCGTGCGACTGGCGATAGAGCTTCTGGGCGATTATCACGATGACGGCCACGCCCCCGAAGAGGAACATCAGCGTGCCCAGTCCGCCGAAAAAGTACATCGGACTGCGCCCGAAGCGCGACAGGAACATGACCGTGACGAGGTCGAGGTAGCCTTTGACGGCGCGTTCCCAGCCGAATTTGCTGTGGCCGTACTTGCGTGCACGGTGGTGTACTTCCTTCTCCCCGATGCGGGTGAACCCTGCGTTCTTGGCCAGGATAGGGATGTAGCGGTGCATCTCTCCGTACACCTCGATGCTCTTGACGACTTTCTTCCGGTACGCCTTGAGGCCGCAGTTGAAGTCGTGGAGCCGGATGCCGGAGGTCGCCCGTGCCGTAGCGTTGAAGAGTTTGCTCGGCCACCGTTTCCCTATCGGGTCGTGGCGCCGGCGCTTCCATCCCGAGACGAGGTCGTAGCCCTCCTCTGTTATCATGCGGTAAAGCTCCGGTATCTCGTCGGGGGAGTCCTGCAGGTCGGCGTCCATTGTGATGACGACTTCGCCCCGGGCCGCCTCGAATCCGCAGTAGAGTGCGGCGCTCTTGCCGTAGTTGCGCCGGAAGCGGATGCCGCGTACCGAGGGATTGGTCGCCGAGAGGCTGCGTATCACGTTCCACGAGCTGTCGCTGCTGCCGTCGTCGATGAAGATGGCTTCGTACCGGAAACGGTTTGCGGTCATTACCCGGTCTATCCATGCGGCGAGCTCCGGAAGCGATTCGCTTTCGTTCAGCAGGGGGATGACCACCGATATGTCGGGTGTCTCACTCATGGCCGGTTCCGTTGTCGTCGCGGTCATCGTTCCCGGCGAGCGGGTCGGGCTGGCGCTGTGCCATGGCGCTCGTAAAGAGGCCGATGATGCCTCCCTGTATGAAATAACCTATTACGTAGCAGATGACGAGCACGAGCGGGTTGAACATGGCCGAATAGAGCGCGTCGTAAACCATGTCGAACTGAGCCTGTGGCAGGAGGTCCTGCATGGTGGCCATCTGCAGGTCGATTGCCTCCGTGACCGCTTCCTTAATGAGGAAGTTGTTGATGAGTGCCGAGGCGAATCCGAAGATGACGCCCGTGAAGAGCATCATGGCAAGGACGAATCCCATGCACCGGCCGTAGGGGAACCCTTCCCGTGCATCGGCCATGCCGGCTATCCGGCGCGTGAAACCGTAGGTGAGCAGGATGAACAGGACGAGCGACAGGATGCTCATCCAGCCTCCCAGCGCGAGCGATACCCGTGTAAGCTGCAGGGCAGCCGCCACGAGTCCCATGACGGTGCCGCCTTTCATGGCCTCCGTCCAGAATATCTTTTTCGTTATCTCCATGTCGGAATCTTGTTTGTCTGCGTTGCGTTCACAAATATAACGCTTTTTGCCGCTTCCGGCAACTTTCGCCTCCGTGCCGAATTCGCTGTTCCGGTACCCGGAAGGGCACTGCGCCGATGCGTTCGCCTGTTCCGGTGCGGCGGGATGCGGCGTCTTGCGGAGAGTTTCCTTTCGGGCGCGGAGACCCGTCAGTATTTGCCTTTCCAGAGCGAGGCGATGCGGCGTGCTATCTCGGCCTCCTTCGGATTGTTGCCCGGTTCGTAGAAGCGCCGCCCCTCCAGACCGGCAGGCATGAACTCCTGTTCGGCGAAGTTGCCTTCGAAATCGTGGGCGTACTTGTAGTTCTTTCCATAGTCCAGCTCCTTCATCAGTTTGGTCGGAGCGTTGCGGATGTGCAGGGGGACGGGTCGGTTGTTGGTATCCTTCGCCGCCAGCCCCATGGCCCGGTCGATGGCCATGTAGGCCGAGTTGCTCTTGGGACTCGTGGCGAGGTAGATGGTGGCCTCGGCCAGGGGAATGCGGGCCTCGGGCATGCCGATTTTGTGGACGGTGTCGAAACAGGCGTTGGCGAGCAGCAGCCCGTTCGGGTTGGCCAGTCCGATGTCTTCGGCGGCGAGGATGACGAGCCTGCGGGCAATGAATTTGGGGTCTTCCCCGGCATTGAGCATGCGGGCGAGGTAGTAGACGGCGGCGTTCGGGTCGCTGCCGCGTACGCTTTTGATGAAAGCGGAGATGATGTCGTAGTGCATCTCTCCGTTCTTGTCGTAGGTGGCGATGTTCTGTTGCAGGGCGTCGGTTACGGTGCGGTCGTCTATCACCAGGTCGCCGTCCGAGGCTCCCGCGACAATGTCGAGAATGTTGAGCAGCTTGCGGGCGTCGCCTCCCGCGAAACCGAAGAGCGCGCCCGTTTCGCGTACCTCGATGTGCCGTTCACGGAGTATCGCATCCGTGGAGAGGGCGCGGTCGAGCAGTTCCTGCAGCTGTGCGTCGTCCATCGCCTTCAGTACATAGACCTGACAGCGTGACAGCAGCGGCGAGATGACCTCGAAGGAGGGATTCTCGGTCGTCGCGCCGACGAGGGTGATGTCGCCCTGTTCGACGGCCCCCAGCAACGAATCCTGCTGCGCCTTGTTGAAACGGTGGATTTCGTCGATGAAGAGGAACGGTGCGGGCGTGTTGAAGAATTTCTGTTTGCGTGCCTGTTCGATGACCTCACGCACGTCCTTGACGCCCGAGTTTATCGCCGACAGCGTGAACATCTTCCTGTCGAGAGCTCCGGCGACGAGCCGGGCCAGGGTCGTCTTGCCCACGCCGGGCGGCCCCCAGAGGATGAAGGAGGGGACGTTGCCCGTTTCGATGAATTTGCGAAAAACGCCTCCGGGCCCCACGAGATGCTCCTGCCCGATGTAGTCGTCGAGCGTCCGCGGCCTGAGCCGTTCGGCCAGGGGAATGTTGCTTTGCTGTGCCATGTGTCGTGTCCTCCGGAATTTGCGGGTCGGATACCTCCGGCCGGGGAGCTCTCCGGCCGGCATGCCTGCCCGGCAAAGGTAACGAAAAATCCCCGTTCCGCAGTATTCCCCGTCGTCTCCCGGTACAGGGGTTGCAAAAAAGGCGGCATGCACAATAAGGAGGGAGAAAGGTGCGTTCTAAATTAGTCACGAATGATTTAAGAAATTAAGAAACAGAACGATATTCGCCTATGGTATGATTCGACGCGCTTTCCCGCAGCAGGCTGTCCGTGCGGCGGCCGGGAAACAGGAGTTCAACTTATACTTATTTTATATATCGTTATGAACAGAAAATGGATGTTTGCGGGTCTCATCGCCGCAGCCCTGGCGGTTGGCAGCGGTGCGACCTACCTTATCACGAAGAACAGCCGGAGCGTGCAGCCGCAGGAGCGGGTGGTGGAGAAGGTTGTGGAGATAGAGAAGTCGCCGGCGGCTCACTTTACCGCCTACCAGGCGGCCGACTATCCCGACCTGACCTATGCCGCCGAGAATGCGGTAAATGCAGTGGTCAACATCGAGGTGACGCAGCAGGTGCAGATGCGCAATGTAGACCCCTTCCTCGAATTTTTCGGAATACCGCAGGGTTACTCCCGCGGCGGGGAGTATGTGCCTCGCGAATTCAAGGCGGGCGGTTCGGGCGTCATCATCTCTCAGGACGGTTATATCGTTACCAACCATCATGTCGTGGATAACGCCACCGAACTGAAGGTGAAACTTTACGACGGGCGTACCTTCCAGGCCAAGGTCGTCGGTACCGACCCGACCACCGAGGTGGCGCTTATCAAGATAGAGGGTGAGAACCTGCCGACGCTGGCATTCGGAGATTCGGATGCGCTGCGGCTTGGTGAATGGGTGCTGGCTATCGGCAGCCCTTTCGACCTGCAGTCGACCATTACGGCGGGTATCGTGAGCGCCAAATCGCGTAACCTCGGAGCGATTCCCAACCAGTACCGCGTGGAGTCGTTCATCCAGACCGATGCAGCGGTAAACCCCGGCAACAGCGGCGGCGCACTGGTCAATACGCGCGGTGAGCTTGTGGGTATCAATACGCTGATTAAAAGTCAGACGGGAACCTATATGGGCTATTCGTTCGCCATTCCGAGCGCGATAGTGAAGAAGGTGGTGGTGGACCTCAAGGAGTACGGCGTGGTGCAGCGTGCGCTGCTCGGCGTCAGCTACCGGGAGATTGACGAAGAGTTCGTCGAGACGTTCGGCGAGGAGTACGGCATCCGCGAAACGGGCGGTGTCTATGTGGCCGATGTTTCGGAGGACGGTGCGGCCAAGGCGGCCGGCATCCGCAAGGGCGACGTAATCACCGCAATAGATGGCATCCGGCTCGGCAACAATACCAACCTGGCGGAAATCATGTCGCGTTATCGCCCGAACGACAAGGTGACTATTTCCGTAAAAAGGGACGGGAAAACGAAACAATTCGAGGTTGTGCTGCGTAATAAGGCTGGTAAGGCCGAACTGCTCTCCCGCGACTATGTGGATGTGGCCGAGTCGCTCGGCGGACGTTTCGCGGAGATTAACGACAGAACCCGCAGAGAGCTGAGGATAGAGAACGGCATACGGGTGACGGAGGTGCGTCCGGGCGGCGTGCTGGCCAGGGCCCGGGTGAAGGAGGGATTCGTGATAACCCATATCAACGACCGCCCCATCCGTTCGGTGGCCGACCTTGACCGGGTGACGGGTCCCGTGACATATATCGAAGGCGTATATCCCAACGGGCGCGCCATCAGTTACTCCCTTGTGCAGTAGGGAGCTGCCGAGAGGGACGATAAGAGAAAGATGGTCCCGGCCCACGCAGGAGTCGCATTGCGGGGCCGGGTCCGTTTTTAAAACGCCTGCCGGCGGGAAAGAGAGAAGAGACAACGTACTATTTTATATTGCAACCAACAACATGAGGCAGTTAAAGATTACAAAATCCATCACGAACCGCGAAAGTGCATCGCTGGACAAATACCTTCAGGAGATAGGCAAGGAAGACCTTATCACCGTTGAGGAGGAAGTGGAGCTTGCGCAGCGCATCAAGAAGGGCGACCAGGAGGCGCTTGAAAAGCTGACCAAGGCCAACCTGCGTTTCGTGGTTTCGGTGGCCAAACAGTACCAGAACCAGGGGCTCAGCCTTCCCGACCTTATCAATGAAGGCAACCTGGGGCTCATCAAGGCTGCGGAGAAGTTCGATGAAACGCGCGGTTTCAAGTTCATCTCCTATGCCGTGTGGTGGATACGCCAGTCTATCCTGCAGGCCCTCGCCGAGCAGTCGCGCATCGTGCGTCTGCCGCTCAACCAGGTGGGGTCCCTCAATAAGATAAACAAGGCGTTCGCCCGTTTCGAGCAGGAGAACGAGCGTACCCCTTCGCCGGAGGAGCTTGCCAACGTGCTCGACCTGCCGAAGGAGAAGGTCTCCGATACGCTCCGTGTGTCGGGTCGTCACGTCTCGGTGGATGCCCCCTTCTCGGACGGAGAGGACAACAACCTGCTCGACGTGCTGGTCAATAACGATTCCCCGAATGCCGACCGCGGGTTGATAAACGAGTCGCTCTCCACCGAGGTGGAGCGTGCGCTCGCCACGCTGACCGACCGTGAGCGCGACATCATCCGTTACTTTTTCGGTATCGGCTGTCCGGAGATGACGCTCGAAGAGATTGGCGAGAAGTTCGGGCTGACGCGCGAACGTGTGCGTCAGATAAAGGAGAAGGCCATCCGCCGTCTCCGTCACAGCTCGCGCAACAAATTCCTGAAATCGTACCTCGGATAGTGCCCGGGGCGCCGGGGCGGTTGCCGCCCGCAGGAGGGGAATCCGCAGAGGGGTTCCCCTCCTGTTTTTGTCGCCGCCGCAGGTGTTTCTTCCCGGGAACAGGTACGGGAAACGGGACAATTGGGTATCTTTGCGCCGTTTGAAAAACATTCCGACCATGAAAGCGCTTTATACCGTTCTGTTGCTCGTATGTTCCAATACCTTCATGACGATAGCGTGGTACGGACACCTGAAGTTCAATGGCTCGAACAACGGCAGTCCCCTTCCGCTCTTCCTCGTCATTCTGGCCAGTTGGGGAGTCGCCTTTTTCGAATACTGTTTTCAGGTGCCGGCCAACCGGCTGGGGTTCGTCGAGAACGGAGGACCCTTCTCGCTCATCCAGCTCAAAATCATACAGGAGGTCATCTCCTTGCTCGTGTTTACGGTTTTCACCATTCTGGTTTTCCGTACCGAGACTTTCCGCTGGAACCATATCGCCGCTTTCGTGTGCATCGTTCTGGCCGTCTATTTCGTATTCAGAAAATAGTCCGTGACAGTGCCGTGCAACGTCCGGCCCTACGCGAACCGCCCGCAGGAAACTTCCTGCGGGCGGTTCGCATACGCGGTAACGCTGCCGTTAGAACAGCGTCCGGTTGTTCTCTTTCAGAACATTCACCGCATCGAACACCTTCTTCGATATCCTGGCCCGCTGGAGGGCATCGAGATAGGCATTGGAGTGCGTGTCGGTTCCCACGAAGGTGTATAACCCCTGCCGGAGCATCTGTTCGGCATATTTCTTCGCACCGCTGCCGTGGTATCCTGCCAGCGAGAGCAGGTTGAGCTGCAATTTGTACTGTTTTATCAGGTTGATGACCTTATCCTTGCCGTTGGCCTGTACGAACGCATATCGTTCGGGGTGGGCGAGGATGATTTCATAACCCGAAAGGGTCGCTTCGAACAGCATGTCGAAAGCCCGGAGGCTGTATCCGTTGATGGAGAACTCCACGAGAACGTGGCGGCAGTTCATGGTCAGGGGATTGCCTTCGAGGTGTTCCGGGAACTTGTCGTCGATGAAATACTCCGCGCCCAGCCGGATATCCAGCGGCCCCTGGTACCCGAAGTCGGCGAATCGCTGTCGGAGCTCCTCTTCGCCGCGGTTGTCGTAGGCTCCGTGAATGATGTGGGGCGTCATGTAGAGACCTTTTACCCCCATGCCCTGCATTCGCTCCAGCAGTCGAAGGCTGTGTTCCCGGTCGGGACTCCCGTCGTCCACGCCGGGAAGCAGATGGCAGTGGATGTCGTAAAAGTCGTCGAGCAGGTCGGCGAGATATATGTTCTTTGTATGGAAACTGAACATTTCTGCTTTAAATGATGTATAGTATCGGTTTATCGGATAATGCTTTCGAAGTAGGCGATGGTTCGCGCGAGCCCTTCGCGGAGCTGTATCTCCGGCCGCCATCCGCCGAGCAGTTCGCCTGCAAGCCCGATGTCGGGACGGCGCTGTCGCGGGTCGTCCGAAGGCAACGGACGGAAGACTATCCGCGAGGAGGAGCCCGTAAGCTCCCGGATGAGGGAGGCGAGTTCGAGGATGGTGAACTCGCCGGGATTGCCGATGTTTACCGGACCGGTCACTTCGTCCGGGGTATCCATCATGCGCACCATTCCTTCCACCAGGTCGCTGACGTATTGGAAACTGCGCGTCTGTGAGCCGTCGCCGTATATTGTGATGTCCTCTCCGCGCAGTGCCTGTACGATGAAGTTGGAGACCACGCGTCCGTCGTCCGGATTCATGCGCGGGCCGTAGGTGTTGAATATCCTCACGATTTTGATGCGGACGCCGTTCTGACGCCGGTAATCCATGAAGAGCGTCTCCGCGCAGCGTTTGCCTTCGTCGTAGCAGGAGCGGATGCCCACCGGGTTCACGCTTCCCCAATAGCTCTCCGGCTGCGGATGCACGTCCGGGTCGCCGTAAACTTCGGAGGTGGAGGCCTGCAAGATGCGTGCCTTGACGCGCTTGGCGAGCCCCAGCATGTTGATGGCCCCCATGACGGATGTCTTGGTGGTCTTGATGGGGTTATATTGGTAATGTATCGGGGAGGCGGGGCAGGCGAGATTGTAGATTTCGTCCACCTCGGCGTAATAGGGAGCGGTGACGTCGTGGCGCACCATCTCGAAATTGCCGCATCCGGCCAGGTGCATCACGTTTCTCTTGCTGCCGGTAAAATAGTTGTCGAGGCAGATGACGTCGTGGCCTTCGCTTACCAGCCGTTCGCACAGGTGCGAACCTATGAATCCGGCTCCTCCGGTTACAAGCACTCTCTTCATCGTCAATCGTTCAGTGTCGCCGACGGTATGCGGAATACCGTATTTGTGGATGCAAATATAGCTTTTTTTACCATCCCCTTCGAACGCTTCCCTATTTTTATCCCTTCCGTTTCCGCGGTCGGACAATGAAACGGAGGGCGATGCCGTTGTTTAGGGAGAGGGATTGCCGTGCGTGCGGTTTTGCGTGGATAGGTTTTTTGCCTATCTTTGTACATTAAACGGACGCGAGCCGTGTCCGAAGGAAAAAATTCGGCCTATGAAGGGTAAATGCTGGAGAATGTGCGCTGTTGCGGCCGTTGCGGTCGTGCTTGCGGTTTCGGCGTGCAACAAGAAGGGCGAGATATTCGAGCAGCAGATGGATACCATCCGTTCGTGGGTGGAGAGCAGGAATGAAAACGGTAGTGCCTATACCGAAATCATGTCGGGGGTGTTCCGCGACATCGTCTATCCGGAGGATGGCCGGGGAACTCCGCTCGCGGAGCGAGGCGACAGTCTCTATCTGATGTATGAGGTATATAAGTTTTCGACCTCTTTTTCCGAGACGAGTACCGGAGACCTCATCTATACCAACAGGCCGGAGCGGATGCCCGACCGGGTGGAGTGGAACCGCGATACGCTGCGGATAGTGCTGGGTGACGGAAAGCTGATGAAGGGCGTGGAGGAGTCGTTGGCGGAGAGTGCGCCGGGCGACCTCGTCATGGTGGTAATGACCTCCGGTAATGCCTATGGCGACCATACGGTGCAGCAGCTTCCGCCCAACACGCCCGTAGCCTGGCGGGTGAATGTGGAAAAAGTGATTGAGAACCAATGAGAAGGCATAGCGCCGAACAGTGATATATGATGAGACATGTTTTGAAACCTTTGGCGGTCGCCGTCGCCGCATGCGCCTTCTGCTCGTGCGCCAGGACCGAGAGCGAGAATTTCAACGAGATAGAGGACAAGGCGCTCGACATCTGGGTGAGCAGCAATGCTCCCGATGCCGAACCGCTCGGAGATACGGGGATGTATTATGAGGTAATCGAGGCCTTGCCGGACGGAAGTGCCACGAAGGTGGACGTCCGGGGCAGGTGGGTGGATGTGGAATATGTCATCCGTGACCTGAACGGCGACATCGTTTACAACCGTAACGAGGAAACGGCCCGGCTTCTCGGAACCTTCACCAAATATACGCATTACATCCCCGACAGGCTCTATATCGCCAGTCGGCAGGACCTGAGCGATATACCTTCGGGCATCTACCAGGCCATCACGGAAATCATGCCCGGAGAGACGTGGCGTGTCTATATCCCTTCGCGTCTGGCTTTCGCATCGTACGGTATTCAGACTTCGACCGGATACGGGGGGCAGCAGGCCCTTGAATCGGACGTGCCGGTCATTCTCGACAGCCTCCGCATCGTCAATATCGTGGATAATCCCCAGTCCGAAGGGCGGCAAGCGATAGAGGAGTTCGTCACCGCATCCCGGCCGGAAGGGTGGGGCAAACCGCTGAACGATACGGTGCGCGAGGGACTGTATATGGATATACTCGCCCGGCCCAATCCCGGTGATACGGTGCCGCTGAACCAGAGCGCCAATATCTACTACAGGTGCGGGTTTCTCGACGGGCATCTGATAGATTCCAATATCGATACCGTATTGTACAACCGGTTCGGTACGGTGCGCAGCAGCGACGTTACGAGTCCGATAAGGGTGACGCGGATGTCCACCGACCCCAACAATGCCAACCAGATGCCGGCGAAGGTGTTCTATGCCATCCTGCCCGACCTCTGTTACGGCGACAGCGTGCGTATCGCCGTCCCGTCGGAGTACGGTTATTACCGTCAGTACATGTATCCGGACAAGAGCAGCTCCATGTGGTCTTCCTCGGCCACGTTCACGTTCGACTTTACGTATCAGTATAAGGACTATACGACGGAGGATACGGACTACTTTTTCGCCTCCTCTACCTATTATATGCCCTATTCCACCTCTTCGGGCACTACTGTACCGGTAGCGGAAATCAAGCCTTATACTCCGTTGATATACGAGTTCGTCGTGCAGAAGCCGGAGTCTTGACGGTCCGGCGGATGAACGACCGCAGGAGGCTGTGCCAGATTGAATCGATACGGTTCAGAATGGCACAGCCTTTTTCGGTGTCGGAGTCGACAAGCTGAAAGATATTCGGGTACGGGAGGAGGACCGTGCAGGACTGAATCGATGCCGATGGTGATACGGCGGGTGGCGGTCGGAAGATACCGCCCTCTCTTTTCGCCGTAATCGGGCTTGCCTGTCGGGGATGTATTTTCATGCCGTCTCGGTTGTACCGTATGTGCCGAGCCGGGCGGCCGGTGGTTGGCGCAGCGGAAGGACGGGAAGAAACGGCGGGGATGCCGCCCGTGGCGGTCGGCGGATTCTTTCAAGTTTCAAGTCCGTATTTCGATGGAGTGAGAAGGATGCCTGTTGTCCGGTCTCCGTTCCCGGGATTGCCCGGGCCGAGGCATTTGCTGGAAGCCGACGAAAAAGGGGACGAATCGTTCCGTCCCCCTTTGCTTCTGTCTTCCGTCCCCCTGACTGTGCCCCTGCTGATTTATTTGTTTCCCATGAGGTCGTTGGAGGTGTCCTGATTCTCCATGAACGAACGCTGCGACTTGAGAAGGTTTCTCGACTGGAGTACCATGGTCTTCGTTTCGTTCAGGATAGTCAGGTAGAGCATGCTGGCTTTGGTGCTCGTGGCCTTGTTCTGTATCCTGCGGAGCTGGCTCTTCACCGCATCGTCAATCGTGACGAACAGCTCGTCGCGCATCTCCAGCACCACGTTCGTGTCGGAGTAGTCGTTGTCGTTGAGCATGACGTTGATGCGGGCGTATATCTCCGATACCTTGTCGTTGATTTTGAGGAGGTCTTCCACCTGTTCCTCGCTCATCCCCTTGTGGTTGTTGTCGATATGTTCGAAGCAGGGACGGGTGATGTGCACTAGCGCCTTGGACATCTCGCTGATGTAGTCCACGACCTGTACGTAGAAGTGGCCCGCTTCGATGTAGTTGTCCTGAAGTTTCTGGAGGGTGGGCAGCAGGGCGTATTTCTTTTCACGGGCGTTGTAGAAGAGGTCGTTCGATTCGCGCACCATTTCGCGCAGCGTCCTGCGGTCTTCGTTCAGCGTCGCCATGATGGTCTTGCTGTATATCTCGGTCGTTTTGGTCATGACACCGCTTATCTCGGCGATGAGATTGCGCATCACCTCCTGAGTGCTGTTGCCCGAAGCGGTGACGATTTCTTCGGTTTTATGTTCTTTGGCCTTGCGGCGCTTGTGGGTGATGGAACTCTGGATGAACATCCCTACGCAGAGCAGCGAGATGATGATGACGGCCCACGTACCGCCCCACAGCAGGGCGTAGGTCACGACGAGGGCGATGACGAAGGCGATGAGTGCCGTGACGAACCAGCCTGCGATGACCGTCACCACGCCCGTTATTCTGTAAACGGCGCTTTCGCGGCCCCATGCCTTGTCGGCGAGCGAACTACCCATGGCCACCATGAAAGTGACGTAGGTGGTCGAGAGGGGGAGTTTGAGCGAGGTGGCCGTGGCGATGAGGATGGAGGCGACGGTGAGGTTCACCGTGGCGCGTATCAGGTCGAAATGGGCGCTTCCGGCTTTGGGGCGCAGCGGAATGAACCGTTTGTTTATCGCCCGCTGGAAGGATTCGGGAGCGTGGTCCTCGTACCACCTGTTGACGGTGATGGCTCCCCGCACGATGGAACGGGAGAAGAGGGTGGAGCCGAAACGCTCCGTTCCCTCGTCCTGTTTGGCGAGGTTGATTTCCGTTTCGCTGACGCTCTGTGCCTTTTTGGATGTCCAGAGCGTCACGACCATGATGCACCCGGCTACGAGCAGCAGCAGGTGGTTGGCCACTACCGGTTCGCTGAGCTTGCCCATCATCATGCCGTCGTCGCCTCCGGCCGCAAGGGCTATCTTGTAGGAGTCGAGGCCGGCTATCGGTACGCCGATGAAGTTCACCAGGTCGTTGCCCGCGAAGGAGAGCGCCAGCGAGAAGGTGCCGGCGAGTATCGTAACCTTGAGGATGTTGATTTTGGCGAGCTGAAGCAGGAACATGACGAGCGAGCTGACCGCGAAGAAACCGAGCAGGATGGGGAACATGTGGGCCGAGAGCGTATCGAAAAAGGCCGGACTGAATATCCCGGAATCCTGCAGCCCCTTGAAGAGAGCGAAGTAGGCGATGGCGGTGAAGGCGATGCCGCACCACAGGGCGCCGAAGCGCTTCAGCATCTTCTGGTAGCGGAAAGTGAAGATGAGACGGCTGATGAACATCACGAAGGCACCCACCACGAAGGCGATGGCCACGGAGGCCAGGATACCCGATATGATGACGAGAGCCTTGCCCGAGTTGATGTAATTGGACATGTCGGCCGCCGTCAGCGTCGGGTCGGCGCTTATCTTGAGCGAGGTGACCGCCACCGCGGCGCCGAGCAGTCCGAAAACGAGGGAGACGGTCGTGGAGGTGGGCAGTCCGAAGGTGTTGAACAGGTCGAGCAGTATCACGTTGGCGAACATCACCCCGAGAAAGAGCATCATCACGTCGCGGAAGGTGAACATCTCCGGGTAGAACACGCCGCTGCGGGCCACCTCCATCATGCCGCTGGAGGTCATCGTACCCAGCAGGATGCCGACCGAAGCGATGGTAAAGATGACTTTGCGGGAGGCGGCTTTGGAGCCTATCGCCGAGTTGAGGAAGTTGACTGCGTCATTGGAAACCCCTACGACGAGACCGAGGATTGCCAGAACCAATAAAATGACTACGATGACGGTGTAGATAGTTTCCATTATTCGTGTCCTGATAGAAAAATTTGGGACAAAGTTAATCTATAATTTGAAAAGCCCTATAAGGACGGGGCTAAATCTTAACATTTAATTGCCGTGAACGCCACGGTTTTGTCATGGCCGTTTCCCGTGAGGGGGAGGGGGTACCCGGCGGGAGATTGTTATTTTCTGCATAAATTTTGCACATCGCAGGCAGATGGTTAATTTTGTGGATTGGATGAGAAACTACGTTTGGGATTACGCATGGAAGAGAGCAATAAGATAATACGCGATATTGCGGAACAGGAGTACAAGTACGGTTTTACAACCGATATAGATACGGAGACCATTCCGCGCGGACTGGACGAAGAGGTCGTCCGGCTCATATCCCGCAAGAAGGAGGAGCCCGAATGGATGACCGAGTACCGGCTGGCCGCCTTCCGCCATTGGCAGACGATGAAGCTGCCGACCTGGGCCCATCTCGACATTCCGGAGATAGATTTTCAGGATATCATCTATTATGCCGCTCCCAAACCCGCCAAGGGGAAGGCGGGGGCTACCGTGGACGACATCGACCCGGAGCTGAAGAAGACCTTCGACAAACTCGGCATACCGCTCGAAGAGCAGCTCGCGCTGAGCGGGATGGCGGTCGATGCCGTGATGGATTCGGTGTCGGTCAAGACCACTTTCAAGGAGACGCTGGCCGAAAAGGGGATTGTCTTCTGCTCGATGAGCGAAGCCATCCGCGACTATCCGGAGCTGATTCGGAAGTATCTCGGCAGCGTGGTGCCCTATACGGACAACTTTTACGCCGCGCTCAATGCGGCGGTCTTCTCCGACGGTTCGTTCTGTTACGTCCCGAAGGGGGTTCACTGCCCGATGGAGCTGAGTACCTATTTCCGCATCAATGCCGCCGGTACGGGGCAGTTCGAGCGGACGCTCATCGTGGCCGACGAGGGGGCGTACGTCAGCTATCTGGAGGGGTGTACCGCGCCGCGGCGCGATGAGAACCAGTTGCATGCCGCCGTGGTGGAAATCGTGGTGATGAAGGATGCGGAGGTGAAATACTCCACCGTCCAGAACTGGTACCCCGGCGACCGGGAGGGCAAGGGAGGTATCTACAACTTCGTCACCAAGCGCGGGATATGCCGCGGCGAAAATGCCCGACTTTCGTGGACGCAGGTGGAGACCGGTTCGGCCATCACCTGGAAATATCCGAGCTGCATTCTCGCCGGGGACAACAGTACGGCGGAGTTCTACTCGGTGGCGCTCACCAACAACTTCCAGCAGGCCGACACGGGTACCAAAATGATACATCTGGGGCGCAACACCCGGAGCCGCATCGTTTCGAAGGGTATTTCGGCCGGGCGCAGCCAGAACAGCTACCGCGGACTGGTGCAGGTGAATCCCAGGGCGGAGAACGCCCGCAACTTTTCGCAGTGCGATTCGCTGCTGATAGGCGACCGCTGCGGGGCGCACACCTTTCCGGTCATCGACGTGCGGAATTCAGGTGCCGTGGTGGAGCACGAGGCCACGACGTCCAAGATAAGCGACGACCAGCT
The DNA here is from genome assembly GCF_900104605.1 of Tidjanibacter massiliensis. NCBI lineage: Bacteria > Pseudomonadati > Bacteroidota > Bacteroidia > Bacteroidales > Rikenellaceae > Tidjanibacter > Tidjanibacter massiliensis. The sequence goes on along the minus strand of NZ_LT629960.1, from coordinate 1,438,021 downwards.
TTTCTACTGTAACCAGCGGGGGCTGGATATGGAGGAGGCCGTGGGACTCATCGTGAACGGCTATGCCAGGGAGGTGCTCAACAAGCTGCCGATGGAGTTCGCCGTGGAGGCGCAGAAGCTGCTTTCGGTGAGCCTGGAAGGAAGTGTGGGATAGAAATTTGCGGAGCCGTGCAACGGAAAGGACCGGTGCGGCGTCATGGTAAGAGAGGCGGGACGATACCCGCTGCATTTGACTGAAACCTCTTGAACCATGAAAAAGTGTTTGCTGCTGTTATGTACGGCGTGCGTGTCGGTTGCAGCCGCCGTGGCACAGACCGGTGGCCGGGATGAGCGGCGGGCGGACCGCAACGTGATTGCTTTCTCCGGCGGTGTGGCTATCGGCGTCGGAGATATTGATATGTTCGGTCCGTTCGGCTATGTCGAGTATGCCCGGAACGTGAAGGGCAGGTTTTGGGCGGGAGGCCGTCTGGGCCTGCAGTCCGATTTTCAGTCCGCGACGTGTCAGCCTTCCTACGTACTCGACCGCTGGCTCCGTCCGGCGTTGTACGGCATCGGGTATTGGGAACTCCCGGTGGCAAGGCAGTGGCTGTCGTTCCGGGCGGGTGCCGGAGTAGGACTGGGCATGCACCTCGGACCAGGAGTGAAGGACCTCGGCCTGGCTCCCTACGTGATGGTACGTGCGGAGTGGGTGGTGCATTTGGGCCGGCATTTCGGTATGACCTTCGCGCCGCTGCTGTTCGGGCCTTTGGGCTCGTCGCAGGCGGAGTGGACGCCGCTGGCTCCGATTACCTACGGTGGCAGGAGAGGGCATTTGGCCTCGATTGATGTATTCGGCCATATAGGTTTTTACGCCCGGTTTTGAGCCTGCGAGGCGGCGGGGCCGCAGAATGGGGCGGAATTTGGCCGGACAGTGCCGGAACGTGCCGACGGTGAGTGGACGCTGCGCCTCGACGGAAGGACGGATAACAGGGATTGTATGCCGTGTGGAAACGGCAATGATATGAACCTTAGAGCATAACAAGATGAAGAGAGCGCTGATTGTCTTGCTGTTCGCCCTTACGGCTTTTGCGGCCCGGGGGGCAGAGCCCGCTGTTGCGGAAAAGGGAGTCGAACGCCCGAATGTTATAGAGATACGCGGAGGCTTGACTTGGGATATAAACAGTAGCTTAGGGTATTTTTTCTACGCTGAGTATGCCCGGAATATGAAGGGGAAATTTTGGTTGGGAGGCCGTCTGGGCGAAGCATACGAAACGTTGGCAGGGAACCCAGTTTCGAATATGGTTTTAACAAGTTATTTCGCGACGACCGCTTACGGCATCGGGTACTGGGAGTTTCCCGTCGCCCGTAAATGGCTCTCTTTCCGGGTCGGAGGCGGCGTGGGCCTGGGGGTTCATGCGGCTGAAGACCTGTACCGTCCGACGGTAGGTCCCTATGTGATGGTGCGGGCGGAATGGGTGGTCCATATAACCCGGAACTTCGGCCTCTCCCTCTCGCCGTTGGTCATCGGGCCTTCGCAGTTCGAGTTCGGGCTTGCTCCTTGGTGGAAGAACGGAGCGATGGGGATAAGCGGCAAGCTGGATTGGCTGGGCCATTTGGGCCTGTATGTGAGATTTTAGTGCGATGGACCGGGTGAGGTAGGGATGTAATATTGACACAACGATAGAAGTATGAAAAACATATTGACGGTTAGAGGCCTCCATGCCTCGATAGAGGGCAAGGAGATACTGCGCGGCATCGACTTCACGGTGAATGCCGGCGAAGTACACGCCATCATGGGACCGAACGGTTCCGGCAAGAGCACGTTCGCTTCGGTGATAGCCGGCAGCCCGCGTTTCGAAGTGACGGCCGGTACGGCGGAGTATGACGGAAAGAACCTGTTGGAGATGAATATCGAGGAGCGTGCCCGTGCGGGGATATTCCTCGGGTTCCAGTACCCGGTGGAGATACCGGGGGTGAGCATGGCTAACTTCATGAAGCTCGCCGTGGCCCGCCGCCGCGAGTACCTCGGCCTGCCGCCGCTCTCTTCGGGCGAGTTCCTGAAACTGATGCGCGAGAAGGGAAAGGTGGTGGAACTCGACAGCAAGCTGACGGGCCGTGCCGTGAACGAAGGCTTCTCGGGCGGCGAAAAGAAGAAGAACGAAATCTTCCAGATGGCCATGCTGGAGCCGGAACTCGCCATACTGGACGAGACGGACAGCGGGCTCGACATCGACGCGCTCCGCATCGTGGCGCAGGGGGTGAACAAGCTGCGCACGCCCCAGAACGCCACCGTCGTGATAACGCACTACCAACGGCTGCTCGATTACATCGTGCCCGATTTCGTGCATGTGCTCTATAAAGGCCAGATTATCCTGTCGGGCGACAGGGAGCTCGCCCTGAAGCTGGAGCGCGAGGGGTACGACTGGTTGATAAACCGATATAAATGACGGCCGGCCATGAGAAAAGCGTCTGAATTGACCGGTATCTGCGGCGGAGCCGCAGTGGAGGTAAGGGACGGCATCTGTACGCGGCCGTTCGGAGTCCTGCCTTCCGGCATCGAAGCCGGTGCGGGAAGTGCCGGAGATGCGGCAGGCGTGACCGTGCATATTCCCGACGGGTTGCAGGCTGCGGAGCCGCTTTGCCTGTCGTTCGGCGGTCGGGGCAGTTGCCGGGTGGAGGTCGTCGCCGGAAAGGATTCCGCGGCGGAGCTGCTCTTTCTGCTTTCGGACGGCGCTTCCGTGGTGCGGAATACGGTCGTGCAGGAGGGGGCGTCGCTTCGGATGCGGGAGGTAGTGCTTCTTGCTGCGGAGGGGAGCGTTTCGGGTTCCGTGCGGTTGGAAGCCGGTGCACGCAGCGAAACGGTAACGGTGGCGTTCGGTTCCGGAAAGACGGCGCTGCGGTATGCCGCACAGTTGGCCGGTCCTGCGGCAGAGGCGCTGCATGCCGGCCTTTTCATGGCGGCGGACGGCGAACGCAAGGAACTGGACGTGCGGGTGGAACATCTTGTGCCCGATTGCCACAGCGACGTGCTGATGAAGGGCGTCGCTTCCGGAACGGGGTACGGTTCGTTCGACGGTATGGTCTATGTGGCGCAGGATGCGCAGCGGACGGAGGCTTATCAGCAGAGCCGCAACCTGCTCATGGGCGACCGGGCGCGGATAGTCACTTCGCCCCGGCTTGAAATATATGCCGACGACGTCCGGTGCAGCCACGGGGCGACGGTGGGACAGATGGACGACGATGCGGTCTATTACATGCGCCAGCGGGGGCTGAGCGAAGCCGAAGCCCGCGGCCTGCAATTGACCGGGTTCGTGAACGACGTCGTCTCCCGGTTGGGCGAGGGGCCGCTGGCGGCAGCGGTGCTGGCGATGGCCGAGGAGAAAATCGCCGAACTCCAGCAGGGTGTCTGAACGGATGCCTGCCGAGGGGATGCCGGTCCGTCGCAAAGGAGACGTATTGCGGCGATACGAAGGAAAACCGGCAGTGCGTTCGGTGGGGGAAAGCCGTGCCGGACAGAGGCAGAGCCCCGCAGCGGGCGGATGCTGCCGGGCAGGAAACAGGACGGTACCGGACAGGAGGCCGGATAGGGCCATGATTTATGAAGAGTGCAAAATGTTGGATGTAGAAAAAATACGGGAGGATTTCCCGATACTGTCGCGGCCGGTTTACGGCCGGCCGCTGGTGTACCTCGACAGTGCGGCTACCGCCCAGAAGCCGCGGCGTGTCATCGATTGCGAACGCAGGCTGTATGAGGAGGTGAATGCCAATGTGCACCGCGGCGTGCATTACCTCTCCGGGCAGATGACCGAACTGTTCGAGGAGGCCCGCGAACGGGTACGCTCTTTTATCGGGGCCGCCTCGCGTGAGGAGATAGTCTTTACTTCGGGGGCGACGGCCGCCGTGAATGCCGTGGCGTACAGCTACGGCGAACTCGCTTTCGGGCCGGGCGACAACATCGTGGTGTCGGAGATGGAACACCACTCCAACATCGTCCCCTGGCAGTTGGTCTGCGGCCGCCGTGGCGTGGAAATGCGTGTGTTGCCTTTCGACGATACGGGACGGCTGATGGTGGAACGACTGCCTGAACTGCTCGACGGTCGGACGAAACTGGTCGCCGTCACGCAGGCATCCAACGTGTTGGGTACCATGCCGCAGCTCGACGAGGTGGTCTCCGCCGCCCATGCCGTCGGGGCCGTCGTGCTGGTGGACGGCTGTCAGGGCATCGTCCACGGCGGGGTGGATGTCGGTGCACTCGGCTGCGACTTCTATGTCTTTTCGGGCCATAAGCTCTATGCTCCGACCGGGACGGGAGTCCTGTACGGTCGGCGCGAACTGCTCGAGCGGATGCCTCCTTTCATGGGCGGCGGCGATATGGTCAGGAAGGTGCGGTTCGCCGGTACCACGTTCGCCGACCTGCCGCTCAAGTTCGAGGCCGGAACGGCCAATTATGTCGGTGCCGTCTGTCTCGGCGAAGCGATGGAATATCTCCGGGAAATCGGCATGGACGGAATCGCGGAGTACGAACATCGCCTGGCGGAGTATGCCGCCGACAGACTGTCCGCCGTGGAGGGGCTGCGTATCTACGGTACGACGCCGGATAAGTGCAGCATCCTTTCATTCAATGCGGAAGGGGTGCATGCTTACGATATGGGAATGATACTCGACAAGCTGGGTATCGCTGTCCGGACGGGGGCACACTGTGCCGACCCGGTCATGGAACATTACGGGGTGAAGGGCATGGTACGTGCCTCGTTTGCCTTTTACAACACCGAGCGGGAGGCCGATGCCCTCGTTGCCGGTGTGGAGCGGGCCGTGCGTATGCTGCGTTAGCGGCGGGCCGGTCCTTTTGCGGGGGGGGGGGTCCCGCCGGATGCGGCAACAGCCGCGGTAAATAGTTGTCCTTATGCCGCTGATAGTTCTCGAAGGGCTCGACGGAGCCGGGAAAACCACACAGACGGAGCTGCTGAAAGAGCGGCTCGAAAGCCGCGGGCTCCGCTACGAATACCTGCACTTTCCGCGTTTCGACGCTCCCGTGTACGGCGGGCTCATCGCCCGTTTCCTGCGCGGGGAACTGGGCGGTATCGATGCTGTGGACCCATACCTCGTCGCCCTCCTTTTCGCGGGCGACCGGGCCGATGCGGCCGCGATGATACGGAAATGGCTCGCCCGGGGAAAATACGTCCTGCTGGACCGGTATGTGAACTCCAACATCGCCTACCAGTGCGCCAAGGTGGAGGGGGGCGAGGCCCGGGAGATGTTGAGACGGTGGATACTCGACTTGGAATACGGGCACAACGCAATTCCGCGTCCGGATGTCTCGCTCTTTCTGGACGTGCCGTTCCGCTTTACCGAGCGCAGCCTCACCGCACCACGCCGCGGCGCGGACCGGGGGTACCTGGGCGGCGCGGACGACATACACGAAGCTTCGCTCGCTTTTCAGCGGCGCGTGCGGGAGATTTATCTCGGCCTGGCCGAAGAGGGCGAACTGGAGGTGGTGGACTGCCGTGACGAGAAGGGGGACATGTGCCCGCCGCAGCGCGTGTTCGCCCGGATAACGGAAAAGATGGAAGGCATCCTGTGATTTGAAAGAGATGGAGAAGAAGGAATGGTTCAGGACAGCGGCGCATGTATGCCGCATTGTACTCGGTGCGGTATTCCTCTTTTCGGGTCTTGCGAAAGGGATAGACCCCTGGGGTTCGGCACTCAAGGTGGAGGAGTATCTCGATGCGTTCGGTCTCGGCGGCCTTTCGGCGGTCGCTGCTCCTCTCGCCGTGGTGCAGTGCGTGGCGGAGTCCGCCGTAGGACTCATGCTCCTGTGCGGTACGGGACTTCGGCTGGCCAGTCTTTTCGCCCTGCTCTTCATGGCATTCTTCACCCTGCTGACCCTCGTGATAGCCGTGTGGAATCCGTTGGATGACTGCGGCTGTTTCGGGAATGCGCTCAAGTTGAGCAATTGGATGACCTTCGCCAAGAACGTCGTACTGCTGCCCGTGGCGGCGGTGGTGTGGCGCGATGCGAAGAGGCGCCGCGGGTTCGCCTTTACTCGGCGCGAGGCGGTCCGGAGCACGATATTCCTCCTTTTACCGCTCGCACTCTGCCTGTATGCGTGGTACTGCCTGCCGCCGGTGGATACGTCGGTTTACCGTAAGGGAACCGACCTGCGCCGGGACGTTCTCTGCACGAGCTGCATGGAGCGCTCGGTGGTGCTTGTGTACGAAGATTTGCAGACGGGCGGGCTGCAGGAGTTCTCCCTGTCGGATACCACCTGGTACGATACCGCGCGGTGGCGGTATGTCGATACGCGTACTCCGTATGACGAGTTGCCGGAAAAGGCGAAGGAATATGATTTCTCCCTTTGGCTGGACGGTGCGGACCGGGCCGGGGATATGGTCTATGCTGCGGGAAGGAGTTACCTCGTGCTCGTGCGGGATGAATCGGATATCTCCGGGCGCTGCCGCGAACGTATCCGGACATTTGCTGCGAAGGCTGCGGCTGGCGGAGCCCGTGTGATTTGTGCCGTGGGTACGGAGACTCCGGGGGATGCTCCTGCCGGAGCGGATTTGGGTGCCGGAGCGGTATATGGCATGGACCGTCGGCTGATGGCGCAGATGCTGCGGGCGGATGCGGGCGCGGTAGAGATAACGGACGGGGTGATAACCGACAGACGGCCGTGCCGGACGATGGAGAAGATGTTGGAATGAACGGCCGGAACAGGGCCGTTGCAGATAAGATAAACGGAAAATGATGGGACACAGGATATTATTGTCTGTATTGTTGCTGGGGAGCCTGCTCCCGTCGGTCTCTTTCGCACAGGACGGGGGGCTGGAACGGCACCTTTCGCGTGGCGAGGGACTGTACCGTATGGAGAAGTACGGCGAGGCATTCATGGAGTTCGGAAAGGCCGGACGGTATGCGGCCGGTGCCGACGCTGCGGTCAGGGAGCGGTTGTGCCGGCTCCTTGCCATGAGTGCGGCGCAGGCCGGAGAGGGAGAGGCGCAGGAGCTGCTCGAAACATACCTTACCCGTTATCCGGCGGGGCCGGGAGCCGTAGAGGTGCGCTTCGAACTCGGCAATCTCTTCTTCGGGGAGGGCGACTATGCGGCGGCGACGGAACAGTATGCCGGAGTGGATGCCGGCAAACTGCCGGCGGAGGATGCGGACGAATACTGTTTCAAATACGGGTATGCCTGTTTCGAGCAGGAGCGTTTCGAGGCCGCCGTGCGGCTGATGGCCCGCATCGCCTTCACGAGTGACTACTATCCTCATGCGCAGTATGTGATGGGTTATTCCGAATACCGGAAGGGGGAGTACCAGTCGGCCAAACGCTACTTTACCGTAATAGCGGACCATCCTGCATACAGCAATGTGCTGCCTTTCTATATCCTGCAGATTGAATTCAACGACGGCAACTACCACTATGTCCGCGAGAACGGCGGGGCCGTCCTGCGCATGGCCGCAGGTGACCGGCTGGCGGAACTGAACCGTATCATCGGTGAGAGCTGGTTCTATACGGGCGGGTGGCGCGAGGCCGCGCAGTATCTCGAACGTTACCGGGAACTCGGCGGTGAGATGGACCGCGAAGTCTATTACATGCTGGGATTCGCCGCCTATATGGTGGGCGATTACGGGGAGGCGGAACGGAACCTTGCCCGTGTGGCCGGTCCCGACGACAAACTGTCGCAGAACGCGAGCTACCACCTGGCCGACTGTTATCTGCGCATGGGGCGCAAGCAGCAGGCCATGCAGTCGTTCGCCATGGCCTCTTCGGAGGGGTACGACGATGCGATAAGCGAGGATGCGCTGTTCAATTACGGAAAGCTGCAGTACGAGCTCGGCGGCGGTTATTTCAACGAGGCCATCAACGTGCTCAACCGTTACATTGCCCGTTATCCGAATTCGGGACGTGTTCCGCAGGTCAAGGAGTATCTCGCCGCGGCTTACTACAATTCGCGTAATTACGATGCCGCCTATCAGGCCATCATGCAGGTACCCTATCCGGACAACAACCTGAAGGCGGCGCTCCAGAAGATAACCTACTTCCGCGGACTGGAATATTACAATGCGGGCGATTACGATGCCGCCGCGCGCCTGCTCGACCAGTCGCTCGCCAACCGTTTCAATGCCAAGTACACCGCCCTGGCAGGATATTGGCAGGGTGAAATCTGTTACCGCCGGGGCGACATGCCGGGGGCGGCCGAACGTTTCGCGGCCTATGTGCGCCTTTCGCCCAAGAGCGAACCGGAAAACCTGGCGGCACGCTACAATCTGGGGTATGCCTATTTCAATATGAAGAACTGGGAGGAAGCCAGGAAGTGGTTCGACGAGTTCCTGCTCGATTACCGCCGCAAGGACAGCTATGCCGCGGACGCCTATAACCGCCGCGGCGATATCGAATACAGCGGGCGTTCCTTTTGGCGCGCCATCGAGTTCTACGACAAGGCGGCCGCGATGAATACCCCGGAGCGCTATTATTCCGCTTTCCAACGGGCGATGATGCTCGGCATGGTGCAACGGCCCGAGCGCAAGATAGAGAGTCTCACGGAAATAGTGCGCAAGAACGAAGGCCCCTATGTGGCCGATGCCATGTACGAGCTGGGAAGGGCCTACATGGGGCAGCAGCGCTATTCGGAGGCTACCGGTGTCCTCGAACGTTTCGTGAATACCTATCCCTCCTCGCCGCGCTATGCCTCGGCGCTCAACGAGCTCGGCCTCGCCTGCCAGAATCTCGGCGACGATGCGAAGGCTTTGACCTACTATAAAAAGGTGATGCAGCACGAGCAGCACTCCGATGCTTCGCGTAGCGCCATGAACGGTATCCGCACGATATATGTGGAGCGGAACGACGTGGATGCCTACTTTAAATATGCCGAAAGTGTCGGGATAGAGACCGACCTGGGCGAAGTACAGCGCGATTCGCTGGCTTTCGCGGCTGCGCAGCGGGTTTATCTCTCCGGCGATACGGGCCGGGCAGCCGCGGCGCTCGACAACTACATCGCGGGATACCCGAAGGGTGTCCATGTCGCGGAAGCGCTCTATTTCGCCGGGGAGAATGCCCTGGCGGCGCAGGATGCCGCCAGAGCTGCCGGTTACTACCGGAGGCTTGTCGCAATGCCCAACGGCGACTTTACGGTGCGCGGACTGGAGCGGCTCTCTTCCGTCAGCATGGATATGAAGCAGTATGACGAGGCGGCCGATGCCTACCTCCGGCTGAGCGGACTGGTGACCGTGCCGGCCCGGAAGGACGAGGCGCTGTCGGGCTATATGAAGGCCGTCGTAGCCGGAGGGGACGACGGGAAGATATTGGCTGCGGCCGACGAGGTGGCTGCGCGGGCTGCCGGCGAACCGGCAAAACGGCAGGCCCTCTATGCGAAGGCTTCGGTGTTGAGGCGGACGGGTCGCAATAGCGAGGCGCTGCCGCTTTACGAAAGGCTCGGCAGCGACGTCTCCACTCCGGAAGGGGCGGAGGGAGCCTACCGCGTAATCGAGGCTGCGCGGGCCGCCGGGGAAAATGCCCGTGTCGAGGAGCTCGTATATGCCTTCGCCGACCGGAATACGCCTCACTCGTACTGGCTCGGGAAGTCGTTCATCATTCTGGGTGACATCTATGCCGAAGCGGGGGATGCCTTCCAGGCGCGTGCGACTTACCAGAGTGTGGTGGACGGCTATCCCAATGCGACGGACGGCGTAGTAGAGGAGGCGAAGGCGCGGATTGCCGCGTTGTAAGGCGGCCTCCGCCCGGGTCTGCGTATCCGGACGAAGGCGCAAAAAGCGTACGGGGCCGTTCGCTGACGATTGGCGGTAATGCACGGCCTGCGGCCCCGGATGGTTGAAAGATATAATCCCAAAGGGAGATGAAGAGGATAGTTATGACTGTTATCGCGGCCTTTCTGGCCGCAGGGGTGTTGACGGCACAGGAGGATGCCGCCTCCTCCATTACGCAGCGTATCGAGGTGACGAGGCAGTACGTACCGGAACTCGGCGAGGCGCAGAAACTCGATTTTCCGCCCCGCATGGCCGATACGGTCACGCTGAAACCGGATATAAGTTACGCCATCACCCCGACGCCGTGGAAATCGGTATTCGATACGGAACCCATTGCTCCGGTGGCGATAAGTACCGCGGAGTACCGGCACCAGCGGCCGTTCTACCTGATGCTCGGCGGTGGCTATCCGGCTCAGAGCAGACTCGATTTTTACGCCGCCTTCTCTACGCCCCGCGACATTCGGGCCGGGGTGTATGCCAACCATGTCGGACAGTGGGCGAAGCTGGAGAACGAACGGGGAACGAAGGAGCCTGCGTCGTGGACGGAGAACGGCGTCGGCCTCTATGCCGGGCGGGATTTCGGAACCCGCAGCCTCGACTTCGACATCCGTTACGGATACAATTACTACACGACGATGGACAAGGTATGGACGGGATATATGGAGCCCGAGAATATATACTATCATAAAGTGCAGACTTCGTTGACTTTTGGCGATGCGTTTACGGACTTGTCCCGTTTCAATTACCGTTTCGGTATTGCGGGCAGCCTGTGGGGAACGGTCGTGGAGAATCCGGCGGCCTCCGCATTCGCCGATTTCGGTTGGAAGGCGGGCCGTCGCGGCGCGGTGGTGGTCGGCGCCTCGTTCGAGGGGGCGTGGAACGACTGGGATACCGGCGACTGGTATGCGGCGCTGGTCCCGGAGTATCGTCTGCGGACGGACCGTCTTTCCCTGCATGTGGGGGTGAAGTTTTATTACGACAGTTTCCGGCTCTCGGCAACGGACTGCGGCAGTCATTTTTTCGTGCTCCCGAAAGTCGGGGTATCGTATGAACTGGCCGATGCCTTCATCCCGTATGCGAGCCTCGACGGAGAGATAGGAACGGGGAATTATCTGGAACTCGCCGGACTGAATCCCTATATCCATGAGGCGGACATCGCCGGAGCCAAGCGTGCCGAGCTGCGCGGCGGTTTCCGGGGCGACGCCGGAGACGTGGTGACTTACGACGTATATGCCGGTTACCTGATAGGAGAACTTCCCTATTTCCTGAAGACCGGGGAGACATTCGTTCCCCGACTCGCTCCCGTGAACCTGTTCTATGCCGGTGCGGGTGTCGGACTGAAACTTCCGATGGGATTCGGGCTGCAGGCCGGGGTACGGTACGACAGCTACAACAATGCCGGCAACTTCTGGAGCGGTCGGGGCGGCCGGGTAGGAATGGGAATTCCCGAATTTACGGTAACCGGGAGGGCCAGCTATTGTTACCGCGACCGATTCTCCGTCGGCATCAGTGTGGAAGTGCTGGGGGAGAGAAGATTCGCTTCCCTGCAAAACCTCGATACGGCGGTACCGGCGACGGTGAACCTCAAGGTCGATGCGGAGTACAAGACCGGCCCCCGGTTCAGCATCTTCGCGGCTGGCGACAACCTGCTGAATCGGCGTATTTACCGCTGCCTCGGCTATCCGGCTCTCGGAGCCAATGCAGTGGCGGGAATACGGATGTTGTTCTGACGGGTGCATACGGCCTCCGCGGGACGGAGACGGATTTCGAAGGGTATCCATCGGTGTTCGTAAGGACGGTAACAAGATAACGGAAGAGGAAATATGAATACGGAAGCAGTTGCACATTATATTGCGGAGTGGATGTCGGGTTATCTCGACGGAACGGGTGCGGCGGGATTCGTCGTGGGCGTTTCGGGGGGTATCGATTCGGCGGTAGTTTCGACGCTGGCGGCTATGACCGGCCGCAGAACGCTCTGCGTGACATTGCCTATCCATCAGGTACAAGCACAGGTGGACCGGGCCGGGGAGCACGTCCGCCGGCTGACGGAACGTTATTCCAATGCAGAGGCGGCACATGCCGACCTGACGGCGGCGTACGATGCGTTCGCCGGCTCTTTCGCTCCCTCTCTGGTGCAGGGGGCGGGCAAAGGGGTGGCCGACCTGGCCGGAGCCAATGCCCGGTCGCGGCTTCGCATGACCGCACTCTACTACTTCGCCGGACTCAATAATCTGCTCGTGGCCGGTACGGGGAACAAGATAGAGGATTTCGGAGTGGGGTTCTTCACCAAGTACGGCGACGGAGGGGTGGACATCAGTCCGATTGCCGACCTCACCAAGACCGAGGTGTACGAACTGGGGCGCTGGCTGGGGGTTCCTGAGGCGATTCTCGCTGCGCCGCCGACGGACGGCCTTTTCGGTGACGACCGCACGGACGAACAGCAAATCGGGGCCACCTATCCCGAACTGGAGCGGGCGATGGCTCATGCGGAGCGGGGTACCGACCCGGCACTCCTGTCGGGCCGCGAGCGCGAAGTGTACGACATTTTCCTCCGACGCAACCGTGCCAACCGCCACAAGATGGAGCCGATACCGGTATGCCGCATTCCCCGGCACCTGGTGGAGCCGGCCGGGCGATAGAGAAGCATGTTCCGGCCGGGGCCGAAGGCGTCGGTGTTGGGGTGCATGCGCAGGGATTGTTCTTTTAACAAAATCACATTATGAAACGGGTTTGTTTGTATTATGTCTTGCTGTGGGCTGCTGTGGCGTGTGCGCCGGGCGATAATAAGTACAGCGAACGGGATTTCGTCGGGATATGGGTAGAACCCGTACCGGGGATGGCCGGCGTGCAGGGAATCGCTCTCGAAGAGGACGGCGCGGCGCATTCGGTCAATATGGCGACGCTGCGCTATGAGACCTGGAAGTATGAAAAAGGAAGGTTGGTACTGACCGGAATGAGTATCGGGAACGGTGTGACGATTCCGTTTTCGGATACGGTGAAGGTCGAGGGTCTCACGGAAGACAGTCTGCTGCTTTCGCGGGGAGAGACGGTGCTTCACCGTTACAGACGGTCGGTGGAAGAGTGCGGTTTCTCGGCCAATCCGGGTGAAATCGTACGCGGGACGGTAACCTTTGCACATGAGGTCCGCACGTTCCGGCCGTTGAACGATACGGCCGTGTACTGGCTGGTCGATAGGTCGGGTTATCTGCAGCAGCGGTACCTCGATTCCGGCCGGCCGGAGTGGCAGGCGGATGCAGAACTGGAGGTGCGGCGTGTCGATGGTGCGGCGTCGGAATTTGCCGAACGGTACGACGGCGTTTACCAGGTACTGCGCGTCGTGGATGTGCGGGAGCGATAGCCGGTGTCGCCGGAACGTTTTCGGTGTTGTGTGAATCGGATGCGGCTGCCGGAATCCGCTGCTGTGGCCGTTCCGTCTATCGGATGCCCCGGCGGTCGAGAGCGGCGGCGTAGGCGCGGGCGTTGCGGTTGTGTTCGGCAAGCGTGCGCGCGAACGCGTGATAACCCGAAAAGTCGGGCCGGGCGCAGAAGTAGAGATAGTCGTGTTCCGCATAACCGAGCACTGCATCGATGGCTGCCACGGAGGGCATGCGTATCGGTCCCGGAGGCAATCCGGCATGCTGGTAGGTGTTGTACGGCGAATCGACTTTCAGGTGTCGGTTGAGGATGCGCTTCAGAGTGAAATCGCCTATTGCATAACGTACCGTGGGGTCGGCCTGCAGGGGTATGCCGCGGTGTAGGCGGTTGATATAGACGCCCGCCATGACCGGCATTTCGTCCGTCCGGTTGGTCTCCTCGTCGATGATGGAAGCGAGTATCGCCACTTCCTTTTCCGTAAGTCCAGTGCGGCGCAGACGTTCCTGCCGCGTACCGCTCCAGAAGCGGCGGTACTCCCTGTTCATGCGTTCGGCGAAGGCGTCGGGTGATACCGTCCAGTAGACTTCGTACGTGTCGGGAATGAACATGCCGATGAACTCCTCCGGCCGGAAACCGTAGCGGGCGGCCACGGAGTCGTCCAGCAGCATGGCGGCGAAGGCGGCGGAGTCTGCGCGGAGCTGCCGGCCAAGTACGGAGGCCAACTGGGGCATGGTGCGTATGTTGTTGAAGGTGACGCGCAGAGGCGTCTGGCTGCCGCTCCGGAGCATCGAGACTATCCGGTGGGCGCTCATTCCCGCATGCAGCTCGTAACGGCCCGACCGTATCTTTCGGTCGGCGCCCATCGCCCGTGCCACTATCCGGAACCGTCCCGGCCGGGTGATGCGTCCTTCGGCCGAGAGCGTATCGCACAGCGCCTCGAAGGAGGTATTCTCCGGGATGCAGACCACCGAATCCCGGTCGGTGATACTGCCCGTGAACAGGCCGTACCCGGCGGCACCGGCGGCGAGAAGCACGGCAAGCAAGACAGCGGCTGCCGTAAGGAGCCGTCGCTTTGCGGTATGGCGGGAGGGATGGGGCATCGGAAAGGTACGCTCTCTTTGATTCGTTTGCAAAAGTATGAAAAATTTGCTTATCTTTGTGCCGGGTAAGTCTTATACGACCAGCTCCTGCTGAATCCCCCAGGCGTGGAAGCGAGCAAGGGTAGGCGGTCGCAGCGGTGCGATATAAGTAGCTTACCCTTTTTTTGTATGTTGTCACGGGCGACGGCCGCGTATCCTTTCGGAATCCATTCTTGTTCGCCCCTTAAACGTTTCCGTCATGTTCGTTAAACTATATCCTGAAAACCCGAACCCCAGGGATGTGACGCGTATCGCCGGGATACTGCGCGGCGACGGTGTAATCATCTATCCGACCGACGGCGTCTATGCCTTCGGCTGTTCGCTGGCGAGCCAGAAAGCGATAGAGCGTCTCAAAACCATCCGCGGCAAACGTGACGATGAACTCACCATCGTCTGCGACGGACTGAGCAATATTTCGGAGTATGCGCGTGTGGATAATGTGCAGTTCCGCATCCTCAAGCGCAATCTGCCGGGGCCCTTTACCTTCATCATGCAGGCCTCGGGCCGCATACCGGGCAGGGCGCTCGGGAGGCGCAGGACGGTGGCGGTGCGCGTACCGGCCAATCCCATTCCGGTGGCTATCGTGCGGGAGCTCGGCGTGCCGATGGTAACGGCTTCGGTCAAGGACCCCGACGAGATTATCGAATACACCACCGACCCGGAGCTGATTTACGAACGCTACCGCGATACGGTGGATGCCGTAGTAGACGGCGGATACGGGAATCTCGTTCCGACCACCATGGTGGACCTCACTTCCGGTGAGCCGGAGATACTGCGCGAAGGCGGCGGCGAACTCGTATGATGGACGGTCTGCCTTGATTTTCTACTTTTTCCATTCGCCCACTTCGAGGCTGCCGATGGCACTGCCGTCTACTTCGAGCCGGATGGCTGTCCGGACTTTGTGGAACCCGTATTTGCCCGCAGCACCGGGATTGATGTGCAGTGCGCCGTGCCGGCGGTCGTACATCACTTTCAGAATGTGCGAGTGGCCCGTTATGACGATGCCGGGTCGGCACGATTCGATGCGGCGCAGGAAGGAGGGTTCGTACCGACCGGGATAGCCGCCGATGTGCGTCATCAGTACGGTGATTTCCTCGCATGCGAAACACGCCGTTTCCGGCCATATCCGTCGTGTCTGGGCGTCGTCTATGTTGCCGTAAACGGCCCGGAGCGGTTTGAAGGCCGCGATTTCGTCGGAGAGCGCAGCCGAACCGATGTCGCCCGCATGCCATATCTCGTCCACATCCGCAAGGAACCCCTTCAGGGCAGTATCGAAAATTCCGTGCGTGTCCGATATGATTCCTATCTTTTTCATCCCTGCAAAGATAAGCCGGCCGGACGTCTGCCGTATCCCTGCGGACGGTTTTTTACCGTGCCGTTCTTTCGGAGAGAACAGTTCGGCCGACCGGTTCCGGTCGGAATAATAAGATTTACTTGTTTAATAATACATATCAGGCATGTGATTTGTAGCGTGTGAGATTGACGGGTACCGGTCAATCGTTTCATTTCTCAAATAAGTGTTCTATGAAGCATGTGTTACGGATTTTTGCAGTGGGTGCAGCACTGCTGGCGGTTGCCTGCACGAAAGAACAGTCCGACGGGGAGCGGATACCGGAATCCTTTTCGTCCGACAGCCATTATGTGAACGTAGATGAGGCCCGTGCGGCGGTGGAGACCATGCTCGGCAGCATGGACCCGGAGACGCGGGGCGGAGCGGTACGGAGCATCACGGGAGTCGTGACGATAGGCGGGCCCGGCGATACGCGGGGCGGCGCTTCGGATTCGCCCGTTTACCACGTTTTCAGTCTCGGTGACGGAGAGGGGTTTGCTCTTGCTTCGGGTGACGACCGCACACCGCCCGTCTTCTGTATCACCGACAGCGGTACTTTCGAGGAGATAGCCGAAACGGGTAATCCCGGTCTGGGCATGACACTGCTCAGCTACGATATCAATTATCGTGTGGCGGTAGGACTGCCCATTCCCGACGAAGGGGACGGGATGATATATCCCGGCGAGCCCGGCTATCCGTCCGCTTCTGCCTATGGCAGCGGCGGTGGGATTACCGATGTCGATATCGATTACGGCGGAGGTGTGGGGAATAATATCACCCGCAAGACTTATCCGTGGGAGCTCTCCGGCTACAAGGGGACGCAGGTCGCCTGCAACTGGGGACAGGGAGAACCGTATCACCTGATGATGCCGATGATATCCGCCAACAAACACGCTTATGCCGGCTGCGGTGCGGTGGCCGTGGCGCAAATCCTTTACCATTACGGCTATCCTTCGAGCATCGACGGTTATGCCTTGGACTGGAATAAGATAAGCAAGCATAGAAGTATTTATAGTTGCGATACGACTGTCTATCCGGCAATTGCCCGTCTGTTCGAGAGGCTTAATTCCCAAAATTATTTGCAGGCAACCGTCAGGGGGAGCAGTGGAACATTTACTAATACGAATCGGATAACGCCTACTTTTCAGTCATTGGGGTATTCGTGTGTAGCGGAAGCCGATTACAGTGCGGTATCGCTTTTGAAAGCTATTATGACAGACGGAAGACCAGTCATGGTGTTCGGCATGTCGCATCGGACACCGAAATATATTTTAGGGAAAGTGTCCGGCTATGATTATTCTGATGGACATTATTGGGTTTGCGACCGGGTAATGACCTACAAACAGAAAATAGAGACCTACAATTGGAGTATCCTGCTGCGGACGGATTACGAATGCCTTTACTATGTCCATTGCAACTGGGGATGGGACGGAAGTCACAACGGGTATTTCCTTCCTAATGAATTCGATGCAGCTCATGAGCCTGCGAAACCCGATACGCGTGCGGTGGAGGGCGAGGAGAACTATTACCAGTTTCGTATGAAAATGTGGCACCAGATAAAACGATGACAGTGATGAAAAAGGTATTTTATATTTTGCTATTTGCATGGTTCGGGATTTCCTGTACCAGAAGCGGAAGCGAAGTGGGAGGAGAATTCAGTGAAACGGAATATTATATCCAAGGCTATCTGGAGGCCGATATGCTGACAGGGACCGTTTGTACGGGAGGCTTAATCGGGTTGGGATTCAGCGGGGAACTATATTTGCCGTCTCGTGGTGAAAAAGGCGATAAGTTTCGGGAGTTGAGCGCTTTTTACGGAGATACGCACTATAATAAGCCGACCTATCCCGGAGGGCCCAACGTGTTATGCAATGAGTTCAAGAAGATAGATATTGTAAGCGACAAGGATTTCAATGAGATTCCGGCAGGGCAGTCGCTCGGTAATGTCGTTCAGTTCCTTGCTGTTTCGGTGAAACCATTCCTCGATAGCGGGTATACGGAGGAATTCGATTGGAGCAGGAATGATGTGCCGTCAGAATATAGAGACTATGCTTGGAGATTTTGGCCTAAGGAAGAGTTTTATCCGGTATATGGCTTGCTGTCGGAGTTGAGGGAAAATGAGCTCAAATTGCTTGAAAGAAGAAGTCCGAGCCTTTGTTTCCTTGATGAACCGAGGGCTTTTCGGAAACACACGTTTACGATTACGCTGGAAGATACGACGGGGCGGGAGTTGAGCTGCACGGTCGAGTACGATTTCGATGCTGTGTAGCCGGCTGATTGATTCGGTCATTGCTTCAGTGAATTAATGCGTTCCACAAGCCTGCCAAACCCGATACGCGTGCGGTGGAGGGCGAGGAAAACTATTACCAGTTTCGGATGAAGATGTGGCACCAGATAAAACGATGACGGCGATGAAAAAGGTCTTTTATATTTTGATATTTGCATGATTCGGGATTTCCTGTACCAGAAGCGGAAGCGAAGTGGGAGGAGAATTCAGTGCAACGGAATATTATATTCCAGGCTATCTGGAGGCCGACATGCTGAAA
Source organism: Tidjanibacter massiliensis (assembly GCF_900104605.1). NCBI lineage: Bacteria > Pseudomonadati > Bacteroidota > Bacteroidia > Bacteroidales > Rikenellaceae > Tidjanibacter > Tidjanibacter massiliensis. The sequence goes on along the minus strand of NZ_LT629960.1, from coordinate 1,419,890 downwards.
GAGCCCGATGTTTGTACGGACGGTTTGGTCAGTTTGCAATTCAGCGGTGAACTGTATTTGCCGTCTCGTGGTGAAAAAGGCGATAAGTTTCGGGAGTTGAGCGCTTTTTACGGAGATACGTACTATAATAAGCCGACCTATCCCGGGGGGCCCTACGTATTGTGCAACGAGTTCGAGCGGATAGATGTGATAAGCGACAGGGATTTCAACGATATTCCTGCGGGTTCGTCTTTAGACAGCGTGGTGGAACTTCTTGCCGCATCGGCCAAACCGTTTATCGACAGCGGTTACGACCCGTCGTACGGTTGGCCTGACAATGCTCCGGCTGCTTATTATCGGGACGGTGAACCTATCATGTGCGGCACTGCGGGCGAGGAAGGATTCTCTCCGGTTTACGGGGTGTTGTCGGACCTTCGTGCGGAAGATTTGAAATTGCTCTATTTTAGTTATGTGGGATGCATGTATCTTTCGTTTCTCGAAGAACCGGCCGTCAAGGAGCACACGTTTACCGTTACCATGCAGGATGCTGCAGGCCGGACGTTGAGCTGTACGTTCGAATATACATTTTGATTTTCTGTGCCTGCCGGGCCGCCGGTCCGGTACAGTGTGCAGGGGGCATGAAAGGACAGGCTGCCGATGAAAGTCGGCAGCCTGTCGTGTGTCGTAGCGAAGGGAGCTTTTACTGGGCTCCGCCGGTCATGGATTTGAAGAGGGCGTTGTATTTTTCGTACTTGGCCATCATGCCGTCCAGGTCGCGGATGCGGAACGTGACGTTCTTGAGCAGTTCCACGGTGCCCACGTTGGTCGGGTCGCTCGCATAGGCCTTTTCGAGATAGGGAACCGCTTTGGCATATACCTGGAATGCCTTGTTGAGTTCCGCATCGTATTCGTCCTGCGTAGCGAAAGTAGCGGCGCGCGAATTGACGTCTTCGAGGATGGCTTCGGCCTGCTTGATATAGACGATGCCGAGGTTGTTGTTCGCTACATAGCTGTCGGGGACGAGTTCGGCCATCTTGGTGAATGCCTCTATCGCCTTGTCGTATTCGTTGTTGGAGACATACAGTACCCCCAGCGCGCTCCACATGTCGGCGTTGGTCGGGTCGCTTTCGGCCGCTTGCTGGACGATGGTGAGTATGTTGTCGGGGTTCTCTCCGAGGAATACGTATGCTTCCGAGAGGCTTTCGATGATTTTGGAATCCGTCGGATACATGGCCATGCCCTTTTCCAGGTATTGCTTGGCAGTCTGTATTGCATTCGGGTCGGCCATGGCGTTGCCTCGGTAGGCGTGGTATATCAGGTAGTATATTTCGGGGTCCGAAATGTCGGCATTGCCGGCGCTGATTTTTTCGGCTGCCGTCAGGTATTCGATGCTCTGGGGGTACTTCTGGGCGAGCATGAAGGCCAGGCCTGCGTCGTGCAGCAGGGAATAGAGGTCGGCCTCGGAGATGGTGGCTCCGGGCATCTGGGCCACTTCGTAGGCGCTGATGAACATGTTGCCGGCCTCTTCGTACATGCCGAGCGGGAAATAGAGGGCTCCCGTCTTGGAATACTCGTCGTATGCCTGTTTGAGCCCTTCGTTCACTTTCTCGGCAGTTTTCTGATTGTTCCCGTCGAGTTCGTAGGCTTTTTCATACGCTTCTACCGACTTTTGGAGTGCACCGGGATATATCTCCTTGGTCATTATCCACGCTACCGGTATGGCTAGCTCGTCGAGGTAGATGTCCATGTACGGGAATATGCCCTTGGTATAGACCTTGCCGTTGAGCTCCACGACCTCGGCAGCGGTAGGTTCGCCGAACAGGGTGGTAAGCGTGACAACGTCGATGCCGTCGTAAAGGTGCTTGGATACTGCCGTCGCAACTTCGTAGAATACTTCGCCGCGGTGTATCCATGTAGAGGCCTTGCCCGATTTCTTCGGGTTGGCGATATCGGCGTCGGAACGCTCTATCTTGTTCAGCAGGCTCTTTTCGTTGATAGTCACCTGCTGTGCGGAGAGCGACGGACCGCAAAGACAGATTGCGGCAGCCGCCAGCATCAATATGCGCTTCATGGTAAGAAATGATTTAAGTTATTGTTTTTCGTAATGTGGTAATATTGTCTTTTTCATCGGTTCGGGCTGTACCGGTCGAATGTCCGTTTTTCGCGGGCTTCCAGTGCGGCCGGCGGTTACTCTTCGTGTTTCCCGCCGTTCTCCTCCGCAGCAATTATCGTTCCGTCGCTCTCCCCTTCGGGCTCTTCGCTTTTGGGAACGGCCATGACGGAGGCTATCGAATCGCCTGCGCGGAGGTTGATGACCTTCACCCCCTGGGTAGCCCTTCCGGCCAGCCGGATGTCGGAGGCAGCGGTACGTATCGCCGTTCCGTTGCGGGTGATTATCATCAGGTCGTATTCGTCGGATACCGACTGGATGGAGACCACCTTGCCGGTCTTCTCGGTCACCTGCATCGTCTTGACGCCCTTGCCGCCCCGGTTGGTCGTGCGGTAGGCATCCAGGTCGGTGCGTTTGCCGTAACCGTTCTCGCTGAGTACGAGGATGTCGTTGGCGCTTTCCGGTTCCATGCATATCATTCCTACTACGCGGTCGTCGCCTTCGATGGTGATGGCGCGTACGCCTGCTCCCGTGCGGCCTATCGGGCGTACCTTCTCCTCAGGGAACCGGATGGCCTTGCCTTCGCGGGCGGCGATAATGATGTCGGCGCGGCCGCTGGTCAGGTTGGCGTCGATGAGCTGGTCGCCCTCCTTGACGGTGATGGCATTGACGCCGTTCTGGCGGGGCCGGGAGTAAGCCTCCAGTTTCGTCTTCTTGATGATGCCTTCGCGCGTACACATGACGATGTAGTTGTTCTCGACATACTCCTTGTTGTCGAGCCCGCGCACGTTGATGTAAGCACGTATCTTGTCGTCCGGTTCTATCTGGATGACGTTCTGTATGGCGCGTCCCTTCGAGGTGCGCGTTCCCTCCGGAATGTTGTAGACCTTGAGCCAGTAGCAGCGTCCCTTTTCGGTGAAGAAGAGCATCGTGTCGTGCATCGAGGCCACATAGATGTGTTCGATGAAGTCTTCGTCGCGTGTGGCGCTCGCCTTGACGCCCACGCCGCCCCGGTGCTGCGTCCGGTATTCGGCCAGCGGAGTGCGCTTGATATAGCCCATGTGCGAAATGGTGATGACCATCTCGTCGTCGGCATAGAAATCTTCCGGATTGAACTCTTCGGCACTCATGACGATTTCCGTGCGGCGTTCGTCGCCGTACTTCTCCTTTATCTCCAGCGTTTCGTCCTTGACGATGCCCAGGCGCATCTCGCGGCTGGCCAGCACGCGGTTGTAGTACTCGATGCGTTCGAGCAATTGCGCATACTCTTCTTCTATCTTGCTGCGTTCCAGTCCGGTCAGCGCACGAAGCCTCATGTCGATGATGGCTTGTGCCTGTACCTCGCTCAGGCCGAAGCGCTCCATGAGAGCCGCCTTGGCGATGTCGGGCGTCTGGGAGCCCCGTATGATGGAGATGATTTCGTCGATGTGGTCGAGAGCGATGAGCAGTCCACGGAGGATATGGGCGCGTTTTTCGGCCTGGTCGAGGTCGTAGCGCGTGCGGCGCTCCACCACGTCGTGCCTGTGGTCCACGAAATGGCGGATGAGATCCTTCAGGTTCAGCAGGACGGGCCGGCCGTTCACCAGCGCGATGTTGTTTACCGGGAAACTGGTTTGCAGTTGCGAGTGTTTGTAGAGGGTGTTGAGTACCACGCTCGCCACGGCGTCGCTCTTGAGGATGATGACGATGCGCGTACCGCGGCGGTCGCTTTCGTCGTTGATGTACGAGATGCCGTCGATTTTCTTCTCGTTAATCATGTCGGCAATCTGACGTATCATCTCGGCCTTGTTCACCTGATAGGGAATCTCCGTCACGACGATGCACTCCCGGCCGCTGTGAGTGTGCTCTATTTCTGTTCGGGCCCGCATGACGATGCGTCCGCGTCCCGTTTCGAGCGCCTCACGCACCCCTTCGTAGCCGTATATGATGCCTCCCGTCGGAAAGTCGGGAGCTTTCACGTATTTTGCCAGTTCGGAGACTTCGATGTCCGGATTGTCTATGTAGGCTGCTATCGCGTCGCATACTTCCGAAAGGTTGTGGGGCGGCATGTTGGTGGCCATGCCCACCGCGATGCCCGACGAGCCGTTCACCAGCAGCAGCGGGATGCGGGTGGGGAGCACGGAGGGTTCCTGCAATGTATCGTCGAAGTTGTTGACGAATTCCACCGTATTCTTGCCGATGTCTGCCATCACCTCGTCGGCTATCTTGCGCATACGGGCCTCCGTATAACGCATGGCCGCGGGGCTGTCGCCGTCCATCGAACCGAAGTTACCCTGACCGTCCACCAGCGGGTAGCGCATGGCCCACGGCTGTGCCATGCGGACCATGGCGAAGTAGACCGAGCTGTCGCCGTGGGGGTGGAACTTACCGAGCACGTCGCCGACGATACGGGCGCTCTTACGGTGCGGCTTGTCCGAATAGAGGTTCAGTTCGTTGCTCATATCGAAGAGGATGCGCCGGTGTACGGGCTTCAGGCCGTCGCGCACGTCGGGAAGCGCGCGGGAGACGATGACCGACATCGAATAGTCGATATAGGCGGTCTTCATCTCTTCCTCGATGTTTATCCGGATTATCCTCGGTTCGGCGGGTGTCTCTTTAGTTTCTTCTGACATATCTGCTGATGTTCAAAACTATCATGAAATAATCGTGTAAAGATACGATTATTTTGGATTATGTACAAAATAAGCCTCTCCCTTTTTCTCCCCCGGACAGCCGGTGCGGAGAGGGTTCCGGCTCTTTCCGGCTTCGCCTCCGGAGGTGTTGCGGGGTGTGCGTGTACGGGTTCCGGCCGAACGGAACGGGGTCTCCGAAATTTCCGGAGACCCCGTTCATGCCGCCCGTTCTGTCGTTGGCACGGCGGATGTATCCGTCAGCCTTGCGGATAGACTTTCAGCGTACCTCGGAACGTGCCCTTGACGGTATAGCCTGCGTCGCTGACGAAATCGAACTGCATGTCGTACGACTCTTCCGTGCTGGAGACCGTCATGGTGCCCGTCCGGATGCACGCTTCTCCCGTGTATTCGCTTCCGGCCATGCGGACGTACCACGTTCCGTTCGGGAAGGTGGGATGGCCGTAATAGCCGAATGCGCCGCCACTGATGTCGCCGGCCTGGGGCGTCAGGTCGGGGTAGTTGCCGAAATTGACCGTTACGGTATAGGTACCGTCCGGAATACGGTATTCGTTGTCGTCGTTGGCCGCTATCGGTTCGGTGTAAAGGAGAATGTTCAGTCGGTCGCCCGAGCCGGTGTAGGCCGCTCCGTCGAAGCTTAACCCTTCGCTCCAGAGGCGGAGTTCCCAATCGGTGTAGGGCTGGTCGCGGAAGTCGTTGTTGGGGCGCACCAGCACATAGCTTTCGGTGAGCGTTCCGAACTCCACGTGTTCGGTAAGGGTGCTGATATAGTCGGGTTTTCCCGCTTGCGAGACCTTTACCTCCACCGGGCCGACGCCGTCGGCGTCGGTAGTCAGGACAATACGTCCCGTCCGTGCTTCGGCCTCCTCATTTCTGCCGACACTTACGCTGATGCTGTTCATCCCTTCGTTTTCCGATGCGGTAATCCAGCCGGTCGTCTCCGTGTCGTACTCCGTCTTCATGAACCATTCGCAGTTTACGGCTTCGACATCTATGCGGTAGCTTTCCTGGCCGATGTAATCGAAGGAGAGGCCTTCGGAGGGGGTGGCTCCGTTCGTCAGTGTGACGTTCAGGGAAGGGGGCAGCTCTTTTGCCTCCTGTGTGACGCGTACCGCCTTCGCGGGTACTGCGGCATCGCTGGGCGTAACGGTGATGTCCGCCGTGCGTCGGGCCGGTTCGGGATTCGGGGATGCGGTGACGGAGAATTTACCGTCGCTCTCCGTGACGGTGAGCCAGCTGCGGCCTGATTCCGCTATGTCGGTACTCCATGTCAGGTCGTTTCCCTCCACGGTTACGATGACCTCCTGCGGCCTGTCGTCTTCCGCCCCGAAAGTGAGTGCGGCCGGATTGACCGATAGGGAATAGGTCTGGGGACGGTCGGAACCCTGCTGGGTTATCGTAACCATGCGCGATTTGACCTTGAAGTTGTCCGTTTTGACGGTCAGGGAGGCTGTCCTCGGTTCGCTTTTCAAATTGTCCCGTACCGTTACGTTCAGTTTTCCGGCCGTCCGTTCTTCTACCGTGACCCATTCGGAGGCTCCGGCGGAGAGGGCATATTCCCAGGTCACGCCCGAAGCCGTGACAGTGAGCTCCTGAGCGGCCGCCCCCTCTGCTGCGAAAGAGAGCTGTCCGGGCGTTACGTCGAGCGAGGGGAGTTCGGTATCCGTTTTATTGCATGCGGCCAGTGCGATACATGCTGCCGCGATGTATGAAAGTCGTTTCATGTGTGCAAGGTTTAAGATTCATGTTTCGTCTTGTCCGAGGGAGCCCCCTATGCCTCTGCGGGAGGGGCGACGTACCAGCCTATCGTAATGAGGTCCTGGGTACCGGTCATGTCGAGCATCGTACCGAAAATCACCCGGCCGTCAGGTGAAACGGAGTTGATATAACCGGTCGGGACGTAGATACCGTAGGTGTCGTGTACCCATTCTTCCACGGAACCGAGTTCTGTATTCGTGTTCAGGTCGTACACGACTCCAGAGGAGAGGTTCATGGTGCCCAGTCCGATGAATGCGATACCGTCGTCCGTGACATGAATGCCGACGGAGCCGCCGTAGTCTTTCACGACAGTGGTCGTTTCGGTTTCCGTATTGTAAAAGGCGGCGTATTGCGTCCGGACGATATCCATGCGGTTGTCGGCCAGTGTTTCGATGCGGTAACTGCCGGCTATCCATTTGCCCGTGGCGCTTATCTTCGTATATTCGGCGGTGCAGATGATGCCGTCGGCGAGGTTGTAGTCCATCTCCTCCCCGAAGGCGTCGAGCATCTTGACAGGTTTGATTTCGTGGACGTCCTGTCCGACGTAATCCACTTTCCATTCGCCTCCGTCGCGTTTCCAGTAGACCATGCCGAAATCGAGGTTTTCCCATGTCGTACCGTAGATGACCGAGCCGTCGGCCGAGATGCCCCGTGCCATGATACCGTACCAGAACGCTTCGTCCCGGAAATTTTTGGCGGGCATCGGAAGTTTCTCGGCGACGCCGTCCGTCCAGAGCAGCGGCCAGGTGAGTCCCTCTTCGCCGTTGCTCTCTTTGGCGAAGCCTACCCAATATCTGCCGTCGGCAGAGCTGCCCTGTACTTCGGGTTGAAACTGGAATCCGGCGGGAGCTTCGGGAACGATGATATCGCCGGTAGTATTGATGGCTATCTGTCCGCCGTTTGAGTTGGAAAGGAACATCAGCCCCTGGTCGGTGATGGCGATGGTCTGGCTGATGAAATAGAGCGATTCGGGAAACGGGCCGAATTCGTACCGTTCTTCGGTCTCGACGTCGATGATGACCGGCGAGTATTGCCACGAATCGTCCGGTGCGACCGAGATGATGTAGCCGCCGGCATATTTGCCGCCCGGCGACATGGCCGAACTCGCAAATTCGTCGAGTTTGCGGTAGCGTGCGAAAGAGGAGTCTTTCGGCAGTTGGTTGATGCGGATGGTTTGGGTTGCCCGGTCGGCCTGGATGGTGACCGTTGTCTTGCGTTCCTGGTCGGTATCGTTATCGTCAGCGGTTAGCGTAAGGGTGTGTTCGTCGGTACGCTCGGCTTTTATCCATGATGCGTTCGGGGTGGCCTGCCACGTCGCCGGAGAGGCATCGACGGTTATCGTCAGCGGTGTATTGTCTTCGCCCAGAAAGGAGCAGGCTGCCTGACTGAGATTAACGTACTGTAAATTTTCCGTTCCCTCGTTGCAGCCGTTCAGGACCGAAACTGCGAAAAGCGCCGCTGCGACGCCTTTCGGAAGCAAACATCTTTTCATTTCGTTTTAGATTATTGAATTGTTAGGTAAATAGGGTGTGTGGATATGAAATCCCATATCCTCGTATGTATGCAAACATAATGATAAAATAAATATTATATATGCAGTGTTAAGATGTTTTCGTATTTCTTTTGTGAAGAAATATATTCCTCCGGTAAGAGGCGGAGTTGTACGTTCCGTTGTTTTAATGAACGGTTTTCGCTGATGTTTGTCTTGTTTCCTGTACTGCGGCAGGAGAGGTTGCAAGGCGTCGAAAGAGAGGGGGTACCAATACGCAAGGGGATGACTGCTCGGCAGTCATCCCCTTGCGTATTGGTATTGCGGACGGTCTATCGGAAATCTATCACTTCGTAGTCGCCGTAAAGCGACGGGTCGAACAGGAACATGGTTTTGTCAATCTCCTCGAGGGGGATAATCCGGTCGATGGTGACGGTGAGTTCTTCGCCCTGATAGTCGTAGTTCAGCGCCACGGGCATGCCGTCTTCCGCACTCACGTACAGCGTTATCGTTCCGTTGCCGTAACGGTCGCTGCGCGGAACGAGTTTGACCTTTTCCACTGCCTTGCGTTTGAGCTCGGCCGGCCCCGTATAGGTACTTTCGAACTCTTCCGGGGCGAACTCGAAGGCGCGCGTGGGGTTGTTCAGGATGTTGTGCGAACCGGTGTCGGCTGCGTCGATGACCACCTCCTTGTCGGCCGCATAGATTTCGTAGCGGTTGGTGCCGTCGCTGAACTGCTCCTGTTTCTGGAGCTTGATGCGGTAGCGGTCGCCGCTGACGAAATAGTTGCCGCTCATGTTCCCCATGCCTTGGGCCGACACGGTGAAACGTACTTCGTAATTGCCGTACGAAGCGAAGGTTTCGGCAATGTGGCGGAGGATGCTTTCGCTTGTTTCGTCGGCTTTTGCGGACGATGCCGCTGCGACCAGTGCGGCCGCTATCAGGATGAATCTTTTCATGGTATCGGTATCTGTTTGTTGCGTTGTACGGCAGATTCCTGCTGTGTCCCCTCTCCGGAGAACGTAGCATTCGTTCGGTTATTGTGTCTGCTGCAGTGCCCTCATACGTCGAGTTCCTCGTCGTCGTAGGAGAGAAGGATGTCTTCGAGCTGGCGCATGTCGGTCACGATGACCTCACGCGGCTTGCTGCCGTCCTGCCTGCCCACGATGCCCATCTTTTCCAGTTTGTCCATGATGCGGCCCGCCCGGTTGTAGCCGAGGCGGAAGTTGCGCTGGATGGCCGATGTGGAGCCCTGCCGGTTCTGGACGATGAAGTGGGCCACCTGTATCAGCATGTTGTCGGAGTCGGCCGTCTCTTCGCCTCCTCCTCCGTTGCCGCTTCCGGTCGTCCCTTTGAGCTCGAAGAAGGGGAGTTCGAAAGGCCCGTCGTATCCCTCCTGCTGGCTGATGAAGGAGGTGAGGTTCTCGATTTCGGGCGTATCGAGGAAAGCGCACTGCATTCGGGTAAGCTCTCCGTTGAGGTAGAGCAGCATGTCGCCCATGCCGATGAGGTTGTTGGCCCCCGGCTGGTCGATGATGGTACGTGAATCCACCATGGAGACCACCTTGAAGGCGATGCGGGCCGGGATGTTGGACTTTATCAGTCCGGTGATGACCTTCACGTCCGGACGCTGCGTCGCCACGATGAGGTGGATGCCCACGGCGCGCGCCTTGGCGGCAAGCCGCGTGATGGGGATTTCCACTTCGCGGCCGGCGGTCATAATCATGTCGGCGAACTCGTCGATGACGACCACGATGTAGGGCATGAAGCTGTGACCGTCGCGTTTCTTGAGCTTTCCGGCCTGGATGCGGGCGTTGTAGTCGGCGATGTTGCGTTCGCCCGCCCGGTTGAGCAGCGTGTAGCGCTCCTCCATCACCATGACCAGCGAGTTGAGCGTGTTTACCGCCTTGCTCGTGTCGGTGATGATGGCGCTCTCCTCGCCCTCCATTTTGGCGAGGAAGTGCCGGTCGAGTTTGGCGTATGCCGACAGCTCCACCTGTTTCGGGTCGATGAGGACGAACTTCAGCTCGGCCGGGTGTTTCTTGTAGAGCAGCGAGGCGATGATGGCGTTCAGACCGACCGATTTGCCCTGTCCGGTGGCGCCCGCCACGAGCAGGTGGGGCATTTTGGTAAGGTCGCCGATGTATATCTCGTTGTATATCGTCTTGCCCAGAACGATGGGAAGCCGGTACTGGCAGTCCTGGAACTTGACGGACTTTACGACCGAAAGCATCGACACGATTTCGCGCGTGCTGTTCGGTACCTCGATGCCTACCGTACCGCGTCCCTGGCCGAGCGTGACGATACGGATACTCTGCACCTTGAGTGCGAGGGCGATGTCCTCCTCCAGATTGCGGATGCGCGATACCTTTACTCCCTGTGCGGGCTCTATCTCGTAAAGCGTCACCGTCGGCCCTATCGTGGCCTTTATCTTGTCGGTTATCCGGATGCCGAAATCCTCCAGCTTCTCGCGGATGATGTTCTTGTTTTCGCGTATCTCGTCTTCCGAGATACGGATGCCCACGCTGTGGTCTTTCAGGATAACCCATGAGGGGCGTTGGTAGCGGGGCAGGGTACGGGTGGGGTCGCGGAAATCGTCGGCCTCCTCCTCTGCTTCGGTATCCTTGTAGTCCGTCTTGACGATTTCGATGCCCTCCTCGTCGCTGACCACGACACCGCCGGCGCCGAGCGTGGCCGGCGTGCGTGTCGGACGCAGCGTCGAAGCCTTGATGCGTTCGCCCTGTTCGTCCACCACGATGAAGTCGTCTTCCTCCTCTTCGATGAAGGGGGATTCGGCTGCGTCGTTCCCGTCGTTTCCGGCCGTCGCTCCGGTATGGCCGGCGGGTAGTTCTTCGTTGTCCGTCCGGTCGCCGTTGCTGACGAAGATGCCTTCCGCCTCCTGTTCATCGGAGGGATAGACCGTGAGGGTCTCCTCGGTTCCGGATACGGCCGTCCGCTCCGTTCCGGCCCTTTCGGCGGATTCCGTTCCGATTGCCTCTGACGCGATGTCGGATGCGGCTTTCGCGGCGGGTACGGTATCGGGCGTATAGTAGTAGTTGGCCGCTTCCATGTCTTCACGCAGCCGCTCCTCTTCGGCCTGCCGCTGTGTGTCTTCCTTTCCCTTGAAGGGATGGACGGGAATTTTCCCCATGAGGTCGGTAGCCCCTTTGGCTACCGACGAACCTACGCGGTTGACGACCTTGATGGTGCTGCGGTTGATATAGACCGCGATGAGTATCCAGCAGACTGCGAGCAGCAGTCCGAGCCCGGCCGTCCCTATCACCGAACGGAGCCAGTCGGCCGCGGCGATGCCCGCTTGTCCGCCGAGTCCCGTGCCGAAGATGCCCCAGCGTGTGCCGAAAAGATAGCCGAGCGAGAGCGAGCCGAGTATCATGACGATGAGCGTCGTCCGTACCGAACGGTTCAGGAAGAGCGGCCGGACGCGCATGATGCGCAGCGAGAGAATGAGCAGTACAACGGGAATGCCTATGGCGAAGACACCGAACCACTTGCCGACGAGTGCCGAGCCGGTGATTGCTCCCAGCTTGCCCGCATGGTTGGCGACGTTGTCCACCGCGCTCCAACTGAGTCCTTCGCGCAGGGCGGCCTGGTCTTCGCTCCAGGTGAAGTAGTAGCTGACGACGGCGAGCAGGAAGAAGAGCGACACGAACAGGAGCAGGAATCCGTATATCCAGCGTTCTGTTTCTCCTATTTTCCTGCCTGCGAACAGCCTGGCGGCTGTTCCGGTACTTTTCGCTTTCGTCTTTTCCTGTTTTGCCATGGTGCGGCTTTTCTGCTGTTCGGGCAAAGATAATAAAAATGTGCGAGGGTGCTGCCGGCCTGTCGCGCCGGGTGCGGTGTCAGAGTCGGGAAGCCCGTTCCCGGAGCCGTTCGGCATAGGGAACTCCTGCGGCCGAAAGAAAGGTATAGACCGGGACATGTCCTCTTTCGGCCCGCAGTCCATGGCGGTCGAGCAGCGATGCGGTTCGTCGGGCGATGGCCGGTGCGGGGTCGATGATTTCGATTGCGGCGCCGGCCTCGTCTGCGATGACCTCGGCCAGAAAAGGATAATGGGTGCAGCCGAGCACGATGCGGTCGGCGCCCGCTTCTACCAGCGGCGCGACGGCCCGGTGTACGAGTTGTCGGACGGCGGGCGTGTTTTCCTCGCCTCTTTCGACCGCTTCCACGAACCCCTCGCCTACGGCAGGCAGTATCCGGACGCCGGCGGCGTATTTGCCGCTCAGTTCGCCGAACCAGTCGCTTCCCAGCGAAGCGCGTGTGGCGAGCACCCCGATGATGCCGCTGCGGGTGGTGGCCGCGGCCGGCTTGATGGCCGGCTCCATCCCGACGAAGGGAACGGGATAGGCTGCCCGCAGCCGTTTGACGGCTATCATCGTGGCCGTATTGCAGGCCAGTACGATAAGTTTGGTTCCTGCGCCGAGCAGCGTGCGCACGGCATCGTCGATATAGCCGGACACCTCTTCGGCGGGCTTTTCGCCGTAGGGGCAGTGTGCCCCGTCGCCGTAGTAGACGACCGACTCCTCCGGCAGGGCTTTGCGCAGCTCCCGCCAGACGGAGAGGCCGCCCATGCCTGAATCGAAAACACCTATTGGGGAATTGTCCATACGGTACAAAGGTAGGGATTTTATGCGTGCGTGGTACCGGGAAAACGGCGGTCGTTGCATGCCGTCGGGAAAGGACGGCCGTTGTCCCGCTCGCTTGCGTTACGGTGGCCGGGCGGGGTATTCGTTCCTTCTGTCGGGTCTCGGCGTATGCGGCGGACGCTTTGCGGAGACGGGGCGTTGTGCGGGCGGGCGGCCTGACGATTGACGGCATGATTTTGAAAGGCCGGCAGCGGGGATTGTCGTCCTCCGGCTATCTTAATTATGACAGCGTGGCATACTGCGCAGGCGTTGGCTGCGTGGCCGGAGAGGTATTTGTCATCTGACGGTGCGCGGCAGGTACGATGCCGTGGTGTTGTACCTGATGTTATTTGTATGGGGTGGCGGGAGTTGTGAGTCCGGCAGATGCGCAGGGCGACGAGGAGTGCACAGCGTTGACAGCGTTGTCGTTTTCGTCGGGGAAGCGGTGTGTTTGCCCGGCACTCCCGGACGGTCGTCTGCGGCGGTTACGGCCCGGATGGTGACGGGTTTTCTGCGGTAGGTGTCCGGCACCGGGTCGGGGCTGTGAAACGGTGGCTGCGATTCGGCAGTTCGCGCGGAGCGCCGTATCGGCGTATCTCTTTTCGGTGCGGAGAGGGGCGGTTATTGAAGCTCCTCCAGCGAGCGGATGTAGGCGATGATTTCGTCGACGATATGCCGGCTGTCCATGCCGTCGCAGATAACCGTCCGGTCGGCCTGCGCATAGTAGCTTTCCCGTTGGGCGAGGGCGGTGCGGACATACTCTCGGATGCCGGCCTCGTCGAGTCCCGCTATCCGGGGGCGCCGGTCGCGGCGGCAAGCGAGCAGAATATGCACCAGACGTTCCTGAGAGGAGGCGAGATAGACGATGCGGCCCCGCTGCCGCATGAGCGACAGGTTGCGTTCGCTGCACGGCAGGCCGCCGCCCGTGGCTACGACGGTATTCCCTTCCTGCGGAATGGCGGCGAGCGCTTCCGTCTCCAGTTGCCGGAACACCGTTTCCCCCTCCTCGGCGAAGATGCGGGCGATGCTCTTCCCGGCAGTCTCCTCCACCAGACAGTCGGTATCGGCGAAAGTGTATCCGAGGGCCCGTGCCACGCGCCGGCCCGTCGAGCTTTTGCCGCATCCCATGAAGCCTGTGAGATAAATGGTCATCGTATGGTGTGCTTCGGTCAGAAAAGGTCAAGCTGTTGGATGTCGGGGTTGCGGGTTTCGTCCTCCTCCTCCGGCCGTTCGATGATGAGGTCGTCGTCGACCGCCGTTACGGTGGTGCGGCGGATACTCCGGTTGCCGTTCTGCAGGGCATCCTGTTCCCCGTCATCGCCGTCGGGGTCGGGGGTCGTCGGCTCCGTCGTCCGGCCTGCGGCATCTGGAACCTCCGGCTGCTCCCCGTTTTGGGATGCATCGTTTTTCTGGTCACCGCTTTCCGGCGATGGGGCCGGCGTGTCCGGCAGGTCATTCGCTGTGCCATCTGCCTCTCCGTTCCCGTTGCCTGCGGATGTCTCGTCGGGGTCGGGTCGGAGCGGTTCGGTAAAGCGGAGCGACGCCACGTCGTAGGTGGTGAGCCGTTTTCCCTTCGCCCGGTGGCTCTTGACGCCGATGAACTGCTCCACGTCCACCAGGTCGGCGGGACGCGTACGGTGGGCGCCGCCGTAGGTGATTTCCAGCTGCGGATAGCGGTCGGCCGACAGGGCTGTCATCCGCGAGCGGGGGTTGGAGTCGTCGATGAAGGACTGCATACGGTTGTCGCTCGCTTCGGCAGCGAAACGCTTCAGGTAATAGTAACGGCTGTCGGCGTCGTAGTATGCGACGCTGTATATCCGGTCGGGTGCGTACTTCTCCACCCGGATGGTATCTTCCGGGAAGTGGTGGCCGGTGTCGTATCCGGTGGTATAATACTGGCCTTTGGACGTGAAGACGATGATTTTGTCGTCGCCCTGGAACTCGCCCAGCAGGCGTCCGCGGCCGTCGGTATTGAGCCGCATCACGTCCTCGTCGAACCAGATGTTCTGTCCGGCGAGGGTGGAGGCGCCTCGCTCTTTCACCTGTATCTTGTGGATGGCGTAGCGTGAGAAGAGATTGCCCTGCGAGCTGCGCCCCTTGATGGCGAGCTTGCTGAAGTCGAGGTCCACGATGGCCTTTTTCAGTCGTGTACGCTGTTTGAACATGATTTTGAGTACCTCGGCCTCTCCGTTGGGATTCACGCTCATGTAGAGGATGCGGCTGCCGGGCGTGCCTTTGGTGATGGCGTATTCGCGGTCGCGCGTGACGCCCTTGATGGCGCAGCGCTTCATCATGATGGGGCCCTTCTCGCCGTCGCGGTAGAGGACGTTGTAAATCGTCCGTTCGTCGTTGCGCTTGAAGACCCCGATGTACTGGATGCCGGGGGCATAGAAGGCCTTGTCGCTCACCTTCGTCACCAGATAGTTGCCTGCCTGGGTGAAGACGATTACCTCGTCGATGTCGGAACAGTCGCAGACGTATTCGTCCTTCTTCATGGCGTTGCCGATGCCGAAAAAGCCCCCTTCGCGGTCCACGTAGAGTTTGGCGTTGGCGACGACCACTTTCGCCGCCTCGATGCTGTCGAACTCCCGCAGTTCGGTGCGCCGTTCGCGTCCCTTGCCGTACTTCTCCTTTATCCGGCCGTACCAGGCGACGGCGTAGTCGGTCAGGTGTTCGAGGTCGTGGCGGACACGCTCCGTCTCCTCCTCGATGCCCTTTATCTGGTTGTCGGCCTTGGCGGAGTCGTATTTCGAGATGCGGATGAACCGCAGCTCGGTAAGCTTTACCACGTCCTCGTGCGTCACTTCGCGGCGCAGCAGTTTCTTGAAAGGTGCGAGCCGTTCGTCCACCGCCTCGTAAGCCTCTTCGCGCGATTTCTTGCCTTCGATAGCCTGGTAGATTTTGTTCTCGATGAAGATGCGTTCGAGGGAGGCCATGTGCCACTCCTCGTCGAGCTCCCCGAGGCGGATGCGCAGCTCGGTGCCCAGCAGATGTTTGGTGCGTTCGGCGCTCCGGCGCAGGATTTCGCTGACGCCGATGAAGTGCGGCTTCTCGTCGGAGATGACGCACGAGTTGGGCGATATGGAGACTTCGCAGTCGGTGAAGGCATAGAGCGCGTCGATGGTCTTGTCGGCCGATTCGTCGGCGCTTACGTGGACGATGATTTCCACCTTTTCGGCGGTGTTGTCGTCCACTTTCCGTATCTTGATTTTTCCCTTTTCGTTGGCCTTGATGATGGACTCCTTGATGGACTCGGTTGTGGTGCCGTAGGGGATTTCGGTAATGGCGAGCGTGCGCTTGTCGATTTTGGAGATGCGTGCGCGCACCTTCACTACGCCGCCGCGCAGTCCGTCGTTGTAGCGCGACACGTCGATGAGGCCCCCCGTCTGGAAGTCGGGATAGAGCGTGAACGGTTCGCCCCGCAGACAGGCTACGGAGGCGTCGATGAGTTCGTTGAAGTTGTGCGGCAGGATTTTCGAGGCGAGGCCCACCGCGATACCCTCTACCCCCTGCGCCAACAGCAGCGGGAACTTCACGGGCAGCGTGACGGGTTCCTGGTTGCGGCCGTCATAGGAGAGCATCCACTCCGTGGTCTTGGGATTAAACACCACGTCGAGGGCGAACTTGCTGAGCCGGGCCTCGATGTAACGCGGCGCGGCGGCCATGTCGCCCGTGAGGATGTTGCCCCAGTTGCCCTGCGTGTCGATGAGCAACTCCTTCTGGCCGAGCTGCACGAGGGCGTCGCCGATGGAGGCGTCGCCGTGGGGGTGGTACTGCATCGTCTGGCCGATGATGTTCGCCACCTTGTTGTAGCGTCCGTCGTCGATTTTGCGCATGGCATGCAGAATGCGCCGGTGTACAGGTTTGAGGCCGTCCTCCACATGGGGTACGGCCCGTTCCAGTATCACGTACGACGCATAGTCCAGAAACCAGTCCTTGTACATGCCCGTCAGACGGTAGCGGGCCGTACCCGTTTCCGTGAGGCGCACGTATTTTTCGGACATCCGGCCTCGGCTCTCCGGCACGGCGTCCGTATCGTCCGCGTCCGTCATTCCGTCGTCGCCGGCATCCGTTCCGTCGGTCTCTTCTCCGAAACCTGCGGCGTTGCCCTCTTCGTCCGTATCGTCCGTACTGCCGGCCGCCGCCGTTCCTTCCTCTTCCGGGTCCGTTGCCGCCCGTTCCTTGTTCCTTCTCTCTTCGCTCATCGTATCTTGGTTGGCCTGCGGCAGCCGGACCGCCGCAGGCTTTCGTTATGTTTCCGCGGGCGAAGGAGGGATGTTATCGCTTCCGGGAGATGTCCGGGGAGCCCGTCTTGTTGGGATTCTCCATGTCGGAGAGCCCGTTCTCGTCCCGGCGGAAATCCTCCGTCGCCTCTTTTGTCCCGTCCAGCGGCCCTGTTTCGTTCATCAGGCGTTCCGTATCCGCCTTTTCCGCTACACATTCGTTGGGGAAGTCGCCTTTGTACTTCCTGTCCAGTTCTTTTCCGTTCATAACCGTGGTTTTTAAAGTTGTCCGTAAGTCGCGGCATCGGTGCCGCTCTTCGCAATAACAAGTAAAAACCGTGCCGGAAAAGGTTCGCCGGCATTTTTTTCGCAATTCGGCTGCCGGCAGCCCTCTCTTTCCGCCCTTCGTGCGGATTATATCAGCTCGTCGATGTAGTCGGCCTCTATGCGCAGGTTGTTGATGATGAACTCCTGCCGGTCCGAGGTGTTCTTGCCCATGTAGAACTCGAGCATGTCGTGTATCGGGTCCTCTTTCGTCAGCCGCACCTGTTCCAGCCGCATGTTCTCGCCGATGAACTCCTTGAATTCGTCGGCGGATATTTCGCCGAGTCCCTTAAATCGCGTGATTTCGGGGTTCGGGCCGAGCCGGTTCACCGCCCGCTGCCGCTCCTCTTCGTTGTAGCAGTAGATTGTCTCCTTCTTGTTGCGCACCCGGAACAGCGGGGTTTGCAGCACGAAAAGGTGGT
The DNA here is from genome assembly GCF_900104605.1 of Tidjanibacter massiliensis. NCBI lineage: Bacteria > Pseudomonadati > Bacteroidota > Bacteroidia > Bacteroidales > Rikenellaceae > Tidjanibacter > Tidjanibacter massiliensis. The sequence continues at coordinate 1,402,312 of NZ_LT629960.1, read as the reverse complement.
TGTTGCGTATCACGTCCGGAAAGAACTGCAGGAAAAAGGTCATGATGAGCATCCGGATGTGCATGCCGTCCACGTCGGCATCGGTGGCGATGATGACCTTGTTGTATCGCAGGTTGCCGATGTCCTCCTCGATGTTGAGCGCCGCCTGGAGCAGGTTGAACTCCTCGTTCTCGTAGACCACCCGCTTGGTCAGTCCGAAGCTGTTGAGGGGCTTGCCGCGGAGCGAGAAGACCGCCTGCGTCTGTACGTCACGGCTGGCGGTGATGGAACCGCTCGCCGAGTTGCCTTCCGTAATGAAAATCATGGTGTCGAACCGGCGGTCGTTCTTTTCGTCGCTCAGGTGTATCTTGCAGTCGCGCAGTTTCTTGTTGTTGAGGCTCACCTTCTTGGCCATTTCGCGCGCCTTCTTCTGGACGCCCGATATGGCCTTGCGTTCCTTCTCGTTGGAGGCCACCTTCTTGCCCAGCGCATCGGCCGTCTCGGGGTGCATGTGCAGGTAGTCGTCCAGCCGCTCCTTGACGAAATCCATGATGAAATTGCGCACCGATGGGCCTCCCTCGGCCACGTCCTTCGAGCCGAACTTGGTCTTGGGCTGGTTCTCGAACATGGGATTTTCGACCTTGATGCTGAGCGCCGCGATGATGGAGGTGCGCACGTCGGCCGGGTCGTAGTCTTTCTTGTAGAACTCCTTGACGGTTTTCGCCACCGCCTCCCGGAAAGCCGCCTGGTGAGTGCCTCCCAGTGTGGTGTACTGGCCGTTCACGAACGAGTAGTAGGTTTCGCCGTAGCCGCTGCCGTGGGTGATGACTACCTCGATGTCCTCGCCCGTCAGGTGGATGGGCGGGTAGAGCGGCTCCTCGGAAAGGTTGTCGTTGAGCAGGTCGAGCAGACCGTTCTTCGAAAGAAAGGCCTTGCCGTTGAACTTCACCGTCAGCCCCGGATTGAGATAGGTATAGCGGCGGAACATGGGTTCCACGAACTCGTAGTTGTAGGCGTAGTTGCCGAATATCTTTTCGTCGTCGTCGGGGACGAAGCTCACCCACAGACCGTTTTTTTCCTGCACCCCCTCCTCCCAGCGGTCCGAGAGCTCGTAGCCGCGCGAGAAGCTGACCGTGCGGGCCTGGCCGTCGCGCACGCTGCGGACGGTGAATTCGCTGGAGAGGGCGTTCACCGCCTTTACGCCGACGCCGTTCAGTCCGACCGACTTGCGGAACGTGGTGCTGTCCTCGAACTTGCCGCCGGTGTTCATCTTCGATACCGCATCGGCGAGTTTGTTGAGCGGTATGCCGCGTCCGTAATCGCGGATGGTGACGCGGCGTCCCTCGATGGTCACCTCGATGGTTTTGCCGTGCCCCATCATGTATTCGTCGATGGAGTTGTCCATCACCTCCTTGATGAGCACGTACATGCCGTCGTCGGACTGGCTGCCGTCGCCGAAGCGGCCCACGTACATGCCCGGTCGCTGCCGGATGTGTTCGTTCCATGCCAGCGTCTGGATGCTGTCGTCGTTGTAAGTCGATGCGTTGGTATTCCGGTTCTCTGCCATGAATGGTTATCGCTCCTTTTCGGTTTTCTTCTCCCGGCCGCGGATGGCGGCCAGTTCGCTGACGGTCCGTTCCCGTACTTCGGCGAGTACCTCCCGGACGGGGGTCTCCGCCACCTTTCCGGCGGGTACGGGCGGGGTGATGCGCACGGTGAAGGTGTTGCACCGTACCCGCCATCCCTTGATGAACGTTTTGGCTCCGTCGATGACACACGGCAGGATGGGAACTCCCGCCTCCCGCGCGAGCAGGAAAGCACCCTCCTTGAAGTTGTGCACCTCCCCGTCGCGGCTGCGCGAGCCCTCCGGGAAGATGATGACCGAGGTGCCGCGGTGCAGGTGTTCGAGTCCTTTGGACATGAATCCGAGCGTCTTGCGTACCGAGCCCCTGTCGTCCACCGTGATGTCGCCGTGCAGCCACAGCACCACCCCGAACAGCGGCCATTTGTAGACGCCGCTTTTGGCCACCCATTTAAAGTTAATCTTCGGCAGCACGTACATCAGCGGGATGTCCACCATGGATTGGTGATTGACCGTCACCACGTAGGCGCCTTTCGGGTCGATGTGTTCCCTTCCTTCCACGCGGAGCCGCCAGAGCGGGTTCAGGAAGAAAATGCTCCGTGCCCAGAAACGCGACGCCGCATGGAGCGCCTTCCGTTCCCGGTCGAACGCCACGGTGAGCGCGAAAAGCAGGAGCATGAAGACGAAGTAGGCGAGCGACCACGCCAGCAGGACGAGGTAGTATAGGATGGATACGATGGCTGTCAGCATGTTGCGAAGGTTTGGCCTCCTGTCGGGGAAGAATACATGTAAATTATGGAATCAGCTTGCAATTTTAGCAAAAATTCGCCTCAATTCCTAATCGTCTTCTTTTTGTTTTTGTTAAGATGCTGTTATGCTGTTTGTTGCCCGGCAGCAGCGGACGATGTGCAGCGGTATGGATTATTTTGACTATTTTTGTCCCGTAACGCTGTTATCAATCTAACACACAATATGCAATGAAAAAGGCATTCGTTTTCCCCGGACAGGGGGCCCAGTTCGTGGGCATGGGTAAAGACCTTTACGACAACATTCCCGAGGCGAAGGAGCTGTTCGAGCGAGCCAACGAGATACTCGGTTTCCGCATTACGGACATCATGTTCGCCGGTACGGACGAGGAGCTGAAACAGACGCGGGTGACGCAGCCGGCCATTTTCCTCCATTCGGTCATTCTGGCCAAGAGCCTCGGTGCGGCGTTCGTGCCCGACATGGCTGCGGGACATTCGCTCGGCGAATTCAGTGCGCTGGTGGCTACCGGTGCGCTCAGCTTCGAGGAGGGGCTGAAGCTGGTCTCCAAACGTGCGCTCGCCATGCAGCGTGCCTGTGAAATCAATCCTTCGACCATGGCTGCCGTGCTTGCCCTGCCCGACGAGACGGTAGAGCGGATATGCGCAGAAACCGAGGGCGTGGTGGTGCCGGCCAACTACAACTGCCCCGGCCAGCTCGTCATATCGGGTTCCAACGAGAGTGTGGAGCGGGCGTGCGAGGCGCTCAAGGCCGCGGGTGCGAAACGGGCGATGAAACTCGCCGTGGGCGGTGCGTTCCATTCGCCGCTCATGGAGCCGGCCCGCGAGGAGCTCAGCCGTGCCATCGAGGAGGCGGTTATCGTGGCTCCGTCCTGTCCCGTTTACCAGAATGTGGATGCGCTGCCGCATACCGACCCGGCTGAAATCAAGGCGAACCTCATCGCACAGCTCACCGCGCCGGTGCGCTGGACGCAAATCGTGCGCAACATGGTGGCCGACGGTGCCGCTTCTTTCACCGAACTCGGTCCCGGCAAGGTACTTCAGGGCCTTGTGGGTAAGATAGCCCCCGGGGTGGAGGTCACCTCGATACAGGCGCTGTAACGGGTTCCGGCGAGGCCGGTAGGGTCCGATGACCCGCGAAGGTGCGTCGCCGGAGCGGTTGTCCCCGTTTTCGCGGACGTTCCCGAATCGCCCTGGCCCGGAAGAACTTGAAAAGGAAGGCGGCACCCCATACAGGGGTGCCGCCTTTTATCGTCCGCTTCGGTGCCGGGCCGGAACTCCGTTACGTATCCGGTACCGTCGGATGCGGCGAGTGCCGGGTTATTTGTCGTCCGGGCGGTAGAGGTTCGCTTCGACGTATTGGCGGAGCGTACCCTTTTCCTGCATCTTTTTGAGTCGT